>NZ_PKRO01000017.1 GCF_002855495.1 Porphyrobacter sp. TH134
CCGGAAGACCATCCGCCGGGAAATCGATCAGGCCAAGGCGACACCTCGTAAAGCTGGATGTCGCCTTACGGCTCCTGTGAACTGTCCTTCAACAACGTAGCCCTTGAGTGCGACAGGCCCGGTCTTGGGAAGCAGGAACAGGGGAAACAGGACCGGGAAGAGGGCGTAGAACAGCACGGTCAGCACGAGGTTCAGGAGCGGGACCCACTTCATCGCGTTGCTCGCAATCGAGCCATAGGTCCGCTCGGTCTGAATGTCGGCGCGGGTCTGGGCGTAGACGTCGACATTGCCCGCGCCGCTGGTGCCTGACATCGAATGCATGGCCTGGCTCATCGCGTTGATGGTCAGCGTCTGCTTGAAGATTTCGGTCGCGTTGGCCGAGACGCCGGTGAGGTACTGATAGGCCACCGGCAGGTCGGCAAAGAGCTTCGCCTTGGCGAGCGCGGCCGTCTGGTTGGGGTAAAGCTGACGGCCAAACACCGATCCCATCGCATCGACGAGGCCAGCCCACTGCGCATTGAGCGTGTCATAGGCCTCGCGGCAGGTCACGATGTTCGAACTCACCTGGCCTGAAATGGCATCCCGGGTCAGGAACCGCTGCGCGCGCGCCTGACTGCCCGGCGCGATCGTCGCCCAGATGTCGCCGGTTTCCGCCAGCTCCTTCATCGAGTAGCGGCCGAGCAGGACGTCGTAGAACACGCATTGCCGGAAATGCTCGTCGAGATTGGCAGCAAACTCCGGATCGGAAATCCGCAAGGACCGGGTCGCATCGTAGAGCCGCGCGCCGTAGATCATCCCGTTTTTCGAATAGTTGAGATCACCGGGCAGGCCAAACACCACTTCTGCCGAGCCCGTCAGATAGTCGCCGACCTGGCTGGTAAAGCTCGCCATCAACGCAAGACCCAACGGCACGTTGCTGACATTGGCCGGGGCAAGGCTCGGGTTGAGCCGGTCGGTCACATGGACATCGAGCCGCGGCACCATGAGGCAGGAGTAAATGAGCGTTGCGCCTAGGAACCAGTTGATCCAGGCGCGCCAGTCCTGATTGAACGCAAGGGTGAGGGCGGACAGGCCAAGCCCCATTACCATCACCACCTGGAGCAGGCTCTTGTAGCCCCCGTTGCCGGTCCAGGCGGCGACCGCCTGGAAGACGTTGACCAAATAGTCCCCGCCGCCGACCGTGAAAATCTCGACCATATCTGTTGTCCCGCCTGGATGTGGTTGGTCCGGTCAGTGGGTGAGGGCGCGGCTCTGGACGCCGCGCGACCAGTCCAGCGATGCGGCCATTCCGGGCGACATCGAGGCAGCCAGCACGTTCTCGATGAACGCCGTCTTCTCAACGATCTGCAGCACAGCATTGACCTTGAGATGCGTGTTGACCTGCCGGTCAGCGAGCGCCTGACGCACGACATTGACCTGATTCTGCCACATCGCGATCTTGGCTTCGTCCGCCCCGATGAAGCTCGACATCGAGCGGCCCGCCTCGCTGACGATCCTGTCGAGCACGGCAAACAGCAGGTCGACACTGGCGATCTCGGCCAGGGTCTCCCGGTCGTCGGTCGGCATGCCCCGGCCATAGGCCGCCTGGACGGTCAGGATCTTGTAGAGCGGGATGGACGCGACTTGCAGCAGTTCCTTCTGCTCTTCGCTGATCGCGGTGTCGTCCCGGATGGCCTGAACCATCCCGCCGATGAGCGCAGCCACGCGCGGCCGCAGCGCTTTCGATGCCGGCAGGCTCAGCGACTTGAAGCCCGGGTTGAGGCACTTTTCCGGCTCATCGCAGTCAAAGATAAGGACGTTGCCATTCGCCGTGCCATCCAGCAGCGAAGTCACGAGGGTGGACGAGGCTTCGCCGACGATTGGCACGAACTTGCCCGGCTCATCGTCCTTTGGGGGCACGTATATTATCGTGCCGAGCAGCGTCATCGCATATTCGGCGAGCTCTTCGTCGAACCGGCCGCCTGGCGAGAAGAACGCCGACTTCTTCAGGATCGTCCAGGTGTAGTTTCGCGGCACCCCGGGATTGACGTCGTCATACTTGCCCGAGCCTTGCGCGGTCGTGCTCGATCGCTGCCCCCGGGTGCCGCACCCATGCTTGGCCGCGGCATAGTCGGTGAAGATCCCTTCGGAGTTGCCGATCGCTTCGCAGATCGCCTTGTCGGCAAGGTCGCCCTTCGGCCAGATCCCGCCCACCAGACCCTGCGCCATTTCGCAGGAGTTGATGTTGAGGTTGTTCATGAGCTGAGCCTTCTGGCTGAACTCCTGCATGATCTTCGAGCATTCCGGGCAGACCGTGTCGATCGCCAGGCTGAAGGCAAAACCGACAGCGTTGTTCGCGACTGCCTTCAGCATCGCGACGATCTCGCTCGCGTTGATGAAGCTGAAGGACCCGGCAAAGATGTCGATGCCGCCGCAACCGGCGCGGGCGCGCGGCAGCTGCAGATTGGCGATGTTGGTCGTCTTCTGCGGGAACCGCGTCCAGACATTGCCGAGGCTGTAATAGCCGGCCGACTGCCCCTGGAACGCGGTAGGTCCGTTGACGTTGGCAGCGCCCCCGACGTCGTTAAGAAACGAGTCCATCGAACTGCCGACGTCGGCCGATGCGCCAGATAGCGGGAGGGTGAGGGGAAGGGTGGCTGCAAGGATCGCAGCGACGGCTCTTTTTATCCTAATAGTCACGTCCAGCTTCCTTCGATGTGAGGAGGTAAATCCGGTCCTGCAGCTCGTCGGCGCTCATGACGCCGTAGCCGATCGGGATGGGGCGGCCGGTCTGCGCGTCCCAGAGCACGACCGCTGGCGTGATCTTGGGCTCGAGCCCCATGCGGCTGCGCTGGTTGGTCTCGACCGTGTAGTTCGGGAAATGCCGCGACGGGCCGCCATCGGTCGAAATCGCGCGCACCGCGATATGCCAGGTCGAGGCAACGCTCTGCACGATCGGCGACATGACTTCGCAAGCGCCGCAGCTCTGGGCGAAGAAGTAGAAGAGCCCGTAACGCTCGGAAAGCTGGGCCATCGCGGCGTTGCGTTCCGCGCTTCGCGAATCCTGCCACTGGCGCTTGCCAAGCGTCGAGACCGGGCGCTGCAGCGTGTAGTCGAGCTCGGGATCCTGCCAGATCGCCCGCTGCCAGACGTCGCTGAAGAGCGACGCGCGGTCGAGCTGGGCGCGCTGGAAGCGGATATAGGCCGTTACATTCGCTGGCGTCGGCTCGAGGATCGCCTTGGCCTTCAGTTCGCGCAAGGTCGCCGTGATCGCATCAAGTTGGCTGGTCGCGCTGGCCGCAGGCGCTGGCGAGGGCGAATTCTGCTCCGGCGTCTTGGGCCGCTCGCAGTAGAACCAGTATCCGAGCCGCCGCTCCTCGCAATAGAAGCTATCCTGGCGCTCGGCCGATTGTGCGCTGGGAGGCGCATCGGTCCGGCTTGCGACCGGCTGGGCGGTCGCCGGAGAAAGCTGGCAAACGGAATTGGCAATCGCACAGGCGGCAAGCAGCCGCCACGCGACCTTACTGGCGGGTGCGGGCATAGTAGTCCTCGATCTTCTGTTGGATGTCCTGGGTTGCCTGCAGCTCGTCAGGCAGGCGGGCGGCGTCGGTGAACTCGGCATAGACCTCGCTGAAATCCATTTTCGAGAGGTCGAGCCGAGCAAACTCGTCGATGGTGAAGCCCTGGCATTGCTCGGTCTTCGGCTTGCCCCAGGGCTTGTTCAGCTGCTGGCGACCCTGTTCCTGCAGGATCCGCGAGAGCTTGGATTCAAAGCAGCAGTAGACCTTGCGCTTGGTCAGGCACACGCCAAGGAAGGAGGACGAGCAATATGTGCCGACGTAGGCGCACAGACCCTGCGCATCCTTCTGATGCAGCAGCATCTCCTCGCGGCTGCAGCCCAGCGCCACGAGCAGCTGGATGCCGGGGATAAGCGGGAAACCCTTGCCCTTGCAGCAGTTGAGCACGCCGAAGACTTTGGACGAGCAGCTTTCCCGGGTCCCCTTGAACAAAGTGAGATTGTCCGGATCGAATTCGCGGCGCGCCTGGTTCATCGCGTTCAAGGCGACGGCCGCGTCCTTGAACTCGTCGTTGGCCTCGCGCTGGATGGTCTCGCACGAGCCATCGATGCAGTAGACGTCGCCGTCGCAGATGAACTGGTTGGTGTTCGCAGGCTGGTCTGGAACGGGGCAATCATAGACCCGCTCCCAGGTGCGGCAGGGCTCGCCCGCGAGGCAGTCTTCGCGCACCAGCTTGCAGCCCGGAGTGGCTTCAAGTGTCTGGCAGTCCTGTGCCTCGGTGAACTGCGCGCAGCTGTAATTGCGGCTCCACGCCCAGCACGGCTGCGTCACGGCGATGCCATCGACGATGCGGGTCACCGGATCGCTGTCCGTGCACGTCTCGGTGTCCTGCTGGCACGAGGTATCAGCCGCCAGACCAGCACACTGGCTTTCATCGCGCGTGGTCGTGACGACGTTCTCGCCTGTCACCGTATAGGGCGTCGCGCCATCGACCGGCGACGTGCAACTGACGAGATCAACCCTCAGATCGCCCGAGGTACAGCCCCAGTAGATCCCGAAATAAGGATCGCAAAGGTTGATCGGATAGGACTGCGTGACAGTGCATTGCGGCGCGGGGTAGCGGTTGCAATTGTAGACCGAAGCCGGGTCCACACCGCTGCCACCAACACAGTAGTAGCCGTAGACCTGCCGCTGTTCGACACGCGCGGTCAACGTCACGGGGCAGGTCCGCGTTTCCTGTGTCGCCGTATAGCCAACATTGCAGGTCGCCATGTAGCGCGCCGCAGTTCCGCTGGCCGGCGGCAAGGGCACGCAGCGTCCCTGTGAGCCGCCGATGGCCATTCCGCTCGTATAGGCGAGCGGGTCATCGCTGATCACATTGCTGCGCGCGATCGTTGCATCGAGATCCTGCGGCGCAAACCGGGCGCGCCGGTCCATCGAATCCCGCATGGCCTTGTAGCCGGTGTTGGTCGTCGCCTGGCTCGCCGCTTCGCGGCTCATCCGGTCAGGATCGTCGAAGTAACCCGACTGGCTCGGCGTGCCGCCGAAATTGGGGATACGGTTTGCATCCGGGTTCGTCGTTGCCGCGCTTTGCGCCGCGGCTGTCTTGTCCCGCCCGAAAGCCTTGCCGTCGGCCTTCGACGCATCGGTTGTAGTCTGGGCGTAGAGCGGGCCGGCGAGGGCGAGAAGAAGCGCGCCCACGCCAGCGAGAGAGATGACTGGTCGTTTCATGGAACCTGCCTTTCAAGACGGGCGAGGTGCTGGGCGGCGAGCAAAGCGCCGGGCCCGCCGCCGCGCGCGAAGGTCTCGAGCGCGTAAGCTGCGCTGACATTGCCGCTCATCCGGTCGTGCGGCGGAACTTGCGTCCGGCAGTCGAACCCGTCGCACAGATCGAAGTCGCTGCTGGTGACGACGTAGGTGGGCACCGCCTCGATCCCGAAGGCGCGGAACAGTCGCGGGTCGATGCCGACGCCGTCCAGTTGCTCGCCGGGCTTGGCAACTTTGGCCAATGCCGCCGTGAGAGCCTTGGCGCTGTTGCCGGGCAGCCCGCGCAAGGCAACAACACCGCCAGCCTTGGTCACGTCGTCGATCATCGCACGCAGCGCTGCAGGCGGCATCGATAGCGAAGCAAAGGCGATGAACCTCGGCGCCTCGCCCATGCCTTCGCTGGTCATGGCGCCGGCATCGGCCACCATCCGGTCAAAATCGAACGTGCTGGCCTCACCAGGCTTCGCGTTCGCTGCAGCCTCACGGTTGTAGCGGCGGGCGTGCGCCTCGGCCTCGTCGGAGCTGGTCCTCGCTTCCCGCGCGAGGGCTTCGGCTCTGGCGCGGGCATCGGCGGACAGCGCGTCGGCATCGCCGGCGCCCGCACTGGCCCGAGCCCGAATAGCGGCCAGATCAAGGTCCGGTTCGGCCGTCTGCGCCGAGGCGCCAGCCAAAGCAGCAAGGCTGGAAAGCGACGCGACTACAAGAAGGTGAGGAAGTTTGTTCATAGCGCGCAGCAATTCCGCTTGCGCCAGACCAGGTAGCCCATGTCCTCGCCAATGGCGGGATAGACCTGGCCTGCCGACATGAAGGTGGTGGAGGCACCAATGGGCGCGCAGGCGTAGCGGCCCTTGGTCTGCGGATTGGGATTGGTGGCCTGGAAGCGGTACTGCTGCTTGCGCATCACCGGCATCAAGTACTTGCCGCAAAGCCCTTTGCTGCCCATCGTCCCCCAAGCGACGAGCTCGCGGTGGAGCTTGTAGGAGAAGCGGGCGAGCGCGAGCCGCGATGCCTGCACATGGCCGATCGTTGCCGAGACATTGCCGTTGAGCGGATACATCGTGCCCTGGCAGCCCGCGCACCAGAACAGCTCGTCAGTCGGCAGCTTGGCCGTTGCCGCCACGCAGTCCGCTGCACATGCGGCAAGCGCCAAGGGATTGGCGAAGAGGACCGCCTCGGGATTGATGATCGCGGTTAGCTCGCTGTCCTGCCACAGCGGATCAATCTCGGTGATGTAGAGGATGTCGATCGAGCCGGACTCGAGGCACAGGAAATCGGCGACGATCTCCATCCAGTAGATCAGCGGATAGGCATACCAGTGGACATGCCACTGCGAGTTGTACTGGGTGTTGCCGCCAACCGCCGATGGCCCCGCCATCGACTTGAAGCCGATGTCGAATCCCGGATCGAGCTTCATCCCGCCGAGATTGACGAAGCACCATGGCTTCATGCTGACGTCGGCAAGCCGGACCGGCTCCCAGAACCCCATGGCGATGCCGGGCCGCAAACCGCAGAGGCAAACAGGGAGAGCCGGGTTGCTCGGATCGGGACGGCTCGACGGCCATATCTTCAGGCCACCGATCGAGATCGGAAACAGGCACGACCAGCAGATGTCCGTGATCGGATTGACGAACTTGCCAGTGCAGCGCCCGGGGCCGGCCGCAGCCTGGGCAGGAGCACTGGACACGACGCTCAGGCTGGTGAGCAGAAGTGCTCCGCAAAGCCATGACAGAAGGCGTTTTTTCTTGCTCATGACGGCGCACGCTCCTTGAGAGGCACGGGCTGTTCGGTGATGACGAGCGCGCGGCCCTGCTGCTCGACGGTTGCGGGCACCGCGCGAATGCCGAAGTGTTTCACCAGCGTGCCGCCCTGATCGAAGTAGAAGCGCCGCTGACGGGCTTTCATGAGTTCGAGCGGGGCACCGGCTACGAGGATGAGCTTCGCCTTTGTGCTGGCATAGCGGCGGGTGGCCCAAGCGAGCTGTGCCGGGTCGTCGCCATCGAGAAAGACGAGGGGAGCCCGGAGCGGCACGGTATCGAGCGGATTGACCCGCGTGCCTGCGGCAATGATGAGCCGGCCCTTGTCGTCGGCAATATCGCGCTCGACGGTGATCGTCGGATCGAAGCGCCAGCTGCGCAGCGCCGAGGCGATGGTAACGCTAGCAACAGGCTCTGGCCGGTTGACCCGGGCGATGGTCCGCCGCTTCAGCTCTTCGTTGAGGCGGGCCGTTTCTCCGGTCTTCTCAAGCTGGGTGAGCCTGGCATGGATCTGCTGAAGCAGGTCCGGTTCAATGACCGGCCATACCGCGCCGTGCTGGCCGTAATCGCGGGCCATTGCCTGTGGTGCGATGGCCAGCGCCAGCGCAGTGGCGCAAACGGGAAAAGTGAGGAGCCTCACAGGATCGGCCTCCCGACCCCGAGAATGCGCTGGCCACAGATCCAACCGATCGCGGCATAGCGGCTGTCGAAGCCATCCATGTGTTCGCTGGTGACGAAATAGCAGCCTTGCGGCACGCGCCCCGTAGGTCCAAGCGCCAGCGGTTCGCCAAAGCGGCTCTCAAGCTTGGCCTTGGCCACGGCCTCACCGTTGACGAAGTAGATCCGGTTTTGCTCGGTGATGATGTCGCCCGGAACACCGCTCACACGCTTGCCGAACGGCTTGGGCTTCGCCCCGAAATGCTTGACCAACAAAGGCGAGGTGGGCGGTTCGAACAGGATGATGTCCCCGCGATGCACGGGTGCCCCTCGCGTGACCCAGATGGCCCAGTAGGGCAGGCTGGGGCTCACATTGATCATGAGCGCATGGCCCTGCGCGAAGGCGGCAAGCGAGGAGAGCGCCAGTGCCCCGGCGCCGAGCACGCCCCAAAGCACGAGCCGGCGCGCCGATGCTGAGCGGATCAAGAGATCAGCGGGCAGCATCGGGAAGGGCTCCCATGCGGCGCACGACGTCGGCACGCACAGACCCGGTCAGGTCCGGCGTGCTCCCGGCGACCACTGCTTCGGCAACCAGAACTGTCCGGCCTTCGCGGCCGAGCTTCTGTACCGAGGCTTCCACGGCCTTGAGGTAGGCCTGGACGCGCAGTCTGGTTTCTTCAGGCGGCCGACCGGCACGCGCTTCGGCTTCGATGAAGTCGCCCATGATCCGGCTCAGCTGGACCGTGACGACCTCGCGTTTTTCCAGGGTGAGCAGCTTGTCCGTCGCCCAGACACCCCACAGAACCTGACTGACCATGCCAGCGCCGACCACGACAGCGGTGAGATTGATCGCTGAAAGCCGCCCCCGCAGGCTCGATGTTGCCAGAATGTTCTTCACAGCTTTTCTCCCGAGAGTTCGCGGTCGAGGTCGCGGATGAAGCGCGGCATGCGCCACACGACGACGAGCGTCGCGAGACCGATCAGAACGAACTTGCACTGGCCGAGGAAGGTCACGCGCCGTGCGAGGTCGGCCGCCAGGAAGCGGTCACCGAGATTGGCGACATGGGCGAAGAAGGCATCGGGATTGCCGCCCGACAACAGCAGGAAGAACAGCAGCGGCAGGCCCAGTGCCATCAGGTAGGATGAGCCGAGAAACAGGCAGCCGCGAAGCAGGATGTAGCAGCCATCGGCCATGCGCGAGCGCAAGGTCTGGACTGGCTGGCTGACGGGCTGTTCGTCTTCGGACGGGTCGGTCCGGTCGAAGGGGGTGACGAGGTGGAGAGGCATGGAGATAGGGATCCTTTGGTGATGGGGTGTCAGCGGGTGGGATGAGCGATGCGCTCGATGGCATCGGCGAGCTGGTGCCCGCGCGCGATCTCGGCATCGATGGCGGCAAAGGTCTGGGGCGAACTCGAGAAGAGCGTTGCCGAATAGTCATCGAGCACGAGCCGCCCGATCGCCTCGGTCTCCGGCCCCTTGATGAACACCTCGGAATAGTCGCTCCCGGAGCGCTTGAGACTGCGGATCAGCGTCTCGGTGCGATCGTCCATATCGAGGCGCTTGCTCGCCTTGAAATCGGCGATCGTCTCCGGCTTCTGCTGGAGGATCAGCATCCAGTCGCTGTTCTCGAGCGCCGCCGTTGCCCCGTCGGACTTGTAGTAGTCGTTGAGCGACTGGGTAGCGGTCGCCAGCGCGCCGCCATACTTGCGGCAGGTGCGGGCGTAGGTTTCGACGAATTCACCCATCGAACCGCCCTTGAGCATCGACCAGGCTTCATCGATCAGCAGAAGCTTGCGCAGCGACCTTGGGCTTCGCGTCATGGATTGGCTGGTCATGAACATGATGGCTGAGAGGACGACGCTGCGCAGATCCTCCCGGCTCGCAAGGTCGGACATCTCGAAGACCGTGAAGTCCGCATCGAGGTCGAGGCTTGCCTGGCCTTCAAAGAAGGCACCGTAAGTTCCGCCCGCCATGTAGGGGGCAAGCGCGGTTGCGATATCTGCCGCAGTGTCATGGCCGAGACTAGCCAGCATCTCGCCGACGGTCGTGACCGTGGCAGCCGCGCCGTGCTGCGCCCAGACGAGGTTGACCGCCCGGTCGATCAATCCGCGTTCGGTATCCGTCAGCTTCGCGCTGTGGCGAGCCATTTGCCCGACGATGGCCTTGATCATCCCGAAGCAGTCGAGGCGGTAGTCCTCGTCTTCCGCGGCGCGGGTGGCATCGATCATCGAGAACGGGTTGAGGCAGAAGCCCGCAGCAATCGTGAACTCGACAAAGCGACCGCCCTGCAGCTTGACCGAGTGCTCGAAGCTGCGGCCATCGTCGATCACGACAACCTGTGCGCCGGCGCCGCGCAGCGCGGCGCACATCTCCTGGAGCAGCACCGACTTCCCCGATCCCGACTTGCCGCAGATCGCAACATTGTGGTTGCCGGCCTCGTTCTCGAACGGCGACCAGAAGAAGGGCTGGCCCCGCCGTCCGACGAACAGCAGGTGGGGGTGGGCGCTGCCGAGATACTCGCCCTGCATGGGCGCGATGTTGGCTGCGGTCGTCGATAGCACGGTCTTGAACCGCTTCAGCCGTTCCATATCGGCGCCGAGCCCGTCAGCCAGGGTGAGCGGCATCGCGGCGAGCAATCCCTGGATCTGGAGGTAGCGCTCGTCCGTAAGGTCCCAGCCCGCCGCCTTGTAGATCGATTTGATCGCGCGTTCGTGGCGGTCGCCCTGGCCCAGTGGCGAATAGGTCGTCACACCGTAGAAGACCCGCACGAGACGGCGGCCTTCCTGGAGCTCGGCCTGAACATGCTGCCACTCGGCGGCCTGTTCGCCGATCCGAGGCAGGAACCGCGCGCTGCGGGTCCCGGCGAGGCTGGTCGTCCGCATGAACTTGAATCCGGCCTTCGCCGATGCAGCCTCCTGGTCCGGATAGACGAGACACAGCATGGTTGCGGCGGGGCAGGGGAAGCGCAGCTTGTCGGTGAACAGGTCGCCGATCAGCCGCGCGCATTCCCACGGGGCCCAGCGCGATGGCATGTTGCGTACGGCAAAATGCCGGACATCGAAGGCATCGGGATAGACGGTCCCGATCTCGGGCACGCCGTCATTGACCTTGCCAGTGGGGCGGAAACGCTCGGTCACGAGTCGCATGCGATCTTCAGCTACCACCAGTTCGATGTCGTGGCGGATCGCCTGGGAGGCGATTGGATCATTCGGGTTGTAGGGCACCGCATCGTCCTGCGGGGCGGTGGTGGGAGAAGTTAGATCATCGATGACAGCGATGAGCGCTTCCGGCCCGACTTCGACCACGCCGAGATTGAGCGACTTGAGCATCGCCACCAGGCCATCGCGGGTCTGCTTGAGATCCTCATTGCTGACCGACTTGGAGGTCGGCACCCCGACCGAGACGATCACCTGGTGATGCCGCGCATGGAAGGGCGCGTCCGCCGAGCCGGACTCCCATACGAGCGAATAGAGCCGCCGCGCCCGGTGCCGGGCAATTGCCTCGTACACGCCGCCCTGGATGTAGCGTGGGGCGAACCACGGGGCGATGATCCTGCTGATGCGCGGGCTTGCAAGGTGGAGTACCTGAAGGCAAGCGCCTGCTGGCAGTCCTTCCGAGAAGAACTGTCCCAGGATTTCCCCGGTGCGCTCGTCGGCTCCGATCAGCGGCGTAACCGAAAGGACAAAGCCCTTCGAGCGTGCGTTGAAGTAAAGGCGGGTTGCCGGATCGTAGACCCGGTAGGGGAGCCAGTCGGAGAGCATGTCGACCATGAGCTGCGGGCGGGCATTGTCGGCGTGCTCGGCATCACCCAGCAATCCGCTGAGCAGCCGATCGACGACGGTCTTGAGTTGTTCGGCCATCACTTGGGCTCCTTCGGCTGGGAGGTGCTGACGATCGGCTGTTCGCCGGATCTGACTGCCGGGCGGATTGCAGCTTTCGCGGCTTCAATCGCCGCTGCGCTCGGGAAAAGCGGAGCGCTCTGCCCCGCCTCAGGCCGAGGGGCTCGATCACGAAGGCGAGGCGACGTGTCGAACCCCTCGACCGCCGGTGCCTTGGCACCGGCAACGGCCTCGCGCGCCGTGGAGGGGAGGACCAGCGGCGAGGCATCTGAAGTTTCGTTGAAGGGACTGGGGGCATCGGCGCCCGAGCTGCCGCCAGCCTGACCCGCGTCGTCGCGTGCAGACGAGAAGGGCGACGCCTCATCAGGTGCGTTCGGGTCTCCCTCCGCGCCGTCCGGTGCAGGGGCTCTCTGAGCGGCTTTCAGCTGCCGACGGACCTGGCGCATCAGGGATCCGCCCTGGTCCTCACCCGCCTTGCGGCGCAGCTCGGTGGCCCAGCGCGGATTTTCGACGACGGTCCAGGCGACCGCTTCGTCATGCAGCGTTCCAGCTTCATCGACATGAGCGGGGAAGACGACGCGCAAGGTGCGTTCCGCTGTGCGGCTGGTGTCGGCATCCACGACGCCTGACTTCTGCCGCGCGTCAGCATGGAGCAGCGTGCCGTTCGACAGATTGTCCGTCGCCTTGGCATCGATGACGTGAGCCGGTGCGCAGTCGCCCTTCGGCGCGCGGCAGGTGAAATCGCCCTCGACGTTGGTGCCGAACGTGGCGCAGCCACTGGCAAGACCGGCCAGACAGGCGCAGGCAAGGAGACGTGTCGGAAAACGCATGGGTCTATCCTTTGGGAGCAGGGGTGGGGGCCCGGTTGGGGCCAGCGCGCAGGAAGTCCCGGAGCACGGCGGCAGGCCGAAAGCCTTCGAGAACAGCGCCATCGGCGGGGCGCACGATCACAGGTGTGCCGCCAAAGCCGTGGGCGCGCGCGAAGGCCTCGTTGGCATCGAGCCCGCTTGTGTCGCAGGGTTTGGGATTGGCGAGCGCCAGACCCGAATAGGCCATATGCAGCGCCAGCTCAGGCCGTGGCGAGCACAGAACCCGTTCAGCATCGCGCCGGCTTTCGGCCCCGAAGATCGAGATCGGCCGCTCTTCAACCCGCGCTCCGATCGCCTTCAATTCGGCCTCGAGCTTCTTGCAATAGCCGCAGTGGAAGTCCGAAAAGACGACGACACGCGGACCATCGGCCGGCCCCCAGGTGATCGCGCCTTTGGCGGGAAGATTGCTGAGCGGGACATGTCGCGGTGCCGCGTTTCGATCTGAAGCTGCGGCTGCGCTCGGACCGCCTTCCGATTGCGTCTCGGGATTGCTGCGCCGCGCTGCCCCTGCTGCCAGCAGGTCCGGATTGAGGGCAAGCAACCGGGCAGCCGTCAGATCCTGACGGGCTTCCATGTCGTAGACCCGGCCGATCACCAGATACTTTGCGGCCCGGTCGACGTAGAAGAGCGTCGATTTGGACGCGACCTCGCACAGGCCGCCAAGGCCCTTGCAGTTGATCGCGTCGATCGGCGTCTTGGGCAGGCGCAGCTTGAGCGCCTCTCGAACTTTCGCCGTGTCTGGAGCGGCAGCAGGGGCTGCAAGGCTTGCCACACCCCATCCCGTCGCGGCCGACACGGCGATGATCGCCGTCAGTCCGGCGCTGGCACGCAACCAGCGGCGCCGACGATTGTCCTGCTCGAGGAGAGTATTTTCGATCATTGGGAGTTCCTCACGTAGACGCCGTCGAGAAACACGATCTCGACATCGATGCCGGTCGGCATCTCGACGACGGGTTGGTACTGTTCGGCGCGCTCGATCAGGTATTTGCTGACCGTGTCGGCAGCGTCGGCGGCGCCTTGGCCAAGCCCGCCACCGAGAATGTCGCCGGCTGAGAGCTTGGAGCGACTGCCGTCGGGGTTGGTCGTGACGCCGGAAAAGACGCTGTTGGCATTGGCCGAGAAGCCGCGCCCGAAGCCGCCGACGATCCCGGCCAGCAGGGCCTGGCTGACGAGGCTGCCTTCGCGGCTTACGACGCGGCCGCGGACCCCGGACTTGCCAGCGAAGCTGATGAAGCCTTTGACCTCGCTCACTGCGACCCTGCCGCCAGGCTGATCGCAGGTCATCCGGGCGAGCTTCACATAGACCTTCTCACTGCTGAGATCCCCGCGTGCCGCGCCGTTGACGACGCAGCCCTGGATCCGGGTGGTCAGAACCTTTCCGTTCTGCATGACCGAACGAGCAGGGCCGGTAATCCGAAGCACCACAGGCAGCGGATCGGTCTGGCTGGCGACACCTGCCGAGGCATCGACGCCGACGATTACGCGTGCCGGCGCGTAGGAGTTGGGCGGCAGATAATCGGGCGAATCCTCGACGACGACCGGTGGCGCATCGGGCCGGCCCACTCTCAGACCACTGGTCCCTGCCTTGTCGGAGCTGAAGCTCATCAGCTTCACCTCGCCGGGCGAAGGGATCATGCCGCCCTGCGGATCACCGGCTGCGGCGCCGGTACCGGTTTGAGGTGACCGGGCCCTTGCGTCATAGCCGCCTGCCTGCGGCCCATAAGCCGGTGGCGGTACAGCCGGTGCCGGTGATGCAGGCTGCGCGGCAAGCCGGGTCTTGAGCTCGGCGTTCTCTGCCGAGATAGCATCGATCGCAGCCTGTCCATCGACACGCATGGCCTGGTTTTCGGCTTTGAGTGCCGCCAGCTGCGCTTCGATCTCGCTTCGCGGGATGCTGCCGTCTTTCAGCGCCTTCTGTTCGCGCGTGACTGCATCCAGCCGGTTGCCATAGGTCGCGACGAACTCGCGCTGGGACAGGTCGCGGTTGACCAGGCCTGCCGTGTCGATCGTCTGCGCCGCATTGGGATCGCCGGTCTTGGCCTTGTCGTCGCCGCCAAGGATGAACCAGCTTCCGCCGATGAGGGCGAGTGCTCCCAGCGACCCCAGCAGCAGCTTCTGACGGCGCGCGGTGCGGGCGTTGAGCCCGGAAAGTTCGGACGATGCCGCGCTCTCGGCCTGCAAAGGGGCAGTGCTTGGCGTATGGGTTGCATCAGTCATGGCCGGTCTCCCCGCTTGCGCCGACAACAAAGGCCGTGGTGCTGGCCCCGGGTTCGAGCTTTGGCTCGGCGATCGAGACGGCGAGCGTGTCGCGTGGTGCGAGATCGCGTTCGGCGAGCGTCACGCTCTTCGATCCGCGATTGTGGATGCGGACGACTTTGCCGGTGAGGCTGGCGCCGCGATAATCGGCGATGAGCTGGAGCTCGAGATCGCCGACCCGAGCGGGCATTGCGGTAGCCTGGTGGACCTCGAAGCCATCGACCGAACGGTCATTGGCCATCGCCTGGATGAGCCGGACGGCGCTTGTCTCGAGTGGGGTCTGGCTTTCCCAATCCGCCGCCCGGTTCTTCGCGATGGCGGGGTTGGTGATGAAGACCTGGGTCGCCGGAATTTGCTCAACCCGGCACGCGACCTTGTAGACGAAGCCCTTCTTCGTGGTGGTGAAAAAGCTGATCGACCGTGCCGCGTACGTTTCCGGCACCGACACATAGATGTCGCCGCGCACCGGCTCGTTAGTCACTGCAAAGTCGTTGTAGGGTGTGCCGGTCGAGATCTTCGAGACGCTGGCGAACTGGTCGTCGACCAATGCGAAGCGGGTCAGCTCTCGCGCTGAAACGCTGCACTCGATTCCGGCGCCGTCAGCCGTTTGCTTGAACTGGTCGGCGGCATGAGCGGGGGATGCTGCGGTGAGCAGAGCGGCCGCGCTCAGAAATAGACCCCGTGTATGGGTCCCTTTTCGGTAAGCCATCACTGGGCCTCCTTCGATTTGTCCTGTGGGGGGAGCTGGGCGAACCCGGAGAGCGCGAGGCGCAGGCCGCGGTAAGTCCAGCTGAAGCGGAAACGGCGCTCGTCGCTGGCAATCACCTGCGCGCCGACGAAGGTCTTAAGCGTGCCGGTCACATCCGATGTCAGACCCTTGGGATCGACAGTCATCGACCGGATCACGAATGCCTGGGTGACATCCGAGCCCCGCTGCTCTTCGACGATCCGGACGAGTTCGGCCTTGAGGCGGCCATAGCTTCCGGGATCTGCCAGCTTCAGGATCTCGTTCATCCAGTAATCGAGGCCCTCGGGGCTGCGATTGAGGAGAACAAGGGCGGCATCGCGGGTGACGAGCTCGAGATAGTCGGCCTCGACCCCGGCACTGCTCACCGTGAGCTGTTTGGGAACGGTCGGAACCAGCACCACTTCGCGGTCGCGGGTGGCAGCAAGGCTACCGGCGATGACCATTGCGAGGCCTAGGCCAGCGCTAGTGAGCGCAAAGAGGTTGCGCTGGCGCAGCAGCGATTGCTGGCGTTCGTGAGAAATGTCGGAATACATGAAAGTGCCCCTCAACCGGCGAGTAGTCGGCAGTGAGAAGGCGGCGTTGCCTTGAGGCCCAGAAATCCTGCAGGCAGATACCAGTATGCGGCGTGGGCTACCCAGGAGCTGGCGCGTCCTGCTTTTGCCTTTCGCAATGCGAACCAGGCGCCGAAGGCGACTATAATGCCGATAAAGATATGCTGGGTGAGGATCCCCCAGGTGAAGGGGGCCAACATTCCCGCGAACTCGTCGATGGTCCAAAAGCCGATAAGCTCCGGGTCATCGAGCCGCCGAGGAATGATGTATGGGTCTGCCATGGCGACGCCGCCTTCCCTTGCCGCGCTCAGATGACCGCGGTCACGACCGAGGTGACGATCGGAACACCCGTGCCGACACCGATGCCGACACCCACCGGAACGGCGACCTGGCCGAGCGAAAAACGCCCGGATGCCAGACCGATTAGGCCGCCAGCGAGGCTGAGAACCGTGATGATCTTGCCGCCCGAGCCTTCCAGAAAGTCCGTGAACTTCGTGAGGGCAGGGGTGAAGGTCGTGTCAGCGCCGGCATAGGCGGCGCTCGCCGCAAGCGCCGCGATTGCGACCGGGATGGCAATGTTGAGGGTCTTGCCGAGACCCTTGACGCTGGCGCGCCTGGGGAGGGTGAGAGACTGCATGTGAAGCTCCGGTTGGAGGGGTGGTCACAGCGTTCTTGCGTTCGCTGTGTGTTCCACATGCATCTAGGAAATGGTCGTAGGAAAGTGTTCATCGGCAATACCGCCTGGAGGTGGAAGGATGCGGACGCATCTTTTCCAGTCCAGCGCTTGAATTCGACGATAATGACGTAAATTCGGTCTTTTTGTGTCGGTAAAAGCCGTCACGGCAGCCGGTATTTGGCGACGAATCGGATAGAGGAACTGATTCGCCTCTAAACGAGATGTTCCGTTTATGTTCTTTTCGTTTTCCTACATGGGATGCTTCGCGTTATGCCTGCGAGTCGCACCAGTGCAGAACCTAGGAGACAACCATGCACCATCCAACCGCCGCCGCCAGACCGGCCAATGAAAGCCTGGCACGCGTGCTCGCTCATGCGATCGATGTCGGCGGCAAACCCCGCCATAGGATTGCTAGTGAATGCGGAATGCACCGCGAGACCCTGCTTCGCGTTGCGCGCGGCGAGCGGCCTATCGGGCTCGACGAAGCGGCACTTGTGCTCGCCGCCTGTGGAGCGCACCCTCGCGCGACCATGATCCTTGCTCTTGCCGGGCAGGAAGACCTCGCCTGCGAGTGGATGCATGGCGAGATGGGCGAATTTCTCGAAGAGTTTTTCACTAGCCTTCCAGTCCATCTTCAGCGGACCCTCGGGCGACGGATCGAGGATCTCCGGCCGCGGTGGGCCAACGGCACCTCACAGTTCGTGGCGCGGATGCTAGCCAAGCACATCGATGATTTTGTGGGCCGCGACATCGCGATGGCGCTGTCGCGGTAAATCCCAAAGTTCGGAGGGGACCGAACCCAAGCGAATGAGATCAGCAATGTCGCTTTCTAATCAGGACACATCGAATACCCCTCAGCTTGCCGCAGCTGTGCCCGCCCGGTTTCTCCGCCTTCCGGAGGTCATCGCGCGGGTCGGGCTGCGCCGCTCCGCCATATATCAACGTATGAGCGAGGGGCGGTTCCCACGGTCGCGATCGCTAGGGCCGAAATGTGTCGTGTGGGTCGAAGCGGAAATCGACGACTGGATGCACGAGATCGTATCAAGCTGATTTTTATTCATTGCGGGAAGCGCGGATTGCGACCCAAAGCCCGTCCCTCACTACTTATCCGTTGAACGCAGGGTATTGACGGATGCTACTGACAGCCCCGGTCAAAACGGACATTTTGCAACACACAACGACCTTGGCTGCTCGGTTCCGGGCGAGGGCAGCGACACGAGCGCGGCTGACCGGGTCGCCGAGCAAATCCGCAAGGATGGCGGCAAGGCCTGCGCCAATCACGACAGCGTTGCCACCAGCGAAGGCGTCCGGCGGATTGTCGAGGCCGCGCTTGAGCGGTTCGGCAGGGTCGATGCGCTTGTCAACAGCGCCGGCACCATGCGCTTCGGTCCGTTCGAAGAGATGGAGCCTGCCGATTTTGCGGCGGTGATCGAAACCCATCTTGTCGGAAGTTTCAACATTGCCAGCGCGGTCTGGCCGCACATGAAGGTGCAGGGTCACGGCCGGATCTTGCTTACCGCATCTGCCGCCGGCGTTTTCGGCAACCGGCAGATGGCATCCTATGCCGCCGCCAAGTCCGGCGTCGTCGGCCTGTCCAACGTTCTTGCCCTTGAAGGAGAGCCGCACGGCATCGCGTGCAACGCGCTGCTGCCTACCGCGGTGAGCAAGATGGCGGACTTTGTCGGCGGCACCGCTATGTCCGCGCCGCCAATCCGCTCGCCGAATGCCTCGCCCGCTACATGGAACCGGAATATGCCGCCGGCCTTGCCGTCTGGCTTGCCAGTTCGGCCTGCACGAGCAACGGGGCGGCCTATTCGTCGGTGGGCGCAAGGGGTGCCCGGCTTCTTTTCGGTGTGAACAAGGGCTGGCGTCGCGCCGATGGTCTTCCCGTCACGCCCGAAGACATGTCGCCGAACATTGCCGCAATCGACGAGGCACCTCCCGGCTTCCGCGCACCGCGCGGGGTGCAGCAGGAATTCGCGATCGTCCTGGCCGACGTGTAGCGGCCACTCGGGCCAGATCTGCCCCGCGATTAGCGCTCGACGATCGCCTTCGGCGCGCCGGGCACCTGCGAGAGGTCGAGTTCAAGCTCGACGCGATGTTCGGGCAACCACACGCCAAGCGTGAATCCGCCCCATGCCTGCAGGACGAGCGTGGCGGCATTGCCCCTGAACAGCACCTTGACCCATTGCGGCTGGAAGGTCGGGTGGAGGCAGAACCACGCGCAATCGCCCGACCCGAGTTCGACACCGCGACCGGCTTCGACCGTCATGGCGATCGAAACCCATTCGCCATCGCCCACTTCCTTGAACGATGCACGCAGGGCGAATCCCTGCGCTCTGTCGTTTTCGCCAAATCGCCCCTTGTTGGGATCGTTCTCGGGGCCGGGATTGCGTTTCAGCGCGGGACAGGCTTCGGGTGCGATGGCGGCATCGATGAGGGATTCGGGCTCCTGGCCAGCGGACTTCGGCTCTCTGGGGCCAGGGGAATCTCCTGCTCCGAACGAAATCTGCCCACCGGCGATGCGGCCGCTGAACAGATTGGTGGTTGAACGGGCCGCAAGCTGGCCCTTGGAACTGCGATCGGGAGCAAGCATTCCCTCCTTGAGCCGGTCCTGATCGCGGCGGAACCACGAGAACGACGCACCTGCCGACGATTGCAGCGGTCCATCGCGAAGCCAGCGGCTGCGAATCTGGTCCGCCTGCTTGCGCAGCGATGGCTCGCCGGCCTCGGCAAAGGATGTCAACGCCTCGATCAGTTCCGAAAAGAGCTGGTTCGAATAGGTGAAATAGGGAGAATTCCATGCTTGGGCCCGGGCAAGCAGTTGCAGGACCGCTCCTGCTGTTTCGAGCTCGTCATCCTGCGCCGATCCATACAGCATCTGGCGCGCCTTGATCACATGGCTGTCATAGGCCCAGGGTGCCGTTTCCAGCAGCCGGTCGGCCATGTCCTGCGTCAGGCTGCCGAAAATGTCGGGAAAGCGGATGAACAGAAGCGCGGTCAGGATCTCGGCCCAAGGGTCGGCAGGTTCCGCTTCCCGGGCGGCATCAACCTTGCCGGTTTCCAGCACCAGTTTCCGGACGGCCTCGGCTTCCTCGGGCGTTCCCGCCACGAGCGCCCGCACCAGAGCGCGCAGGCGCGGATCGGCTGGCATGACCTCGATTTCCACGTCGTTGGCCGACAGCACCGAAGGCGTTACCGAAATCTGCACGCCGCCGCGATACATCGGCAGAAGGAGACGTTCGACCCGCAGGTCTTCGATTGCCATCGACAGGCGCACGCGCTCGGCGGAAGCGGGCGACCATCCCGGCCTCGGTTCGACCCGAAAGCTCAGTCTGCCGCCCGCCAGTTCATAGCTGGCAGTGCCGGCAAAGGGCTTCCACGATTCCCGTGTGCCTCCCGTTTCCTGCGAAAGCCCGATGGCGATGCGTCTTTCACCCGGCGCGTCGGGCACAGCCCCTTCGGCGGTGCATGCGAACTCGACCGGGGTAACGGCCTCGTCGGGAACGAAGTCGACCTTCATCCCCATGGCCTTGCCATAGAGCGCACCGACCGCCGCCTCGCGGTCCTTGATGCCGATGAAGGTGGCACCGCCACCGTTGACGGCGAGAGCCGAAAAGTGCGGTGCGACAATGGTGTTGGCCTCGCCGCGTCGCACTTCGAAAACCAGCGATTGCGGTGCCAGGCCGAGCGGCGTGATCTCAGCTGTATAGAAACCGGGAGCGAGCGAATCGCGCCTGAAGGTACGGTCGTCGGGAGTCGCCACCCAGTCGGCCACTTCGCGGCCCGCACCGGTGATCTTCACCCGTCCGATCGAGAGATCGCCAGGAGCTTCGAATTCGAGGCTGGTCTTCATGATACGTTAATCCACTGATCCCACTGCGGCTGGTCGGCCTTGAAGAATGTCGAATGGGGCGAAATGCCGTCGCTGGCGACGATGAAATAGGGCCGCTGGGTGTCGCCAGCGACCTCGGTCAGCCAGGCACCCTCCATGCGCGCTCCCCGATCGCGAACCCAGGGCGGGGCGCCGTCGCCCGTAAGGCAGATGCGCAGATCGAAGCTGGTCGCGGCCTGCTCGGGATTGACCTGTATCTGCACGGGAAGGGCGGGGGATTCGGGATGGACGAGAGCATATTGATCGTTGGCCGTCAGTCCGTCCGAAGGTTCGAACGTCCGGTCCTTCCATTCGGGGAAGTAGTGGCGCTGGAGCTTCTTGAGCTCGATCACCGACAGGTTGCGGTTGTCCACCGTCCAGCGGTTCTTCAGCCAGCGCGCGGATGCGCCATCCAGGCCCTTGAGCAAGGTCTGGGTGAAGCGGCCGATCCGCACTCCGCCCTTCGCGTAGTCGCCTTCGAAATCCACCTGTAGATCGGGTGCCAGCGCCTGCGCCGCGTCGTAGGCGAGAAGGCCTGACGAGGCTGCGCTAACCAGCCACACCTTGTCCCGATCGCTTTCGCGGGGAAGCCTAGGGCTGACGAAGCGGTGATCCTGCACGTCGGCGAGCTGGAAATTCCTGACGAATTCGCCGCAGGCATCGACGAACATGAAGGCCGCCCTCAGTTCGGCCATCTGGCGAAGCGCCAGTCCGGTCTTGCCGACATGGAAATGCGACCAGGCTTCGGGTTCGTCGCGTTCGTTGAGGTCGGACAGGAAGAGTACGGGCTGCTTTGCCAGCGAAGCGCCATGGCCGCAGCCATAGAACAGCGCGGTATGCCCGCTGCCCGACTTCAGGGCCTCGATCCAGCGCTGCCCACCGGCGATGAGCGTCGGTCCGGTCGCCCTCTCGATGGTGGCGGCCTTCAGTTCGTCGCTCCGGGCCTGATAACGGTTCTGCGTGGCGGGCGGGTCGGAGACGAGCAGTTCGATCGAGGCAAGTGGCGCGGCAAGCCGATCCCTGTTCTCGATCAGCCAGTCGCACATCAGTCGCGCGCCGTCGGCCGCGCTCGGCAGATCGCGAACCGCGCGCAGTTCGGGGAGCTTTCCCTTGCCCGGCTTGGCAAAGGGATAGTCGCCCACGCCAACCAGAAAGGCGTGTGTCGCCGGGCCGTCTATTGCGCGTTCGAAGATCCTGGCCATGGCTGGGCTATGCGATCACGACCGCCTGGCGAAGGCGCTTGCCGAAGCGGGCATAGAACTGAGGCCGCTTGAAATAGGTCGTGTGCGCCGAAGCCAGCCCAGTGATCGAATCGAACATAATGTCCTCGACCCCGGTGAAGGATGCGTCGGCGCGGAAGGCGAGCGGATCGATCGGATCGAACACGTTGAACCAGCGCGCGACCTTTTCCGGCCGCGCGACCTTGGCAGGCGGATTCACGCCACTTTCTAGCACGCCCACCGATTGGAACAGCCCGGCCTGGGATCCCACAGTGAACAGCGCATCGACCGCCAGGTCCTGCGGCAAGCCGGCGCCACCCGGATCGCAAAGCATGTCCACAAGGATCACCCCGCCAAGGCTGTGACCGACCAGCACGAGCGGTTCGCCGGATTTGCGGGCGGCGTGGGCTGCTGCGATGTCGGCAAGCACGCGCGCGCGAATCCGGGCGCGCAGGCCGCCATCCTTGAGATAGGCGAAGACATCGCCAAGGAAGAAGGCGATCGCCGGGCTGAGGCTGTCACGCACCGCTCCGAAGGCCACGGTCGAAACGGCGTTTCGCGCGCGACCAGTGACCGCTGCGACCGCCGCGCCAATGGTGTTGCCGATGCCGTACGAGCCGGAGTCGACTGCAAGGTTGAATGCGATCTCGTCGTCGCTCGCGGCATTCTCCAGCAGCTTTCCGGCATCGCCCGAAGCGATGGCTGTGGCGGCACGTTCGAAGGCGGAAAGCTCTCCCTCGTCGAGTGCGCGCCCTTCGGCATCGGCCCGGTCGACCAGTTCGGCCATCACCGCATCGACGGCGACGCTGGGCGCCTGCGCCGCAATCGCCGCAAGATCCGGCCCCGACTGATTTCCCTCGCCACTCCCCAGACCCGCTCCGGGATCATCCCCGCCAGTGCCGAGCGACAAGCTCTGCGCGCTGCGGTCGGTATCGAACACGCCGGGATCGACCCTAGGGACCAGATCGCCCCAGACAGGAGACCAGACCCTGTGTTCGATTCCCGGAAAGACGATCCGGGCGAACAGGGCGTCGCGGTTTTCGACCGCCCTCGTCAGGTCATCCCCCGGGCGCGTCGCGACGCCGTGAACGCAGACAAGCTGGACCATGCATTTCCCCTCGCTTCAATTTCGTCAGGCGGCGCTAGACAACCGTGACTTGCTCATCCTTGCCGTGTGCCATGGTGATCTTGAACAGGCGACTTGCCGCATAGCCTTCCATTTGTGCCGGTTGCTCAACCGGATTGGCAAGGCTCATTTCGGCAAGCAGGCGATAGAATGCCACCAGCGCGGGATGCAGGTCGGATTTGAACCAGAGCACGAAATCGGCATTGAGCCTGAGCCATTTGCGCGCGGACGAGGCCAGCTTCTTTTCGGCCCGGGCATAGTCGTCTTCCTGCCATGCACCAGGCAGTGCCCCGCCTGTCGATGGCACGGCGTCGTAGATCTCCGCCATTGTTGTCAGCATGTTCACGAACGCGCCGGCCCGGGGGATTACCTGTGCGAGTGCGGGCATCCGGGGGCCTGCGCCCTGGCCAGGAAGCAGGGGGACATCCGAATTCCACAGGGCGAGCATATAGGCGGCAGGGTCGTCGGTTTTCACCGAAATCTTGAAGTGGTCGCGCGCAGTGTCGATATCGCGGTCGAACTGCTTGGGCGAAGCCACGCCGGCAGCGATCTGGCTGTTCACGGCCCTTTCGAACAGGGCAAGTTGCGCCGCCTGGCTTCGCCTGACGAGGTCGCGCCCGGCGGCGACCATGTTTTCGACTGCCGAGGCGGGCAATAGCAACTTGATCCCGATCCGGCCCCTGATCTTGCCCTTGGCCGCGTCTTCGGCGCGCCAGCCCTGATAGACCTTGAGGGCCTCGTTCACGCGTGAAGGCTCGATCAGGCCCTGTTCGGACAGGCCCGACAACATGCCTTCCACCTCGCGCGCCTTGAGATTCCTGTCGGTGTGATCGAGGCCCACTTCCACGGTCATGGCGCGTGTCCGGCCGTCAGCTCTTTCCGCCTTGGTCATCAGGAGATCCCAGGTGCTGACGAAAGTGGCCGAGCGGCCTTCGTCAAAGCCTTCCATCCTGCGAAGCGCGCTGCCCTCGGCCGTCACGGCGATATCGCCCGAGCCGTTGATGGTCACGCTGGCCTTGCCCTTGACGATCGAGGCGAAAGAGAGGTCGATGCCGAAGATCACCAGTTCGGCCGCAAAGCCGCGCTCGCGCGAGACGAAGCGTGACAGGCTGGAATCGGCCGACAGGGTGATGCCGGCCGGTGCGAGCGAGGGATCCGCCAGAATCTTCTGGAAGGGCTTGAGCCGCCCTGTCACCAGAGCACGCCAGAGCTCTGCCGTTTCCGGCGTCGATTGCGCAATGGTTCCTGCCAGCTCGACCCTTCGGCCTTCCTGACCGGCCCCGTTCCAGCCGAAGCGCGCCTCGAGCTTGCTCTTCGCGCTGTCCTCGGTTGCGGCGATCACATCGTCGGCGAGCTTCTGGAGTTTCCCGATGGCCTCGCGCACGCCTTGCAGCAGTTTGTCGGCATCGCGTTCGGCTGCCTTAACCGAAGTGCCGATTGCCGAAAGTTCCTTGGCAAGCCTGGCCGACAGGCCCGTATCGGAAGCCAGACTGTCGACCGTTTCTTTCAGAGCGGATTGCGCACCTGCCAGCATCGGTTCGATCAGGGCCAGCAGCTTGTCCGACAGTGCATCGCCGGCAAAGCTCGGCACTTCGCGCGTCAGGCTTTCGATCAGCGCTTGCGCCCAGTCTCCGGCATCGGCCAGCAGGCCCTTGGCGGTGGCAGCGGCATGGGTGGCCAGCCTGTCCATCACCAGGTCTGTCAGCGCGCTGGAGCCCGACGCGCCTTCGGCCAGCGCCAGCGACAAATCCTTGACCAGGGCATCGCGCAAGTCTTCCTGGCCGATGATCGAGGCGGCCGTTGTCCTGAGCAGGGCCTTGGCCTCGTTCGCCAGGTAGGTGCCGGGGCTGAGGAAGGGCTTGATCTTCTCGAGCGCCGGGCCGACGAAATCCTTTCCTTCGATTAGCAGGTCATGGACCTTGCGCGCCAGCGGCGCCGCATCGAGCTTGATGCCCACGCCGGCCGACCAGTTGTGTTCGCTTTGGTCATCGCGGCTGAGAACGAAGCGCATTCCCGCCGCAGTCTTGCGCAAGGAGACGATCCACTGGCCATTGCGCCTGAACGAGACATCGGCTGTCGCGCCTAGCGTGCCCGAAGCGAACTTGGCGATCTCGAACTGCTTGCCAAGGGCGATGCCGAGGCCGCCTTCCGCCGATCCGCGGCAGCCAAGGGCGATGCCTACGAGCCCGGAGAGCGCCATGGCATGGCTGAGCGAATCGAGATCGAGCGGATTCGGCAGTCCGCCCACGGCCTTCGCCAGGACCCGGGCATAAGGGTCGGATGGCGCATCCGGACGGAAGTAGAAGCCGATCGCCGCTTCGCAACTGGCACCCGCATGGGCCGTGCCGTTGCCGATCTGTCCGAAGGGGAGGGAAATTCCGGCCCTTGTCGTCACCATGCCTTCGCCGCCGATCCGTAGCAGTGCTCCGGAAACGTCGTCGCTGCGGAATGGCCAGGGAGAGCCGGCCTCGCACTCGATCCCTGCCTTGAGGCCAAGGTCGAAAGTCAGCGAAGCAGGACCAAACGCAGCTGCGGCCGATGGCGCGAGCCGCGGAATTTCAAGGGTCAGTTCGCCGTCCTCGCCGGATGCGTCGAAGCCGAAGCCCGCATCCTCCGGCTTGCCCGGATCGCCTTCGGTAAATTCCGATACCGGCGCCAAGAGCTTGTGCCAGGTGCTGGCGGGATCGGACAGCTTCGCGCCGATCGTGGCCAGCCGGTCATGCAGGTCCGTCAGCTTCAGCTTTTCGAAGATTTCGACGACTTCGGCATCGCCTGCATGTTCGGTCACATATTGCGCGAGGCGCAGGGGGCTGTCGACTGGGGCCTGCTTGCCCAGCTTCCAGATCGCCTCGCCAATGTCGCGCCAGTGCGTGGCAAGCTCCGCCCATGATTCGATCTCCGGGATAACCGAAGCAATGTCACCAAGCGCGCCATCGAACGAAATCCACTGGGGCAGCCTTGTCATCGAAATCTCCTAGAGCGCTGCGGCAGATTCGTCGGGCGCAACCGCGCTGCCTATATTGGCCGAACAGAAAAAGGCCGAGAGGTACCATGGCGTTCTGGTCCCGGGCGCCTCCTGGGGCACCAGCATCGAGCCGAACGTCTTCCCGGAAAGGGCCCTGGCCAGATCGGCCTCACCATCTTCTGCGGGGCCGAAGCGAACGACATTCGTGCCGTTGACGCCTGAATATTCGGACTGGTTCTGCCAGAGCGTGGCGGCCAGCCTGCGCACGCGGACCCGACCGATTTCGTAGGCCTTGCCGGCATGTTCGAGCTGCTTGCCGTCATTGGCGAGTTCCGCCAGCTTCGTGCCGAAGTCGTAGGCACTGGCGAAATTAGCATTGGTTGGTTCTTCCGCCGCATTCTCGCACCAGAATACGTCGATATCCCAGCCTTTCCTGCTCAGCCCGGAAAGCGCGAACAACGGTTCGCGAGGGGGCAGGGGTGCTCTGGGCTGGCTGGCCACATCGTCCGGCTGGCGGTCCGGCAGGCCCACATTGGCGCGAGCCTTGGCTGCCCGATCGGTCTGTGCTCTGTCGAGCGCTGCCTCGTACGCTTCGTTGCAGTCAGGCGTGACCGCATCGCTCCCTATCGACCTC
The DNA here is from genome assembly GCF_002855495.1 of Porphyrobacter sp. TH134. Taxonomy (GTDB): domain Bacteria; phylum Pseudomonadota; class Alphaproteobacteria; order Sphingomonadales; family Sphingomonadaceae; genus Erythrobacter. The sequence continues at coordinate 26,434 of NZ_PKRO01000017.1, forward strand.
ACAAATTCATCGCGCAGCATCCGCACCCGGCGCTCCAGTTCGCGCGTTTCATCGGTGATGTTCCGATCGTCGGGTCCGTCGCCGATCCGGGGGTCTGCGCCCTGCCGTTCCAGCTCGGCATTCCTGTCGGTGAACTCGGCGATGAAGGGAGCGGTCCTGCTGGCAAGAAAGGCGCAACGCACCTCGTAGTTGCTGCCGGGCACTTCCTTGTCCTTCGTCAGGTCGGCAAGATCGCGCATCGCATCTGTCCAGAAGCGTTCTTCCTCTTCGATGGCATGAAGCCGCGCCGCATTGCTTGCGACATTTTCGGCAGCGCAACTGGTGACCAGCGTATTGAAACCGATGAAGGCCGACCCGATCAGGGTTACCATGCCGACCACGCCGAAGCGGGAACCGGTTTGTCCCGTAGAAGCTGGATCAGGCATCGGCTTTTCCCTGGCTTGCCCTGCGGCCATGCAAATCCTGCGGATGAAGTGCGCTATGCGGCGTCCATTTGCCCAGAACGTCGGCAAACAGCCCTTCGCCCACAATCTCGCCGAAGCGGCGATAGGCTTCCCACTGCTCTTCGTCGAAGAACTGGTCGAGCGTGCTCTGCTGCGGAAAATCCTTGCCACCTTCGCGCTTGCGATAGGCAAGAAGTTCGGGCGGTTCGGCGAAATTGAGGCGCGGCTTGATCAGGATGAGTAAGCCTTCGTGCGGCCCGTCCGGCTCTGCCTCTCCGGCGGGGCGGGCAAGGTCGATATCGTAACGGATGCGGGCGAGCGCGGCATAGGGCATGGCCTTGCCCTTGCGTTCCGCCTCTTCCGCGGGGGGTGGCGATGCCAGTTCTTCATAGGCGCCGAAGAGGCGGCGGACCGGATTTTCCGCACCCAGCATGGCATCGAGGCCCGTGGCGTCGAGAAAGCCGACCTGGGCCCCGAGGTCGGTTCTTGCGCGCTCGACCAGGCGCATGACGTCGTCGAGGCGGTAATCGGGATCGGCTCCATTGTCGCAGACCACGATCAGATCGAGCCGGCGCTGGATCAGGGCATAAGCACCAGTATTCTCAAAGTGTCCGCCATCGGTTAGATACCAGCGCTGCCGGTCATGGTCCGTGGCGAAGTTCGATTGCAGTTCACTGGCCAGATAGCCGTGGACCGTATCCACCAGCGCGCGCGGCAGGTACCAGGGGCGCCTGTTCGATTTCCACCAGTAGCCCAGCCGCACGTTAGTCATCATCGCCAGAATCGACAGACCGAGCGAAGTCATTCCGCCGATCGCGGTCGATGCCGCCGCGCCTGAAATCGCCGTCCAGGTCGAAAGGCTCAATTCCTCCGCATCGGCATGGGCCATGAGTCCCGACTGGCCCGCGCCGCCCGACTCGAAGATCAGTCCGGCCGGGGATACCTGCATCGGCTTGCCCTTGCGGTCATAGGCCACCACGCGCGAATTGCCGTCGGGCTGGGTCTGGGCAATCGTCAGGTTGATGAGGTGGACCGGGCGGTGTAGCGAAAGCGAAGGCCTTGTCGGCAGGCCATAGTAGTCCGGCATGTCGATCGCATCGCCCTCGCGGCCGATGTCGAAACCGCGGTCGCCTGGCACCGGGTTTGAGGCACCCACATAGGCGCGCTTGAGCCGGCCCGAATAGAGCGACACCAGCGAAGACTGGTTGAGAAATCCGTAGCTCATCGCGACGATGATGATTGCGATGAGGGTGAGCAGCCAAGAGGCGAGCAGGATGGTTCCCGCCTTTTCCGTTTCGCCCAGCGCGCGCGCGATCCCAGCCCAGATCACCAGCCAGAAAAACAGGATCGACAAGCCCATTGCGCCCTGGCCAGCAGGCCTGGCCAGCCAGCCCGGACCCGTTCCGCGTCGCAGGGCGCCATGGGCCCAGAAGGTCAGCGAGACCGGGGCCGCGAGAGCGACGAAGGGCCAGAAGTAATGCCAGAACTGGCGCAGGCCGTGAAAGGTTCTGGACTGCGACCAGGCATCGGCGACGATCTTGTAGTGATCGTTGAATGTCAGCGCTGACACGGCAAGCTGCCCGCCGAGATAATCGATCAGGGTGGCGGCACCAAGGGCAAGTGTTAGCAGCAGCATGTTCGCCTGGGTGCGGGTCAGCTTTCCCCGGATGTTTTCCTCTTCCACCCTTGCCCCGACCTTGCGTATCGCCCGTTCGCTGCGGGCATTGAGGAGAGCAAGCAGGTAGAAAAGGATCGACCATCCGAGCAGGAAGATGACGATCAGCGTGCCGAATGGCGCATGGTTCGAGCACGAATCCGCATCGTCGGATACGATGCAGGCGAAGCTCAGCAGCTTGGCTGCAAGGTCGGACGGGCTGGTGGCGCCAAGCGACTGGACGGCAAGACCCGTGGCGACGATGGCGGCGATAATGGGCCAATTGGTTATCACGCGGGCGAAGGGGTCTTCGGGCACTGATTCCCGGCGGCTGTACCAATAGGCAAATCCCGCCGCCAGAACGAGCAGGCCGGATGCCAGCGTCAGCAGCATGAACAGACCCGAAAACTGCTGACGCGAAAGTATCGCGAGAAAATCATGGAAGCCGGTCGTCCCCAACAGGTTCTCGGCGACCTGCACCGGCTGGCGGAGCAGTTCCGGTGCCTGCAGCAGGCGAATCGAAAGGAACAGGAACAGCGGCAGGAGCCCGAGCACGCATTGCAGCATGACCCAGTTGCGCCCGATCGTGGCGATCCCGTACATCGTGTCGCTCGCCCCGCCGGGCGTGAGATAGCGCCCGAATTCGCGCAGGTTGGCGACAGCCACCCGGCCTCGCGGCGACTGGAGCGGCCGTTCGACGAATTCCGCCCTGTCGCCATCCGACAGCGCAGTTCCACCGCGCTTTTCCGGCGGCACATAGAGCGCGCCGAAGAAGCTGCCGATATAGCTGCCTCCCGATACAGTCGACAGATAGTCGAAACGGGAGACTAGCCCGAGGCTGCTCAGCGCCTGGAGAATGCCGAGGCTGAAGGTGGCGCTGCGGATGCCCCCTCCCGAAAGTGCCAGCCCGATCCGCCTGCCGTCTCCTCTGTTGCCGTTCTTGCCGCGGCGCGCCTTGATGAACTCTTCCTCGACCGCCATCGCTCCGGCCAGGGCCTTGTCGTGCCGATTGGCCGGGAGGCGGGCCGGGCCGGTCACTTGAACGATCCCCTGACCGTCGATAGCTTCCCGGCGTGGGCCAAGTCGAACAGGTGCTCGGCCCGTTTGGTCGAATTGGTCATGCTGGTGCCTGCGCGAAGGGCAACGTACTTGTCGATGAGGCGGTCCTCGTCGGCATCGGTCCATTGCGCCGGATCGGCAGGTAGGGCACCCGCTCCAAGCAGCGCCGCCAGCGCCGCGTCGAGCGTTCCGGGAACATGGGCGGGACGGTTGACATGCTGGTCGAGCAGCATGGCCATTCCCAGCTCGCTGGTCTGCCATTCGCTGACGGGCCGCCCCTGGATCACGGCTCCGGAAAAGAAGGCGAAGCGGCTGCCGGCATGCACGATCTGGCAATGCCGGACGACCGGATCGTGGCCGGCGCGCCAGAAGCGGTATGCCCATTCGGGGCTGCGCAGAACCGCCTTCTGCGACGCGGTGAGCAAGGCCTTCCCGTCGAGCGAAAGCGTGCCGTACATGGCCCCCGTTGCTGCGGATGCGCCAAGCCCGTAGCGCCCGAACAGGGCCGAAAAGGTCGCCGCATCCATAGTCTGCAGCCGATTGAGGAATGCGCCCAGTTCGCCTTTGTCGCCCCTCTGCCCGGCCGTCCACTGCATGATGCCGAAGGAAAGGAAGGAATTGTCATAGGAATTGACGGCTTCGAGTTTGCCCTCGTTGCCCATGACCGCCACCACGGCGCGCAGTGCCGAGGGCGAAAGCCCCTCACCCGCCTCCGGGTGGGAGGCAATGAAGGTGTCGGCGCCAGTGCTGCCGTTGGTGTAGAAACCCAGTTTTGCCCGCGATGCGAACCGCTTGCCATCCGGGCCATAGGCCTGGCGCTGGTCGGCCGTCACGGGGTGCTGCGCATCGTCGGCCATCGGGATAGTTGCAAGGGTAGCGACAACGGCAGCCATGGTGGTAGGCACGGCGGCTGGCGCGCTGACATCGGACAGTGCGGCATTGCTTGGGCTTACTGCCGGGGCAGTCGATGGCGGCGCAGTGCCACGACGTGCCGGATCGAGCAGCGCCCAGGTCTTCGGTCCGACGATGCCATCGGGCACAAGGCCGCGCCCGCGCTGGTATTCCCGCAGCCTCGCTTCGGTCACAGGGCCGAAATTGCCGGTCGGTTGTGCGATTCCCAGCAAGGCCTGCAACTGGCTGACGAATGGACCGCGCGCACCGCGCCGCAGGGTGGGGCGAAGGATTGCGTCGATCGCCGGGATGGGGATGGCAGGCGGCACGGCGGCCCCCAGAAGGGCGGCGACGTGCTCGCGGAACTTGGCCATGTCCCACAGCGGATCGATCTTGCGATTGGGCGCATATTCCTTGTGCCCGCAAACCATCGAGGCTTCCGCGCCGACATGCTTGAGGATCGCCGCTACGCCGCGCCGCAGGGCTTCCATCTGGACGTCGGGATAGGGATCGTCTTCCGTGCCCGCGTTTTCGACCTCGATGCCGATGAAGCTGCTGTTTCCCGAAGTTATCCCGCGCCACTTGCCCTCGCCGGCGTGGTTGGCCCTTCCGGCGGCGATGATATAGAACGTGCCGTCGCGTCCCAGGCCGAGCTGGGCCAGAGGTCCGCTGAGATCGCTACGGCCCTTCATCAGCAAATCGAGCGATGGCATGTTGTATTTGCGCGCGCCGGCCGTGTGGTGGATCATCACGCCCCGCACCAGGCCCATTTCTCCGCGGCCGCGATTGCGCCAGTCGGTACATTCGGAATATTTCAGGTTGGCGCGCTCGAAAACGTCGGGAAACCAGGTCAGCGAATAGACCATTGCCCGTCTCCCTCAGTTACTGGCCACACCGCCCGAACTGGGCGGCAGGTCTTCGTCGGCGGTCAGTTGTGTGGCATCGTCGAGGTGCGCGTCGCAGCCATCGATATCCTCCTCTTCCGAAGGCGGGTTGGTCACTTCGTCTTCGCTGATGGGTTCGCGCGCACCTTGATTCGCAGCGGCACCCGCTGAGGCGGCACTCGCGGTCTCAGCCGGCGGACGGGCAGGTCCGGTGGGTGGCGGGGGCTCCTTGTGGGGCGCGATCGAATAGGAATTGAGCAGGTCGGGAACCAAACGTTCGACAAAGCCGGCGAGGAAGCCGGAAATGAGCACCAGGTAGATGAAGTTCTTCCCTCCGCCTCCAGCCGGCGGCCTGATATCCGCGCCGAAATTGATTTCGATCGCGCCGCTGTTGAGGAAACAGACCAGGACGAAGGCCCCCATGGCGCCAAGGCCAAGGCGCACGAAGGAATCGGTGAAACTGTCCAGTCGCCGCATGTCGTTGCTGAGATTGCGCCGTTCGATGCGCATCGCGATCGAATAGAGCGCGCCCAGAATTCCTGTCGCCATGCCGGCAAACAGAAGCTGGCGGTCGGCGGCATCGATCAGGGAATTGCCAAGCAGATGGTTCGCGATCAGGAAGACCGCCGTGCACAGGGCTAGCACCGCGATCGCCGATACCATCGACCAGATGACATAGGCCAGACGGGCCCGCGAGCCCATTTCGCCCCGGATTTCCGCCTTGACCTGATCGAGGATGGCGCGGGCGGCATCGGTTTCTCCCTCGAGCGCCTCGATAAGTGCGGATGCCACGCGCATGTCGAACTGCCGCGCAGTCTGGTAGAGTCGGCTGTAGCCCGCAGGCCTGATCCGCCAAGGATCGAGCAGCCCGTCGATCTCGGCGCGTTGCAGGGCCAGGCCGGCAAGCCGCCTGCGCTGGATCTTCTGGACAAGCGGATCGTCGGAATAGGCGATCACAACGCGGCGGTCCGTCTGATAGACGGCATAGCGGTCGAACTGGCGCGCATAGACATCGAGCACTTCGCGATTGTTCGAATCGTGTTTGCCCACGACTATGTCTGCCACGCAGAATTCAGACATTCTCCCCTCCGCCCTCGATTCGCGAATTATTTCATCACGAATACATTTCTGCTCAAAGCAAAAACCGTGCGCCGGTCCGAATGTAGACTCGTCAGGATCGGTAGGTTCGAGGCAATTTCTTAGCGATCACTGCCTGGCTTACGGTCCGATCGGTGCCGGAACAGCCGAGGTTCGATCTTGTGCGGATCGCCGCAGGTGCGGCAGGGCGGGCAGGATCGGATCGCCGGCTCGGCGATTGGGGGCAACCTGACCAGTGCTGGCTACGGCGAGAAGTCGCCGGCCCAGTTTATCCAGCGCAACGGCCATCGCTAGCGCGACTGACAGACCCGCGCGGGACGGTCGAGCTTCGCATCCCCAAGCTGCGCAAGGGCAGTTACTTCCGTGGCTTCCTCGAGCCTCGGCGGATGGCGGAGCGGGCGCTGGCCGCGGTGATCCAGGATGCCTAAATCCAGGGGATATCGACACGTTCGGTTGACGATCTGGTCAAAGTGCTCAGCATGGACGGGATCTCCAAAAGCCAGGCCAGCCGGCCGTGCGAGGAGCTCAATGAGCGCGCCCATACCTTCTTCGTTCGCCAGATCGAGGGCGACTGGCCCTATCTGTGGATCGACGCCACTTACGTGAAGGTGCGCCAGAACGGGCAGATTGTCTCGGTCGCGGTGATCGTCGCGGCGGGCGTGAACAGTGATTGCCGCCGCGAAGTCCTCGGTATGGACATCGGCCCCTCCGAGGCAGAACCATTCTAGACAGCCTTGTTGCGCAAGCTGACGCGCCGGGGCCTGTGCGGCGTGAAGCTGGTAATCTCCGATGCCCATGAGGGCATCAAGGCTGCTGCCTCCAAGCTGCCGTGCGTCACTTGGCAGCGCTGCCGCGTTCATTTCATGCGCATCGCCCTAGCCCACGCCGCCAAGAGCGGCAGGCGCGCCGTCTCCGCCTTTTTTGCAACCGCGTTCGCGCAGGAGCAGCCTGAAGGCGCAAGCCAGCAGCGGCGGAGCGTGGCCGATCAGGTGCGGCCCAAGCTGCCCAAACTGGCGACCCTGATGGACGATGCCGAGCCCGACGTGCTGGCCTACATGACGTTCCGCAGGGAGCACCGCGCCAAGCTCCACAGCACGAATCCCATTGAGCGGCTTAACGGCGAGATCAAGCGCCGAACCGAGGTCGTCCGCATCATCCCGAACGAGGCCGCGATAACCCGCCTTGTCAGCGCCATCCTCATGGAGCAGTCAGACGAATGGGCAGTCCAGCGCGCCCGCTACATGACACTTGAAACCATGCCTCTGCTCAGCGACGTTCCCATCACCATGCTGTCGGCAGTGCCAGGCGCATAATCGGCTCATACTGACGCCGAAATGAGCGGGCCGACCCCCAGCTACACCATCCCGCAGAATACGATCGAACAAATGTCAATCGAAGAGAGCCTATTATGTGGGAGAAAGTGTGGGAGAATTGTTCTTAAGGTCCATTATTTAATCATAAATTACAGAGCTTAAGGGGATGGTTCGGTACAAGCCCTGTGCTGTCGAGATAACGCGAAACTTCGACGGGCACGCCGTCGCAATGCCTCGTGCCTATTCGTTCGAAGAGGATCGTGCGATTGCGGCCTAGCAGGGCGCACCGTGGCTCGACCTGCTAAAGGGCCGCCGGACGCGGGATCAGACGGCAGGCTTGGCCCAATTACCTACAACGGGATCTTGGTCCCAGAAATCTGTACGGGGTCCAAGCCTGCCTCCTCCGGCTGGAGGAACCGCGGTTTTGATTTGTCTGGATCAAACGAGGCGCCCGTCTTCCACATTGCCATCATGATCACAGCGAGCTTCCTTGCGACGGCAACGCGAGCCTTGAGAAATCCGATCTTTGTTGCCAGCCGGAGGCCCCAAGTACGCAATGAACTTTCGGTTTTGATTGTGCGAAGCAGCACGGTGGCTGCCGTGATTAGGTGCGACCTGGTCAGCTTGTTTCCGTAACGGCTGATCCGGCCGCGGCGCGCGGTGGCGCCGGATTGATACAGATTGGGCGTTAGGCCGAGATAAGGCCCGACATCTCGATTGCTTCTAAAGCGGTACGGGTCTCCGACGGCGCTGTAAAATGACAGCGCTGTAATTGTCCCAACGCCAGGAATCGTCTGAAATCTGGCGCAAACCGGGATGCTGGCGGCCATTGTGCGCATCTTTCGATCCATATCCCAGATATGAGAGCGCAGATCTTCTCCCATCTTGACCAGGGGATCCAAATCGACGCGGATCGTCACGCCGTTGGTGCTCAAAAGCCTGAGTCGGTTCGCGACTTCAGCTGCGAGCGATCCTCGCCCATTCAGGAGCTTGATACTGGCACCGTGCAATCTGAATATGGATTGGAGCAGCGCATCCGTCTTGGCTCGATGCTTTAGCAGGGTTCGGCGGATGTTGATCATTATCCGGATGTCCTGGTGCTCCACCGATTTGATGAAAACATGGGGACCGAAGGACTGCGCCAGTCGGCCAAGCTCAGCGAGACCTTTGGCATCATTCGCATCAGTCTTTTGACGTCGGATCGCCAGGAATTTGCTTGATTTGCGAACGTCGACGACTTGAACGGGAAACCCGAACGAACGGAGATCCCGTACCATTTGAGTGCCGACACCGGCTTCGATCGTAACAGACTGGACGGGCTCAACGCCGAACCGCCGAAGGATATCTCTTATCGGAGCGGCACGGGTTTCAGTTATTGCCTCGAAGAATGCGTGGCCTTCGGCATCGACGAGGCAGACCGCAGTCTCCAGGTGGCCGGCGTCGAGGCCGACCCAATAGTGCTGATGCCGTGGCATTTTTGCTCCCGTGCGGCGTTTGCCTCATTCGCTTGCCCTACTGACCTTGTAAGGTCTGTCCGACTAGGATTTTTCCTCCGGTATGTGATAGAGAGGTAGGAAATCGAAGGAGATGATAGGATGGAGCCGCGGGAGGCGTTGGATGGCCTAATCAGCGAGCGAGGAGAGACCTACGCATCGATTTCGCGCCTCCTCGGAAGAAACTCGGCATACATCCAGCAGTTCATTAAACGAGGTTCTCCAGCCCGCCTTGACCAAAGCGATATAGCGCTGCTGGCATTGCATTTTGACGTGCCCGTAGAGATGCTCGGTGGAAAGGAGGGGCCGACAGTCGGGCAGCGTTCGATAGTCAAAGTCCCCTTGCTGAACGGGACGGGTAACGATTCACGCTCACAATGGCGGCTGGTTGATGCGGCCTGGCTCGGTCGGCTGTGTGATCAGCCCGCCAGTGTCGCAATCTTGCCAATTGTTGGTGAGGCGATGGAGCCGACCCTCTGCAATGGCGACGAGGTTATGATTAGCCGAGTTCGCTTCCAGGAGAGGGTGCGTGAAGGCCTTTACGCCATCCGTGGGTCTTCTGAAATCTTCGTAAGGCGAATAGCGATCGACCCAACGAAGAGCCGTCTCACCGTTCTAACCGACCACCCTGCATATCCGAGCTGGCAGGGCATCCAGCGCAAGGGCGTCGATATTGTCGGCCGCGTGATCTGGATCGGAGCTCGGGTGGCCTAGCTGTCATTATGACACCGCGCTGCCTGAGGCTCTAAGTGGCCATCCCAGCGTGCGATGCTGGTGCGGAGCAAGATGGGTAGCAGTCGCGCTGACTGGGAGGTGAAACGACGACTCGCTCAAACGCAGTCGGACAAAGCGCAGGCCATGAATCTTTCACCGTGAACGCTGATGTGCGGAGGCTGAGCAGCCGCAGTGCCGAATTAGCGCGCTGCTACCTAGAGAGCTACCTAGCACAAAAATGCTCTCAATCGCCCGATCCGACGAGCTTAGTATCTGATTGAAAAGTAAGGGAAATGTGGTGGACGCACTAGGGCTCGAACCTAGGACCCGCTGATTAAGAGTCAGCTGCTCTACCAACTGAGCTATGCGTCCATTCCGTCAGTCCCCGTGGGGGGTGTCGGACTGCGAAACGGTAGGCTGAAGCCGAGGGCCGATTCGCGTGAGGCGCTGCATTTAGCGCGTCTCGCTTCGATGGCAAGCACCTAATCGCACGAATTGGCTTTCAGACGGTCAAACCGCGGCGCGGTGCGGCCTGGTTCCAGCGGTTGACCATCATCAGCAGGCCGATGCAGATCATATTCGTCATCATCGATGACCCGCCATGGCTCATCCAGGGCAGGGGGATGCCCTTGGCCGGTGCCATGCCCATGACCATCAACAGGTTGATGGCGATGTAGAAAAAGATCGTCGCGGTCGCCCCGGCGGCCAGCAGGGCGCAGAAGCGGTCCTGCGATTCGCTCGCCACCTTCCAACCCCAGCGCAAGATCAGCGCGTACATCGTCAGCACAAACAATCCGCCCATCAGACCCCATTCCTCGGCCATGGTGGCAAAGACGAAATCGGTGTGCGGTTCGGGCAGATAGTTGAGGTGGCTTTGGGTGCCGTTGTTGAAGCCCTTGCCGAAAATCCCGCCCGATCCGATTGCGATCTTGGACTGGGCGATATGATAGCCTGCACCCAGCGGGTCGTTTTCCGGATCAAGGAAGGTCGTCACCCGTGCGCGCTGATAATCGTGCAGCGCGAAAAAGTAGATCAGCGGCATGGCGGCAATTCCGGCGCCGCCCGCCAGCAGAAACCACCACAAGGGCAGGCCTGCCAGAAACATCACCACCACCCCGCCAAACGCAATGGCGACCGATGTGCCCAGATCGGGCTGCATCAGCACCAGACCGATGGGCAGCATGATCAGCATGCCCGAAGGCACCACGGATCGCCACGAGCCGATCATGCCGGCCGGCAAGGTCTCGTAGAACCGCGCCATCGCCAGCACCACGGCAGGCTTCATGATTTCCGAAGGCTGGATGCGGATCGGTCCGGCTTCCAGCCAGCGCTGGCTGCCGCCGCCCACCTGGCCGACGATCTCCACCCCCAGCAGCATCAGCAGGACAACAACATAGCCCGGATAGGTCAACACCCGCACCGCCTCACGCGGGAGGGACGCGATGATCCCGGTCATCACGGCGAACACGGCAAACCGGATAAAATGCGACCGTGCAAACGGATCCATTGCTCCGCCGCCGGCTGAATAAAGCACCATCCCGCCAAAGCATGTCAGCAGCACCAGCGGGATCAGCATTTCCCATGGCTGGCGGGCAATCGGTTCGGGCACGATCCCGCTGCGGGCGGTAAGGGTGTTCATTCGCTGACCTCCACCGGCGCGATTGCGGAAACTGCGGGCGTCGCAGGCGCGGCAGGCTGAGCTGTCGCGGCTGCCCGCGGCGGCGTACCAGACGGATTGGCTTCAGGCCGCGGCGCAATCACTTCATTGGCGATTGCATCCGTCTGCGTGGCGGCACGGCGGGCTTCGGCTTCGACCCGGTCGAAGATTTCCTCATCGCGGCGCGGCGGACGGCTCACAGTTGCACCGCGCTCGGCAGCATAGGCCGCATAGCGCGCCTCAAGCCGCTGTTGCGCTGTGCCGCCCCATCCCGCTTCCAAGGCGGCAAGCGCCTCCAATCCCTTGGCCGGATCGAACATGAAGGTCATCACATCGCGGGCGATGGGATAGGCCGCGCCCGACCCGCCGCCATGCTCGATCACGACAGCGCCAGCGTAGCGCGGATTGTCATACGGGGCGAAGAAGATGAACAAGCCGTGGTCGCGGTACTTCCACGGACCGGACTTGCCGTTTGAAATGCTGAGCGAGACAACCTGCGCCGTGCCGGTCTTGCCGGCCATCAGCGTGCCATCGATCGGCAGCCGCGCGCGGCCCGCTGTGCCCGGGCCATTGACCACATCGCTCATCGCCTTGCGGACATATTCCACCTGCTCGGCGGGGAAATCGATCGTTTCAAAGCCCTTGGGTTTGGTATCGAGCGTGAGGCGCGGCATGACGTGCCGCCCGGTGGCCAGGCGCGAGGCCATCACGGCCAGCTGCAAAGGGCTGGAGAGCATGTAGCCCTGGCCGATGGTGGCATTGACGGTGTCGAAAGCCTGCCACTCGCGCCCCCATTTCTTCATCTTCCATGCCGCATCGGGCACCGTGCCGAAGAACTGGCTGGTGACGGGCAGCGGGAATTCCTGCCCCATCCCGCAGCGCCGCGCCATGGCCGCAATCGGGTCCATCCCGACCCGCTGGGCCATCGCGTAAAAATAGACATCGCAGCTTTGGTAGATGCCCTTGGCCATATCGACCGAGCCATGCCCGCGCCGGTTCCAGCAGCCAAACCGCCGGTTGCCAACCTGAAGACCCCCGCCGCAAAACACGGTTTCGTTGGGATCGACCCCGGCCTGCATCAGGGCCATCGACACCATCGGCTTCACGGTCGAACCGGGCGGATAGAGCCCTTTGAGCACCTTGTTGCGCAGCGGCACCCGCTCGTCATCGCGCAGCATTCCATATTCGACCCCGCCGATCCCGTCGGAGAAGGAATTGGGATCGAAGCTTGGCATGGAGGCCATGCACAAGAGGTCGCCCGACCGGCAATCCATCACGACCACCGAGCCGCTTTCCAGCCCGATGCGGCGCGCGGCATAGTCCTGAAGCGGGCCATCGATGGTGAGGCGGATGGGCGCCCCCTGAACATCCTCGCGGGTCTCCAGATCGCGCACGATCCGGCCGCCGGCCGTCACCTCAACACGCCGCGCGCCGGGCACGCCGCGCAGTTCTTTTTCGAACTGCTTTTCCAGCCCGTCCTTGCCGATCTTGTAGCCGGGCGTGATGAGCAGCGGGTTGGGGTCTTTTTCGTATTCCTCGGCCGAAGCCGGGCCGACATAGCCGATCAGGTGGCCCACGCTGGACGCGGTGGGGTAATACCGCGAAAACCCGCGCTGCGGCACCACGCCGGGCAGATCGGGCAAGCGCACACTGAGCGCGGCAAATTGTTCATACCGCAGGCCGGTCGCCACTTCGACCGGCTGAAATCCGCGAGCGGTCTCGACCTTGTCCTTGATGTCAGCGATCCGGGCCGGTTCAAGCGCCAGCAATTCGCCCAGCCGATCAATCGTCGCATCGGCATTCTGGAGCCGCTCGGGAATAAGATCGACACGGAAATCGGCGCGGTTTGAAGCCAGCGGAGCGCCGTTGCGATCAAGGATCCAGCCCCGCCGCGGCGGCACCAGCGTCAGGTTCACCCGGTTGCTTTCGGATTCCAGCCGGTACTTTTCGTTCTGGGCGATGGCGAGATAGCCAAGCCGCAAGGCGAGCAGCACGCCGATGCCCCCCTGGACAGCGCCGATCACGACAGCGCGGCGATCAAAGGTGCTGCGCAGTATCGAAGCGCTGATCATCCGCGTCGGACGATCCGGCCTGTCATGCAGGAACGGGATCTTCATCAATCGATTTTCCGCGCCCGCGCGAGCCGGAACCGGTCAAGGCTAGCAACCATGCGGGCTGTTATCGGATAGAGCAGCAGGGACAGCAAGGCCTGCGGCACGGCAACCAGCATCATCTCGGGCGAAGCTTTCGCCCCGGACACCAGAAGGGCGGCGAACCAATAGAGCAGCGCCAGGACGCTGGCCGTAAACCAATCCTGCCAGAACCCGCGCCAGGGAAAGCGCGTTTCAATAATTTCCAGCCCGATCATCGCCAGCGACCAGAGCAGGATCGCGCTGCCGAAGGGTTGGCCGCTCACCAGATCATCGAACGCACCCAGCGGTGCACCGGCCCACAGCGGCAGGAGGCCGGGGCGCACCATGCGCCAGCCCAGCAGCATGATAAATCCCAGCGGCGGAACCAGCGGCATGAGATCGGCGATCAGCAACACCGGCAACAACGAGCCGAGCATGATCGACACATAGGGCACGCTGCGCACGCGCCACGGGTAGGGCGCGCGGTTAATCCGGAGCCCGTAAAGGTCCGAGCGTGCCCGCGGGTCGAGCCGTTCCATTATTCCGCCACCGCGGCCGACGCTGCCGCACCGGGGGACGCCGCCCCGGAGGCTGTCGCAACGGGAGCCGGGTCTTGCGTTTCGGGGTCGGCAAGCTCGGCAATGGCAGCAGGCTGATGCACCGGTTCAACCGCGACGAAATTGGTTGCCGCCGGTTCCGCCACGAGGCGGGCAATACCGCCGTCCGGTGTAATCTTGGCAATCACTGCAACCGCAACGCCGGGCCGGTAATATCCCCCGGCACCGCTGGTGACCATCATATCGCCAACCTTGAGCGGATTGACGCCAAGATTGACCAGCCGGATGCGAAGCAAGCCATCACCGCGCCCTTCGGCAAAGGCGATGATATTGTCCTTGGCGCGGCGCACGGGCAGCACGCTTTCGCTGTCGGTCAGCAAGAGCACGCGGGCTGAATTGCGCCCCGTCTCAAGCACCCGCCCGATCACCCCGCGTTCCGACAAGACCGGCATCCCCGGCTGCACGCCGTTGTTTGCGCCAGCGTTGATGAAGCCAAGCCGGCGGCTGCTGGTGGCGGTGGAGCCAACGAGGCGGGCAACGGCAACAGGATTTGCCTCGCCCTCCCGCAGTCCAAGCAAGCCCTTCAGGCGCAGGTTCTCGGCCCTGACCGCGTCAGCTTCGGCAAGGCGGATGCGGGCGATTTCCATTTCGCGGCGCAAGGCGGCATTTTGCTGTCCGGCGTAAAAGTAGCCCGCGATGCCCGCAAACAAGCCCTGGCTTTCGGTGCGAACCACTGCGGTTCCCGTCCCCACAGGAGCGACCACATCACTGGCGACCCCGCGCAACGGGGCAAAGGCCGCAGGCTGAAGCAGCGACACGGCCAGCAGGCCTGCTCCAACAACCGCTGCCCCGCCGGCCAGAAGATAGCCGGTGAACAGCGAATACTGCGCTTTCTTGGAAAAACCCGAGCGACGCGACGAGGGAGGCGCCATGGCTTACAATCCCTTCTGCCGTGCGGCCCGGCTCACCGTGGCTGGCGTCACGCGGTCATCAGCACGCCGCGATAGATCGGATCTTCCATCGCCCGGCCTGTGCCGATGGCGACGCAAAGCAGCGGATCTTCCGCGACCGAGACCGGAAGGCCGGTTTCTTCGCGCAGATGTTCATCGAGCCGCCGGATCAAGGCACCGCCGCCGGTGAGCACTATACCCTGGTCAACAATATCCGCAGCCAGTTCCGGCGCGGTGTTTTCCAGCGCGATGCGCACGCCTTCGACGATGGCGCCAATCGGTTCGCTCAGGGCTTCGGCAACATGCGCCTGGTTGATGGTGATTTCCTTGGGCACGCCGTTCACAAGATCGCGGCCCTTGAGCGTTATGGTTTCGCCCACGCCGTCTTCCGGGATCATGGCGATGCCGTAATCCTTCTTGATGCGCTCTGCGGTCGCGTCACCGATCAGCAGGTTGTGGTGGCGGCGCACGTAGCTGACGATGGCTTCGTCCATCTTGTCGCCGCCGGTGCGGACCGAAGTGGTGTAGGCGAGACCGCGCAGGGACAAAACGGCGACTTCGGTGGTGCCGCCGCCGATGTCGACGACCATGCTGCCGACCGGCTCGGTCACCGGCATGTCCGCGCCGATCGCGGCGGCCATCGGCTCAAGGATCAGGTGCACGTCGCTGGCACCCGCGTTCGAGGCCGCATCACGGATCGCGCGGCGTTCCACCGACGTCGAGCCCGATGGCACGCAGATCACGATTTCCGGGTAGCGGAACATCGACTTCTTGCCGTGCACCTTCTGGATGAAGTGCTTGATCATCTGCTCGGCCACTTCGATGTCGGCGATCACGCCGTCGCGCAAGGGGCGGATCGCTTCGATGCTGTCGGGGGTTTTGCCCATCATCATCTTGGCATCATTGCCCACCGCCTTGACCCGGCGGATCCCGTTGATCGTCTCAATCGCGACCACTGATGGCTCGTTCAGCACGATCCCCTGATCCTGCACATAAACCAGCGTATTGGCCGTGCCGAGGTCGATCGCCATATTCTGCGAACGGAATTTGAAGAGGTCGGACAGGAAGCTCATGGGTGGCGGTGTTCCAGTGGTGGCGGGCAGGGCCGCGGGCCGCGCTTGCAGTGCGGCTGCGGGACTATCGACCCGTTTGTGACATGACACGGCGCGCCTAGCGAATCCGCGCAGAAAAGGCCAAAATATTTGTCCACTGCCGCGACGTTTTCTGTGCGCTAAGCCTCGAAATTGCGATGGCTCATCGCTAGCGTGCGACAAATGCCCGAAATCCGCCGCCTGCCTTCGTCGCTTGTGAACCGCATTGCCGCAGGGGAAGTGGTGGAACGCCCCGCAGCAGCGCTGAAAGAGCTGGTCGAGAACGCGATTGACGCTGGCGCGCGGCGAATCGGGGTGGTGTTGGCAGACGGGGGGCTGACCCGGATCGAAGTGGTGGACGATGGCTGCGGCATGGGGCCGGACGGCATGGCGCTGGCCCTCGAACGTCACGCGACATCAAAGCTGCCCGATTCGCTGATCGGGCCGGACGGTGCAATCGAACTGGTCACCACCCTCGGCTTTCGCGGGGAGGCTTTGCCCAGCATTGCCAGTGTTGCGCGGCTGACCATCGAAAGCCGCGAGGCCGGGGCGGCTGAGGGCTGGCGGCGCGTGGTCGATCATGGCGCGCTCGTGGCAGACGAACCCGCCGCGCTCCCTCCCGGCACGCGGGTTCGCGTTGAAGAACTCTTCGCCAAGGTGCCCGCGCGCCGCAAGTTTCTGCGCACGGCCCGCAGCGAATATGCGGCCTGCCTTGATGTGGTGCGGCGGCTCGCGATGGCGCGCCCGGATATTGCTTTCACGCTGGAGACAGTGGGTGATGCGGGCAAACGCACGGTGCTCTCGCTGCAAGCGGATGAAGAACTGGCAACCCGCGTAGCGCGGATCATCGCGCATGAGATGAAGGACAATTCGGTCGGCATCGCAATGGAGCGTGAGACGCCGCATGGATTAATGCGGCTGACGGGGCTGGCGGGCTTGCCGACCTATAATCGCGGCGTGGCCGATCATCAGTACCTGTTCGTCAATGGCCGTCCGGTGAAGGACCGGCTGCTGGTGGGCGCGGTTCGCGGGGCCTATGCCGATATGCTGGCGCGGGATCGCCATGCGGTGCTCGCCCTGTTCCTCGACCTGCCGCCGCAGGATGTCGATGTGAATGTCCACCCGGCGAAAACCGAAGTGCGCTTCCGCGACAGCGCGGGGGTGCGGGGGTTTATCGTCTCGGGCCTGCGGCAGGCTTTGGCGACGGGGGATCGGCGGAGTGCGCAGGGGCCGGATCGCGCCGCGATGGCGCGGTGGCAGGCCGAGCCGGTCGCACCGGCTGCTGCGCCGATAGCTCCGATGCTAGAGAGCATTTTTACAGGCCGTGACTGGAGCGCTTCGCAGCCCCGCCTCGGCGAAGCGCGCCCCGCGTGGAATGCGCCGCTCGCCCAGCCGCAGGGCCGCGCCGAGGAAGCCGCGCCCGTGCCTGCCGAAGCGCAAGCATACCCCCTCGGCATCGCCCGCGGGCAGGTGGCGAACACCTATATTGTCGCCGAATCCGCCGATGGGCTGGTGCTGGTCGATCAGCACGCGGCGCATGAACGGCTTGTGCTGGAACGCCTGCGCGCTGCCGGGGCGGAGGAAGCCAAACGTCGCAGCCAGGCGCTGCTGGTCCCCGATGTGGTCGAGTTGGACGAGGTCGATTGCGACCGCTTGGAGGACGCCGCCGAGGGGCTGGCGCGCTACGGTCTCGTGATCGAACGCTTCGGCCCTGCCGCGATGCTGGTGCGCGCGGTTCCGGCCGCGATTGCCAAGGCGGACAGCGCCAAGCTGCTGCGCGATCTGGCTGACGATATCGCCAAGCACGGGAGCCAAGAGGACAGCGGCGCGCTGCTGCTGGCCGAGCGGCTTGAACTGGTGCTGGCGACGATGGCCTGCCACGGTTCGGTGCGGGCAGGGCGGGTGCTCAGCGTGGCGGAAATGAACGCGCTGCTGCGCGAAATGGAAGCAACCCCGCGCTCAGGCCAGTGCAATCACGGGCGGCCGACGTGGGTGAAGCTGAGCATGGAGGACGTTGAGAAGCTGTTTGGGCGGCATTAAAAGCGCCGTCCCGCCTTCGTCATCCCAGCGAAAGCTGGGACCTCAAGCGGCAAGTGCAGTGTCCAGATGTCCTAGGCCCCAGCTTTCGCTGGGGTGACGGAAGGGCGACGCCACTCCTCAAACATTGAACTTGAACAATAGCACATCCCCGTCCTGCACGACGTATTCCTTGCCTTCCTGCCGCAGCTTGCCCGCTTCCTTGGCGCCCGCTTCGCCGCCGAGCGCGACGTAGTCGTCATAGGCAATCGTCTCGGCGCGGATGAAGCCGCGTTCGAAATCGGAGTGGATTTCGCCGGCCGCTTGCGGGGCCTTGGCGCCATCGGGGAAGGTCCAGGCGCGGGCTTCCTTGGGGCCGCAGGTGAAGAAGGTTTTGAGGCCCAGCAGCTTGTATCCGGCGCGGATCACGCGGGCGAGGCCGCTTTCGGTGAGACCCAGCGCTTCGAGGAATTCGCCCCGATCTTCCACCGGCATGGCGACCAGTTCGGCTTCGATAGCGGCGGAGACGACCACAGCCTGCGCGCCTTCAGCGGCGGCCTTGGCGAACACCTTGGCTGACAGGGCATTGCCTTCCGCTGCGTCTTCTTCCGCGACGTTGCAGACGTAGAGGACGGGCTTGGCGGTGAGCAGCTGGGCTTGCTTGAACAGGCGCGCTTCCTCGTCATCACCCGGTACGGTGAGCCGCGCGGGCTTGCCATCGCGCAACAGCTCCAGCGCCTGGCCGAGCACGCTTGCCATGGCCTTGGCTTCCTTGTCGCCCGCAGCGCCGCGCTTGGCCGCAGCCGGCACGCGCTTTTCGAGGCTTTCGAGGTCGGACAGCATCAGTTCTGTCTCGACCACTTCGGCATCCGCAATGGGATCGACCTTGTTGGCGACGTGCTGGATATCGTCATCCTCAAAGCAGCGCAGCACATGGACGATGGCGTCCACCTCGCGGATATTGCCGAGGAACTGGTTGCCGAGGCCCTCGCCCTTGCTCGCACCCTTCACGAGGCCGGCGATGTCGACAAAGCCGAGCTGGGTTTCGATGATCTTGGCGCTCTTGCCGATGGCGGCGATCTTTTGCAGGCGTTCATCCGGCACCGCGACCTGACCCACGTTGGGCTCAATGGTGCAGAACGGATAGTTCGCAGCCTGCGCCGCCTGCGTTTGCGTCAAGGCATTGAACAAAGTGGACTTGCCCACATTCGGAAGGCCGACAATGCCGCAGCGGAAACCCATGGTGTCTTCTCTTGATTAGCTGGAAAGCCGCCGCCCTTAGCGGGTCCCATCGGCAATGGCCAGATTGTTGCGCGTGCGCCATTGCTTCAAGGCACGCGGGCTGGTGAGGCGGATGATGTCGCCAGTGAAAGTCGCCAGCTTTGCTTCGGTGCGCGGGCCGGGGCCGGCGTGCCATGTCATGACATACCAGAAAAAGGCCGGATCGAACCGTTCAGGGCAGCCATCGGGCATGTCGGGCCGCGAACGGCCGCGATGGGCGGCGATCCGTTTGACAAGCCGCCACAGGCACAGCCGGATCGGGAAATCGAGATAGATGACCGTGTCCGCCCGTTCAAGGCGCGGGGCGAGCGTGCTGCCGTAATTGCCTTCGATCAGCCAAGCGTCACCCGCAAGGGTTGCAGCGAGGCGGGCGTTGAGATCGGCTTTGGCGGTCTCGACCCAGCCGGCCTGCCAGCCAAGCTGGTCCATGTGAACAAGCGGCAGACCCAGCAGGGGCGCAAGTTCGCGGGCGAGGGTGCTTTTGCCCGAGCCACAGGGGCCGATAATCAGCACGCGGCGCATGGCGCCGCCTCGCCGATTATCGGCCCCGGGTCAATCCGGGACAATCAATGAGAGCCGCCCGCAGCTTTCAGCGGGTCAGTCGTCCGCTCCCTTGCGGCGGCGGCGCTTCGCCACAAGCACCGCAGCCGCGGCCGCGCCAAACAGGGCGGCCGTTGCAGGCTCGGGAACGGCGGTGCCGCCCGACGATCCGCCGCCAGACGACGAGCTGACCGGCGGCTCCTGCGGCGGCAGCTTCATGGCCTGAAGCGGTGCAGCCAACGAAACGGTCAGCATTGCGGCCGCGAAGCAACCGGAAACGAAATTGGTCTTCAGCATATACAGATGCCCTCCTTTAGCCCTGACCACGCAGCAATGGCGTTGGTTCATGTGCGGGGTTAATCGGACGGATCGGAAAAATCTCGCAGCCTTCAAGGCCTGTTGCGGAATGGGACAAACGGGTGCCCCTAACCCTGCATCCTGATGGCAATATCGTTCATGAAGCGCACGTCATCACCCTTGGCGAGCCATTCCGCCTCCGCGGCAACCGCACCGAGCATGGCGACCAGATCATCCTGTTCGTCCTTGGCGTAATTGCCAAGCACGTGGCCGGTGACACGGTCCTTGTGCCCCGGATGACCAATCCCGAGGCGGATGCGGCGGTATTCGGGCGCACCGATGCTGGCGCAATGCTGGTCGATCGAGCGCAAGCCATTGTGCCCCGCATGGCCGCCGCCTTGCTTCACCTTCACCTTGAATGGGGCGAGGTCGAGTTCGTCATGGAATACGGTGAGAGCGTCGGCGCCAAGCTTGTAGAACCGCAACGCTTCGCTGGCAGCGCGGCCGCTTTCATTCATGAAGGTGGCCGGTTTCAGCAGCAGCACTTTCTGGCTGCCGATCCGCCCTTCCTGCACCCATCCCTGAAATTTGGTCAGCACCGGGCCGAAGCTGTGCATGTCCGCGATCACGTCCAGCGCCATGAAGCCGACATTGTGCCGGTGGAGCGCATAGCGCGGTCCGGGATTTCCAAGGCCGACCCAGATTTGCATAGCAAGATCCCTAGCTGCCGCTCACACAAAACGAAACGCCGGACTTCTTGCGAAGCCCGGCGTTCGATAGCTGTCATGACAAAGACGGCTTATTCAGCAGTCGTGGTGTCGCCGTCGCTGCTCTTGAGCGCCGAGGGGGCTACCAGAGTGGCGATGGTGAAGTCG
This sequence comes from Porphyrobacter sp. TH134, assembly GCF_002855495.1. Lineage (GTDB taxonomy): Bacteria > Pseudomonadota > Alphaproteobacteria > Sphingomonadales > Sphingomonadaceae > Erythrobacter. The sequence goes on from NZ_PKRO01000017.1 coordinate 47,379, forward strand.
CGATCGGTGATCACGCTCTTCACGCCCTTTGGAAGGGTGACTTCGCTGATGTGGATCGCATCGCCCACATCCTTGCCGGTGACATCGATCTGAATTTCGTCAGGGATGTCGGCGTTGGGGCACAGCAGTTCCAGTTCATGACGGACGATGTTCAGCACGCCGCCCTTCTTGAGGCCCGGCGAGGCGTCTTCGTTCACGAACACAACCGGCACCTGCACTTCAACCATGCTATCGCCGGTCATGCGCAGGAAATCGACGTGAAGCGGGCGGTCCGTCACCGGGTGGAACGCAACATCCTTGGGCAGAGTGCGGACGGTCTTGCCACCGATCTCGATGTTGACGATCGAGTTCATGAAGTGGCCGGTCATCAACAGCTTGACCAGTTCCTTCTGCTCGACGTGGATCATGGTGGGTTCTTCCTTACCGCCATAAATGACAGCAGGTGTCCGACCTTCGCGGCGAATTGCACGGGAGGCTCCCTTGCCAGCCCGTTCGCGCGCTTCAGCCGGCAGGGTAAGAGTCTCGCTCATACGTTTGCCTTTCGAATGCGTGTTGTTTAGCGTGGTATCCGATGCACCGCCTCCAGGGATGTCCGGAGCATCGAAGCGCGGGCCCTTAGAGACAGATGGCCTGATTGGCAACCGCTTTAGGGCGCAGCCCCTATGGCAGGCGGCGCACAGTGAACCCTTCGGCTGCAAGCATCGCGGCCAGGCCGTCAGGGCCAACCAGATGCGCCGCGCCCACCGCAATCAACGGTCGGGCAGGCTGCTGGAGCACGGGGACGAGCGCGGCGGTCCACCGCCGGTTGCGCCCGACAAGCAGCGCTTCGCGCAAGATCGGGTCGGCCAGAAATCCTTCGCGGGTTGAGGCTTCGATGGTTGCCGCATCGCCTGCCAGCCAGGCGCGCTGGAGCCGGGCCGGGTCCCGGCGCCCCCGCTCGCTTTCGCGCACCACGGCGGCAAGCATCGAACGCTGGGCGCTTTCGGGCAAGCGATCGAAGATCAATAATTGCCCGCGCAGCCCTTCGAGTTCGCGCACCGGGCGGTCGGCAAAATCCGCAATCAGCGCGCGATCAGCGCCATTGGCGGGATCGCCGGTCGCATCGATCCGGGCCAGCGCAATGGCGGCAGCCCAGCTTTCCTCGGTGGAGAAATCGTCCGGCTCCAACCCGCCGCGTTCCAGCAACGCAGCCAGCTGCGGGCGCAGTTCGGGCGGCAGGCGGGTATCGAGCGGGGGCAGGCCGGGGCTCTGCGCAAGGTTCGCATAGATCGATGGGCCTTCGCCGCGGCCGTTCAATTCGCCGATCTCGACCACGAGGAAATCGGCCGTGTCGATGACCCGGCCGATTTCTGCAGTGCGCCAGCGCGCGCCATCGGGAAGGGCGTGGATGGTGCCAAGCATCCACCCCTCCACCGTGCCGTCGGCGTTCGCGATTTCGTAGAACAGCGGGTCCGGCGGCGGCCCGGCGGCCGCCTCACCGCCGGTGTCGCTGCAACCGCCGAGAGCCAGCGCCAAGGGAGCCATGCTCAGCGCGGCAAAGCGCATGGCCCGTGCCCTCAGCCAACCGCGCATCACTTCACCCGTGCGACCGAGATGCCCTTTTGTTCAAGATAATCCTGCACGCTTTTGGCCCCGGCAAGGTGGCCAGCACCGACCGCGATGAAAACAGAACCCGGCGTATCGAGGCGCGTGTCGATCCATTCGGCCCAGTTGGCGTTGCGGCTGTAAAGCAGCGCTTCAGCGACAGCCGGATCGGTCATGCCTTCGTTCATCACTTCGGCAAGCCGGTCAGCATCGCCCTTGGCCCATTCGGTGACCATCCGGTCGAGCATCGGCTTCATCTCGTCAATGCCGGTGGCGGCTTCCATCATGAAGCTGATCTGCGCTTCCTGCGTCATCCCATCGAAGATGCCGAGCTGGAATTCAGCCGTCTCCAGCGCGTCGGTGGGCTTGTTGCCCGCCTTCGCCAGCAGAACCTTTTCCACCCCGCTATTGGGATCATAGCCTTGCTGCATCAGCGGCAGAAGCGACAAGGTAAGGCCCACCATCCACGGCTTGAAGGTATCAAGGGCTTCGACCGGCATGCCCAGCTTAGCCACCGCAGCGCTGTAAGTGGCTGCCTGCTCAGGGGTCAGCAACGAGCGGAGTGTGGTGCCCTGGGGCAGCATGCCTTTGGCCATGGTGAGCTGCTGGAGCTGGGCATCGGCGGCCGCGTTCATCGGGATTTCGGTCACGATCGTCTCGGACCCTTCAAGGGCAGCGGCGATCGTCGTGTCGTACCATTCGACCCCTTGCGGCAGGACATGGACTGTGCCGAACAGATAGATGGTCGTATCCTCGTCAGCGACCTTCCACAGGGCGGGGCCATTGCCGGTGGGCGCGGCGGGCGCTGCGGCAGTGGTCGGCGCCGGTTCGGTGGCCAGCACCGGGCTTGCCGCCAGCAAGGCAAAGGGCGCAGCGCTCAGGGTAAGCACGGAAGCAAGTTTCATCATCATTCCCTTTCGATAAACATGGTTGGTAGGTTTTGGCGCTGCATTTGCAACGAAGTTTGCTTGAAAGGCGGGATTACGTATATCGCCGATACAGCCAGATGGCCGACCACAGCACCGCGATGATCACCCAGACGATCATCGGATCCTGCGCAGGAAGCCACCCGGCGCGGGTTGCCATCCACCATGTCGGCACACCGATGAGGTAAACGTGAACGGCAGCCAGCCCGGATTCTGCGTAAACGGCGGTTTCATGCTCATCGACGGTCCGCCACCACATCCAGGTCAGCGCCGGAACCACCACCGCCCAAACGGCGATACTCAGCCCAGCGACCACATTGCTGACAGGGCGGTTGGACAGAAAGGCCATCGAACCCGTGTCATCAGCCGCGCCGAGGGCAAAGCCCATGATCGCACCAATGCCGCACATGGCGTAGATAATGCGGGTCGCTTTGCGCGCGCTTTGTGCCACCGGTTCGCCCGAACTGCCCGGCCAGAACCGCCAGACGCTATACGCCACCACGGCCATCAGCCCGGCGATGCCTGCGAGAATTACGACATCGAGCGGCCGCACCGTCCCCTGTTCGATAGCGCCACTGAGAAAGCCTGCGAAAACGCCAGCGAGGAATAACAGAGCGATCCCGGCCAGTGTCCCCAGGAGCGCGCGCCTGGTGTTCACCGCATTCGCCGACGGGCCATCGTCATGGTCGGCAAGATCAGGCTTGGTCATCGAAAATCTCCTCGATTGCCATGTCGAACAGGCGAGCAATCCGAAAGGCAAGGGGAAGGGACGGGTCATGCTTGCCTGTTTCAATCGCGTTCACCGCCTGGCGCGAGACATCCAGACGCACTGCCAGATCCGCTTGCGACCAGTCGCGCATGGCGCGCAGGACCTTGAGCCGGTTCTTCATCCTCTCACGCCCTCAGCCGGGTCCAGTGGAACCCTGCAAAAAATGCGGCGAGCGCGACGATGAAGGTCCAGATCGCCGGCACATCCGGCACCCAGGCATCGGCGCGGCTGCCTTCAAAGGTGCCAAGCGCGAGCGGCACGGCGGTGACCCAGAAAACGGTGGCGATGAACGCCCATGATGTCCCCGCTGACCATAGCCGCTGGAGATATTCGTCGCGCAATTGGCGCAGCAACAAGACGAACAGGCTGGCGATGAGCAGCCCGATCGCCACGCCGCGGATAAAGTCAGGCATGTGCAGCAACAAAGCGAGAGCGACGAACAATGTGCCGAAGCTGCCGATGTAGGACGCGGTCAGAACCATGCTGGTGGCTTTTTCGCGGCGTTGGGTGGTCATGGCGCGGACGTTCCTGTCGGGTGTCTGTGTATGTCAGGTATGCCTGACTTTATGTCGCGATTTGGTGACAATGTCAAGAACACCTGACTTTATGTCGTATCACCCTGACCATTGCCGTGCTGATGCCCGGCCTTGCTGCGCTGCGGCATTGACGCTGTGGGGGTGTTCGGCCATGGCGAGCCGCCATGACCGCCGTCCCATTTTATCAGCCTGCGCCGCGTGATCCGGCGCGTTCGTTTCAGGACATGATCCTGACGCTCCACGATTTTTGGAGCGCCGAGGCCGGATGCGTGATTCTCCAGCCCTATGATATGCGCATGGGGGCAGGCACCTTCCACACCGCCACCACCCTGCGCGCGCTCGGCCCGGAGCCGTGGAACGCCGCTTTCGTGCAGCCCTGCCGCCGCCCGACCGACGGGCGCTATGGCGAAAACCCCAACCGCTTGCAGCATTACTACCAGTATCAGGTGATCCTGAAGCCCTCTCCGCCCAACATTCAGGAGCTGTACCTCAAAAGCCTCAGCGCCATCGGCATCGACCCGTTGGCGCACGACATCCGCTTCGTGGAAGACGATTGGGAATCGCCTACGCTCGGCGCATGGGGGCTGGGCTGGGAGGTCTGGTGCGATGGGATGGAAGTCACCCAGTTCACCTATTTCCAGCAGATGGGCGGCTTCGATTGCAAGCCGGTCGCGGGCGAGCTGACCTACGGGCTTGAGCGTCTGGCGATGTATATCCAGGGCGTCGACAACGTGTACGACCTGGCGTTTAACTCCTCGGGCGTGACTTACGGCGATGTGTTCCTCGAAAACGAGCGCCAGATGTCGAAGTGGAACTTCGAGGTCGCGGATACGGACGCGCTGTTCGATCTGTTCGCCAAGGCCGAGGCTGAATGCCGCAATGCCCTTGCTGCAGGCGTGCCCATCGCCGCCTACGAACAGGCAGTCGAGGCGAGCCACGTGTTCAACCTGTTGCAGGCGCGCGGCGTGATCTCTGTGCAGGAACGCGCCAGCTATATGGGCCGCGTGCGTGATCTGGCGCGCTCTTCGTGTGAGGCATACGCGCAGAAGATGACGCCGGAATGGGAAGCGAAATATCCCGAGTGGAGTCTCGTCTGATGGCTGACTTTCTGCTCGAACTGCGCTGCGAGGAAATCCCCGCCCGGATGCAACCCAAGGCCAAGGAGGATCTGGCGCGGCTGTTCGCCGATGCGCTGGCCAAGACCGGATTGGCGGCGGGATCGATCGAAACCTTCGCCACGCCGCGCCGTATGGCGTTGATCGCGAAGGATTTGCCGCTCGCAACCACGGCGGTCGCTGAGGAAACCAAGGGCCCCAAGGTCGGTGCACCGCCGCAGGCGCTGGAGGGTTTCCTGCGCAAGGTCGGCCTCACCGCCGAACAGCTTGTCGAGCGCGGCGGGGTCTATTTCGCCGTGGTCGAAAAGCCGGGCCGCGATACCGCCGATGTGCTGGCCGAAGCCATCCCGGCGATCATCCGCGCCTTTCCCTGGCCCAAGTCGATGCGCTGGGGCGAAGCCTCGCTGACGACCGAAAGCCTGCGCTGGGTGCGCCCGCTGTCCGGGATCATTGCGCTGCTCGACGGCGCGGTGGTTCCTTGCGCGGTTGACGGGATTGCCAGCGGGCGCACAACGATGGGGCACCGCTTCCACCATTCCGGCCCGGTCGAAATCGCCGATGCTGCGAGCTACATCGAAACCCTGCGCGCCGCCCATGTGATCGTCCATTTCTCCGAACGCTGCCGCCTGATCCGCGACGGCGCGGCCAAGGCAGCTGCGGAAGCGGGCCTGACCCTGGTCGCTGACGAGGGGCTGGTGACCGAGAATGCCGGCCTCACCGAATGGCCGGTGCCGCTGCTGGGCCGCTTTGATGATACGTTTCTGGAGGTGCCACCCGAGGTCATCCAGCTGACCGCGCGGGTGAACCAGAAGTATTTCGTGTGCGAGGGCGCAGACGGGAAGCTGGCGAATGCCTTCATCTGCACCGCCAATATCGACGCGATTGACCCCGCGGTGGTGGTTAACGGAAACCGTAAGGTGCTCGCGGCAAGGCTTTCGGATGCAAGGTTTTTCTGGGAACAGGATCAGAAGACTCCGCTGGCGGTTCATGCCGAAAAGCTGGCGCGCATCACCTTCCACGAGAAGCTCGGCACCGTCGCCGACAAGGTCGAGCGGGTGGCCAAGCTGGCGCGGTGGTTGGTTGAATCCGATATCGTCACCCCAGCAAAAGCTGGGGCCTCGGGCGGCAGTGACCCCACGCCCGAGGTGCCAGCTTCCGCTGGCATGACGAAGGAAAAGTTGGCCGACATGGCCGAGCAGGCCGCGCAGCTGTGCAAGGCCGATCTCGTCACCGAAATGGTGGGCGAATTCCCGGAATTGCAGGGGCTTATGGGCGGTTATTACGCCGCAAAGGAAGGCCTGCCGCAGGAAGTTTCGGACGCGATCCGCGATCACTACAAGCCGGTCGGGCAGGGGGATGATGTGCCGACGGCTCCGGTGACGGTGGCGGTGTCGTTGGCGGATAAGCTGGATACGCTCACCTGCTTCTTTGCAATTTCCGAGCGACCCACTGGTTCTCGTGATCCGTTTGCGCTTCGACGGGCGGCTTTAAGCGACTTGGCGCTCACGTTAACGAATAATCTTCGTTGCACCAAGCTCTCAGTATTGAAGCAGGTTGTTGCCAATGCACCGATTTTCGGTCCCGACAGTGACTCGTTTGCTGCATTCGAGCGGATCTATGGCCACAGTTTTGACAGCGGACTGACGTCCAGCGAAGCTGAAGCCGAAGACAAACGTCGCATAGCAATGATTGCGGACGAAGTTATCGAGTTTCTAATCGATCGCCTCAAAGTCCAGCAACGCGAAGCCGGCGTTCGCCACGATCTGATAGACGCGGTGTTCGCGCTCGGCGGAGAGGACGATCTTGTCCGCCTGCTCGCCCGCGTCCGCGCGCTGCAAGCTTTCGTCACCACCGAGGACGGCACCAACCTCCTTGCTGGCTACAAGCGCGCGGCGAATATCCTCAAGAAGGAAGGCTATCAATCTCCCCTGCCCGCCGGGGAGGGGTCGGGGGTGGGGGCTTCCGCGCTCGATGGGGTGAACCCCGATCCCCAACTCCTTTCCCACGGTGAAGGGGCACATGACGCAATTGAGCAGACCGGCGAGGAAGATCCGCTCGCGATGGTCGATGATCCCGATATCGGTGATATCGTCGCTGAGCAGGCGCACGCCCTGTCGGGCCTTTCCTACACGCCGGAAGCCGCCGAGAAAGCGCTGATCGACGCGCTCGATGCCGCCGCTCCGCGCGCCGCGCAGGCGGTGGAGGCCGAGCAGTTCGCCGATGCCATGGCTGCGCTTGCCACCTTGCGCGCGCCCATCGACCGGTTCTTTGAAGAGGTGACTGTCAATGCCGAAGAGGCGGAAAAGCGGCAAGCGCGCCTTGCCCTGCTCGCCCGTTTTCGCGATGCGGTGCACCGGGTCGCCGATTTCAGCCGGATCGAGGGATGATTTTCCTCGCTGCTCCTTTGTCCGTCACCTTGGGAAAAGACGTTCAGGATCAGGAGATTAGTGCCTTTTTTGAAGTTTACAGCGTGTAGCCTTTGTAACTTTCACCACACTGCGCGGGAACTGCCATGACATTGAAGACGGTCTATGTTTTCGGAGGCCAAGCCGACCATTCCGACCCGCGCCAGAAGGACAAGACCGTTGCGGGCGGCAAGGGCGCCAACCTTGCCGAAATGGCCAGCATCGGCCTGCCTGTGCCTCCGGGCTTCACGATCACCACTGAAGAATGCGTGGCCTATCTGCAGGATGGCGCGGATTTCTCCGACCATCTGCGAAGTGCAGTGGCTGGTGCGCTGAAGCATGTCGAAGCCACGGTCGGCAAGACCTTCGGCGATGCCGCTGATCCGTTGCTGGTGTCGGTCCGCTCGGGCGCGCGGGTGTCGATGCCGGGGATGATGGACACGGTGCTCAACCTCGGCCTGAACGATGCGACCGTGGCCGGGCTTGCCGCATCGAGCGGCGATGCCCGCTTCGCCTGGGATTCGTACCGCCGGTTCATCCAGATGTATTCGGACGTGGTGCTCGGGATTGATCACGGACACTTTGAAGAAGCGCTGGAGATCGCCAAGGAAGACAAGGGCTTTTACAGCGATACCGAGATGTCGTGTGAAGATTGGCAGGCGCTGGTCGGGCACTACAAGACGATCGTCGCGGACGAGCTGGGCCGCCCGTTCCCGCAGGACGTGCACGAACAGCTGTGGGGCGCGATCCGCGCGGTGTTCGACAGCTGGGACAGCGACCGCGCCAAGGTCTACCGGCGGCTCAACGACATTCCGGGCGACTGGGGCACCGCGGTCAACGTGCAGGCGATGGTGTTCGGCAACATGGGCGACACCAGCGCCACCGGCGTCGCCTTCACCCGCGACCCGGCGACAGGCGTGCGGGCCTATTACGGCGAATACCTGATCAACGCACAGGGTGAGGACGTGGTCGCGGGCATCCGCACGCCGCAATACCTCACCAAGGCCGCGCGCGAGGCAGCAGGCGCCAAGCCGCTGTCGATGGAAGAGGCGCTGCCTGACGCCTACACCGAACTCGCCCGCGTGTTCGACCTGCTGGAACTTCACTACAAGGACATGCAGGACATTGAATTCACGGTCGAACGCGGCAAGCTGTGGATGCTGCAGACCCGCTCGGGCAAGCGCACCGCCAAGGCCGCGCTCAAGATGGCGGTCGACATGGTCGAGGAAGGCCTGATCGATGAACGCGAGGCCGTGCGGCGGGTCGATCCGATGGCATTGGACCAGCTGCTCCACCCGACGCTCGACCCCAAGGCCGAGCGTAATGTGCTGACCACGGGCCTGCCCGCCTCTCCGGGCGCGGCAGCGGGCAAGATCGTGCTCGACGCCGACACGGCCGAACAATGGGCGGGGCGCGGCGAAAAGGTGATTCTGGTGCGCGTGGAGACCAGCCCGGAAGACATCCACGGCATGCACGCCGCGCAGGGCATCCTGACCGCGCGCGGCGGGATGACCAGCCACGCGGCAGTTGTGGCGCGCGGGATGGGGCGGCCCTGCGTCTCGGGCGCCGGGCAGGTCTCGATCGACCGCAACACCCGCACTCTGCGGATCGGCTCCACCGAGCTCAAGGAAGGCGATGCCATCACCCTCGACGGCGCAACCGGGCAGGTGATGCTCGGCATCGTCCCCACGGTCGAGCCGGAGCTGGCGGGCGATTTCGGGACGCTGATGGTCTGGGCCGACAAGCTGCGCCGGATGAAGGTGCGCACCAATGCCGAAACGCCCGATGATTGCCGCATGGCGCGGCAGTTCGGTGCGGAGGGCATCGGGCTGTGCCGGACTGAACACATGTTCTTTGAAGCCTCGCGTATCTCGCTGGTGCGCCAGATGATTCTGGCGGATGACGAGGCTGGCCGCAGGCGCGCACTGGAGCAATTGCTGCCCGAACAGCGCGCCGATTTCACCGCGATCTTCGAGGTGATGGCGGGCCTGCCCTGCACGATCCGCTTGCTCGATCCGCCGCTGCACGAATTCCTGCCCCATGCGGACGAGGACTTTGCCGAACTGGCGGATGCCACCGGGCTTGGGGTCGATCACCTGAAGCGCCGGGCGGGGGAACTCCACGAATTCAACCCGATGCTCGGCCACCGCGGCTGCCGCCTCGGGATCACCTACCCTGAAATCTACGAGATGCAGGCCCGCGCGATCTTTGAGGCGGTGTGCGCGGTGAAGGCCTCGACGGGCGAAGCGCCGTTGCCCGAGATCATGATCCCGCTGGTCGCCACAAAGCGGGAACTGGCGATCCTGCGCGCGCTGGTTGACCGGGTGGCCGAAGCGGTGTTTGCCGAAGTCGGCACGCGGGTGGATTACCTCGTCGGCACCATGATCGAATTGCCGCGCGCCGCGCTGATGGCCGGCGAGATTGCCGAGGAAGGCGCGTTCTTCAGCTTCGGGACCAACGATCTCACCCAGACCACGCTGGGCGTCAGCCGCGATGATGCGGCGCGGTTCCTCAGCGTTTATGTCGAGAAAGGCATCTTTCCGCGCGATCCCTTCGTCAGCCTTGATATCGAGGGTGTCGGCCAACTGGTCGAACTGGCGGCGGAGCGTGGGCGCAAGACCCGCCCCGATATCAAGCTCGGCATCTGCGGCGAACATGGCGGGGACCCGGCGAGCATCGCCTTTTGCGAGAAGGTCGGCCTCGATTATGTCAGCGCATCGCCCTACCGCGTGCCGATCGCAAGGCTGGCGGCCGCGCAGGCGGCCTTGAAGAAGGCCTAGGTTCCGGCAAGCGAGCGCCGGCCGGTGAGGGTGACGATTTCGAACGTCTCGGTCACCTTGCCATCGGCTTCGGCGCGGGCGGTGAAGGCGGCGCGGGCACGGGCGAGGGCGGCTTTGCCCAGCGGGGCGGCGGGCTTTGCGAGGGCGTTGCCAAGGCCCTGATCCCGCAAGTCGCCCACCAGGCGGCCGAGTGAGGAATAGCGCACTGCCAGCGTGTGCGTGTCCACCACCGGATCCTTCCACCCGGCGCGCTGGAGCAACGAAGGCGCCGCGCGGGCATCAACCATCGGATGGAGCCGTGCCGCGGGCCTGTCCGGTTCGGCCGCCATCATCGCGGCGCGCAGAGCGGGAAGGCTCTGGCCGCCGATGAAGCTGGCGATCACCAGCCCGCCGGGGGTGAGTGCATTGCGCAGATGGATCAGCGCCCCGGGCAGATCGTTGACCGCATCCAGCTGCCCGATCACGCCGATGAAGTCATACGGCCCCCCCGCCAGCGGTTCGGCCGGATTGGCGGTGCGGTTGACGGCCAGCATCGCGCCATCCTGCTCCAGATAGACCGCCAAGGACCGCGGGCAGTCACCGATCATCAGCGCCGCCCGTGGCTGATGGCGCACAAAAGACAGGCGCTCGACCATGTCGTCGGCCATCTCGTCGATCAGGTAGGTCGCTGCCGCATCGTTCAGCCGGCGACGCGCACTGCGCACAGCGCGGGCCAGGCGGCGGTTTTCGGCGAAGATCGTGGGGACGGAGGCGCTTGTCATGGCATTGCCCTGCCGTGCTTGCCACCAGGTTGCAAGCCGTGCGACACTCCGCAGCGATGGCAGTGGTCGCTCACATCGCCCGGCAATTCGCACCGCTGGTGGACTTCGTCTATCCGCCGCGCTGCCCTTCGTGCGGGGCTTCGGTTGCCGCGCAGGCGGGGCTTTGTATCGATTGCTGGAGCACGCTCGAGGTGCCCGATCATCCCGAGGTGGCGGGCCACGACGTGCCGGTCTATGCGGCGACCTATTACAACGAAACATCGCGCAAGCTGGTGCTGGCCTACAAGCACGGCGGGCGGATCGCATTATCCGGATTGCTGGCGCGGCTGATCGCAGCCCGGATGCCCGAGCCGCTGGCAGGCCGCGCGCCGCCGCTGCTGGTGCCGGTGCCGCTCCATCGCTGGCGGCTGTGGAGCCGCGGGTTCAACCAGTCGGCCCTACTCGCGCGCGCGCTTGAGCAGAGCGGCAAGGGCGAGGCGGCGGTGGCGGCGCTGGTGCGGTTCCGGCGCACGCCCAACCTCGGCGGGCTGGGGCGCGAGGCGCGCGAGCGGGTGCTGACAGGAGCAATCAGACTGGCACCCGGGCAGGCCGGGCGCATCGCGGGACGTGATATCGTGCTGGTCGACGACGTGCTTACCAGCGGCGCGACAAGTCGCGCCTGTATCGCCGCGATCGCAGCCGCTCATCCTGCTTCCATCGCAGTGGCGTGTTTTGCGCGGGTAGAGGAGGGCCATCACTTCGCGCAACCATAGCGCGGTTCTGCCTGAAAAACATAACGCCCGGGGCCTTTTGGACCCCGGGCGCCACGTGACGAAACGGTGCGAATCCACCCTTGCGGGCTCCTCCCTTGCAGGAGGTGGCAGCGACCCCCTAATTTCGCTGCCGGGATCCAATCCCTATCGTTCAACCGGTCGCACTGACACCCCGCTGTCGGTCTGCGGCCCGGTCACCCCCTGAACCTGACACCGGGCGGTGTCGATGTTCGGTTGAGAGCACCTTGCGATGTCTCTGACGACGCTTGTTCCACGCCATGCGTTGCTGCGAAAGACTGAACCTGCAAGCTTTGCATTTTTTGGATGACCCTGTTGTGTGCTTGCAACAATCCTTGCATGGGCTGCGGCCTGACGACATGATCTGACGGGAGTTTTGAGGTGGCTGAGCAATCTCTTTCCACTGCTGAGCGTGAGAAGGGCACCCTCTTCGCACCGCGATTTGACGCTCATGGATTGTTGACCGCAGTGGTCGTGGATGACGCTTCGGGAGAGGTGCTGGTCGTCGCACATATGACTGAAGAGGCGCTGGCCAAGACGCTCGAGACCGGCAAGGTGCATTTCTGGTCGCGCTCGCGCGGGTCATTGTGGCTCAAGGGCGAAACTTCGGGCCACTTCCTTGCTGTCGCCGAGATTCGCGTCGACTGCGATCAAGACGCACTCGTTATCCGCGCCGTTCCTGCCGGCCCCACGTGTCACACAGGGGCGCGCAGCTGTTTTTATCGCCGCATCGCGGGGGACGGGCAGCAGCCCGTCCTGACTCGCATCGATACTTGACGCTCACGTAAACGTAAGGTAGAGGCGGGACATGGCTACTGCTCCTGCTTCCACCGCCGCTGACACATCCAAACAGGCCGGCAAAGATGCCGGCAAAGACGCCAGCAGCGAACAGCGCCGCAACGGCGCGCATCTGGATCGGCCTGATGTGCACGAGCGCGAACAATTTACCATCTCCGATCTGACGCTGGAGTTCGGCTGCACCGCCCGTGCGCTGCGCTTTTACGAGGATGAGGGGCTCATCAATCCGGCCCGCGTCGGCCTGACCCGCGTTTATTCCAAGCGGGACCGCGCGCGGCTCGCCTGGATCATGCGGGCCAAGAACGTCGGTTTCAGCCTGACCGAAATCCGCGAAATGATCGATCTGTATGATCTTGATGATGGCCGCGTCGAACAGCGCCGTGTCACCATTGAAAAGTGCCGCATCCACATCGCCAAGCTCAAAGCGCAGCGCGACGATATCGATTCCTCGATCAATGAACTCACCGATTTCGTGGCCGAAATCGAAAAGCTTGAGCTGCGTTGAACCAATAACGCAGCCCCCGATACCACCTGTACCGCTCACTAAAGGGATATGTGATGCCGACCTACACCGCGCCGACCCGCGACACGCGCTTCATCGTTAACGAAGTGCTTGATCTGGCCAGCTACGGCAACCTGCCGGGCTTCGAAAACGCCACCCCCGACATGATCGACACGGTCATCAACGAAGCGGGCAAGTTTTGCGCGGAAGTGCTCGCGCCGATCAATCAGGCAGGCGACGAGTATGGCTGCACCCGTCACGAAGACGGCAGTGTCACCACGCCTCCGGGCTTCAAGGAAGCCTATCAGGCTTACGTGGAAAGCGGTTGGGGCACGCTGGCCCAGCCGGAGGAATTCGGCGGGCAGGGACTGCCGCATGTGCTCGGCTTTGTGCTCGAAGAATACACTGGCACCGCCAACCAGGCCTTTGCGATGTATCCCGGCCTGACGGCGGGTGCGATTTCGGCGATTACGGCCAAGGGCTCGGACGAGCAAAAGGCGCTCTATCTCCCCAAGATGATTTCGGGCGAATGGTCGGGCACCATGAACCTGACCGAGCCGCATTGCGGAACCGATCTCGGCATGATCCGCACCAAGGCCGTGCCGAACGGCGATGGCACCTATGCGATCACCGGCACCAAGATCTTCATTTCGGCCGGCGAGCATGACCTCACCAGCAACATCATCCATCTGGTGCTGGCCAAGACTCCGGGCGCGCCCGACAGCACCAAGGGCATCTCGCTGTTCATCGTGCCGAAGTTCATCCTCGACGAGAACGGTGAGCCTGCTGCGCGCAACGGCGTGACCTGCGGTTCGATCGAGAAGAAGATGGGCATCCACGGCAACGCCACCTGCCTGCTCAACTATGACGGCGCGACGGGGTACATGGTGGGCGAGGAGAACAAGGGCCTTGCTGCCATGTTCATCATGATGAACGCCGCACGCCTTGGCGTCGGCATTCAGGGCTATGCCCAGGCCGAAGTCGCCTATCAGAACGCTGTGACCTACGCGCTCGATCGCCGTCAGGGCCGCGCTCTCTCTGGCCCGGCCGAACCGGAAGCGAAGGCCGATCCGATCTTCGTCCACCCCGACGTGCGCCGGATGCTGATGGATGCCAAGGTGTTCACCGAATCGATGCGGGCGCTGTGCCTGTGGGGCGCGTTGCAGGTCGATCTGACCCACAAGGCGCAGACCCCTGAAGAACGCGAAACCGCCGATCTGCTCATCGGTCTGATGACCCCGGTCATCAAGGGTTATGGCACCGACAAGGGCTATGACATCGCAACCAACATGCAACAAGTCTATGGCGGCCACGGCTACGTCAAGGAATGGGGCATGGAGCAGTTTGTTCGCGATAGCCGCATCGCGATGATCTACGAAGGCGCCAATGGCGTGCAGGCGATGGACCTGTGCGGCCGCAAGCTCGCCGCAGGCGGCGGCAAGGCGATCCAGGCGTTCTTTGCAATGATCGACGAAGAAATCGCTGCGGCCAAGCAGGTGGACGAATTGAAGTCCGTCGCCGAACGCCTCGAAAAGGCGCTGGGCGAGCAGAAGGCGGCGACCATGTGGTTCATGCAGAACGCGATGGCCAACCCCAACCACCTCGGCGCAGGCGCGCATCACTACATGCACATCATGGGCATCGTGACCTTGGGCTTCTTCTGGCTGAAGATGGCCAAGGTGGCGCTGACGAAGCTCGCGGGAGAGCCCGAAGACAAGGCGTTCTACGAGGCCAAGCTGGTCTCGGCCAATTACTACGCCGAACGCTTCCTGCCTGATGCAGGCGCACTGCGGCGCAAGCTGGAAGCGGGCAGCGAATATATGATGAAGCTGCCGGCAGAGGCCTTCGCCACCGCGGCGTAAGCCTTCCGCATTATCCCTTCAAAGCGGGTCGTCATGCCATCGCATGGCGGCCCGTTTTTGGTTTGGCAGGCTATTCCAGCGCGCCCATCATCCGCTGCGATCCGCCCTTTACCTTGAAGCCCGAGGCGGGGGCTGGGGCGGGACGTTCCCACAAGGCCGCAGAACTGCGCACGGCAGGGCGCGGGCGTGGCGGCACCGGTTCGGGAGTGGCAGCTTGCCGTTCGGGTTCGGGCGGCTCACGCTCAAGCACCGCCTCAGGCACCGCCTCTGATCGGACAGGCTCTGGCTCAGCAGCAACCGGCTCAGGCGCGCGCGCGGGGGGCGCAGGTGCCACTGCGTCCGGCTCTGGCGCCGGAGCAACAGCTTCGGTCATTGGCTCAGCAACCGCGCCGACGGGGGCAGGCGCAGGCGCAGGTGCCGGCGCATCTCCGGTTCCGAAGGCATTGAGGATCTTCTCTGCGACCTCCTCAATCGACCCGGTCACCAGCAGCGGCTGACCGCCGACGATCCCGACATTGGTCTGGCCGTTCTCGCCGGTGCGGAGCCATGCGATATTCTCGGCCACAACGAGATAATTGCCGCCGCGCGATTCAAGCTTGATGAACTTCATGGCCGCATTTCCCGGGCAGCCGCGCGAAGGTGCTGGCTGATGGCCGAAAGGCTAGCGCTGCCCGGTTAAGGAATCGGTCTATTCCACCGGCAGGAAGTCCGGGACAGACAAGTAACGCTCTCCCGTGTCGTAATTGAATCCCATCACCCGCGTACCGGCAGGCAAATCCGGCAGCTTCTTCGCGATCGCGGCAAGGGTCGCGCCCGATGAGATCCCCACCAGCATCCCTTCCTCGCACGCAGCGCGGCGGGCCATGTCCTTGGCGTCCTCGGCATCCACGGCAATGGCACCGTCGATGGCGGCGGTGTGGAGGTTGCCGGGGATGAAGCCTGCGCCAATGCCCTGGATCGGGTGCGGGCCGGGCTGACCGCCATTGATGACAGGCGAAAGCGCGGGCTCTACGCCGTACGCCTTCATCGCGGGCCAGTGCTTCTTCAGCTCTTCTGCGCAGCCGGTCAGGTGTCCGCCGGTGCCGACCCCGGTGATCATCACATCAATCGGGCTATCGGCAAAGTCGGCAAGGATTTCCTGCGCGGTGGTGCGTGCGTGGATCGCGGGATTGGCGGCATTGTCGAACTGGCTGGGCATCCATGCGCCCGGCGTCATGGTGACCAATTCCTGCGCGCGTTCAATGGCGCCCTTCATGCCGCGTTCGCGCGGGGTGAGATCGAAGCTCGCGCCATAGGCCAGCATCAACCGGCGGCGCTCAATCGACATCGATTCGGGCATGACCAGCACCAGCTTGTAGCCCTTGACCGCGGCGACCATCGCCAGGCCGATGCCGGTGTTGCCGCTGGTGGGTTCAACAATCGTCCCGCCCGGCTTCAGCGCTCCGCGCGCTTCGGCATCTTCGACCATCGCCAGCGCAATGCGATCCTTGATCGAGCCGCCAGGGTTGGAGCGCTCCGACTTCACCCAGACTTCATGATCCGGGAACAATCGTGACAACCGGATGTGCGGGGTGCCGCCGATAGTGGCGAGGATGTTGTCAGCCTTCATGTCGATACCTCTCGTTTGAGCGCAGCTGGCTCGAAGCTGTTGGCGCGGCGCAGTTCGGGGAAATACCACGCCCAGACCATAGTCACGAATATCGCACCCGCCCCGCCGAATACAACCGCCCCGGTCGCGCCGAGGATGGCTGCGGCAAGGCCGGATTGCATCTCGCCCAGCTCGTTGGAAGCGGAAATGGCAAGGCCCGAAATCGCGGACACCCTGCCGCGCCGGTCATCGGGCGTGAACAGCTGCACCAGCGAGCTGCGGATGAACACCGACACCATATCGACCGCACCCATCGCCGCCAAAATCGCGAGCGACAGCAGGATATTGCGCGAAAACGCAAAGGCGATCGTCAATGCCCCGAAGGCCGCAACGGCCCACAGCATCTTGATGCCAACCCGGCGCTCGATCGGGCGGAAGGACAGGATCAACGCCACACTGGCGGCCCCAAGCGCCGGTGCGGCTCGCATCAGACCGAGCCCTTCCGGCCCGACGAAAAGGATATCGCGCGCAAAGACCGGAAGCAGCGCGGTTGCGCCGGCCAGCAAGACCGCAAACAGGTCCAGCGTGATGCAGCCCAGCAGAAACCGCTCGCGCCAGACGTAAACCAACCCCTCGATGATCTGCCTGAGCGGTTTGAGGCGCGGGCCATCGTGCCGGGCCTTGATCGGGCGCACGGTCAGGATCAGCACCATCGCCGCGCCAAGCATGGCGGCTGACATGGCATGGGGCAGCCAGATGACTTCGGCATAAATCAACCCGCCAACCGCCGGGCCGGCAACGCTGGCGGTTTGCCACGCGATTGACGACAGGGCGATCGCACGCGGGAGCAAGCCGGGCGGGACGATATTGGGCGCAATCGCGCTCATGGCCGGACCCACAAACACCCGCGCCGCGCCGTGGGCGGCGGCCAGCGAGAACAGGATCGGGATATTCAGCGCATCGGCCCAGGTTGCCACCGCCAGCACAATCGCGACGCAGCCGTCGATCCCGTTGGCAAAGGCGGCCACATAGCGCCGGTCAAACCGGTCAGCGGCAAGACCTGCGACAGGCGTCAACAGGAACAACGGGACAAACTGCGCCAGCCCCAGCAAGCCGAGCTGGAACGAGGCCTCGGCGACACTCATCCCGTAATCGTCGCGGGCGACCTCGTAGAGCTGATAGCCCAGCAGCACCACCATCGACATGGTGGCAAAGACGGCCATGAAACGCGCGAGCCAATAGCGTCGGTAATCGCCGATTTGCAGGGGAGAGGTGGGTTCCATCACGTCTGCGCAATGGCAGGCGCGGGCCGCCCTGCCAAGCAGGCGAAAGGTGCATTCGTGCGATTTGTGGCGGGCTTAGCGTGATCGCCGCAAGCGCGGATTGGGTTGCAGCTGGTCGATCACCGCACCGAAATCATCAAGCCGGATGATGCGTTCAAACTGCAATCCGGCGCGCACATCCCGGGTCCAGATCACATAAGCTTCAATCCGCCCAACCACTGGCAGGCGAATAATGATCCGATCGCCGCGTTGCAGCCGCTCGCAATTGTCGACCATGAAACCATGGGCCGAAAGATTGCAGACCCGCAGATGCAGGTCGCCGTGCACGAAATGCTCCACGATCGCCGGAAAATCGACCGGATGACGCGCGGCGCGGCGCATATCGGTTACGCTGAGATTAGCTCCACCCGACACGAATTGCGGTCCTTCCCTCCGACGTTGTCAAAAGACAGGGATGCCGCACAAAGGCTGACAATTGGTAAAAATCGAAGGGTCAGCAGTAAATGAGGGCGTGGCGTTTCTTGCCAAGGCTAAGGCGCAGGGTCTCACCCTCGCCGGGCTGCACGAGGTAGGCGGGATCGGTGATTATTGCGCCGTCCAACTTGATGGCGCTCTCGGCCAGTTTGCGTTTAGCTTCGCCGCCGGACGCGGTCAGACCGACGGCGGTGAGCACGGCGGCAATGCGCATCCCTTCGGCGCCAACCGCAAGGCTGGGCAGATCCTCGCCTGCGCCCGATCCGGCAAAGGTTTCGCGCGCTGTCGCCTCGGCCCGGACAGCGGCATTCTCGCCGCGCACCAGCTTGGTCACCTCATTGGCGAGCACCACTTTGGCGGCGTTGATTTCAGCGCCTTCCAGCAGTTCGAGCCGGGTAATCTCGCTGAGCGGCAGGTCCGTAAACAGCCGCAGGAACTTGCCCACATCGCGGTCATCGACATTGCGCCAGTATTGCCAGAAATCGTAGGCGGGCAGCTGGTCTTCGTTCAGCCAGACCGCGCCCGCTGCGGTCTTGCCCATCTTGGCCCCGTCGGCGGTGGTCAGCAGGGGCGTGGTCAGACCGTATAGCTCGGCCCCGTCCATGCGCCGCCCAAGCTCCATACCGTTGACGATATTGCCCCACTGATCGCTGCCACCCATCTGCAAGCGAACGCCAAGTTCGCGCGACAAGTGCCTGAAATCGTAGCCTTGCAGGATCATGTAGTTGAATTCAAGGAAGGTCATCGGCTGTTCGCGCTCAAGCCGCAGCTTGACGGAATCGAAGGTCAGCATGCGGTTGACCGTAAAGTGCGTGCCAACCTCTTGCAGCAGCTCGATATAACCGAGCTTGCCCAGCCAATCGTGATTATTGACCATCACGGCATCGGTCGGCCCGTCGCCAAAGGTCAGAAGCTTGTCGAACACCGTGAAAATCGACTGGATATTGGCTTCGATGGTCGCGTCGGTCAGCATCTTTCGGCTCTCGTCGCGCCCGGTGGGATCGCCGATCCGGGTGGTGCCGCCGCCCATCAGCACGATCGGCTTGTGGCCCGTCTGCTGCAAGCGGCGTAGCATCATGATCTGCACCAGCGAGCCGATGTGAAGCGAAGGCGCGGTCGCATCAAATCCGATGTAACCCGGCACGATCTGCCTGGCCGCCAGCGCATCAAGCCCGGCTGCATCGGTCAATTGGTGGATATAACCGCGCTCATCAAGCAGGCGGAGAAGATCGGATTCGTAGCTGGTCATGGGGCGCGGCCCTACCAGCGCGCAGGCTTGACGGGAAGTGGCTTGCCGAGGGCGGGGTGACAGGGCAGACACCGGACATGCACCCGCTCATGCTCCACGTTGCCTGCGACCTCGGCCCGATCCGCGCGGTGACGGCATCTGTCACTCCGACGCCCCGCGGTTGCGAGGCCGAATTCCGGCTCGATGGTCATATCCCGGGAATCATCGTGCCCGCGCTGGCGGTGCCCGAACGGACGGACAATCTGTGGCAGACGACCTGTTTCGAGATTTTCTGGCAGCCGCTGGGCGGCACATTTTACCGCGAATTCAACCTGTCGCCATCAGGCCGGTGGGCGGCTTACGACTTCGATTCCTTCCGCGAAGGGATGCGCGATGCCCCGGTCGATGCCATGGCCATCGCCTGCTCGCATGATGGTAGCGCCCTCATCCTCAAGGCCAGCATCGCCGCCGATCTGCCGGCGCCAGCGCAGGTCGCGCTCAATGCTGTCGTCGAGCACGCGAAGGGCGGCACGCAGTACTGGGCGCTCGCCTTTCCGCCAGGCAAGCCGGAGTTTCACTCGGAAGCCAACCGGCAGCTGATTATCGAACGTTAAGCAGCTGACGCGGGCTTATCGAAGGGGCGATTAAGCTGGACGATTTTGGCGTTGAGCAGGAAGGCGAAACTGACCCAGATGAAGTAGGGCACGTTAAGCCAGCCAGCAAAGCTGTCCCCCACCAGGCGCGGCAACACCACCAGTAGCCCTGTGACCGAAAGCCACAGGAACACGTTTTCCGCCAGGGCCCAATCCGGCCGCTTCAGCTTGAAGAACAGCGGCGACCACAAGAGGTGGAGCACGAAGTTGGCCGCAAACAATGCCCACACAGCGGCACGGGCCTCCGGGGTCGGGGCCTGGGTCAGACCGATATAAAAGCTCCATCCGGCAAGGCCGAGGATCAGCTGTTGAAGGACAGTTCACAGGAGCCGTAAGGCGACATCCAGCTTTACGAGGTGTCGCCTTGGCCTGATCGATTTCCCGGCGGATGGTCTTCCGGG
>NZ_PKRO01000018.1 GCF_002855495.1 Porphyrobacter sp. TH134
ATGCTCCCCGCCCCTGAAATCATCGCACGGTCACAACGAGACACCTCGTAACACTGGGTGTCGCCTTAGCTCGTAACACTGGGTGTCCATTGACACATGGCCGCCAGCGCCTTGACCAGCCCGGTAAAGCGATGCCGCACTACGCGGTTGGCGGCCAGCTTGCGACGGTTGATCAGTTCGAAAGAATGGCTGACGAGCGTGAAAGTCTCCTGTCCGGCATCACGCGCGTGGCGGATGGCGGCCAGCATCTCGCCCAGCGAAAGCGCGGTGATCTGGGCATGGCGCTGTCCGCCGCCCATCGCGCCGATGCTGCCGACGGGGACTTCGATCACGCCCATATGCACCAGCGGGTCGCGGATGTGCGGGCCAAGGCTGATGCGGCAGGCACCGGTGCCCGCCATCGCCGGGCAATGGCTCGAATCGTAAGCAATACCGAGGCTGGCCAGCGCGCGCAGGGTATCATCATTCGCGCCGTAATTGCCCGCCCGGAACGCGACCGGCGCAGGCGCGCCTGCCGCCATCAGCACGGTGCGGGCATAATCGAGGATCTGGCATTGCTCCTCGAACGGAAAGTCGGCGAGGTTCTGGCCGGTGCGTTTGGAGGTGAGCGGATTGGCCTCGCCCGCCAGCCGCAGCCATTCGGAATGGCAATGCAGCTGCACATCCTGTCCGGCGGCCATGATGGGGCCGACAATATCTTCAATCGCGGCCACGCCCCACACCAGCGCGGGCATGGGATCGACGAAGAACACCGCTTTCTGGCCATGGCGGGCCAGCAGATCGAGCTTGTGCGCGATGCCGGCCGGGCCTTGCGGGGTATTGCACGCGATCGAGCGGGCGAAATTGTCCGCCCGGTCTGCCGCGCCCGGCCCGGTGTAAAGCCCTGAGGAATACTCGGTATCAATCGTGATGAAGGCCCGCGTCATGACCCGGGCGGTGTAGCGCAAGAGAGTTAAGACCGGGTGATGATGTCTCTTGGGACGTCAGATCCCGCCCGGCGTCACCGCATGGCCGTTGCTCGTGAGCCCCTGTGTCAGGTTGTCTGCGCAGGCCTTGAGATCGTCGGCGCTGACCGAGCGGATCACGAAATTGGCCCCGACCCGGCCTTCGCGGAAGAACGGGTAGGAGCCGATCTGGCAAGTGGCGTGTGCCGCTTCGGTCTGGCGCAGCAGGTCGGCGACTTCGCTTTCGGCGACCCAGCAGCCGAGCGTTTCGGAGAGCAGCGGCGCGCCGCCTTCCAGCTGGCCGGTCAGCGCGTCGAGCATCCCTGCCGTGATATGCGGCACGCCCGCCATCAGGAACAGGTTGCCGCGCCGGATGCCCGGCGCGCCCGACATGCGGTTGGGGATCAATTCCGACCCTTCCGGCACCCGCGCCATGCGCAAGCGGCCCTCGTTGAGGCCCCCGCGGGTTTCGTAATAGCGCTCCAGCAGCGCGCGGGCTTCGGGATGGATGACCACCGGCACGCCGAGCGCCGCCGCGACCGCGTCCACGGTGATGTCGTCATGCGTCGGCCCGATCCCGCCGGTGGTGAACAGGTAATCATAGGCAAGGGTGAGCGCGTTGACTGCCTCGACAATCCGCGCTTCCACATCCGGCACCACCCGCACTTCGGCAAGGCGGATGCCCTGCACCTGCAACCAGGTCGCGACCTGCGCGATGTTCTTGTCCTGCGTGCGGCCGGAGAGGATTTCGTCACCGATGACGATGAGTCCGGCGGTCCAGATTTTTTCGGGAGAAGTCATGGCGAAGGATTAGGGGAGAATGGCCCGCAGCAAAAGACTTTCGTCATTGCGAGCCGAAGGCGCGGCAATCCTTGGTCTGACCGTTCAGCACCCGCGCCGTCTGGTGATGGATTGCCGGGTCGCCTTCGGCTCCTCGCAATGAGGACAATCGCCTACTCCGCAGCCTCCAGCTGTTCCTCGCCGCGCTGCGCATTTGCGCCAGCCTTGGTAAAGGTCAGGATGCCATCGGTCAGCGGATCGTCCTTCATCCGCTTGCGATCGACCACATATTCCTGATTGAGCCGCCACGGATAGCTGACCGAATTGCGCGGCATGATATGCTTGCCGCGCTGGATATAGCCGGACGAGAAATCGAACACGTCATCCTCGGTGATCGCCGCCTCGCCCGCGGGCGTCAGCACCGGGGTGGCGATGGTCGTGCCGGTCTTGCGCATATGTTCGAGCACACGGCAGACGTAGTCCGAATTGATGTCGGCGCGCAAAGTCCAGCTGGCGTTCAAATAGCCGAACACCACCGCCAGATTGGGCAGGTTGGAGAACATGCAGCCCTTGTAATAGAACCGCTGGTTGAAGGCGACCGGATCACCATCAACGCTGATCGCGATCTTGCCGGCGACCGCCAGTTTCAGGCCCGTCGCCGTCACCACGATATCTGCTGGCAGGAAAGTGCCATCGGCCAGCCGCACGCCGCCCTTTTCGAATTTGGCGATCCGGCCGGTCACGACGTCCGCCTTGCCCGCCTTCATCGCGGTGAACAGGTCCTGATCGGGCACCAGACACAGGCGCTGTTCCCACGGGTTATAAGGCGGGGTGAAGGTCGCCTTGTCGTAATCGGGGCCCAGCGCCTCTTCGATCTTCTTGTAAAGCGCGTCCTTCACCTTCTGCGGGTTGTCGCGCGCCAGTTTGAAGCTGAAGTCCTGCATCTTGATGTTCTTGAACCGGGTCAGCCGGTAGGCGAGTTTTTCAGGCAGGATCGCCCGCAGGAAATTGGCGATGGCATCCTTGGCCGGGCGCGAGAACATCCACGTCGGCGTGCGCTGGAGCATGGTCACATGCGCCGCCTCGCGCGCCATCGACGGCACGATGGTCACCGCAGTCGCACCCGATCCGATGACGACGACATTCTTGCCCTTGTAATCCAGATCGTCGGGCCAGAACTGCGGGTGGAGCACTTGCCCCTCAAACTCGCCGAAGTCGAAGCCGGGATCATAGGCTTCATCGTAATCGTAATAGCCTGCGCCCAGATAGACGAAATTCGCCGTCATCTGCGTGCGCGAACCATCGGCCTTTTCCAGTTCGACATGCCAGCGCGCGTCATCATGCCGGAAATCGGCCGAGATGACCTTGTGGCCGAAGCGGATGTGCTGGCGGATGCCGCGCTCGTCCACGATCCGGTCAAGGTAATCGAGGATCGCGGGCGCATCGGCGATGCTCTTTTCATGACGCCACGGTTCGAAATCGAAGCCCAGCGTGTGCATGTCACTATCCGAGCGGATGCCGGGGTAGCGGAACAGATCCCACGTGCCGCCCAGGTTATCGCGCCGTTCGACGATGCAATAGGAATGGTGCGGGGCTTTCATCCCCATATGCGCGGCCATGCCGATCCCGGAAATCCCGGCACCAACGATCAGCACATCGAAATCTGCCACAGAGGGGTTTGACGGTGTTGCGAGCATGACGGG
This sequence comes from Porphyrobacter sp. TH134, assembly GCF_002855495.1. Taxonomy (GTDB): domain Bacteria; phylum Pseudomonadota; class Alphaproteobacteria; order Sphingomonadales; family Sphingomonadaceae; genus Erythrobacter. Next base: position 3,428 of record NZ_PKRO01000018.1, read on the forward strand.
GCCTCTCTCCCTATTTTTTGACGATGTAACCACAGCGCCTGCGCAAAAGCGAGTCTTGAATAGCAAAGTGCAACTGAGTTTGAGCCGAGCGCTGTGAGGGGTGACGCATCGCCCGGTAACGTCTAGGCGGCGCATCATGACGATCCGCCATCACCTGCTCGCCTCCGCCCTGCTCCTTCCCGTCGCCGTGCCGCTGACCGCGCAAGACGAGGTGCCGCTGACCGATGACGCGCCGGAGGAGAGCGCCTTGGCCGACGAAATCATCGTCACCGGACGCGGGCTTGATGCGGCGCTGTCAACCGGGATCTATGCGACCACCACCATCGAGCGCGACGTGATTGTCGCCAGTCCCTCGGGCCGGATCGAGGACGTTCTGCGCGGGGTTGCGGGCTTCCAGCAGTTCCGCCGCTCTGACAGCCGGTCGTCCAATCCGAGCGCCCAAGGCGTGACCTTGCGCGCGCTGGGCGGTAACGCCACCAGCCGCGCGTTGGTGCTGCTCGACGGCGTGCCGCTGGCCGATCCGTTTTTCGGCTATATTCCGTTGTCGGCGATTGCGCCCGAGACGCTCGGCTCGATCCGGGTTACCCGCGGCGGCGGATCAGGGCCGTTTGGTGCAGGCGCGCTGGCCGGCACGATCGAGCTGGAAAGCGCCGGGCCCGATAGCATCGCGCCGGTGCTGGGCAGCGCTGCGATCAATGACCGGGGCGAGACTGAACTCTCAGGCGTCCTGACGCAAAGCCTCGGCCGCGGCTTTGCCACCGCCAGCGGGCGCTGGGACCGGGGCCAGGGGTTCTTCACCACGCCCGCCGATCAGCGCGTGCCCGCCACCGCGCGCGCCGCGTTCGACAGCTGGAATGCCGCGCTTCGCGCCGCGGCGCCGCTGACCGACACGGTCGAAGTCCAAGCCCGTATCGCCACCTTCCGCGACGACCGTACGCTGCGCTTTGCAGGTGCGGACTCCACCAGCTCAGGCGAAGAAGCCTCGATCCGCTTTGTCGGGCGGGGCGAATGGGCGTTTGATGCGCTGGCCTATGTCCAGACGCGCGACTTCAGCAACATTGTGATTTCCTCGACCCGCTTCACCCCCACGCTCGACCAGCGGCGCACGCCGTCCACCGGCATCGGCGGCAAGTTCGAGCTGCGCCCGCCGATCCTTGAAGGCCACGACATCCGCATCGGTGCCGACTACCGCCGCGCTGATGGCGAATTGCAGGAAGAAGCGCTGAACGCGGTCTCCGGAGCAATTACCGAGCGGCGGCGCGCGGGCGGGGCCACCAGCAATCTCGGCATTTTCCTTGAAGATGACTGGCAGATCGGTCCGCTGCTCATCAATGGCGGCCTGCGCGCCGACCGCAGCAGCATCACCGATGGTTTCTACCGCGCGATCAGCGCCAATGGCGTGCCGGTCAGCACGATCATCGCACCCGACCGCAGCGACTGGACGGCAAGCTGGCGCGCCGGGGCATCCTTCAATGCCACTCGCCGCCTTGATCTGCGCGCGGCGGCCTATACCGGCCTGCGCCTGCCGACGCTGAACGAACTCTACCGCCCCTTTGTGGTCTTTCCGGTGGTGACCGAAGCCAATGCCGCGCTGGAAAACGAACGGCTGGAAGGCTTCGAGGTGGGGTTCGACTGGCAACCCGTCAATGCGCTGGTGATGTCGGTCACCGCCTTCGACAACAAGGTGAAGAACGCGATCGCCAATGTCACCATCGCGCCCAATCTGCGCCGCCGCGAAAACCTGCCCGCGATTGCAGCGCGCGGGATCGAAGCGAACGCGGCGGCGAAGTTTGGGCAAATGAGCCTCGATGCCGGACTTGCCTGGACCGATGCCGAGGTGCGGGGTGAGGGCGCGTCGCTGGAGCTTGACGGCAATCGTCCCGCGCAAACGCCGGAATTCGCCGCCACGCTGACGCTTGGCTGGCAGCCGGCTGACGGCTGGCGGCTGGCAGGAACGCTGCGCCATGTTTCCACCCAGTTCGAGGATGACCGCGAAGCTGACCGACTCGCGCCGGCGACCACCTTGGACGTGTTTCTGGCCGCTCCGCTACGGGGTAACCTTGCTCTCGTGCTGCGGGCCGAGAATGTAACAGACGAGAAAATCATCACCCGCAACCAGGGTGGATCGATAGATCTTGGCGTGCCGCGCACGCTCTGGGCAGGATTACGCTACGGCTTCTGAGTGGATGGCGATGGCCGGGTAATAATCTTACGGCATTTACTGCAAATGCGAAGTCATGCTGCGTTGCAGCGAGTTATGTGGTATTTTTGCTACTGTCCCGCATAACTTGACTGCGACTCTTGTTAGGCCGCGTGACCCTGATAGGTTTCGGCTCGCTAACCCAAGTCCGGCACAAAGACCGGCTGGTATGTGGAGAGAGGGAAACCATGACGCGCAAGTTCGCAACATTCGCCTGCGGCCTGATGGCCTGCAGCGCTTTGACCACCCCTGCCTTTGCCCAAGATCAAGATAGCGGGGAACAGGCGACCCGCAACACCGACAACGTCATCATCGTGACCGCCACCCGCCGCGCGCAGGATGTGCAGGACATTCCGTTGGCGGTGACAGCCATTTCGCCGCAGCAGCTTGAAGCGCAGCGTGTGGTCAACATCCAGCAGATCGCAGCCCTCGCTCCCAGCTTTACCGCCAGTCAGGCGCAGCTTGCTTCGGGCTCGGTGGTGCTGCGGGTGCGCGGCATCGGGACAACCTCGAACAATATCGGCTTTGAAAGCGCGGTCGGCATCTTCATCGACGGCGCCTACCAGGCCCGTCCGGGCGTGGCGCTCAGCGAATTCGTCGATGTGGAGCGGGTTGAAGTGCTGCGCGGGCCGCAAGGCACGCTGTTTGGCCGCAACACCTCGGCAGGCGCGCTCAACATCACCAACGTCCGGCCTGATGTGACCGAATTCAGCGGCTTCGTGAACGCCGAATACGGCAATTTCGATGAAAAGAGCCTGCAAGGTGCGATCAACGTACCGATCGTCAAGGACACAGTCGCCCTGCGCCTGACAGGGGCCTACCGCGAACGGGACGGTTTCCTTGATGTGGTGAACCGGGCCGGCACCAAGGTCGGCGAGACCAATGATGTCGATCAGTGGCTGGTGCGCGGCCAGATTGGCTGGGATACCGAAAGCGGGCTGCGCGGGCGGATCATCGCTGATTATTCGAAGAGCAAATCAAGCTGCTGCGGTGCCATTGAACTGTATCAGTCGCCGCTGGTCACCGGCGGCGCCTATGCCGCCGTCGGCCTGGGTGCCAATGGCGGCAATGGGCAGCCTTCGGTTTCGCCCAATGCCCGCGATCAGGGTGCGTTCGAACAGGCGCTGGACAATCGCACGGTTTCGGCCAACTTCGCGCCGATCGCCGATATCGATAATTACGGGGTTACGGGCGAGCTTGAATTCCCGATCTCGGAAAACGCCGACCTGATCTTCATCGGTTCGTACCGCAAGTATCAGAGCTTCGAGAATTACGATTCCGACTTCACCGGCCTCGACATTTTCAACGTGCCCGGGCTTGACCTCGAAATCGACAACTGGACCGCTGAACTGCGCCTTCAGGGCGAGGCCGCAGAAGGCAAGCTTAACTATATGGTGGGCGGGTTCTATTCCGATGAAACGATCGATCAGTCGATCACCTTCACGCTGGGTCAGGACTTTGGCGAAAATGTCGGCGCGCTGCTGTTTGTTCCCACACAAGGACAGCTCGGCGCGAACCCGCTGACGGCGTTCACCGGTGTCGATCCGGCCGGAACGCGCACCACCAACCGCTTCCAGCAGGATGCCAAGAGCTACGCTGTCTTCACGCATAACTCCTTCGAGATCACCGACGGTCTCGAACTGACAGTGGGCGCGCGCTATTCGTGGGAAGAAAAGTCGGGCGGCTTCACGCAGACGGCAACCAACAACCGGATCTGTCCGGCAACGCTGGGTGCCCTCGGGATCATCCCTGCGGCGCTGCGCCCGTCGTTCATCGGCCTCGGCTGCTTTGGCTTCACAGCACCTGCCGACCTGCCGCAGGCTGCCGCCTTGCCGCTGGTGCGGACCTTCCAGTCGGACTTTGACGATGAAGAGCTGATCTACACCGTCAAGCTCGGCTACGAGTTCAGCCCGTTTGTGAGCAGCTATGCAAGCTTCACCCACGGTTACAAGGCGGGCGGGATCAACCTTGATACGACCGCAGCTGTCGCCGGCGCTGATCCGACCTTCCTGTCGGAAGAGGTTGATGCCTACGAAATCGGTGTGAAGGGGCAGACCCCCAATGGCGCGCTGACGGTCAATGTCGCGGCGTTCTATGAGGAGTTCAGCAACTTCCAGGTGCTGGAGTTCACCGGCACGGCCTTTGCGACCTTCAACGTGCCTTTGGCTGAAACCAAGGGCATCGAAGTCGAAAGCGTGATCCGGCCCACCGACGAGCTGACCTTCAATCTGGCGGCAACCTTCCTTGAAGCAACCTATCCGGATGATTGCGCCGGGACGCAGACATCGGTGCAGGTGCTGGCGCTGTGCGGCAACACGCTGACCAATGCGCCGCAGGTGGTCGCCTTGGCCGGGGCCATGTGGGAAAAGCCGATCAACGATTCGGTGGAGCTGTTCCTGTCAGGCCAGGTCCGCCTCGAAGGCGATCAGCGCACCTCGACTCAGGCGATTATCCTGCCGGGTGCTGCTGAAGTCGCGGCCAATGGCGGGCTCCAGCAGGCGATCGACAACGCGCCGCCGATCATCGCAGACATTCAGGATGGCAAGGCCTTCGTGAACCTGCGGGCGGGTTTGCGCTTCGGTGACGGCGCCTATGCGATCGAAGGCTGGGTCAACAACCTGACGGACGAAGTGGTGCGCGGGGTGACCTTCAACACCACCCTGCGCGGCAGTGGTGCGGCCAACTCGCGTTCGGCCTTCACCCTGCCGCCGCGCCAGTACGGCGTGACACTGCGCGCCCGGTTCTGAGGCGCGTCACAAGTTAGCTCCGAAAAAGGAGCGGGAGAGGAGGGCGATCCGGGCGACCGGATCGCCCTTTTCTTTTCCCGCAGTCCCTCCCCGTCCCGCGAGGGATGGGGAGGTGGCACCGCGCAGCGGTGACGGAGGGGTGGGACGTGCGGCTTACCCCTCCGTCACGCGCCCGCGGCGCGCGCCACCTCCCCATTCGCGGGGCGAACGGGGAGGGACTTTGGGGCCACGGAAAAGGCGGCCCGTTGCAGGGCCACCTCTTCCAAAAGCGATCATCGCGCCGGAACGGTCGCGCGAGCGACCGCAAGACTACGCGACTGCGCTCACATAGAACGCGCGATCAGCATCTTCATGATCTCGTTCGACCCGCCGTAGATCCGCGCGATGCGCGTATCGCGGTACATGCGGGCGATGGCGTAATCATTGATGTAGCCCGCGCCGCCGTGGAACTGGAGGCACTTGTCGACCACTTCGCTTTGCAGTTCGGTCACCCAGTATTTCGCCATGCTGGCGGTCGCAACGTCGAGCTTCCCTTCAAGCAGCTTGGCGATGCAGTCATTGACGAACACCCGCGCTGCCGTCCCGCGCGCCTTCAAGTCCGCCAGCACGAATTGCGTGTTCTGGAAGTCCCAGATCGTCTTGCCGAACGCCTTGCGGTTCTTGACGTAATCGACCGTGACATCGAGCGCCTTTTCGATCCCCGAAATGGCGTTCATCGCGATTACCAGGCGTTCCTGCGGCAGCTCGCCCATCAGCTGGTAGAACCCGCGCCCTTCCACACCGCCCAGCAGATTGTCGGCCGGGATGAAGACGTTGTCGAAGAACAATTCGCTGGTGTCCTGTGCATCCAGCCCGATCTTGTCCAGCTTCTTGCCGCGCTGGAACCCTTCGGCGCCGTCGGTTTCAAGCAGCAGCAGCGAGATACCCTTGGCGCCTTCCGCCGGATCGGTCTTGGCAACGACGATGATGAAATCGGCGAGCTGGCCGTTCGAGATCCAGGTCTTCGAGCCGTTCAGCCGGTAGCCGTTGCCATCCTTTAGCGCGGTGGTCTTGATCGATTGCAGGTCGCTCCCGGCATCCGGCTCGCTCATTGCGATCGCGCTGACGAGGTCGCCTGCCACCAGACGCGGCAGGTATTTCTGCTTCTGCTCCTCGGTGCCGTGGCGGACCAGATAGGGCAGGATAATGGTGTTGTGCAGCGAGGCACCGAAGCCGTCGACGCCGTGCTTGCCCTGCTGGTCGATCACGACCATGTCATGCCGGAAATCGCCGCCGTGGCCGCCATATTCGGTCGGCACCGAGACGCCGAGCAAGCCCGCTGCGCCCGCCTCGCGCCAGAATTCACGTTCGACCATCCCGTCCTCGCGCCACTTCTCGACCCGCTTTTGGGGCGCGTGTTGCATGTAGAACTTGCCGACCGCGTCGGCAAAAATGGCGATTTCTTCTTCTTCCATGAAGGCCGGCTGGGGCACATCGATGACGGGCATTGTGGATCCTCTCTCTCAAAACAAAGAACCGTTCGTGCCGAGCTTGTCGAAGCGCCGACTTTTTTCTGCGCCGGCGGCAAAGTGAAGTGCAGCCGTTGATCCTACGGATCAGCTTCGCTTCCGACAGGCTCAGGGCGAACGGAGAATTTTGCTACTTGCCCGTCCAGTTGGGCTTGCGCTTTTCGGCAAAGGCGGCTGCGCCTTCGCGGGCATCGTGGCTGACGAAGACCGGGCCGATCAGCGCGCCCTGCTTGGCGTAGCGCTCATCCATCGCCCAGCCTCGCGATTGCTTCATCACCTGCTTGGACACCTTCACCGCCAAAGGCCCGTTGGCAGCGATGCGGGCGGCCAGCGCCTTGGCGGCATCAAGCGCCGGACCATCGGTCACTTCGTTGATGAGGCCGAGGCTGTAGGCGCGGTTCGCATCGATAAAATCGCCGGTCAGCGCCAGTTCCAGTGCGATGCGTTCGGGGATCTGGTCGGGCAGCATCATCACGCCGCCCGCCGCCGCCACAAGGCCGCGCTTCACTTCGGGGATGCCGAACTTCGCGCCCGAATGGGCCACCACGAGATCGCAGGCGATCATCAGTTCAAGACCCCCGGCCAGCGCATAGCCTTCGACCGCGGCGATCAGCGGCTTGGCGGGCGGGGCCTGCACCACGCCGCCGAATCCGCGGCCTTCGACGCTGGGAGATTCGCCGCGCAAAAAGCCCTTGAGGTCCATCCCCGAACAGAAGGTGCCGCCTGCGCCGGTCAGGATGCCGACGCGCAGATCGTCTTCGGCATCCAGCCGGTCCATCGCGGCTGCGATCGCTTCCGACGCCGCCTTCGTCATGGCGTTCTTGGCTTCGGGGCGGTTGATGGTGACGATGAGGACACCGTCCTCGACTTCAGTCAGCACTTCGGGGGCGGTGGTGTCGCTCACGTCACTTCTCTCCTGTCAAAATTGTGATTGCATTTTGAAACGCAATTCTTGTGCGAGTGGTGCAGCCGGTTTACGGAGACGTCAACCGCAATTTCAATATGACGGAAGAGAGGATCATCATGGCTGAGGCTTACATCATCGACGCAGTGCGCACCCCGCGCGGGATCGGCAAGCAGGGCAAGGGCGCGCTGGCCGCTGAACATCCGCAGCATCTGGCAGCAACCGTGCTGAAGGCGATCAAGGATCGCAACGGGCTGGACACTGCGACGGTCGATGATGTGATCTGGTCGGTCAGCACGCAGGACGGAATGCAGGCGGGCGACATGGGGCGCATGGCAGCGCTCGACGCAGGCTTCGACATTACTTCGTCCGGCACGACGCTTGATCGCTTCTGCGGCGGCGGCATCACCAGCGTTGCGCTCGCCTCGGCGCAGGTGATGAGCGGGATGGAAGATTGCGTCATCGCCGGGGGCACCGAGATGATGAGCCTCACCGCCGCGATGAGCCAAGAGAAGATGCGCGCCGGGATCAAGCCGCCGATGATGGGCAGCTATAACGAGCGGCTACAAGCCGTGCACCCGCAGTCGCATCAGGGCATTTGCGGCGATGCGATTGCCAGCATGGAAGGCTTTACCCGCGAAGAGCTGGACGAGGTCGGCTACCGCTCGCAGCAGCGCGCCGCCGAGGCGATGGCCGCGGGCCGCTTCGCCAAGTCGGTGGTGCCGGTGGTGGCCGATGATGGCACGGTGCTGCTCGACCATGACGAGTATCCGCGCCCGCAGACCACCCGCGAAGACCTCGCCAAGCTCGAACCGGCCTTCCCCAAGATCGCCGACGTGCCGCTGGACGCCAATGGCACCACCTTCCGCAAGCTGATCAACCAGAAGTACCCTGATCTGGAGATCCAGCACTTCCACCATGCGGGCAACAGCTCGGGCGTGGTCGATGGCGCGGCGGCGGTGCTGATCACCTCCAAGGACTATGCGCAGAAGCACGGGCTGAAGCCGCGCGCGCGCATCGTCGCCACGGCCAACATGGGCGATGATCCGACGCTGATGCTCAACGCGCCGGTCCCTGCGGCGAAGAAGGTGCTGGCGAAGGCCGGGCTGACCAAGGACGATATCGACCTCTACGAAATCAACGAGGCCTTCGCGGTCGTCGCCGCCAAGTTCGTGCGCGATCTCGAGCTTGATTGGGACAAGGTCAACGTCAACGGCGGCTCGATTGCCTTGGGCCACCCCATCGGCGCGACCGGCTCGATTCTGATCGGCACCGTGATCGACGAGCTGGAGCGTCGCGGTGGGCGCTATGGCCTCGTCACGATGTGCGCGGCGGGCGGCATGGCGCCTGCGATCATCGTCGAGCGGGTGGACGGCTTTGTCGACTAACGTGCCAGATAACACCCCGGTCATCATCGGGGTGGGCCAATATTCGGAAAGGGTGGGCGAGCCGGGCTACGAAGCCCTCTCCTATATGGACCTCGCGGGCCGCGCGCTTGCGGGGGCGATTGCCGATAGCGGAGCGAGTGGGTCGGTGGCGGATGCCATCGACACCCTCGCTGCGATCCGCGCCTTTGAAATGTCGCGCCCGGATCGCAAGCCGCCTTTCGGCGCAGCGGACAATGTGCCTCGCGCGATTGCCAAGCGGGCGGGGGCGAACCCTGCGCGGGCGATTCTGACCACGACGGGCGGGCAGACCAACCAGCAATTGGTGGGCGAATTCGCCACTGCCATCGCGGCGGGAACAAGCCAGTGTGCGGTGATCGTCGGCAGCGAGGTGATCTCGACCGTGCTCGCGCTGTCGGCCAAGGGCGAAATCCCCGACTGGTCTGAAGCCATCGGCGGCGACTTCGAGGATCAGGGCTTCGGCGTCGACGAACTGATGGAGCCCGTCCTATTCATGCACGGCGCAAGCGGGGCGATCCCGCTTTATGCGCTGGCCGAGAACGCGCGGCGGCATAAGCTCGGGATGGGGCTGGAGGAATACCGGCTCGAAATCGGCAAGCTGTTTGCGCCTTTCACCAAGGTCGCGGCGGCGAACCCTCACTCGGCGGCTCCGGTGGAGCGCAGCGCCGAGGAACTCGCCACCGTCACCGACCGCAACCGCATCGTTGCCGAACCCTATCCGCGCATGACGGTGGCCCGCGATCAGGTGAATCAGGCGGCGGCGATCATCGTCGCCAGCGCTGGTCTCGCCCGCGCCTTGGGCGTGCCAGAGGACAAGTGGGTGCACATCCACGCCGTCACCGCCGCGACCGAGCTGAAGCTCTCGCAGCGGCCTGACCTCGCGGGTAACCCCGCCTCGCTCGCCAGCGTCGATGCGGCGCTGGCGCGGGCGGGGAAGTCGATCAGCGACATGCGCTACATCGACTTCTATTCGTGCTTTGCGATCCCCGTCTTCAACCAGTGCGACCACTTCGGACTGTCAGTCGACGACCCGCGCGGGCTGACGCTGACGGGCGGCCTGCCGTTCTTCGGCGGGGCGGGGAACAACTACTCGGCCCACGCCATCGCCGAGGCCGTACAGCGGGTGCGCGGCGACCGGGGCTCCTACGCTTTGGTGGGCGCGAATGGAGGGTGGATGAGCAAATACGCCACCGGCGTATACTCCACCGCGCCCGCCGACTGGTCCGCGAACGACCGCTTCGCCGTGCTCCGCAAGGCGACCGACAAGGTGCCGGTTGCGAAAGGCCCGGTCGATGCCGCAACGGTCGAGACCTACACCATTAACCGTGGCCCCAAGGGCGCCGAGGCGATCTTCATCGGCCGCTCCGACGCAGGCGATCGGGTGGTGGGCAATGCCGATCTGACTGACCCTGCCACGGCGGCGGCTTTCGAGGGTGGCGAGCCTTTCGGCGCACGATTGACCCTGGAGCAGGACGAACGCGGGCGCACGGTGGGGCGGGTCATAACCTAACCCGTTCGCCCTGAGCCTGTCGAAGGGCCGTACTTCACTTCATCTGTCAGCCAAAGAAGAAGTGCGGGGCTTCGACAAGCTCAGCCCGAACGGGATTGGGGAACAGTTCGATTGCCTCTGCCTTGCGCGAATCGTCCCTTTAGGGTAGATGGTTTCAATTGAAACTATCTCGCCAGCGGGGATTGCAGACATGAACGCGCCCACCCAAGACCTGTTCGATAACCCCGCCGGGCTCGACGGGTTTGAATTCGTCGAATTCTGCGCGCCGGAAAAGGGCGTGCTTGAGCCGGTGTTTGAAGCGATGGGCTTTACCCGTATCGCGCAGCATCGGTCCAAGGACGTGCACCTGTGGCGGCAGGGCGGCATCAATCTCATCGCCAATTACGAACCGCGCAGCGCTGCATGGTATTTCGCGCGCGAGCATGGCCCGTCTGCCTGCGGCATGGCTTTCCGCGTGCGCGATGCGGCCAAGGCCTATGACCACCTGATCGCCAAGGGCGCGGAGCCGGTCGCGGTGCAGACCGGCGTGATGGAACTGCGCATCCCCGCGATCCGCGGTATCGGCGGGGCGATCCTCTATCTGGTCGATCGTTATGATGGCGCGAGCGGCGGTAATGGCCTCACCATCTACGACATCGATTTCGAATATCTGCCCGGCGTGGACAAGCACCCCGTTGGCGCGGGCTTCCACACGATCGATCACCTGACCCACAACGTCTACACCGGGCGGATGAAGTACTGGGCCGATTACTACGAGACCCTGTTCAACTTCCGAGAGATCCGCTTCTTCGACATCAAGGGCGAATATACCGGCCTCACCTCGCAGGCGCTGACCGCGCCCGACGGCAAGATCCGCATTCCGCTCAATGAAGAAGGTGAAGGCGGCAAGGGCCAGATCGACGAGTTCCTGAAGGCGTTCAACGGCGAGGGCATCCAGCATATCGCACTGATCTGCGACGATCTGCTGGCCTGCTGGGACCGTCTCCAGAAACTCGGCGTCCCCTTCATGACCGCGCCGCCTGCGACCTATTATGCGATGCTTGACGAACGCCTGCCGGGCCACGGTGAGGATGTAGAGGCATTGAAGATGCGCGGCATCCTGCTCGACGGGGCCACGGAAGGGGGCCAGCCTCGCCTGCTGCTGCAAATCTTCGCGCAGGCGCAAGTCGGGCCGGTGTTTTTCGAGTTCATCCAGCGCAAGGGCGACGAAGGCTTCGGCGAGGGCAACTTCAAGGCCCTGTTCGAAAGCCTCGAACGCGACCAGATCATCCGCGGTGTGCTCAACGTCGAGGAACTGGCGGAGTAAACCTTTCTCGTCACCCTGAACTTGTTTCAGGGTCCATCCCTCGGCATCGAGCAGGGCTCACGGCGGCGCGATGGATGCTGAAACAAGTTCAGCATGACGAATATTTGGAGTGAAGGACCATGACCCACCCTGTTAACCTCGCCGGCATCCACCACGCCGCCTACCGCTGCAAGGATGCCAAGGAGACGGTGGAATGGTACGCCCGCGTGCTGGGCATGACCTACACCACCGCCTTTGCCGAGGATCACGTGCCATCCACGGGCGAATATGATCCTTACATGCACATCTTCCTCGATGCGGGGAACGGCAACATCCTCGCCTTCTTCGAACTACCGAACCAGCCGGCGATGGGCAAGGACCCGAACACGCCGGCATGGGTGCAGCATCTGGCGCTGAAGGTACCTTCGGAGGAAGCGCTGCTGGCGGCCAAGGCGCATATCGAGGCGCAGGGCATCGATGTGCTCGGCCCGACGCATCATGGCATCTTCAAGTCGATCTACTTCTTCGATCCCAACGGGCACCGGGTGGAACTGGCCGCCGATATCGGCACGGCCGAGCAATATGCCGAACTTGCCCGCGTCGCGCCTGTCATGCTGGAGGAGTGGTCGCAGACCAAACAGGCCCCGCGCCATGCCGATTGGCTGCATGAATTGGCCCGGGCGGAGCACGCGGCCAAGGCGTAAGCAGCGCTTTTGCCCGCGCTTATTGCTGCGCCGCTACTCGGGCGCGGGGCCGCAGCTCAAGCGGATTTCGCTCAGAGCAAGGTCATAGGTGATGCGCGAACATTGCGCGATCTGATCGCGGCCGATCCGGGTCAGCAGATCGGGTTTGCCGCGGCCCTTGCGCGCACTGACCAGGATCTGGTCCTTGTCGAAACGCGGATCGTTTGCGCCGATTTCGCCCACGCGCTTGGGATCGCCGTAATCCTCGACCCGCACCGCAAAGCGCTCCACCGCCAGATCGCCAAGCATGATCGGGGCGGCGATGCGCATCATCCGGGTTGGGCGTTCGACGGCAAAATCCAGCTCGGCCATCCCGTCGGTATCGGGTTCGAACCCGCCATCCTGATGGGTGGCAATGAAATTGGCGGTGGGCGCTGTGATCAGGTTTTCGGCCCGTTCGGGCACGAAAATCATCATCAACCGCTTTTTGCCGACGGTCACCTCGGTGCCAAGGCGGGTGTTGCCCGTGCCCCCGGCCCGCATCAAGGGGAAGCGCTGAACGCTCTCGCCCAAAACCGGCGGAGCAAGGGCAATCGTCACGCGCGCATAGGGCAGGTGATGGATGCCAATCACCCCATCGGCAGTGGCCGATGCGGTGCGGTTGGCCCAAGCGAGCGGCACTGACACCGGACCTTGGCCAAAATCTGCGAGCACCGGAGCGCCCTGTCCGGTTACCGAAACCGGGCCAAAGCGCCACTCGCGCCGGAATTGCGGGACCAGTCGCAGGCGTTCAGCCACACCGGGGTTGATGACCGGCGGTCCGAACGCCTCCGCGCTCACTTCCAGTTGCAACGGCACGCCGTTGATCGTGATAGCGATCAAAGAGCCGCTTTCGATCAGCAATTCTTCAGGCCACGGCGCCGGTGTGACAGGCGGGTCGGCCTGCTGGGCCGCGGCGTCGGCGGGTGCGACAATCCCGCCAAGCATCGCGGTCACACTGAAATGACACGCCGCCATTACCGCCACCGGCAAAAGCCGATACCGAGGGTTCAAATCCGAACCAGATTCGGAAGCGCATGTTCGCATGGCTTGTTGCGCCCTTCGGTTGTTCCCGCCGCGTCCACCCGAAGCGCCGGGCCAAAGCTATTTGCTGCGCCGCTGCTTGCGCCGTTCGTATTGCTTTTGGCGGATCAGTTCGGCGACTTCCACCACTTCGCCGCGTGAAAGCATCCACCAGATCGCGCACACAGTCCAGGCGATCAGCCCGGCGCAAAACAGCACAAGCCCATGAACAAACTCCGGCTGGTCCCCATAGGTTTCGGCATGCATGACAAACCATCCGACCAGGCCGGCGAGAAGCACCAACCATCCGCCCAATTGTGCCCAACCTTTCGCTCCGCGCGGAACGATGGTGAAGCTACCGGGGCCCCGTCGGTAGACGACGAAGGGCTTGTCAGAGTTGCGCATGATCCTCTCCTGCGGCCCGCACCAACATTTTTTGCGGGTCCACGATGGCGTGAAAGTAACACGGTTGTTGTTGTAAGCGCCCGTTGGACTGAGCGGTCAATATAAAATCTTTTTGTGAAAATACAGCGCTATCTTTGCCCTTATCCGCAATCGGAACGGTTACCGTCGCTGCTTGCGATCATGTGCGCGCTTCTGCCGGAGCAGGGCCTCGACATCAATCACCTCGGCCCGCGCTTTCATCCAGCGGATGCTGGCAAAACTCCACACCAGCACCGCGGCCAGATAGGCCGCCAGCGCGGCCCAGAATTCCGGGCGGCCTTCAAGGCTCTCGGCCACGATGGCGAAGGCAACCGTCGGCACCGCGAAGACCACCATCCACGCCGCAAATTGGGCCCATCCGGCCTTGCCCCGCGGCATGATGGTGAAGTTCCACGGCCCGCGCCGCACCATCACGAACGGCTTGTCTTGTTCACGCATCGCTTGTTCCCCTGGTTGCAGCGCCGGGCGGACGGCCGCGCCGCACCGCTTCACTTTTGCCAACCTTCACCCCGCGCCGCGCCAAGGCCTCGCGCAGCAGCACCTCGATCTCGGCGTTCACGCTGCGCAGGTCGGCATCGGCGAGGCGCTGGACCGCATCGTGCAGCGCCGGATCAAGGCGCAAGGGGAAGGCTTTTCTGGCAGGCATGGCAGGATCAGTAGAGCGACCCGGCGTTGACCACCGGCTGCGTGTCCCGTTCACCGCACAGCACCACCATCAGATTCGACACCATCGCCGCTTTGCGTTCGTCATCAAGATCGACCACGCCCCGCTCGCTGAGTTGGGCCAGCGCCATTTCCACCATCGTCACCGCGCCTTCGACCAGCTTCTTGCGCGCCGAGATCACCGCTTCGGCTTGCTGGCGGCGCAGCATCGCCCCGGCGATTTCGGGGGCATAGGCAAGGTGCGTGAGGCCGCATTCGTCCACGGTGATCCCGGCGACCGCCAGCCGTTCGATCAGGGCAGCGCGCAGTTCCACGCCCACTTCCTCGTGATTGCCGCGCAGGGTGATTTCGAGATGTTCGATATCGTCATAGGGATAGCGCGAGCCGATGGAGCGCACCGCCGCCTCGATCTGCGCAGTCACGAATTCGCGGTAGTCATCGACATCATAGAGCGCCTGCGCGGTGTCGGTGACGCGCCATACGACCTGGGCTGCCATTTCGATCGGATTGCCGCGCGCATCATTGACCTTGATGGTCTGCGAGATGACGTTGTTGGCGCGCACCGCGATCTTGCTGCGGGTCAGCCAGGGCAGCACCCAGCGCAGGCCCTCGTTGCGGTCGGTGCCCTTGTAGGCGCCGAACAGCTGGATCGCGGCAGCTTCGTTGGGGTTGATCATGTAAAAGCCGCAAAGGATCAGCAGGCCGATGAAGCCGGTGATGATCGCCCCGATCATGCGCACCGCATCCGGCTCGGCCAGGGCGACCGCGCCGATGAACTGCCAAGCCGCCGCCCCGACCAGCAGCAGCGCGACCAGCAGCATCACATAACCGCTCTGGGTAGAAGCCGGGATTTCGCGGCTGCGATTAAGGGCATAGGGTTCAGCAGAGGACATGACGAATCTCCATCGACGATATAATTATGATATCATATTTATGCCGACGGCAAGGATGGTCAAGCCGAATTCAGAGCCGGTGCCAGGCCGTTTGCATCGCCATCAGCCGATTGAAGGCCGCCTTCCGCGCCCGTCCGCCGATCCCTATTGCGAAGCTGCCGAAGGCACGGCGATCCGGCCATAGCGGATCGCCCGGTGCATCCGGCACAGCGCAGGTATCGAACAGGGTAATCGCCTCGTCCTTGGCCAAAGCAGCCACTCGGCGCATCAGCAACCGACCCGGCGCAAAGCTGCGGAACGCTTCGTCAAAGGCCATCTTGAAGCCATAGCCATGGCCGTCTGCAACCAGCCAGCTGGTCATCGCCACAATCCGTTCGTCCGCGATCAGGCTTGCCAGGCGGACGGCATGGCGCTTGTGTCCTTCGCGGATCACTTCGCGGAACAATCCGGTTGTCGCCTTGTGGCAGCCGATGGCGCTGTCGGCGCGCCCTTTCCATCCGGCGCGTTCCAGCGCGAGAAAGGCCGCCAACCAGGGTTCGCACGCCTCGGATTGCTGGTGCAGCACCAACGCCACCGGGCCGTGGGCTTGCGCGAGCTTGCGTTCCAGCCCGTCGAGCCGTTTGTTGAGCTTTTTCACATCGCTGTTGTTTGCATCGGCGGTTGCGTCACTGACAGGCCTGGTTGCGATCCGCGCCGGGCGCGTAAAGGTGTGGTGGCCATGCAGCGCGCGCCCCTGTTCGGCGCACAGGCCAATCAGGGCAAGGCTCGCCGGATCGGTCAGCGGCAGGGTGTCGATGTAAAGCGCCAGAGCCAGCCCCGGGTGCCGGTCGAAATGCGCCAACAAGGCTTGCCAGAAGGCTTTCTCCCCGCCGGCCCGGATCAGCGGCGTGCCAATAAACTGGTTGGCCGCATGCCATCCCTGCCAAGTGGGTGCTGGCCAGCGACCGATCTGCGGCTCCAGCGTCAAGGGCAGGGCGCCGAGCCATAGGCCTGCCGCGTTCTCGACCACTGCCAAGCGCAGCGACCGTTCGTGTCCGCAGTGGCGTAGCGCCGGTTCCATGAACCAGTCGGCCGCAAAGATGTTGCCCGGCGCGGCACTGGCAGTGAGGTTGGCCCAATGCCGCCGTGCCGACTGGCACAGGCTAGCCGGGCGGTGAAGCGTTACCCGCAGGTCGGATGCAGTGGCGAGCGTTGCGGTGGACGGGGCGTCCGGACTGGCAACCAGCAAGGTTTCATCAAACAGCTTCACAGCAGGCCCATCCTTTGACCGACCCGGCTGGCCGCAGCGCGCAGCCACGGGGCGTCAGCGCTGACCTGCGGATCATAGGCCCGCAGACCGAAGCGCCGCAGCAGCGGGTTGAGCGTAAGCGCATCGGCGACGGACCGGGTCTGGCGGCTTTGCCACGTTACGGAAAGCGAGATCGACGGCGCATCGCCCGCCCGCACCCAATGCGGCGCCGCATAGGGAACAAACAGCGCGTCGCCCGGCGCCAGCAGGTGCTGATCGCCCTTGGCGGCGTAATCGGGTTGCCAGTCGAGCATGTTTTCACCCGCCCGATGATAGCTCTCACGCTTGGCCAGATCGATGAAGGGCGGCGCGGGCGGATAGACGGCAAAAACCTTGTCACCCGCGATCTGGAACAGAATGTTGTATTCGGCATCGAAGTGGAACGGTGTGTGCGTGCCGGGTGCGGAGATGAAGACAAAGCCCTTGATGTCGCAGACCGGTCCCGTTGCCGGGCCAATCACCGGAGCCAGTTCGTGCAGCAGCCCTTCCAGCAAGGCGCGATAGGCCGGCAATTGTTCGATATAACGTAGCATGATCCACTGCGAAGCTACCCCGCCTGCGGCGATGGAATCGGCAGGGTGGGCATCATCGTCGAGCAGGCGGAAGGCTTCGCCATTGCCGGCATCATGCACCCGGCGTTCGACGTGCTGGCGCGGCAGGTCGCGCGCGGCCTGGGCCAGCGCAGGATAGGCGAGCAGTGGCTCTGCGGCGAGTTGGTGACGCAGGCGGCTCGCATCACGCGGATAGCGCGCGGCAAGCTGCGGCACCGAGGTGGGATTGATCAGCGACATGGATGCGGCCCTGTGCGTGAAATCTTGGCTCGATAACAGGGAATTAGCCCAATTGCGTGAAAGCCTCGTTAACGCAGGTGCCGGTCAGGCGGGCGTAGGCGCGGTCAGTAACCGCTCGCCTGCCCGTCTTTGCGCATCTCGGTCGCTCCGGTGTAAACGCCGGTCACCGGATCGCGGACAATCGCCTGATAGCCGCCAAAGGGGATGCCGGTGCTCTCGACCTCGACATTATGGCCCATCGCCTTCAGGGCTGCGACGGTCGCGGCCGGAATGCCGGGTTCAAGCTGCAACACGCCGAGCATATCGACCGGCGCGGTATCGGCAGGGCTGCCCGCCAGCGCATCGGTCGGCTGGCGGCCGCCATCGTGGTGCAGCCGCGCGGCATCGCCCGCTTCTTGCAAATTCATCCCGTAATCGACGAGGTTGATCAGCACTTGCACATGGCCTTGCGGCTGCATCCCGCCGCCCATCAGGCCAAAGCTCATCCACGGCTTGCCGTCCTTGCGGATGAAGGCCGGGATGATCGTCTGGAACGGGCGCTTGGCCGGGGCATAGGCGTTGGGGTGCGCGGGATCGAGACTGTAAAGCTCGCCCCGATCCTGGAACATGAACCCCAATCCATCGGCCACCAATCCGCCGCCCATCCCGCGATAATTGGACTGGATGAGACTCACCATCATCCCGTCCTTGTCGGCGACGGTGAGGTAGGTGGTGTCGCCTTCGCCTTCGAGTTTCGGGGCGATGAGCGCACCCGGGGTGAAGGCCGGCGTGGCACGCGCCGGATCGATCAGGGCGAAGCGCTGCTTGCCGTATGCATCGGACAGCAGTTCTGCGGGCACGCGGGCGAAGGCCGGATCGGCATAGAACCGCGCGGCGTCTTCAAAGGCGAGGCGCTTGGCTTCGGTGATGGTGTGGATCACCTCGGGGCTGCCGCGCTCCCACTGGCTGAGGTCCACATTCTTCAGAATGTTGACCATCTGGAGCGCCGCGAAGCCTTGCGAGTTCGGCGGCAGTTCGCACAACTCGTAACCCCTGCGGTATTCCACGCAGGCCACATCCACCCATGTGCTGTCATGCGCGGCGAAATCGGCGAGGGTGAAGGCGCTGCCCTGCCGCTGGAGGTAATCCACCATCGTGCGCGCGGTTGCGCCGGCGTAGAATTCGTCACGGCCGCCCTTGGCGATCCGCTCCAACGTGTTCGCCAGATCGGGATTGCGGAACATCTCGCCAGCCTGCGGCGCGCGGCCATCCTTGAAGTAGGTCGCCTTGGCATTCTCGAACTCGAACGGCGTGCGCGCCCGCTGGCGTTCGTAGTTCTTGAGCCCGCGGTCCAGATACATCGCGATCACCGGGGCGACCGGGTGGCCTTCGCGGGCATAGCGGATGGTGGGGGCCAGCACGTCAGCCATCGGCAGCTTGCCAAAGCGCGCGTGGAGATCAAACCATGCATCCACCGTGCCGGGGATTGTGACGGGCAGCACCCCCACAGGCGGCAGGCTGGTCGCGCCAGCGGGCAGCTTGGCCTTGAGCTGATCAAGCGTCTGGCCCGCTGGCGAGCGGCCCGATCCGTTGATGCCGATCAGCTGGCCGGTCTTGGGATCATGGACAATCGCGAACAGATCGCCGCCGATGCCGTTGCCGGTGGGCTCCATCAACCCGAGCGCCGCGTTGGCGGCAATCGCCGCATCGACGGCCGATCCGCCCGCTTTCAGGATATCGAGCGCAATCTGGGTCGCCAGCGGATGGGCGGTGGCGGCCATGCCGTGGGGGGCGATCACTGGACTGCGGCTCCACTGCGCGCCCACGGGCCGTGCGCCGGGGCCGATGCCGGAACTGGCTTCAGTCGTGCTGGTGGCGGGGTTGGCGGGCGCATCCTCGGCCAAGGCAGGGGCAGCGACGAGGGCGGTTGCGGCGAGCAGCAGGGGGGCGCGTTTGATCATGGGGCCGCACCCTAAGCCGCTCGTCGCGTCGCGCAAGGCCGTGTCGCTCAACCCAGCAGCATCACATTCATCAGCCGACCGGGCACCGCGAAGGCGGCAATGCCGGGGATCATCAGCGCGGTGAGGTAGGTGCGCACCAAATGGGCCTTGTGCGCCTTGATGTCCCCCTTGCGCGCCGTCGACATCACCTTCCAGGCGGCATGGAAGGTCAGCGGTACGAACAGGTGGATCCAGCTGAAAGTGCCGCTTGTCTGGATGAAGATCGCGGTGGTGGCGGTGATCAGCATCAGCACCAGCCAGACCTTGCCCAGCTGCTTGTGCAGCGGCGTGCCCTTCTTCGCCAGCAGCAGCCAGCCGCCGAGCGGGATCGTCGGCAGCACGGCGGCGACGTGGAGGATGATCGGCAGCTTGGCATAGGCCTCAATCCCCTCGACCATGCCGAGCGCCACCTTCCCCAGTGACACCACCACGGCAAAGCACATGGTGAAGCACGACAGGCTGATGGCGGTGCGGGCGACCGGGCCGATGTCGAAGCGGGTGGAAGCGGGACGGCGGGCGGCAAAGGGCAGGGTGATGGTGGTCATGGCGGGTCTCCTGAAGGGTGCAAGGTGGTTGCTGAGGACAGGATGCCGCCGGGCCATTCGCGGGCAATCGCCCTTGCGCCAATCGCCCGGGCGTTACGCGAAATGGCCGGAAAGCCGGTGATTTGCCACTTTACGAAGCGCGAACGGGCAGTCAGACCAGCGCCATGAACGCTCAGCCGGCCTCACCGCGACACGCGCTTTTGCGCCGGATCATCATCGATCTGGCGGCGATGGCCGTGATCGGGGTGTTCCTCGCCATTATCGGCCCGTTCGGCAGTATCGCCGCGCCGCTTCCCGAACGATTGGTGACATGGATCGGTTTCGCGTGGCTCGGCTATGCCTGCTACCGCCCGATGCAGGGCGTGGCCATGTGGGGCGAACGAACGCTGGCCCTGCCGCGCTGGGGCGTGCTCACGGCGGCAGTGCTGGTGGGCACAGTGCCGATGAGCGTTGCGGTCGTCGCGATCAACAGTGCACCATTGGGTAGCCTGCGCTGGCCCGGGCTTGAGGCGGCAATGGCGACCTATTTTTCGGTTCTGGTCATCGGCGGTGCGGTGACGCTCTTGTTCAATCTGGTGCAGGGCGGCGCGCGGGCGCCGTTGACCGAGGCGGTGACCGCGGCGGTGCCTGTTGCGGTGCCGGTGACCTTTGCGCCCGTCGCTCCGGCCGCAGCGCCGCTCAGCAACCCTTTGTTCGATCAGCTGCCACCGGAACTGGGCAGCGACATCATCGCGCTGGAGATGGAGGACCACTATGTCCGCGTCCACACCGCCCTTGGCTCGGCGCTGGTGCTGATGCGGCTGCGCGATGCGATGGCGTTGATCGGCGATTGTGAAGGCATGCAGGTGCACCGCAGCTGGTGGGTGGCGCGCAGCGCGGTGGAGGACGTGGTGCGCGACGGGCGCAACATCCGCCTGAAGCTGGCGCGCGGGATCGAAGCTCCGGTTGCCCGCGCGCAGGTTACCGCCTTGCGCGAGGCGCGCTGGATCTGACGCCCCCCCCAAAAACCGGCAATGAAAAAGGCCCCCGGCATCGCTGCCGAGGGCCTCTTTCTGGTCAGAGTGTCGCGGCGCTTCAGGCGTGATACTTGGCGTAGCTCACATCGAAGCGATCGGCGTTCATCACCTTGGTCCAGGCCGAGATGAAATCGCACACGAACTTGCCCTCGTTCCCGCTCTCGGCATAGACCTCGGCCTGCGCGCGCAGCATCGAGTTTGAGCCGAAGACGAGATCGGTGCGGGTCGCGCGCCACTTTTCCTCGCCCGTCGCGCGGTCCACGCCGACATATTCCTCGTCACCACTGTCATCGACCGGCGACCACTTGGTCCCCATGTCGAGCAGGTTGCGGAAGAAGTCCGGCGTGAGCTTGCCCGGGGTTTCGGTCAGCACGCCGATCCGGTGGCCGTGGTGGGCATGATCGCTCACCGCGCCCAGCGCCCGCATCCCGCCGACCAGCACCGTCAACTCCGGGATCGACAGGCCGAGCAGGTGCGCCCGGTCGATCAGCATCTCCTCGGTGCGGACCTGTGCCTTGGTCTTGAGGTAGTTGCGGAAACCATCGGCGAAAGGTTCCAGCGCTTCGAAGCTATCGGCATCGGTGTGCTCCTCGGTCGCATCGCCGCGGCCGCCCATGAACGGCACGGTGACGTCGAAGCCCGCATCCTTGGCCGCCTTCTCGACCGCTGCCGAACCCGCCAGCACGATCGCATCGGCCATGCTCAGGCTGCCGCGATGCGCCTCGATGGTATCGAGCACCTTCGAAAGCTCCGCCGGATCATTGACCGCCCACGAACGCTGCGGCTCCAGCCGGATGCGCGCGCCGTTGGCCCCGCCGCGGTGGTCGGAGTTGCGGTAGGTCGAGGCCGAGGCCCAGGCCGCTTTCACCAGCTCGCGCACGCTGAGGCCGCTGCTGAGGATCGCATCCTTGAAGCGGGCGACTTCGGCATCGGACGGCGTCGTGCCAGCCGGAACCGGGTCCTGCCAGATCAGCGTTTCTTCCGGCACTTCCGGGCCGAGGTAACGCACCTTGGGCCCCATGTCGCGGTGGCACAGCTTGAACCATGCGCGGGCAAAGGCATCGTCGAGCTGCTCCGGGTGCGCCAGGAACCGCTCGGAAATCTTGCGATATTCCGGATCGTTCTTGAGCGCCATGTCGGCCGTGGTCATCATCGTCGGCACGCGCTTGTTCGGGTCGCGCGCATCGGGAGCCAGATCTTCCGGATCGGGGTTGATCGGGGTCCACTGGTGGGCACCAGCGGGCGATTTCACCAGTTCGAAGTCGTACTTGAACAGGATGCGGAAGTAGTCGTGGCTCCAGGACGTCGGGTTGTTCGTCCAGCTGCCTTCGATGCCGGACGTGGTGATGTTGCCGCGGGCGATGTCGTCCGCGTCATTCAGCCAGCCGAAGCCCATCAGGTGCAGGTCTTCGCTTTCGGGCGCGCCGCCGAAGGTGTCAGACGGTTCTGCGCCGTGGGCCTTGCCGAAGGCGTGACCGCCCGCGGTGAGGGCAACGGTTTCCTCGTCGTTCATGGCCATGCGGGCGAAGGTTTCGCGCATGTCGCGGGCCATGCCCTCGGGGTCATGCGGGTTGCCCTGCGGCCCTTCGGGATTGACGTAGATGAGGCCCATCTGGATCGCGGCGAGCGGGTTTTCCAGCGCGCGGCCTTCCTTGGGCTGGATGCGGGTGGCAACGCCTTCGTTGACCCACTGTTCTTCCGTGCCCCAGTAGACTGACTCAGGCTCATAGACGTCCGCGCGCCCGCCGCCGAAGCCGAACACCGGGCCGCCCATCGATTCAATGGCGACGTTGCCGGTGAGGATGAACAGGTCAGCCCAGCTGATGTTCTTCCCGTACTTCTGCTTGATCGGCCACAGCAGGCGGCGCGCCTTGTCGAGGTTGCCGTTGTCGGGCCAGGAATTGAGCGGCGCAAAGCGCTGCTGCCCGCTGCCAGCACCACCCCGGCCATCACCCGTACGGTAAGTACCCGCCGCGTGCCAGGCCATGCGGATGAAGAACGGGCCGTAATGCCCGTAATCGGCCGGCCACCACGGCTGGCTGTCGGTCATCAGCGCGGTCAGATCAGCCTTCAGCGCGTTGTAATCGAGCGCGTTGAACGCCTCGGCGTAATCGAAGTCTTCGCCGTAAGGGTTTGCGCTTTTGCCTTGCTCGGTCAGGATGTCGAGCTGCATTGCCTGCGGCCACCAATCGCGGTTGGTACGGCCCAGCAGATTGCGCATGTCCATGCTGCCGTGGAACGGGCAACCGCTGATATCTCCGGTTTTTGCGTCCATGATATATCTCCTCTCGGGTTCAGACTCGCGGTCGTACGCGAAGCCTATGGAGGGAAGATGACCCTTTGCCGACGGTGCGTCCAATCGATTAATGCGGAAGATTTGATTGAGTGGAGCGATTAATTCAGCCTGCCGCACAAACAAAACGGGCCCCCGCACAGGGAGCCCGTTTGTGTATCGTTGGGCGGCTGGGATGTTACGCGGCCTGCGCCACTTCCTCGACCGGCTCGTTGCGGATCAGGAAGTCAAACGCCCCCAGCCCCGCCTTTGCGCCTTCGCCCATGGCCACCACGATCTGCTTGTGCGGCACGGTGGTGCAATCGCCTGCTGCATAAATTCCGGGCAGGTTGGTTGCGCCGTGATCGTCGACGATGATTTCCCCGAATTTCGAGAGGCTTAGGTCTGTCTCGCGGAGCCATTCGGTGTTGGGAACGAGACCGATCTGCACGAACACGCCTTCCAGCGCGATCCGCCGTTCGGTTCCGTCTGCCCTATTTTTGACCACCAATCCGTTGACCCGCGTACCATCACCCAACACCTCGGTGGTCTGGCCGTTGGTGATGATCTCGACATTCGGCATCGAGCGCAGCTTGCGTTGCAGCACTTCATCCGCGCGCAGCTTCACGTCGAATTCGATCAGCGTCACATGGCCGACGATTCCGGCGAGATCGATCGCCGCTTCGACGCCGGAATTGCCGCCGCCGATCACCGCGATGCGCTTGCCCTTGAACAGCGGGCCATCGCAGTGCGGGCAATAGGCCACGCCCTTGTTGCGATACTCCGCCTCGCCCGGCACGCCGAGGTTGCGCCAGCGCGCGCCGGTCGACAGGATCAGCGAGCGCGCCTTGAGGCTCGCGCCATTGGCCATCACGACTTCATGGAAGCCGCCGACGTCCTTGGCGGGCTTGAGTTCGACCGCGCGGGCCAGGTCCATCAGGTCGATTTCGTACTCGCCGACGTGCTTCTTGAGGCTGTCGGTCAGCTTGGGGCCTTCGGTGTAAGGCGTGCCGGGGAGGTTCTCGATCCCGAGCGTATCCATCAACTGGCCCCCGAACCTTTCAGCGGCGATGCCAGTCCGAAAACCCTTGCGCGCGGTATAGACCGCCGCTGCCGCACCCGCCGGGCCGCCGCCGATCACCAGCACCTCGAACGGGGCCTCGGCGGCGAGCTTCTCGGCCTGCTTGGCATCGGCATTCTTGTCGAGCTTCGACAGGATTTCGGCCAGCTCCATCTTGCCGTTGTAAAACGGCTCGCCGTTCAGGAACGTCGCGGGCACCGCCATGATATCGCGGCGCTCGACCTCGTCCTGGAAGGTGCCGCCTTCGATCAGGGTCGCGGTGATGCGCGGGTTTTCGAGGGCCATCAGGGTCAGCGCCTGCACCACGTCGGGGCAGTTGTGGCACGACAGCGAGAAGAACATGTCGAAATTGTAATCGCCTTCGAGTGCGCGGACCTGTTCGATCAGATCCGCATTGACCTTGGGCGGATGGCCACCGGCCCACAGCAGCGCGAGCACAAGCGAAGTGAATTCATGGCCCATCGGCAGGCCCGCAAAGCGCACCCACTTTTCCGCGTCGGACGCGCGGCGGATGACGAAGCTGGGCTTGCGATCATCGGTGCCGTCAAAGCGCGCGGTGACGAGATCGTGCAGCCCGGCGATCTGTACGATCAGCTGACGGGTCTGGCGCGACTTCTCGCTGTCATCAAGGCTGGCGACCAATTCGATCCCTTCGCGAAGGTTCGCAAGGTAGGTCTTGAGCTGGGCCTGCATGGCTGCGTCGAGCATGAGTCTTTTTCCTTCGTCATTGCGAGGAGCCCCGCAAGGGGCGACGTGGCAATCCATGGACAGACTGAACCTACGGTGAGAATGTCAGACCATGGATTGCCACGTCGCCTCCGGCTCCTCGCAAGAACGAGGAAGGGGCATGGGGTTAAGTAACGCGGGACCGGACAGCGCTTGCCCCGAAAGGGGGAAGGGGCGGGCGCATCCGGTCCCGGCTACGACCCGAGGGCGTCGCGGCTCTCGGGATTTGTCAGTCAGCGCAGGGCGTGGGGGAGGGGGAGAGCCCCGCGCTGACCGAAAGTGTACCGCTTAGATCTTGCCGACCAGATCGAGCGAGGGGGCCAGCGTGTCGCTGCCTTCTTCCCACGCCGCCGGGCAGACCTGACCGGGGTTGGCGCGCACATACTGCGCAGCCTTGATCTTGCGGGTCAGTTCATTGGCATTGCGGCCCACGCCTTCGCAGGTGATTTCCATGATCTGGATCACGCCGTCCGGATCGACGACGAAGGTCGCACGGTCAGCAAGGCCCGAATCCTGACGCAGCACGCCGAACTGGTTCGACAGCACGTGGTTCTGGTCACCCAGGAACGGGAAGGTCAGCTTGCTGATCTTGTCCGAATTGTCGTGCCAGGCCTTGTGGCTGAAATGCGTGTCGGTGCTGACGGCGTAAACTTCCACGCCCATCGCCTGAAGCGTGCCGTACTTTTCGCCCATGTCTTCCAGCTCGGTCGGGCAGACGAAGGTCCAGTCGGCCGGATAGAAGAAGAACACCGACCACTTGCCGGCGAGATCGGCGTCGGTGACGTCGAAGAAGTCCTTGCCGGCCTGGAATGCGGTGGCCTTGAACGGCTGAAGGGTCGAACCGATGATACCCATGGGAGTTTTCCTTGTGTTGGGTTGAGAGGTGGGTGGGGTGAACTTGTCATGCCCAGATAGGATGTTTTGCGCTGCACAAAAGTTGATTGTTGCGATTGCGAAGATCGCTTTTATCAATCAGTAGCGATGGAACCAATCGGATTTGGCGTTCAGGCTCGCGTAGCGGTTAGTCCGCTTTTGGAGGGTGGCGGCTGATTTCGCTATGACTGCACGTGGGTGGAAAGGCGAATGGCTGCTTTATCGTGACGCGATGCGCGCAACCCTTCTGCCTACTCTTCCCTGGAAGTTTTGACCTCCGACCTAACGGCAGCCGCCGCGATGTCATTGTAGACCCGCCGTGCGGATGAATTCTGCGAGGCGTTGTAGAGTTCGGCCACCAATGCCTTATCGAATGCTGTCATTTCGATGGGGGGATCGGCATCCTCGAAAAGAGACAGGATTGTCTGAACGGGAGTCGGCCCGCCGTCTGGCGGTGCGCCCGTGCCGATTAGCGTGCGCATGGTCACATAGTCGGCCAGTTGAGCAAGCGTCAGCCCCTCCGCAGCCTCGCGAGCAACTAGCACAGTGGCTCCGGTAATTTCAATCGTGATGAGCGGGTCGGTCTTGGATTTGGGCGGAGGGTCGATGCGGGTCATCTCACCGATGACTTGTGGTTGACCATAGAAGTCGCGGACTTCAACTCGATTCCATGCCCGCACGGGGCCTGCTTCGGATAGAACCCGCTCCCGCTCGCGGGCGGCCAAATGAGCCAGCTGCGGAGATTCGTCGGACAGCCATTTTTCTGGTGGCCCCGCAGCAGGGGACATGAATGCGATCAAGATCGTCGGCGTGCATTTCGGGTCGTCATTCGCACCAACACCCAATGCACGTGCGTTCTGCCGTATGCGCTCGGCAATCGCTTCGGCATCAGCGGGGGCGAGACCGCGAACTTGTGGGCATACCGGGAAGAAGAATCTCGCTATCGGGTGATGCATCCGCGGCGGTCGCACAATTTGCTTTGTGAATTCACGCAACTCCTGCCGACGTTCGCTCTCAGTCGCTGGGGGCCTCACTATGATAGTGGTTCCCGCGGGGCTGCTTTCGGCAGCGGGAGCATCTGGCGGCGCGGCCAACGCAGCGGACGTTCCCGCCAAGGTAATTGCCAAGGGGATGACGCCAAACCACATACCCTTAATCATAAGCGTCTGGTGAAAAGACGTAAATTGGATTCTATGGCCCTAATGACCGCTTCGGGGTCGCCACCCGAACGGCAGGAATTTTTCAGAAGCGAGGCAAAGCCGCCACCCAGATTACCCCACCTGCCCCCGGTGCAGCAGCTTGTGGTCAGCCAGCACCAGCGCCATCATCGCTTCGACCACCGGCGTGCCGCGCAGGCCGACGCACGGATCGTGGCGGCCCTTGGTGACCACTTCCACCGCCTCGCCCGCCGAGTTGATCGACTCCACGGGGGTGAGGATCGATGAGGTCGGCTTGAACGCCACCCGGCACACCACCGGCTGCCCGGTCGAGATGCCGCCCGCCGTGCCGCCCGCGTGGTTGGCGAGGTATTCGGGCTTGCCATCCGCTCCGGGGCTCATCCGGTCGGCGTTCTGTTCCCCGGTCAGGCGCGCGGCTTCGAAGCCGTCCCCGATCTCGACGCCCTTGACCGCGTTGATGCTCATCATCGCGGCGGCCAGATCGCTGTCGAGCTTGGCGTAGATCGGCGCGCCCCAGCCCGCCGGCACACCGGTCGCGACGCATTCGACCACCGCGCCCAGCGATGATCCAGCCTTCCGGGCCTCGTCGACCTTGGCTTCCCAGCGCCTGGCGGCTTGCGCGTCGGGGCAAAAGAACGGGTTGCGGGCGATCTCGGCATAGTCGATTTGCGCAGGGTCGATCCGGTCGCCGCCTAGTTCGCACACGTAGGCCACGATGCTGACCTCGGGGATCACCAGCCGCGCCACCGCGCCAGCCGCGACCCGCGCCGCAGTCTCGCGCGCGGAGGACCTGCCGCCGCCGCGATAGTCGCGGATGCCGTATTTGGCGTCATAGGCGTAGTCGGCATGGCCCGGACGGTATTGCTGCGCGATGGCGCTGTAGTCTTTCGAGCGCTGGTCGGTGTTCTCGATGTGCAGCGCAATCGGCGTGCCGGTGGTCTTGCCCTCGAACACCCCCGAAAGAATGCGCACCAGATCATCCTCGCGCCGCTGCGTGGTGAAGCGGCTGGTGCCCGGCTTGCGCGCGTCCATGAAAGGCTGGATGAAGGCCTCAGAGATCGCGAGGCCCGGCGGGCACCCGTCGACCACTGCGCCCAGCGCAGGCCCATGACTTTCGCCCCAGGTGGTAAAGCGCAGCACGCGCCCGAAGGTGTTCCAGCTCATGGGAGTGCCATCTGGCGCAAGTGTGGGCATCTGTCCATAAAGGCTGGACGCTTGGGCCACCTTGCGGCACGAACAAACCATGATCGCCAAACTTTCAGGCAGGCTCGACAGCACGGGCGAGGACTGGGCCATCGTCGATGTCGGCGGGGTGGGTTACCTCGTCCAGTGTTCCAGCCGCACGCTGTCGGCGCTGGGATCGGTGGGGGAGTTCTGCACCGTCCACACGCAAATGCAGGTAAGCGAGACCGACATGCGCCTGCTCGGCTTTGCCGACAGTGCGGAGCGCGACTGGTTCCGGCTGCTGACCGGGGTGCAGAGCGTGGGCAGCAAAGTGGCGCTGGCGATCCTTTCGGCGCTCTCGACCGGCGAATTGCGCGAGGCTTGCGGTAAGGGCGATGCGGCCATGGTGACACGCGCCAACGGGGTCGGGCCGAAGCTGGCGGCGCGGATCGTCAACGAGTTGAAGGACAAGGCCGGCGGAATGCCCGGCGGCTCAGGCGGGTTTGCGATTGGCGCGGCGGCGGCGCCCGCTGGCAGTGTCGGCGCGGACGCGGCAAGCGCGCTGGAGAACCTCGGGTTCAAGCCCGCGGTCGCGGCGCAGGCGGTGGCGCGGGCGCTGGAGGAACTGGGTGAAGGCGCGAGCGAAGGCGACCTGATCCGCGTGGCGCTGAAGAAGGCGGCGGGGTGATGTTTGCCTCCCACTCTCGTCATGCTGAACTCGTTTCAGCATCCATCATGCCATCAGCGCAGGTCGATGGGCGGCAAGCCCAACCCCACCGCCAGATCATGCCAATCGGGGTTCTCGCTTGCGATCAGGTTGACCTTCCACTGCCGGTGCCAGCGCTTCAGCTGCTTTTCGCGCAGGATCGCCTGCTGCATGTCGCCAAACAGCTCGTAGCGGACGAGGTGGTGGACCTTGTGGCGGCTGGTGAAGCCGGGGACCACGCCATTCCGATGCTGGCACAGCCGGCCGACAAGGTCGCTGGTGACGCCGATGTAGAGCGTGCCATGCCGCTGGCTGGCGAGGATGTAGACGCAGGGCTGGCGCTCTTGCCGCATGAACCTGAGACTGCGTCACGATGGATGCTGAAACAAGTTCAGCATGACGAGTTTTCAGAGGTTTGCGCAATTCATCGTCATCCTGAACTTGTTTCAGGATCCATGGCACGGACCATCGCAGTGTTTGGATGTTGGTCATGAGGCGGGCATTGCTTGCTTCGGCCATCTTCATCGGAGACATGTTCGCAGGTGCATGGCTTGACGATTGGCTCGACATCGACACTTGCCTCGACCGGGGCGGCGCATGGGATTACCAGCGCGACACGTGCAGGTATCAATGACTGACCCCCTCCACACCCCCACCCGCCAGCCCGGCGATCAGGACGCAGCCCTGCGTCCGCGCCGGCTCGCCGAATTCGTCGGGCAGGAAGCGGCCAAGGGTAACCTCGCGGTCTTCATCGCGGCGGCGCGCGCGCGCGCGGAGGCGATGGATCATACGCTGTTCTTCGGCCCCCCAGGCCTCGGCAAGACCACGTTGGCGCAGATCATCGCGGGCGAGCTTGGCGTCGGCTTCCGCGCAACTAGCGGCCCCGTCATCGCCAAGGCGGGCGATCTGGCTGCGCTGCTCACCAATCTCGAACCGCATGACGTGCTGTTCATCGACGAGATCCACCGCCTGTCTCCCGTGGTCGAGGAAGTGCTCTACCCGGCGATGGAGGACCGTGCGCTTGACCTGATCATCGGCGAAGGGCCGAGCGCCCGTTCTGTCCGCATCGACCTGCCGCCCTTCACCCTGATCGGGGCGACCACCCGCCAAGGCCTGCTGACCACGCCGCTGCGCGACCGTTTCGGCATTCCCGTCCGCCTCAATTTCTACACGCATGAGGAATTGGAGCGCGTCGTCACCCGCGCCGCAGGGCTGCTCGGCCTCGCGATCCAGCCCGATGGCGCGCATGAAATCGCCCGCCGCAGCCGCGGCACGCCGCGTGTGGCAGGCCGCCTGCTGCGCCGCGTGCGCGACTTTGCCGATGTCGCGGGCGCAGCCAGCGTCACGCGCCACGTGGCCGACGAAGCGCTGACCCGGCTGGAGATCGACCGGCTGGGTCTGGACGCGATGGACCGGCGCTATCTCACCATGATCGCGACCACGTACAAAGGCGGCCCGGTGGGGATCGAGACCCTCGCAGCGGGCCTCGCCGAACCGCGTGACACGGTGGAAGAGGTGGTCGAACCCTATCTGATCCAGCTCGGCCTGATCGCGCGGACAGCGCGCGGCCGGGTGCTGAACGATGGCGGCTGGGCGCATCTCGACATGGCCCCACCCAGAGAATCACCCCCGATCCAGTCAGGGCTGTTCGAAGACTGAGTCAGGGGCGAGGCGTTAACGTTACGGCTAACGCACCCCCCGTTTTCGGTGCCAGTTCGGGACAGCGACCCCGAAAATCCCCGATTCCCGAGCGATTCCGGACAGCTTGCCGTCACTGGCATGGTTAACCCGATTGCCCGTGCTGCGCTTCTGGCATCAAAAGAGCACTGGATTTGGGGAAGTCGCGGTTGGTCCGCTGGCATGCCCACAAGTGAACAGGGTAACCGACTATGTCGCTCAAACTGGCCATCGCGAAGCTTTCCGCCGCCGCTGCGGGTGTCGCCTTGTTGCAAGGCGGTGCCGTGCGCATGGCTGAGCCGATGAATACGGACGCGCCGGACTTTTCGACCAATATCGACGGCAAGCTGGTGCAGGTCGATCCCGTCACTGGCGCGCGCTACATCAAAACGCGCGAGCGCGAGATTCCCATGCCGGAACAACGCCGCCGCCGGATTGTCGAGCGCACGATCGAATGCCAGCCGGTTGGTCCGGCAGGGACGGTGGTTGCGGCAAGTGCGCCGGCGGGCGCCACGCAGGCCTATTTTGACGCCAACGAATGTCCGCCGATTGCGCAGGTGGCCTATATGCCAGCGCCGCTCCCGCCGCTTCCTCCGATTTCCGGCGGCGGTGGCCCCGGTGGCGGGTTTGGCGGCGGCTTTGGCGGCGGCCTCGGCTTTGGCGGCGGTGGCGGCTTCTTCGGCGGGTTCTTTGGCGGCGGCGGATCGGGCGGCGGCGGGTCGGTTTCGACCACCACCACGACATCGACCTCGGGCGGGGGCGATGGCTCGAACGGTGGGACCAATGGCGGTTCCAATGGCGGGTCGAGCGGTGTCGTGATCGATATCGACATCGACAATTCCACGACCTCGTCTTCGGGCCAGATCAGTTCGTCCACTGGCCAGGTGTCGACCTCGACGTCGACCGGTCAGGTTTCTTCGAGCACGGGTCAGGTGTCGTCCTCGGGCAATGTTTCGTCCTCCACGGGTGCAGTGTCCACCAGCACGGGTACGGTTTCGAGCTCGTCGGGCAATGTCAGCACATCGACCGGCTCGGTGACATCGTCCGGGTCGTCGTCGTCGTCTTCGTCGTCCAGCTCCTCATCGTCGTCGTCGTCTTCGTCATCCTCGTCGGGTGGTAGCAGCGGCAAGCCGGGCGGTGGCCATCCGGGGACGACCTCGTCGGGCGGATCGAGCGGAAGCTCTTCATCATCCTCGTCGTCCTCCTCGTCGGGCAGCAGCGGTTCGTCGTCGGGCGACATGACCAGCAGCACCAGCACCAGCGGTTCCTCGTCGTCGTCCTCCTCCTCGTCTTCGAGCAGCAGTGGTTCGTCTTCGTCGGGTAGCAGCGGGTCTTCGGGGTCATCGGGCAGCAGCAGCTCTTCCGGCAGCAGTTCGTCCTCGTCCTCGTCCTCCTCGTCTTCGAGCAGCAGCTCGTCATCGTCGGGCGGGCATGATGTGCCCGCGCCGCCGATGACCGTGCTGTTCGGTCTCGCCGCTGCCGCGGTTCTGGGACGCCGCAAGTTCCTGGGCTAAGGTCAAAAGGATAGGCCAAATGAAAAGGGCGGCCTGTGATGGGCCGCCCTTTTGCGTTGTGCTCAATCTTCGAGATGTTCCGGTTTATCGACCGGAAGCCCTTGCGCTTCCCACGCCAGCATCCCGCCATCGAGATGTTGAACCGGGCCGCCAATCGCGGCGGCAAGCTGCTGCGCTGCAATCGCCGAGCGTCGTCCGGAGCGGCAATACAGCACCACTTCGCGCCCGTCGGAAAGATCCAGCTTGGCCGGATCGAATTGGTCGAGCGGGATGTGTTCAGCCTCTGGGATAATGCCGCTATCCACCTCGGCCTGCGTGCGGACATCGATGACGCGCACGTTGCCGGCCTCGATCCGCGCCCACAGGTCGGCCGGGGTAACAGGCTGGACCGGCGCCGGGGGGGCGGCGGGCGCAGTGTCATCGGCCCCGGTCGCCGCCATCGCCAGTTCAAAGCCGATCGGCGCGCCCGATCCGCCCCGCTGCTCGTCCGCCGCGCCGCGATCGCCCCCGCAGGCCGCCAGAGCCAGAAGCGCTGGCACAAGCGGCATTGCCGGAGCGAGCAAAAGAGCGCGGCGAGCGGGCGTCATGCGTTCCTTTATGCCGCAAGCTTGCGCAGAACGTAATGGAGAATTCCGCCGTGGCGGTAATATTCCATCTCGTTTGCGGTATCGATCCGGCACAGCGCGGTGAAGCTGAACTGCGTGCCGTCCTCGCGGGTGACGTCAACGGTGACGTCCTGACCGGGGGTGAGATCGGCAAGGCCGCGGATCGAGAAGGTGTCGGTTGCGCTGAGGCCGAGGGTGGCGCGGGTGTCGCCTTCCTTGAACTGGAGCGGCAGCACGCCCATCCCGACGAGGTTGGAACGGTGGATACGCTCGAAGCTTTCGACGATCACCATCCGCACGCCCAAGAGGATCGTGCCCTTGGCCGCCCAGTCGCGGCTGGAGCCGGTGCCGTATTCCTTGCCGCCGATGACCACCAGCGGCGTGCCGTCTTCCTTGTGCTTCATTGCCGCGTCGTAGATCGGCATGGTCTCGCCCGCGTAGGTCGAGAAGCCGCCTTCGACGCCCGGCACCATTTCGTTCTTGATGCGGATGTTGGCGAAGGTGCCGCGCATCATCACTTCATGGTGGCCGCGGCGCGAGCCGTAGGAGTTGAAGTCCTTCTTGGCGACCTGGTTGGCCATCAGGAACTTGCCGCCCGGGCTGTCTTCCTTGATCGAACCGGCCGGCGAGATGTGGTCGGTGGTGACCGAATCGCCGAGGATCGCGAGCGGCTTGGCATCGACGATGTCCATGATCGGCGCCGGGGTCATGGTCATGCCCTCGAAATAGGGCGGGTTGGCGACATAGGTCGAACCGGCGCGCCACTGATAGGTGTCGGACGGTTCGACGGTGATCGCCTGCCAGTGCTCGTCACCGTCATAGACGTTGGCGTAGCGGCTGACGAACATCGAGCGGTCGATATTGGCAGCGCGGTTTTCCGCGATTTCGGCGTTGGTCGGCCACAGATCGGCGAGCATCACGTCATTGCCGTTCTGGTCCTGCCCGATCGGGGTGGTGGTGATGTCCTCGGTGACCGTGCCCTTCAGCGCATAGGCCACCACCAGCGGCGGCGAAGCGAGGAAGTTGGCACGCACATCGGGCGAGACGCGGCCTTCGAAGTTGCGGTTGCCCGACAGCACGGAGGCGGCAACGATGTCATTGCCGTTGATCGCGGCGCTGATCGGCGCGGCGAGCGGGCCGGAATTGCCGATGCAGGTGGTGCAGCCATAGCCGACGAGGTCGAAGCCGACGGCGTCGAGGTGGGTCTGAAGGCCCGACTTCACCAGGTAATCCGTGACCACCTGCGATCCGGGGGCGAGGCTGGTCTTGACCCAGGGCTTGGGCTTGAGGCCCTTCTCGTTCGCCTTCTTCGCAACCAGACCGGCGGCGATCAGCACGTCGGGGTTGGACGTGTTAGTGCAGGAGGTGATCGCGGCGATCACCACGTCGCCATCGCCGATGTCGTGGCTCGCGCCTTCGACGCCCACGCGGGCGGCGGCGGACTTGCCATAAACCTTGGACAGGTCAGCATTGAACAGGTCGTCGACTTCCTGAAGGATCACCTTGTCCTGCGGGCGCTTCGGCCCGGCGAGGCTGGGGACGACCGCGGCCATGTCGAGGCTGAGGGTCTTGGTGAACACCGGCACATTGGCCGGATCAAACCACATGCCCTGCGCCTTGGCATAGGCTTCGACCAGCGCGATGTTCTCTTCGCTACGGCCGGTGAGGCGCAGATAATCGAGGGTCTTGTCGTCGATGCCGAAGAAACCGCAGGTCGCGCCGTATTCGGGCGCCATGTTGGCAATGGTGGCGCGGTCAGCGAGCGTGAGGTTGGCAACGCCCGGGCCGTAGAACTCGACGAAGCGGCCCACGACGCCGACATTGCGGAGCATCTGCACGCAGGTTAGCACGAGATCGGTCGCGGTCACGCCTTCGGCCATTGCGCCTTCAAGGTAGAAGCCCACCACTTCGGGGATCAGCATCGACACCGGCTGGCCAAGCATCGCGGCCTCAGCCTCGATCCCGCCGACGCCCCAGCCCAGCACGCCGAGGCCGTTGATCATGGTGGTGTGGCTGTCGGTGCCCACGCAGGTGTCAGGATAGGCGACCATCACGCCGTCCGGGCCTTCCGAAGACCACACCGCCTGCGCCAGATGCTCAAGGTTCACCTGGTGGCAGATCCCGGTGCCCGGGGGCACGGCGGTGAAGTTCTTGAAGCTCTTGGAGCCCCACTTGAGGAAGTCGTAACGCTCGGCATTGCGCTCGTATTCCAAGGCCATGTTGGCTTCCATCGCCTTGGGATGGCCGAATTCGTCGACCATCACCGAGTGGTCGATGACGAGGTTGACCGGTACCAACGGATTGATCTTGGCGGTGTCACCGCCCAGCTTCTTGATGGCGTCGCGCATCGCCGCAAGATCGACCACGCAGGGGACCCCGGTGAAGTCCTGCAGCAGCACGCGCGCCGGGCGGTACTGGATTTCCTCGCCCGTGGTGGGGTTCGCCTGCCAGTCGACCACCGCCTGGATATGCTCGCGGCCCACGGTGAACCCGCCGTCTTCAAAGCGCAGCAGGTTTTCCAGCAGCACCTTCATCGAGATCGGCAGCTTGCTGATGTCGCCCAACGCTTCCGCGGCCTTTGCCAGCGAGTAATAGGCGTACTGCTTGCCGTTAACGTCAAGCATCTGGCGCGTGCCGAGCGAATCCTGGCCGATTGCGGTCATGGGAGGGTTCCATCCTTATGATTAGACCCGCCCCCGATCCACACGAAGATAGTCTTCAGGGGGCGCGGTTTTCGTGGGTCGCACTGCGCTGTCTCGCGCGCGAGGTCAAGGGGGGTTCCCCTAGGACAATCGTCTCAGGTCGTCGCTGCTGCGGGGCGCTCCGGGCGGGTGGCAAGCCAGCAGCCGGTAACGATCAGCGCGGTCCCCGCCAGCGTCGGCCATGTCACCGCCTCGCGGAAGAACAGCCAGCCGAATGCGGCGGCCCAGACGAAACCGGAATATTCGGTCGGCACCAGCGCGCTGGCCGGCGCGCGGGCATAGGCCCATGCGATCGCCAGCGATCCCGCCACCGTCAGCGCGCCCGCCGCCAGCAGCGGCACCAGGGCGTCGCCCGAGGGCGTCTCCCACAGGAACGGGGCGAGCGTCAGCAACACCAGCCCGCCGATCCCGCTATGAAAGGTCGCGATCTCCAGCGGCCCGGCCACCTGTGCCTGGCGCCGGATAACGATGAAATTGTAGGCATAGAGCAGCGCCGAGACGAACAGCGAGGCCACGCCCAGCGCGGCGCCTTCATCAAACGCGCCCTGTCCGATCCGTCCGCCGACAATCACCAGCGTGCCCGCAAAGCCGAGCACGCTCGCCCCGATCGCCGCGCGGCTGATCACCTCGCCCAGCAGAACACGCGCCAGATAGAGCGCGATCAGCGGGGCGATGAAGCTGAGCGCGATAGCCTCGGCCAACGGCAGCAGGGTCAGCGCGTAAAAGAAGGTCAGCGCCATGAAGGCCGACACCACCCCGCGCGTCAGGTGCAACATCCATACCGCGCGCGATGGCATGGCCGGCCCGCGTGACAGCCAGACAGGGGCAATCAGCGCCGCGCCGATGAAAGCGCGCAGCACAGTGGCCATATAGGCGCCGATCATCAGCGCTGCCTCTTTCATGAACGCATCCATCAGGGACAGGAAACCCACCCCGGCCAATGCGGCGGCGAAGGGCAGCAAAGGGTGGCTGCGAAACGACATGCCCACGCCCATAAGTGCCGCGGGGCAAAAGGTCACGCCGGGGCCACGCCGATTGTGGTCAGAGTGGGAACATTAATCCAGGTGAAAGCCAAGGTGGTTGATAGGGGCATGGCGCTGCGCGTAGAGTTATTCCGACGAAGGCGGCGCCGGTCTGTGGCCGGCACGGGGCAATAAAGGCGATACGAATGATCAGGTTTCCGGGTAAACTCGCGTGCGGAGCGGCTGTCGCGGCGCTTTTGACCACCGCTGCACCCGCACAAAACGGTGCGCGCGCACAGGCTACAACCGTGCCCGGCAGCCAGCAGCGCAGCAGCCCTGCGCCTTTGCAACTGCCCGCCCCAACGCCGACGCCCACGACCGCCCCCACGCCCGGCGCGCCGACCGCGCCCAAGCCATCGGAAGCCTTCACCCAGGCGTTCCCGCAGACCGTGTCCGAACCCGTCGTGCAGGCCGAAGCCCCCTTGGTGCAGGTCTGGACCAAGGCGCAGGCTGCACAACTGGTCAGTGTGATCGAAGCGATCGGCGCCGAAGGGCTTGACCCGGCGGATTATGATCTGGAGCCGCTCAAAGTGGCGCTGGCTTCCGGCACGCCCAAGGAATTGAACGAACTTGCCTCGCAAAGCTTTGTCTGGCTGGTGGAAGACCTGCGCGACGGGCGCACGCCGATGGACGCGCGCGAACAATGGTTCGTGGTCGATCCTGATCGCGATCTGTACCGCACGGGCAATGTGCTGGCCGATGCCCTGATGTCAGGCGATATCGCGGGCACGCTGATGAAGCTTAATCCGACCCATCCCGATTATGCCCGGCTGAAGACCGAATTGGCGAACACGCCTGCCAGCAACACCGCCAAGCGCAAGCTGATCCGCGCCAATATGGACCGCTGGCGCTGGCTGGGACGGGATCTTGGCTCGCAATACCTTATCACCAACGTGCCCGAGTTCCAATTGCGGCTGACGGTCAAGAACCGCATCATCAGCTCGTATCGCACGATCGTTGGCAAGCCTGGGCGCACCGCTACCCCGCAGCTGGCCGAAATGGTCGAGGGCGTGGTGTTCAACCCGACGTGGACAGTGCCGCAGTCGATCGTGAAGGGCGAGGGGCTGGGCGCCCGCGCGCTCGCCAATCCCGCCTGGGCCAAGCGCAATGGCTATGTGGCGACCAAGGGGGCCAATGGTTTTATCACGGTTGTGCAGCAGCCGGGGCCGGGCAACTCGCTTGGGCAAATGAAGCTCGAAATGCCCAACCCGCACGCGATCTTCTTTCACGACACGCCGTCACGCCACCTGTTTGCCAACGAATCGCGCGCGCTTTCGCATGGCTGTGTGCGCACCGAACGCGCGCTGGAACTCGCCATGACGATGGCGATCCTGGGCAAGGGCGCAACCAAGGAGGAGGCGATCGCGATCTCAACCTCGGGCAAATACACCAAGGTCGCGTTGGAAAAGCAGTGGCCTGCCTACATCACCTATTTCACGATGGCCTCGGACATCAATGGCGAGATGGCGACCTTCAAGGACATCTACGGCCGCGACACCAAGGTTCTGGCCAGCCTCGACAAGCCGCGCGTGCGCAACCGCAGCACCTTGCCGACCGACGAGGTGATCGTGATCGAGGACGATTTGCAGGATAGCTAGGGGCGGGCACCACCGCCCGGTACCGCCACCCGGCACTAGGGCCTAGAACGCGCTGGAGGTCGTGCCCGTCCGATAATCCAGCGGCGCACGCTCGATCATCGCCAGCTCCGGCACGGGCTGGATGCTCCCGTCCGCTTCCAACCCCAGCGAATCGGCGAACAACAGGCGCCCGCCCGACAGGTGCATCAGCGCCATTCGGAACTGTTCCTCGCCCATCGCAAAGCAGCCATTTGAGCGTCCCAGCCGGCCCCATTTGTCGAGATGGGCCGGTTCGGCATAATCGGCGCGGTGCATCACGATGTAGCGGCGCAAGGCTGCCTCGTTGCTGTAATCAAGTCCGCCGAGGCGCACCGACGTGCCATAGCGGCCCTTGTACCATTCCCACGTGACATAGGCGCCGCGGCTGGTGGCGTTTGACCCTTCCGTGTTGCTGAAGGCCTTGAGCCATCCGTCGTGCTGGGGGTCTGATCCCATGCCGTGGCTGACATGATAGGATTGCACTTCGGAACGCTCCAGGTTCACGAAGTGAAACCGCGGCTTGGCCGAATGCAGCCCGAAATCGGCGATGCCGACGATGTCATGCTTCCAGATCGCATTGCCTGCGCGCAGCAGTTCCCGCTTGGCGATGTCGAACAACATGCGGTCACGCGGCGTGCCGGATGCGGCGGACGCAAACAGGCGGGATGGCAGCGCCAAGGCTGCACCCACTGCCAGAGTGCCCTTCAGAATGTCGCGCCGCTTCATCAATGTGCAACGTAAACCGCCTCGACGCGGTTCCCAATACGGGCCGCAACGGTTCATCGCAGCTATGGGTCAGTTCGTAGGGGAAGGTGCGGGAAACGCGCTGTTTGCCTCGGCCATGGTCAGCATGGAGGCGGCATGGCGGGCGGCGACGATGCGCGGATCATCGCCATAACCGCCCCCCAGTGCAGAGGCGATGGGCAGGGCGCGGCGCCGCGCTTCGCCGATCACATAGCGATCACGCAGCGCCAGCCCCGCATCGGTCAGCGCCAACCGCCCGAGCTTGTCGTCGTGGTGCGGATCGACCCCTGCCTGATAGAGCACAACGTCGGGCGCAAAATCGGCGAAGACTTGCGGCAGGTGGCGGGTAAGCGCAGCCATATAGCCATCATCATCCACCCCGTCCGGCAGACCGACATCAAGGCTGGAGCGCGCTTTTCGCACCGGAAAGTTCTTCTCGGCATGGAGCGAGAGGGTGAAGATATCCGCTCGCCCCGCTGTGAGGCTGGCCGTGCCATCCCCCTGATGGACGTCAAGATCGACAATCAGCACGCGGGTTGCGTGCCGTTCCGCGATCAGGCGGTTGGCGGTCACGGCAAGGTCGTTGAACACGCAATAGCCTGCGCCCGTGTCGTGCAGCGCGTGGTGGCTGCCGGCGGCGGAATTGGCGGCATAGCCGTGCACGCGGGCCAATTGCGCGGCCAGCCAGGTGCCGCCGCTGGTGTGGCGCACGCGGGAGGTGATGGCGGGAGTGACGGGAAAGCCGATCCGGCGTTCCTTCTCGCGCGGCACCTCGGCCCGGAACACCTGATCCACGTAATCGGGGCAATGCACCGCTTCGAGCCATTCGCGCGGGCAAGGCTCGGGCGCGTGCTCGGTAATGGGCGCGCCGCTGGCCCGCAGCTCTTCCATGACGAGATAGTATTTATCGAAGCGGAAGGTGCCGCGATCCGGCCGGGGCGCCATGTAGTCGGCATGGTGCACGACGTGGAGCATGGCAGATCAGATCCAGCCCGAATGTTGGGCAAGGATCTTGCAGCCCAGGGCGATCAGAATAACTCCGCCCGCCCGTTCTGCCCAGGTGCCCCAGCGGTCCCCCGCGCTGCGGCCCAGCAACACGCCCGCACCGCTCATGGCGAAAGTGACCAGACCGATCAGGGCAGCGGCCAGCAGGGGTTCAACGCCGAGCGTGGGGAGCGTGATCCCTGCCGCCAATGCATCGACACTGGTTGCCACGCCGGCCACGATCAGCGCCCTGCCGGTGAGCTTGCGCGAGGCTTCCTCCTCCCCAACATGCCCCCGCAGCATCCGCAGCCCGAGGAATGTCAGCAGCCCAAAGGCGATCCAATGGTCGATCGCCTCGACAAGCCCGAGAGCCACGGCCCCGATCCCCCAGCCCGCCAGCGGCATCAGCGCCTGAAACACACCGAAAGTGAACGCGATAGCCAGCCCGGCGCGCAGCGAAGGCCGGAACCGCGCGCCCTGCGTCAAGGCCACGGCAAAGGCGTCCATCGCCAGCGCGAATGCAAGAAGCAGGGCAGCGATCATGGGGCAGGCGGCGCGGGAGCCTCGGCCAGAGCGGCGAGTTCGGCGTAAATGGCATCATCGCTGCGGCTGGCGGCGTTGCGCCAGCTTGCGGCGGTGTCCGGGTTCAGCAGCTTGCCATCGGCGGTCAGCGCCAGCAGGGCCGGCGTGCCAGGAACATCGGCAAGACCAAAGCGCCCCGCGATATCAAGATTGCGGCCCTCACCCGTCTGCGGCACACCGACGTCGACGAACACAACCTCGTAAGCCTGCGTGGTCAGCGCGGCAAAGCGCGGAGTTTCCAGCCAGCCGGCGAGTGCGCGGCTATCGTGGCACCAGTTCGCGCCCATCACCAGCAGCACGCGCTTGCCGTTGACCTTGGCGCGGGCGAGCGCGGCGTCGACGTCAGCGGTGGCATCGGCGGCGGCGGAATAGGCACGCGCTTCGGGATGGGCCGGAGCGGCATCGCCCGTCGTCGCGCAGGCGGCCAGCGCCAGCGCCAGAATGGCGGCAATCGCAGGCCGGATCACTCTGCGGCTTCGGCAGGTGCTGCGTGGGGATCGAAGGCGGTCGCTTCGCCTGCTTCGATGGCCGCGGCCTTTTCCTCGACCAGCCGGACGATGTGATCGAGCATCGCCTCGTCATCGATCGCGTGGGCTTTCATGCCGGACAGATAGACCATGTGCTTGCCATTCCCGCCGCCGGTGAGGCCGATATCGGTCTCGCGCGCTTCGCCGGGGCCATTGACCACGCAGCCGAGCACCGAGAGGCTCATCGGGGTCTTGATGTGTTCGAGACGCTTTTCCAGCGTTTCCACTGTGCGGATCACATCGAAACCCTGCCGCGAGCAGGACGGGCACGACACAACCCGCACGCCGCGGGTGCGCAGGCCCAGGGCCTTGAGCATGTGGTAGCCGACCTTGATCTCTTCTTCCGGTTCCGCTGACAGCGAAACGCGGATGGTGTCACCGATGCCCGCCCACAGCAGGCTGCCCATGCCGATGCTCGATTTGACCGTGCCGCCGATCAGCCCGCCCGCTTCGGTGATGCCTAAGTGCAGCGGGCAATCGACCGTTTCGGCCAAGCCATGATAGGCCGCGACCGCAAGGAACACGTCGCTGGCCTTCACCGCCACCTTGTATTCGTGGAAATCGTGGTCTTGCAACAGCTTGATGTGATCGAGCGCAGATTCGATCAGGGCTTCGGGGCAGGGCTCGCCGTATTTTTCGAGCAGGTCCTTTTCGAGGCTCCCCGCGTTCACCCCGATACGGATCGCGCAGCCATTGGCCTTGGCGGCACGCACGACTTCGGCAACGCGGCTCGCCGAACCGATATTGCCCGGATTGATGCGCAGGCACGCCGCGCCTGCATCGGCCGCTTCCAATGCGCGCTTGTAGTGGAAATGGATGTCGGCAACGATGGGAATGCGCGCGCCGCGGGTGATCTTCTTGAAATCGCGGGTCGATTCTTCCGTCGGGCAGGACACGCGGATGATGTCCGCGCCCACTTCCTCGCACCGCCGGATCTGGTCGAGCGTCGCGCGCACGTCCTCTGTCGGGGTGTTGGTCATGGTTTGCACGGTGATGGGAGCATCACCGCCTACGGGGACATTCCCCACCATGATCTGGCGCGATTTGCGCCGTTCGATCGTGCGCCACGGACGGATGGAAGACATATCGCGGCCTATAGTCGTTCAGACGCGGCGGGGCAATGACCAGCGGGGCATCCGGGCCGGGTTCGATTAACTGCAAATCTGCAAAACGTCGCATATCGAGGCATCGCGACATTTGGTCATTCGTGAAGGCGTGGCCGCAAGGTATTTGTTACCAATCGAAGGCAAAACAAGACAGCGCGGGGGCAAGGCGCGGCAGCACGGGACAGGACCATGATCAAATTCAGCGATTTCTGGGAGGCTGGCCTTGAACTTGCGCAGTCGCGCGCGCTGCGCATCGCGCTGATTTGCGTGATCCCCTATGCCTGCGTGCTGGTGGGACTGGATGTGGCGGCCCATTACGGCGATGCCACCGGCGCCGCGCTGCCGACGCAGTTTTTCATGTCGCAGGATGGTTCGTTCGCGGAATTTCTCGAATATTCGCTGACGTCGGCTTGTGCGGTTCTGCTGCTGCTTGTGTGGTTGCGCACCCGCGGCGCAGTCTATCTGACCAGTGCGATCCTGTTCGCGTGGCTGACGCTTGATAACTGGGGCGAGGTGCATGAGCAGCTTGGCTTTGTGTTTGCTGCCGACATGCCAATCTTCGCCTGGCTGCCGGTGCATCCCAATCATCTTGCTGAAACGGCGGTGTTCGGGATGGTGGGTGTGGTGTGGCTGGCGGGAATGCTGATGGCGCTGCGTCCGGACAACATCCGCGCAGCGGTCCACGGCTTGCTGATCGCCATGTGCATCGGCGGCGCGGCGGTGTTCGGTGTGGTGGTCGACATGGTAACGTCCTGGGGTGAACACGCGCCCGCGGTGCTCAATCTGCTCGCCTTCATCGAGGACGAAGGCGAGTTTGCGATGATTATCGCCATGTTCGCCGTGAGTGTCGCGATCTTCGACGTCGAGACGCGGCGGATCAAGGCTCTGCCCGGCCGCGGCGACGGACTGCGCACCGCCAGCGCTTGACTTGCCTTACCGGCGCGGCACTCTGGCAAAACCCGAGGGAGATGCCATGCTGACCGACAGTTCCAGCGCGCTGCGCAGCGCCAGCCCAAGCGTGCTGATGCGCGTCATCAAATTCGTGATTGCGCGCAGCAAACCGGTGTTTCCGCATGATGCGGCAGGCTTCGACAAGGCCATGACCGGGCGTCGCCTGCCACAAGATGCGCCGATGCCCGAGAGCTTCCGCAAGCGCTTTGTCATCGAAGAGCGCGATCTTTTGGGCTCGCGGGTCGTGACCTTGCACCCCAAGAGCGGCCCTGGCGGATGGCACATGCTGTATTTCCACGGCGGCGGGTTCGTGCAGCCGATGTTCAAGGTCCACTGGCCGCTGGTCGCCGAAATGGTGAAGGCCTGCGGGATCAGCGTCACCGTGCCGCTGTATCCGATGGTGCCCGAGGCGCCCTATACCGCGCAAGATCGCCTCGCTGATGCTGTTTATGCAGACCTTGCGGCGCGCCACGATCCTGCGCGGATCATCCTCAATGGCGATAGTGCGGGCGGGCATATGGCGCTGGCGCTGGCGCTCAGGCTGGCGAACAGCGGTGGGCCAATGCCGGGCAAGCTGGCGCTGTTTGCCCCGTGGCTCGATCTCGGGCTGGCAGACCCTGCGATTGCTGCGGTCGAGCCGCATGACCTGATGCTCAAGATCGGCACCCTGCGCGCCTGCGGGGCGCTGGTGGCAGCAGGCCGCGCGGTGGATGATCCTGCGGTCAGCCCGCTGTATGCCGCGCCAGAAGTGCTGGCGCAGCTGCCCCCGACCCGCATCTGGACCGGGCGGCACGACATCTTCATCGTCGATTCGCGGTCGTT
The DNA here is from genome assembly GCF_002855495.1 of Porphyrobacter sp. TH134. GTDB lineage: Bacteria > Pseudomonadota > Alphaproteobacteria > Sphingomonadales > Sphingomonadaceae > Erythrobacter. The sequence continues at coordinate 47,204 of NZ_PKRO01000018.1, forward strand.
CCTGGGCAAGCTGCGGGCCGCCGGCGTGGACGCCAAGCTCTACGAATACGAGGCCGCCCCCCACGTGTTCATGGCGATCCTGCCAACGCGCGAGGCGAAGGATGTGATCGGCCTGCTGCGCGAATTTCTCGCAGACTAGGTCGGAAACTTCGCCCCGGTCAGCTCCTCGCTCAGCTTCCACAGCTGGTCGGCAAAGCTGGGGTTGAGCGCGTAGGATCGCACCCCGCCACTGGCCGATTCGTCGTCCACTTCGGCGATGTGGCAATCCTCGCAATAGACCCCGCCCCTGCCTTCGAGTTCAGGAGCGGTCGCCGCCCAGCAGCTGGTCGCGGCGCCTTGGGGGATGGTCTTCCACTGAAAGCCCGTGTCGCGCGACGTGATCCGCGCCATCAGCGCATCGCGCATCTCGGGTGTCATGTGGCGGCCCAGATTGGTCTCGATCCCGCCCGGATGCACCGCATAGGCATGGATGCCCATTACTGCATAACGCTGCTCAATTCCGACCGAAAACAGCACATTTGCGGTCTTGGACTGACCATAACTCGCCCACGGATCGTAGGGGCGCTGCGCGAAATTGGGGTCGTCGAAGTGCATCGGTGCCATATGGTGCCCGCGGCTCGACAGGTTGACGATGCGCTTGGCAGTGCCCCGTTCGATCAGCGGCATCAGTTCGGCCGTCAGTGCGAAATGGCCGAGGTGGTTGGTGCCGAATTGCCGTTCGAACCCGTCGGCGGTGTGCTCGAACGGGCAGGCCATCACGCCCGCATTGTTGATCAGCAGATCGATTTTGCCGAACCGCTGGCGCGCGCGAGACGTCGCGGCACGGATGCTTTCGAGCGAGGCGAGATCGACCGTGATCGTATCAAGCCGCGCCTCAGGCTCGGTCGCAATGATCGCTGCGGCGCTTTCGTCCAGCTTGTCCTGATCGCGCCCGGCCAGCACCACATGCGCGCCGTGGACCGCCATCGCGCGGGCGGTTTCCTGGCCGAGGCCCGAATTGGCACCGGTGATGAACACGGTCATCCCCGACAGGTCGACGCCTTCCAGCACCTCGTCCGTGGTACTCGCCCAGCCGAATGCGGTCATGGTGTCTCTCCTGCTTGAAGCTTGCACTCGTAAAGGAATTCCGGATCCAGCTGTTCGCCCACCGGAAAGGTGATGTCGGCAATCTTGGCAAAGCCATAGCGCTGATAGAACCGCTGTGCGCCGTAGTTTTCGGCATAAACCGACAGCAGGACCGCATCGTGCGACCGCGCGCGCGCGACGCCCAGCGCCCAGTCCATCAGCCGCGCGCCGATGCCGTGGCCGGTGTGGGTGGGCAGGGCGTAAAGCTGACCCAGCTCGATCGGGTTACGCGCGTCCGAATAGCCCGCGAATTTGGTCGGATAGCGAAGCTTGCAGAAGGCAACCAGCGCGCCGTCATCCTCGACCAGACAATGGGTGCAGCTGTCGCCCGCAATTTCGGCCGCGACGGCTTGCGGATTGTGCACCTCGGCCAGGAAGGCTGCGAGGTCTTCGGGGCGGTAGAGATCGCCGAAGGCAGCGACAAAGGTTTCTGCGCCCAGCCGGGCAAGGGCGGGCGCATCGGCGAGGGTGGCGGGGCGGTAGATCATGCCGCTGCCTAGCGTGGACGAAGCGTGCTGTTAAGCTGGCGAAACGGTCAGCGACGCGTTACACCCCTCGTCCATGAACAAACTGATCGCAGCACTCACTCTCGCCCTGGCCCCCACCGCTGCTCTGGCCCAAGACGCCGCGCCCGAAGCGCCCAAGTGGTCGATTGCGATCCACGGCGGGGCAGGAACGCTCGACCCCAAGGCCATGACGCCGGAAAAGCGCGCCGAGTACGAAGCTGCGCTTCAGGTCGCGCTCGATGCCGGAGCGAAGGTGCTGGCCGAGGGCGGCAGCGCGATGGACGCGGTGAAGGCGGCGATCATCCCGATGGAGGATTCACCGCTGTTCAATGCGGGCAAGGGCGCGGTGTTCACCTGGGAGGGGACCAACGAGCTCGACGCCTCGATCATGGACGGCCGCGATCGCTCAGCCGGGGCGATTGCCGGGGTGAAGACGGTGAAGAACCCGATCCTCCTCGCAGACACCGTGCGCACGCAGAGCGAGCACGTGATGCTGATGGGTGCGGGCGCGGAGGCCTTTGCAGTCGAGAAGGGCTTTGCCGTCACCCCGCCCGAATATTTCGCCACCCCGGCGAGGGCCGAAGCGCTGGAGCGGCTGAAGGCGGAGAAGCTCTCGGCGCTGGATGTCGACCACAAGTTCGGCACGGTGGGCGCGGTGGCGCTCGATCAGAACGGCAATCTGGCGGCGGGCACCTCCACCGGCGGGATGACCGGCAAGCGCTGGGGCCGCGTGGGCGATGCGCCGGTGATCGGCGCAGGCACCTATGCGGATAACCGCGCCTGTGCGGTGTCGGCGACTGGGTGGGGGGAGTATTTCCTGCGGGTCGGTGTGGCGCATGAGATTTGTGCGCGGCTGCGGGCTACCAACGAAGTGAAAGTCGCCTTGGCGGATGACGACGCTGCCAATGACGGCGTCCGCACCGAGGAAGCCCAATATATCGCCGACGCCGTGATGGCCGATGTGGCGAGCCTCGGCGGCGATGGCGGGGTGATCCTTGTCACGCCCGAGGGTCACGCGATCTTCAGCTTCAACACCACCGGCATGTATCGCGGCCGCGCGACCAGCGGCGGGGTGCGCGAAGTAGCGATCTTCGGCGGCGAGGAGAAGGCTTCGGCCACGCCGGATCATTGATTTGAACCCGTTCGTGCTGAGCTTGTCGAAGCACCGCCTTTCTCTTCGAACAAGCGTCGAAAAAAGGACGGCCCTTCGACAAGCTCAGCACGAACGGGTTTGGGTCGACCCGATCAATAAAGCTTGCCGATAACCGGCAACCCCCGCTCCGGTTCAGCGAATTCCTTGATGATCCGTCCGATCCGCGACAGCGCCAGTTCGGCGCGGGCCTGCATGTCATCCTCGGCCTGACGCGCGCGGAAATAGCAGGCGAAGGTGATGGGCGGCTCGCCTTTGGGCCCTTCGGCGAACCCGATATCGACGTAGTTGTATTCGGTGCCGATCAGCCCGCTGCTGCCGGTCTTGTCGCCCGCGGCCCAGCCTTGGGGGAGGCCTGCGCGCACGCGCTTGAGGCCGGTTTCGGTGGCGACCATCCAACCTTTCAGCTCCGCTCGCTCGGCGTCCGGCAATACGTCGCCGTAAACGATCTTCGCCACGGTGCGTGCCATGGCCGCAGGGGTCGCGGTGTCGCGGAATTCGGCCGGGGGGACGAGGTTCATCTCCGGCTCGTAACGGTCGAGGCGGCTGACATCATCGCCGATGCTGCGCCAGAAAGCGGTCAGTGCCGCTGGGCCGCCCAGCTCGCGCAGCAGGATATTGGCCGCCGGATTGTCCGAGGTGGTCTGCGTCGCCCGCGCCAGTTCGCGCAAACTCGCGCCGCTTGCCATGCGTTCGGTGGTGAACGGGGCGTGGGCGATCATGTCGGCCTGCGTCCACATCACCCGCCGGTCGGCGTCGATCATCCCTGCTGCGTGGCGTTGGAGCAGCAGCGCGGCGAGGGAGAATTTGAAGGATGAGGCATGGCCGAACCGCCGGTCGGCGTTAAGGCCCACCGACATCCCGCTTCGCGTATCGTACAATTCCGCGCCCAGCGTGCCGTTGCCTGCCGCCTCGATCAGCCGCAGCTCAGCGGCCAACCGCCCCAACGGGCTCTGGTCGGGCGGAATGCAGGCGCTCGCGCCCAGAGCCAGCGAGCCGCCGATGAAACCCCTTCTGCCTATCATCATGAGAACTTGTCCGCTTTGCGTTTGCCGAACCGCATGTCACTCTCCAGCTTGGCGCGCAACTGCGCATAGAAGGCTTCGAGGAAAGCCCGTTCATCGCCCGCACCGGGATCCCAGCCGATCTTGCGGCAGATTGCGGCGTGAACGGCGCTGAGCGCGTCCGGTTCTCCGGTGCGCAGGATCCGCTCGAGCGTCTGAAGCTCTTTCTCGCCGTAAATCGCCAGCTCAGCCGCGCCGAAATCATAGCGCGCCCCGGTCACCTCGCTCGCGCCTTCGACGGCGGCAGCGCCCTGCGCTGAAAGTACGGCGGCCAGTTTGGTGCGCGGCCGGGCCACCACCCAGGTGCCCGCGATGATGTCGCCCGCCCGCAAGCTGTCGCGGTTGAAGAACGGGAACAGCAGGAACAGCGCGAACCACCCCGTCAGCACCCAGCCCAAGACACCAATGTCCTGATCGGCCTCGGCCAGCACTATCAGAACGAACAGCGCCACCAGCGGATAGAAAATCTCGATATCGCGCAGCAGGTTGCGGGCGATCACCGCTTCCGGGGTCAGCCGCGCACCGCCGCGTGCAGCAATGCGGATGCCGGTGATGCGCTTGCCCAGCGTGGCCCCGCGCGGCCCCAGTTCCTGCACCAGAAAATAGCCATACCAGGTGCAAAACACGATCAGCGCCAGCACAATGCCCAGAAATTCGAGCGCGCCGCCCGTCAGATTGCCCGGATCAAACGCGGTGCCGCTCAGCACCCCGTCGGAAATCCACCGCAGCGCCAGCTGAAAGACGAGCAGGCTGATGCCGATAATCATCACGTCGATCACCAGCGCGCCGGCACGCGCCCCGCGTGAGGCGAGGGTGATCGGCAGCAACAACCCCTCGGGCGTGGTCAGCATCCGGGTGCGGCGGTCGCCGGGGCGCGCGGTCATCGCAGCGCGTCCTGCGCCGCGTCGCCAGCCGGAACACCGGGCCGATAAAGGACGAAATAGGCCAGCCAGAACAACAGCATCGTGCCCCCAATCAGGAACCGGCTGGCGGTGCCTTCAACCAGCTGGCGGGGGAAGGCCTCAAGCAGCGCGGCCACCACCATCATGATAACCACGCCGACCATCACCACGGCGGATCGGCGCCCGGCTGCCGCCGCTGCATCCAGCACCGGTAAATCGCCCGGAAAGGCCATCGCCCGCCCGATATGCAGCCCCGCCGCGCCTGCCAGCAGGATGCCGAACAATTCGGTGGTGCCATGAACGCTGAGCCATGCGGCCAGTTCCACCACCAGCCCTTGCGTGTCGAACAGCCACAACAATGCGCCCAGCAGCGCCAGATTATGCACCAGCAGCAGCAGCGACGGGATGCCGAAGGCAAAGCCCAGCGCAAAGGCCAGAATGCACACCGCCGAATTGTTGCTGAACAGCTGGGCGGCAAACCCGGCGAGCCCGGCGGCGCTTTCCTCGTTGCCGAGGGTGGCGAGCAACTGGTCGCGGCTGGCACCCGGCACGCGGGGCTCGCCCGGCCGGGCGGGGAACAAGCGGTAATACCACGCCTCGTCGCCGGCCACGAGCAGCCAGCCGACCACTGCGCCGGCCACCATCACGAACAGCGCAATACAGATATCGAGCCACAGCGCGCGCACCGCGCGGCTCCATCCGCCCAGCAGAAACCCGCGCAGCCAGCGCGCAAACCCCTGACGCGGGCCATAGACCTGAAACCACGCCCGCTGCACCAGCGCTTCGAGATAGGCGAGCGTGGCCGCATCAAGGCTCGTCTCGCGCGCCACCGAAAGGCTGGAGGCCGCGGTCCGGTACAAGGCGGGCAGCGCGATCAGATCATCGTCAGCGATGCGCCGCAACCCGCCGCGCTCCATCCGCGCGACAATATCCTCAAGCCGCCGCCACTCGCCCTCGCGCTCCAGCCGGAAGCGGTCGGAACGCAGCGCCGCGCTTTCGATATCGGGCGGAGCGGTAACAGCCCCGCGACCGAACCAGGCGGAGAACACAGGCGCCTTCATCCGCCCATCACCCGATGGCCTCGCTGCCCCGGATCGCCAGATAGCGGTCGATCAGGCGCGGGCCGATGGATTGCCACGGGGCTTCGAGCACGTCGATCCCTGCCCGCCGCAGCCGTGTCAGCACCAGTTTGCGCTGCTGCGCGATGCTGTCGGCGGTGACCGCGCGGGCCAGGGTCGCAAGATCGCCGGGCGATTGGGCGATCACCGTTTCGACTTCGGTATCGGTCATGGTGACGAACAGGACGAGATGCTTGCGCACCAGCCGCCCCAAGCTTTCGACCATCAGTTCGGCCGCGGTCGGATCGGTGAAATCGGAAAACACCACCACCAGCGAACGGCGCTGGAGCTTGGCGGTCAGCGTCGCCAGCGCCAGGGTGAAATTGGGCTCGACCGCGTCGTAATCCAGCCCGGCGGCCGCGCTTTGCAAGCGGTGGAAGGCGCGCGGTTCGGCGATGAAGGGGGTCATGATCTGCGGCCGCCGGGCAAAGCCGAACAGCGCGACCTTGTCCCCGCCTTTCAGCGCAACATAGGCGCAGGTCAGCGCTGCTGAGACCGCCCGGTCGATCCGTGGCAGGCCGTCCACCGGCTCGCACATCGCTTGCCCGCAATCAAAGGCGAACACGATCTGGTTGTTCCGCTCGCTCTCGTTCTCGCGCGCAAACAGGCGGGTGTGGCGCGCGCTGGCTTTCCAGTCGATGCGGCGGCGGTCCATCCCGGCTTCGTATTCGCTTAAAGCCTCGAACTGGGTGCCTTCGCCCCGGATGCGGCGGTTGATAAGGCCGATCTGGGCGTTGCGTAGAAAGGTCTGCAAATCGGGCGAGCGCACGGGCGAGAGGTCGGGCCAGATGCGCACCGCTTTGTCCAGCGCCCGTGTCTCCTGCCGCGCGCCAAGGCCAAGCGGGCCGTGCCACTTGAGCCAGGCCGCCGTCATCGGCGCGGTTCCGCGCCGGGCCGGGCTGACATCGATGGTGCCTTGCCATTGCCCGCCATCGGATGAGCGCCCCACCGGAATGATCGCACGCCCCTGCGCCGCCAGCCGGGGATCGCACGCCAGCGCGGCTGTCGCCCTGCCGACCCCTGCCCTGCCGAACCGTGCATGGGCGGTGATGCGGGTGGGCTGGCCAATCTCGGTATCGGCCGGGGCCTCGATCCCCCAGCGCAGCACCGGCCCTGCCAAGCCGGCGTCGATCACCACCAGCATCAGCAAGGCGGCCCCCAGCAGCGGCGCGATCACCCATGCGCCCGGCGCGGTGGCGGCAATCACGACGGCCACGGGCGCAAGCCCCGCCGCGATCCACGCCGCGCGCTCGGTCGGCACCAGCGGCATGTTCAGGCGGGGGAGAGCGAGGCGCGCCATCGGGTCAGCGCGGCGCTTCGGTCGCTTCGACCAGATCGGCGACCAGCGCTTCCATGCTGCGGCCATCGATTTCCGCCGCGGGGCTGAGCGTCAGGCGGTGGCGCAGCACCGGCACGGCAAGCGCCTTCACGTCATCGGGGATGATATAGTCGCGCCCTTCCAGCGCCGCGCGGGCGCGGGCTGCGCCGGCCAGCAACACCGCCGCGCGCGGGCTTGCCCCCACGGTGAGTGCGGGGTGATCGCGGGTGGCGCGGATCAGGCGCACAACATAGGCGGTAATCTCGTCCGCCACCGTCACCTGCGCCAGTGCGGCGCTGGCAGCGGTGATCCCGGCGGCGTTGGTGACAGGGGCCACCCCCAGATCCGCGGGCCGCTGCGGGCCGGAGCGCTGGCCATAGGTGGCAACGATCCGCGCTTCTTCGTGTTCAGTCGGGTAGGGCACCAGCAGCTTGAACAGGAAGCGGTCAAGCTGGGCTTCGGGCAGGGGATAGACGCCCTGATTTTCGATCGGGTTCTGGGTTGCGATTACCATGAAGCGTTCCGGCAAGGCGTGGGTTTCGCCGTCCAGCGTCACCCGGCGTTCCTGCATCGCTTCCAGCAACGCGGCCTGCGTTTTGGGCGGGGTGCGGTTAATCTCGTCCGCCAGCAGCAGATCGCAGAAAATCGGCCCGCGCGTCAGCGTGAACTGGCTGCTCTGGAAGTTGAACAGGTTCGACCCCAGAATGTCGCCCGGCAGCAGATCGGGGGTGAACTGGATGCGCCCGAAATCGAGCCCCAGTGCGGTCGCGAAGGCATTGGCAAGGAAGGTCTTGGCGGTGCCCGGCGGGCCTTCCAGCAGCACATGCCCTTCGCTCAGCAAGGCGACCAGCAGCATGTCGACCATATCGTCCTGCCCGACAATCGCCTTGGCGATTTCGGCGCGGATCGCATCGGCAAGGCTGCGGACATGGTCGAGTGTCATCGTCATCGGGTGAGTGTTCCTGTGGAAGCTGGCTCGGAAAGCTTGGTGTGCAGATCATCGAGGCCCTGTGCGGCCGCCAGAATGTCGGCGGGTTTGCGGGCCGATTCGAGCCGCGCGGCGCGGCGGGTGAAGGGTTCTTCGGCTGGCAGGCGGCGCGCCAATGCGGCATCGATTGCGGCGCCATCTGCCCGCGCAAGTCCCAGCTTTTCCGCGATGCGCCGGGCCGACAGGGCGGCATAGGGCGCACCCAGCAGCCCGAATCGCTGCGCGCGCACGATCAGTCCTGCGCCGTTGGCAATCAGCTGGCGCTTGCCAAAGGCGATGTCGGGGCCAGCAGGCGCGGCTGGCGGGCCGAAGCGCTGAAACGCGCGCCAGCCGACGATCAGCAGCGCGGCGATCAGGCTCAAGGTCGCGGCGAGGAACGGCGGGCGGAAGGCGAGGGTCAGCAGGTTCTCGCTCGCGCCAAAGCCGTTCAGGGTCATGTCGAAGGTAACGATGTCGGTCCCGCTGTCGCCCGCCAAGGTGTCCACCAGCGCAATGGCAGCCGCCGCGCGGGCCGGATCGGCGAGGCCGTAATTGTTGGCAAGGTCAGGATCGGCCAGAAAAATGACCGGCTGCCCGCCTGCGCCGCCGGACTGGGGTGCGGTCCGGAAGGCGAGCGTTCGTCCGTCCGCACCGGTGATCAGAACGTCGTGACTGGCGGCAGGCTCGGCATAGAGCATCGCCGGGGTCGGCAGAGTGCCGGCGTGGCCCATGCCCTGCCAGCGCGCCGCCGCGCCGCCATCCTCGCCGCCGGTCAGCTTGTGATCGAAGCGATAGGGCAGGGGCAGCTTTTCCGGCCAGCCGCTGGCGATCGGCGCGCCCAGCATCACCCAGCCGCGCTTGAACTTGCTGCGCGCTTCTTTGGGCAGCCGATCAGTCGGCGCCATGGCCAGCCATTTCGGCAGGATCACCAGCGTCGGGCCCAGGGCCGAGCGCGCCTTGAGTATACCTGCGATGTCGTCAGCATCGGTATAGGCGGCAGGCGCAATCACCAGCAGGCCATCGGTTTCCAGCCCGGCGCTGCTGCGCGACCGCTGGGCCTCATAGCCTTGCGCCTCCACCAGCCGAACCAGCCCTGCATAGCCGTTCAACCCATTGGCCGCCGCGTGCGCCTGCGTGGATCCGCCAGTCCCGCCAAAGTCGCTGCCCGCGCCGATCAGCCAGAGCATCGCGACAAACAGGGCAAAGCCGCCGCCAACCAGCGCCAGCGCGCCGCTGCGCGAGAAGGCTGAAGGGGTAGGTGCGGTCATGCACTGCGCCCCTGCTGGCCGAGCCGTGCAAGGGCAAACTCGGCATAAGCGTTACGGGCTGCCTCCCAATCGGCCCGGTCAAGCGCCCGCAGCGCAAATAGCGAGCGTTCGACCCGCTGCGCGATGACGCCAAAGGCCGTGCGTGCGGTTTCCGGCAGGGCGGGCAACGCGGCAAGCTCGCGCGCGGTGCTCGATGGTTCGACCAGGCCGGGCCGCGCGGCGGCGATCTGGCCGACACTGCGCTGGAGAAGCAGGCGAACCGCCTCGGCAAAGCGGCCTTCGGCGGCGAGACGGTCGGCATCATCAAGCAGCGCCAGGGTGGCAGCCGTATCAGGGCGCCAGTTATCCGTCAGCCCGCTATCGCCCGCAGCACGTTGCCCCCGCGCAGCCCGCTCCCCTGTGATCAGGCGCACCAGCAAGACCAGTGTGCCCAGCACCACCAGCCCAAGCACCGCCCATTGCAACCACCACCACGAAGTGCCCAGCGCCCGGCCCAAGGGAGCGAACAGTTCGGCCAGCGCGTCGAGGACGTCTAACAGCCATTCCTGAAACCAATGGGGCTTGCGCAGCGGAATCTCGGGGATCGTCACCGGCGCGAATTGCAGATCGCTGTCGCTGCGCAATGCCTGCCACCCGGCGGGCGGTGACCCGCCAGATCCTGCTAACGCTTCGGTAGGCGTGGTTGCGGCCGCTGCGGTCATCCCGCCAGTGGTGGTGGCACGGCGCTTGGCGCGGCGCAACGGGAAACCGCTTTAGCCCCGCGCTGGCTGCACCCTATCCTCTGGCGCGGGCCTGCTGGTAACAGCCCAGAATGCGCAATTGCTTGGAATGGAACGCGCATTCTTCCAGCGCCCGGTCGACCGCCGGGTCGCCCGGCGCGCCGATGATGTCGGCATAAAAGGTTGTAGCGGCAAAGCTGGTGCCCTGCTGGTAGCTTTCCAGCTTGGTCATGTTGACCCCGTTGGTCGCGAACCCGCCAAGCGACTTGTACAAGGCGGCAGGGATGTTCTTCACTTCAAAGATGAACGTTGTCATCACCGGTCTGCCGTCGAGCGCTTCGTGCCCGAGCGGCTGGCGGGCCAGGATCACGAAGCGCGTCATGTTGTCCGCACTATCCTCGACATTGTGTTCGATGATGGTGAGGCCATACAGCTCGGCTGCGAGTGCCGGGGCGATGGCGGCGACGGTAGGATCGCCGCGCTCGGCCACATAGGCCGCCGCGCCTGCTGTGTCGGCGTGGCTGAGCGGCACGATCCCGCGTGTCCGCAAGTAATGGCGCGACTGGCCCAGCGCCTGCGGGTGGCTATACGCGGCCTCGAACGGGCCGGAACCCAGCGCCATCAGCGCATGGTGGATCGGCATAAAATACTCGCCGACAATGAACAGGCCGCTTTCGGGCAGCAGGAAATGGATATCGGCCACCCGGCCGTGCTGTGAATTCTCGATCGGGATGATCGCTTGTGCCGCCCGCCCATCCTTGACCGCTTCCAGTGCATCTTCGAAGCTGAAGCACGGCAGGGGGTGCATCTCGGGCCGCGCTTCGGTGGCGGCGCGGTGCGAATTCGCGCCGGGCGAACCCTGAAACGCAATCGCGCGCGCAGGGTCGGCGGCTGCGGCAACCCGCATCCGGTCGACAAGTTCAAGAGCGGGGGCCGGAAAGGATCGCATGATGTCAGCGGCCTAGAGCGCGCAGCACGCCGGGGCAAGCCCGCTTGCAAAAGGTGCAAGAATTCATGCCACGATCAGTCTTGCGCCGCTGGACAGCCGACACTAAAGACCGCGCGGGATGACACAGGATAACTCTTCGCAGGATAAAGCCGCAGGCCAGAATGGTGGCGGCGATCTGTTCAACACGGCTGCCGGGTGGGTGCTGTTTGCAGGTGTCGTGGGCCTCGGCCTTTCGATCCTGTCGAGCAAGTACTTCCATGGCGACAAGCCTGAGCGGCCGGAAAAGCTCGGCTATGTGATCGAAGGCGCGGTCGATGAAAGCGCCGGCCCGGCAGAGGTTTCGATCGCTGACGCGCTCAACGCGATGCCAGCTGCCGAATTGATCGCTGCGGGCGAAAAGGCCTATTCCAAGTGCCAGAGCTGCCACACCATCGATGCGGGCGGTGCCAATGGCATTGGTCCGAACCTTGGCGGCGTCATGGGCGGCCCGGTCGCGTCCAAGGCCGGTTTTGCCTACAGCGCTGAAATGAAGGCGGTTGGCGGGACCTGGGACTGGGAAAAGATGAACACCTGGCTCAAGAACCCCAAGGCGATGGTGTCGGGCACCAAGATGAGCTTTGCGGGCCTTTCCAAGGTTGAAGATCGTGCAGCGATTGCCGCCTACCTCAATTCCAAGGGCGCAAACATCCCGCTTCCTGCCGCCTCGGCACCGGCCGCTGATGCTGCCGCAGGAGAGGGCGTCGAAGCGGCGGCTGAAGCCGAGGCCGAAACCGTGGCAGCCGACGAAGCTGGCACCGATCCCAAGGCCGCAGAATAGGTTTTCCGGCATCGGGCGAGGGCGCAGATTAACGGTCTGCGCCGCGCCCGGGGCAGCTTACCCTTTGAATCCCTGAGCAATAACGTACCACTCGGACGATCCCTTGCGGCTCGCCGGGGGTTTGGCGTGTTTGACAGCGGCAAAGTGCTTTTTCAGCAGCGCCAGCAGATCGCTATCCGTCCCGCCCGCCAGCACCTTGGCCACAAAAGCACCGCCCGGCGCGAGATTTTCCACCGCAAACCACGCCGCCGCTTCGACCAGCCCCATCGTGCGCAGGTGATCGGTTTGCTTGTGGCCCACGGTGTTGGCGGCCATGTCGGACAGGATCAGGTCGGGCGGTCCGCCCAAAGCCTCGGCAAGGGCGGCCGGGGCTTCATCGGCCATGAAATCCATCTGGAATATCGTCACGCCCTCAAGCGGTTCGACCGGCAAGAGATCGATCCCCACCACTTCGGCCTTCGGCTTCTTGGCGCGCACCACCTGCGCCCAGCCGCCCGGTGCAATGCCGAGATCGACCACGCGACTCGCCCCTTTGAGCAAACCAAACTTCTCATCCAATTCGATCAGCTTGTAGGCAGCGCGGCTGCGATACCCATCGGCCTTCGCCTGCCGGACATAGGGATCGTTGAGCTGGCGTTCGAGCCAGCGGACCTGGCTGGCGGTCCGCCCCTTGGCGGTCTTGACCCGCTTGCTGGGTTCCTTGGTTCCGCGAGTCATGAGGGGCGGCGCCCCGAGCGCTGTTTGTGCAGCGCCTTCAACGAGCGTTCCGATTGGCGTTCAGCGGCCATAATACTCCTTAGGATGCCTTCGCGGATGCCGCGATCGGCCACCCCCAACCGCCGTGCAGGCCACAGATCGAGGATTGCCTCGAGAATCGCACAGCCCGCCACCACCAGATCGGCGCGGTCCTGGCCGATACAGGGCAGGGTGCTGCGTTCGTAGGGGGTCATGACCGAAAGCCGCGCACTGATTTCGCGCATTTCAGTCGCCGGGACGATCAAGCCATCGACCGCTTTGCGATCATAGCTGGGCAGTTCGAGATAAAGGCTGGCGAGCGTCGTTACCGTGCCGCTGGTGCCCAGCAGGCGGATATCAGGATGCCGCGCCGCCGCAGTTACCCGCGCGGCGAAGGGGGAAAAACTCTCGGCTACCATCGCCTTCATCCGGGCAAAGCGGGCGATACGGGCTGCCTCGCTGTCTTCGAGACGGCCGACCGTGTCGGTGAGCGAGACCACGCCCCACGGCACGCTCTGCCAATCAAGAATGCGCGGCACCCGGCTGCCTTCCCCGCCCGCTTCGACCAGCACCAGTTCGGTCGATCCGCCGCCGATATCGAAGATCACCGCCGGGCCGTCGCCGGATTCGAGCAGGATATGGCAGCCCAGCACCGCCAGCCGGGCTTCTTCCTCGGCGCTGATGATGTCGAGCGCGATGCCCGTTTCGCGCCGCACCCTTTCAATGAAGGCAAAGCCGTTCTCGGCGCGGCGGCATGCCTCGGTCGCAACCGACCGGGCGAGCCGCACATTGCGGCGCTGGAGCTTGTCCGCGCAGATCGTGAGCGCCGTCAGCGTGCGCTCCATCGCCGCGTCGGACAATCGCCCGCTGGTGGCAAGCCCTTCGCCCAGCTTCACCACCCGGCTGAACGCGTCGATCACAGTAAAATCCCGGCCGGATGGGCGGGCGATCAGCAGACGGCAATTGTTGGTGCCAAGGTCAAGCGCGGCATAGGCCTCGCCGTGCGACGATGGCTTCATCGCGCCGATATCGGCCAGATCGGGCCGCGCCGATGATGCAGGGTTTGCAGGCGTAGTCTTGCCGCGCCCCGCACGGCGCCCATCGCCGTTAGCGCCCTTGCTACGGCCATTGCCGCCGCAGGCTCGGGCATCGGGCTGAGGGGGGCGCTGGTAGCGGAAATCGGCTACCTTGCCGGACTTGCCACCCCGGTTTTTCCCAGCACTTTTATTCCTGTCCGGCGGGAGTGTTTCCGCCATGATCATCAGACTTTCATCTCACCATGCGCGAACCTTCAAGCGCATGGCACTTGAGTGCAAGCTAACCCAAGCACGGCCCGAGAGCAAGCAGACCGGCGCAACGCATGCTTGACCTTGTGGCTGCACAAAACTAGGGAGCACTTCCGCTGACACCCCGGCCACGCCTGGGAAAGCCAATGCCCCGTCCTCTAATGGTAAGAGAGCGGACTCTGACTCCGTCAATCAAGGTTCGAATCCTTGCGGGGCATCCAGCTTTTTGTCCTTTGACAACAAAACCTGCCCGCTTTGACCAAAAGCGTCACCGCAGGCGGCCAAGGCTCCTTGAGCGGGCCTTCGTTGTCGCCCCCAAATCCCGCATGAGACTGCGGCGACCTGGCCAGAACTGTTGTTACCTGCCCGCGGACATGGATCGTGTCCCACGGCGTGGTGTAGCTTATTGGAGCTCCCGCCGATTTCGGCATCAGTCTGAGCCGATCATGCGCCGGGTACAGCCGAGAGCATGAC
>NZ_PKRO01000019.1 GCF_002855495.1 Porphyrobacter sp. TH134
GGAGCCACAATCGTCTGCCTCTCTCGGATCAGGCGCTACGCCTGTCGTTCTACATCACCCTCGCCGCCAGCGCCCCTCCCGCGAAGCGGGTTCGTGCTTCGACCCCGTTTAAGACATCAACATCATCGCCGCCTCGGGCCTGACCCGGCGTCCCGCTGCCTTTGCCCGTTTGGCGGTTCAGAAAGCTAAGGATGCGTTTCGGGCCGAGGAGTCGTCCCATGCGGCCTGCGCAGCTGCGGGCGTCAAATTGCTCAGGTCGGGAAAGTTGGTTCCCCGATAGGAAATGACCGTCTCATTGATGCCGTTGTTGTTCCACTCATAGGCGATGGCGTAGAAGCCGGAAGCTAGAACAGCGTTTGGGTCTAGTTCGGCGAGTGCATCTGTCAAAACTGTTGCTGTCCCTATCCCCCCAGACACCGGTAAATTGTTTACGAGGGGTTCCGGCCCTCGATTATATGAGTCCATTGCGAGCAACGAGAGAAAGACTTCACGATTCATACTGGTTCCACCTTCCATCAACGGATCATTCGAAGGAAATCCGATCCATTCAGCCGATGCTCAACTGGCATTTCGCCAATCGGCCGATTTCGAGGTCGGTTCACAACTGTCCCAATATGAGTCCTGACCCACAACAATCGCTGCGTAATCCCGGTGGTCACAGGATCATCGGTAAGCTCGACGGTGATGCGTTTTAGCGTCACACCCTCGCCAAAGGTCGCCGCCAGATCATCGGGATCGACCTTGGCAACGCTGGTCGGATCGGCGGGATCGCCGAAGGTCACCAGCATCGGATAGGCCGACCGCGCAGGTATCCACAAGTCGGCTGGCCATGTGCGCGGGAGCGTCCGCTTGCCGGTGACTTCGAGGACATCGTCCAGCGCGTCCTCGAATGGCTTGTTCTCCTGCAGCGCGAGAAGGACATAAACCATGCTTGCCCAATTGGGATCCTTGTCCGACCGCAGCAGCGCAAACAGCGTCTTGCCGCCCGGCAGATCAACCGCCGCCGCTTCCCCGCGCACCCGCCGCTTGACCGCTTGGTTCGCCGGGACCGACCCGGCGCGCACGAGAGTCTGCTGCACCGCGATGACGCTTGACCCGGTTTTCAACCCTTCAGGCGTCTCGACCTCGACTGTGAGACGGTAGCGATAGTCGGGTGCCGCGTCGTCAGCGAAGGCGCAGCCGGGGAGCAGAAGCGCGGCGAGTGCCAGCCATGCTGCCTGAATAATGCGCGCCATGTCGTTTCTCCGTCCTATAACCTAGACACGGCAGTAATCTCATGATTTGATGAAGAAACAATCAGCAGCGGGGCCCCGGGGCCCCGGGGCGGCGGGATGGCGGGATGGCGGGAAACCACCCACATCCGGCCATTCGCAAATGACAGCGCATCGCCTGAAAGCGGACGTGCCATCCGCCTTTCTTTCGCAAGGCCTGCGACAAATTTGACGACGATCAAGGACGGGGTGACGGAAAGGGCGCATGGTCGCCTCATGACCCAACACCCCCTTCGCGCCCTCGCCTTCCTTACCGCGCCCTTACTGGCGCTCGCCGCCTGCCAGACGCCCGGTACCGACAACCCGCCGCCGATGGTGGGCAAAGCGACCTCGCCCTCGCCCGATACCCGCGCGCCGGCCTTTGTCGAGGCGGCTTGCGGGGGGTGCCATGCGGTTGAGCCGCCGTTCCTTTCGCCCAACCCCGCCTCGCCCAGCTTTGCCGCGATTGCCAACCGGCGGGGGCTATCGGAAAAGTCGCTCGGTGATTGGCTGGCCGAGGCGCATAATTACCCCGAGGACATGGATTTCACGCTGACCCGCGCCCAGATCGACCAGATCGCGCGCTACATGGTGACGCTGCGCAAGGCGGGTTACGTGCCGGACGCGTGACTTTCCTACGGCGCTGGCATTGGGTTAGGCTGCGCGCTGCTCTTTGTTATCGTCAGCTCGTCAAACGGCCCGGCACACGCGTTTTCGTGCCCGCCTCCCGTGTCCGTCCGCTCAGACAGACCACGGCAAACGTTTGATTTTAAGCATTAAATCGGAAAGGTGCGAAAGTTACACGGTGTAACCTTTGTCACCTTCGCAAACGCTTACAACCGCTCCGCCATCAGCGCCTGCATATCGGCCTCGGGACGCGGGCCGTAATGGGCAATGACCTCGGCCGCGCAGATCGCTCCGCGGCGCAGACACTGGGCCAGTGGCTCGCCTTTGGCATAGCCCGACAGGAAACCGGCGGCGAACTGATCGCCTGCGCCCGTGGTGTCGATGACCTTGGCAACGGGTTCAGCGGCGACTGCGGCGCGCTCCCCATGGGCAATCGCGACCGCGCCCTTTTCGCTGCGGGTGGCGACCAGCACCGGCACCTTGCCGGCAACCGCGGCGAGGCCGGCTTCGAAGTCATCCTCACCCGTCAGCGTGGCGAGTTCGCTTTCGTTGACGAACAGGATGTCGATCACGCCGTCTTCGATCATGGCGCGGAAATCATCGCCGTGGCGCGCGATCACGAAGCTTTCGGACGCGGTGAAGGCGATCTTGCGGCCCGCGCCGCGTGCGACTTCGATGGCGCGGCGCATCGCGCGGCGGGGTTCCTCGGGATCCCACAGATAGCCTTCGAGGTACAGGATCGCGCCGCTGGCGATCAGCTCTTCGTCGAGGGCTGCGGCGGGCAGGAACTGGCCTGCGCCAAGGAAGGTGTTCATCGTGCGCTCGCCATCGGGCGTCACGAAAATCAGCACACGGCCAGTCGCAGGCTCGTCCTCGGCAGCGCTGGTGGGGCGCGCCGGGGTGTCGAAATCGATCCCGGTGGCGCGCATGTCGTGGCGGAACACCTTGCCCAGCTGGTCATCGGCAACCTGCCCGATGAAGGCGCATTGCAGGCCGAGCGTGGCAAGGCCCGCCAGCGTGTTGGCCGCCGACCCGCCAGACAGCTCCCGCGCGGGCGGCATGGCTTCGTACAGTTCGTCAGCGCGCGCTTCGTCGATCAGGGTCATCCCGCCGCGGTTCAGTTGCAGCTCGTCAATCAGCTCTTCCGTGCAGGAGGCGATCACATCGACCACGGCATTGCCGATGGCGATCACGTCGTAACGGGGCGGGGTGGTTTCGGGCACAGACAGGTCCTTGCATGGTGTTCGCCGCGCGGTTAGCGGCCTTCGTCGCATCCGCCAAGCCATCTGTGCGCGATGCCCGGTCCGCGCGTTGACTTCGCTTCGCCCTCACCCCATCGGACAGCGCATGTCCGCCGTGCCCACCGCGATGATGAAAGCCTGTTGTCCGCCCCGCGGTAGCGCCGCGATGAAAGGCGCTGCCCTCACCCTGCTGGCAGGCGCGATGCTGCTGGGCGGCTGCGCGGGGGGAGGCAAGCCGGCGCCGGTCCGTCCGCCTGCATCAGCCCAGCCGCGCGGCACAGTGGTGCGCGTGCCGCAGGTCATGGCGCCGCAGGGGCTCGACGGGGTGATCGGCGCTTCGGCCGAGGCGCTGCTCAAGCGGTTTGGCACGCCGCGCATCGATCTGACCGAAGGGGATGCGCGCAAGCTTCAATTCGCGGGCGCGCAGTGTGTGCTGGACATCTTCATCTACCCTGTCTCTGCCGTCGCCCAGCCGACCGCCACCCATGTTGCGGCGCGGCAACGCCAGGGCGGGGCTCCGGCCGACCCCGGAGCCTGCATCCGCGAGGTCGAACAGCGGTAACGCGGTCTTAAGCTTGATCGTGGCATGTTGCGCCGCATCTCAGGGGAAAGATCGCTGCATGACCACCCAATTCATCGCCGTCGCCG
This sequence comes from Porphyrobacter sp. TH134, assembly GCF_002855495.1. GTDB lineage: Bacteria > Pseudomonadota > Alphaproteobacteria > Sphingomonadales > Sphingomonadaceae > Erythrobacter. The sequence goes on from NZ_PKRO01000019.1 coordinate 3,767, forward strand.
AGGCTGCCGCTGCGGACGGCCGGATCACCGCCGAAGAACTGCTCAGCCTGCGCCGCGAAGGCTGGGGCGACGGGATCATCACCCGCGCCGAGGCGGAAGCGCTGTTCGCTGTCAACACGGCGCTGACCGAGCATAGCCCGGAATGGTGCGATTTCTTCGTCGAGGCGATTGGCGAGTTCGTGCTCAACGGCACGCCCCCGCGCCTGCAATGCTCGGTGGAGGAAGCCGCGTGGCTGATCGGCCAGATCGACCATGACGGCGTGGTCGAAAGCATGGCCGAACTGGAAGCGATGGTGCGCATCCTCGAACGGGCCGAAAATACGCCTGACCGGCTCAAGGATTATGTGCTGGGCGTGGTCGAGCGCGAAGTGCTGACCGGCACCGGTCCGACCCGCTGCGGCGGTCAGCTGTCCGCGACCCACATCAGCGCGGCGGAATGCCGCATCATCCGGCGCGTGATCTTCGCCAGCGGCGGGCACGGCCCGGCAGCCGTGACGCGGCATGATGCCGAGATGCTGTTCCGTCTGAAGGACGCGACGCTTGCCGATGAAAATGCCGCCGAATGGGACGACCTGTTCATCGACGGCGTGGCAAATTATCTCAAGGGCTTCACGCTCCAGAACGCGCAGGTCAGCCATGATCGCAAGCTGGAGCTGGAGGCGTTCATCGCCGATAACCGCGCCAGCGTCGGCCGCTTCATGGGCCGCGTTGCGCGCGAGGCGCCGCAGGTGATGAACCATTTCGGCAAGGTGTTCGGCAAGAAGGCGCCGGCCAAACCGGATTACGAAGCGCTCGCCGCTGCGGGCGAGGCGATCACCGACTTCGAAAACGAATGGCTGGGCACCATGATCGACGCCGACGGCGAGGTCGATGATCTGGAAAGCCGCCTGATTGCCCGTCTGGCATCAGAAGACTGAGACAGCCGGGCTGTCTTAGACCATGAAACTTTCGCCGCAGCCGCACGCGCCCTTGGCGTTCGGGTTCTCGAACACGAAGCCGGCGGTAAAGTCGTCCTCGCGCCAGTCCATCACGCTCCCGATCAGATAGAGCACCGACGCGCCGTCGATATAGAACACCCCGCCGGGGGTGACGATCTTTTCGTCGAACTTGGCTTCGGTGGTGACGTAATCGACCGAATAGGCGAGGCCCGAACAGCCCCGGCGCGGGGTCGACAGCTTGACGCCGATCGCGTCAGCCGGGGCCTTGGCCATCAGATCAGCGATGCGCGCCTCGGCGGATAGCGTCAGGATGACAGCGGCCTTGGGAGCGGGGCGACCAGAAACATCTGGCGTGGTGGTGGTTTCGGTCATGTCAGCCTCTTCTGCCAGAACAACGCTTGCCCTGAGGCGGGATCGAGCTGGTAATCGCCGTAGCCTTGCGACGCGTAAAGCGCCTTGGCGAGGTGGTTGCCGCTCAGCACTTCCAATGTGATCTTGCAGGCACCGCACTTCAAGGCCTCGGCTTCGACAGCCGCGAGCAGCGCCTTGCCGATGCCTGCGCCCCGGTGGCCGGGGAGCACCGCAAGGTCGTGGATATTGATCAAGGGTGCACCAGCAAAGGTCGAATAGCCCATGAAGCAATTGGCCAGCCCGACGGCCTCACCGTCCAACCGCGCCAGCAGCGAGAAGGCTTGGGCGTTGGCGGCAAGATCATCCACCAGCCGCGCTTTCACGCCATCGGCCAGAGGCGCCCCGCCGCCCATCGGATCGCGCGCATAGGCATCCAGCAGCGCAACCACATCACCCGCATCGCGCGGGTCGGCATAGTTGGCCCGGTCAATGGTCAAGGCAAGTGTGGGCGTCACAGCATTCCCAGTTCAAGCCGCGCATCGTCGCTCATCTTGTGCGGGCCCCATGGCGGATCCCAGACCAGCACCACCTCGGCATCGCGGATCCCGGGCACGCTGGAGACGCGCAGTTCAATCTCGCCCGGCATGCTTTCAGCCACCGGGCAATGCGGTGTGGTCAGCGTCATGGTGACAGTGGCGTCGCGGTTGTCGTCCACCTCGACCCCGTAGATCAGCCCGAGATCGTAGATATTGACCGGGATCTCCGGGTCGAAGATTTCGCGCAGTGCCGCAATGACGTCAGCCTGAAGGTCGCTGCCTTCGCCGCCGACAGCGGCTTCGCCTGTCTTGGCGGCGAGAAAGCCCTCAAGATAATCGCGGTTGCGCGGCGCATCGCTGGCCGGCGCGGCGTCGGGATCGATCGCATCGGCCACACGGGCGCGCGGCGGCTTGTTGGCGGTGATGTCGGTCTGATCGGCTGAGCTGTCCATCGCTCTCATCCTTTTCCAAAAATGCGGCGGGTGCGGGCGATCCCGGCCAGCAGCGCGTCAATATCGGCCTCGGTCGAATAGAGCCCGAAGCTGGCGCGCGCAGTGGCAGGAACGCGCAGATAATCCATCAGGGGCTGGGCGCAGTGGTGCCCGGCGCGGATCGCGACATCGGCCTCGTCAAGGATCGTGCCGAGGTCGTGGGGATGAATGTCATCGATGGTGAAGCTGACGATCCCCGCACTATCCGGCGGGCCGAACAGCGTCACATCGTTCATCGCGCCAAGCTCGCCGCGCAGCCTTGCGACCAGCGCCTGTTCGTGGGCGTGGATGTGACCGAGCCCGATGCTCTCCACATAATCCACGGCGGCGCCAAAGGTGATGGCTTCGGTGATCGCGGGCGTCCCGGCTTCAAAGCGCTGCGGGCCGCTGGCATAGATGGTGCCCTCGAACGTCACCCGGTCGATCATCGCACCGCCGCCTTCCCACGGCGGCATTGCGGCGAGCAGGTCTGCCTTGGCCCATAGCGCGCCGATCCCGGTCGGCCCGTAAAGCTTGTGGGCGGAGAACACGTAGAAATCACAGCCCAGCGCGGCAACATCGACGGGCATATGCGGTGCTGACTGGCACCCGTCGAGCAGCAGCTTTGCACCGACCGCGTGGGCCAGAGCAGCAGCGCGCGGGGCATCGAGCACAGAGCCGACCACGTTGGACACATGGCACAACGCAACCAGCTTGTGGGCCTCGGTCAGCATGGCCTCTGCCGCATCCAGATCGATCTGGTGATCGCTGGTCAGCGGACAGACGTCGATCACTGCGCCCGTGACCTCGGCGATCATCTGCCACGGCACGATATTGGAGTGGTGCTCCAACTGCGACAGCAGCATGCGGTCACCGGCCTTCAGGTTGGCCCGGCCCCAGGTCTGGGCGACAAGATTGATCGCCTCGGTCGCACCGCGGGTGAAGACCAGCTCGTTCTCGCTGCCGCCGATGAAGCGCGCCACCGTGCGCCGTGCGGCTTCGTAGGCGAGCGTCATCTCGGCGGAACGGGTGTAAACCCCGCGGTGGACGGTCGCGTAATCCTCCCCCAGCGCGCGCGCCATGGTGTCAATCACGGCGCGCGGCTTTTGCGCAGTGGCCGCGGTGTCGAGGTAGTGCCACGGCTTGCCGTTATGGGTGACCATGCCGGGGAACTCGGCGCGCAGGTCGCGCTCGATGGTGGTGGACGCGTTCACAGCTTGGCCCCCTCCAGCGCCGCCAGCGCGGCGTCCAGCAGCGTTTCGCGGCTCTCTTCGTCCTCGAGCGCCACGAAGGCATCTCCGATGAAGGCCTGCACCAGCAGCCGCTGCGCCGTGGCGGGATCGAGCCCGCGCGCCATCATGTAGAACCGCGCAGCTTCATCCAGCGCGCCCACAGTGGCGCCGTGGGCGCACTTCACATCATCAGCGAAGATTTCGAGCTGCGGCACGGCATTGGCGCTCGCCCCGGCTTCGAGCAGCAGGCCCTTGAAATCTTGCGCCGCATCGGTCTTCTGCGCATGGCGCGCGACCTTGATTTCGCCGAGGAAATTGCCGGTCGCGCCCGCCCAGTGGACCGCGCGGACGGTCTGGTTGGAGGTCGCCTCAGGCTCCGCATGGACGACCTGCGTCACGAATTCGCGGGTCACGCCCCCCTGTTCATTGGCCCCGCCGATGGTGACGCCGCCGAATTCAAAATGCGCGCCCTTGGCGAGCCGCACTTCCACCTCGACCCGGGTGTAATCGCCGCCGGCATTGGTGACGAAGAACGCCGCCGTGGCGCCTTCGCCCAGCGTCACGCGGAAGCGGTGGAGTTCAGGCGCGTCCGAGCCGACCACCAGACAGCGCGTCACGCTTGTCCCAGCGGGCACATCCACCGTCTGCCACTGGTCAAGCGCCGCGACGCCAAGCCGCGCCAGCCCGTCCATATCGGCATAGCGCCATGCCTCATCGCGGCGTGTGGGGAGAGTGGCGGTCGTCACGCCATCACCGAATCATAGCCCTCGGCCTCAAGCCTCAGAGCGAGTTCCGGCCCGCCCGTCTCGACGATCCGGCCGCCCGCAAGGATGCTCACCTTGTCGGGCGCGACCACATCAAGCAGGCGCTGGTAGTGGGTGATGAGCAGCACCGCCTTGTCGGGGCTCCGCATGATGGAATTGATCCCTGCGCCCACGATCCGGAGCGCGTCGATATCGAGGCCGCTGTCGGTCTCGTCCAGCACCGCGAAGGCCGGATCGAGGATGCCCATCTGCACCATCTCGGCGCGCTTCTTCTCGCCGCCCGAGAAGCCGACATTGACCTGCCTTTTCAGCATTTCCATGTCCATCTTGAGCAGCCCGGCCTTGTCCTTGGCGAGCTTAAGGAACTCGCCGCCGCTGAGCGGTTCTTCCCCGCGCGCCTTGCGCTGCGAATTCAAGGCCTCGCGCAGGAACTGGACGTTGGAGACGCCGGGAATTTCGACCGGGTACTGAAAACCGAGGAACAGCCCCTTGGCCGCGCGTTCATGCGGGTCGAGGGCCAGCAGATCCTCCCCGCGGAAGGTCACGCTGCCTGCGGTCACTTCGTAGCCCGGCTTGCCGCCGAGCACGTTCGACAGCGTCGATTTGCCCGCGCCGTTGGGGCCCATGATCGCGTGGATTTCGCCCGCTGGGACGCTGAGGGTGAGACCCTTCAGAATGGGCTTGTCGCCGACGGAGGCGTGGAGGTTGGTGATTTCGAGCATCGTCATTCTTTCATTTCGTCATTGCGAGCGAAGCGAAGCAATCCAGAGCGGTTCTGCGCAAACTCTGGATTGCCGCGTCGCCTGCGGCGCCTCGCAATGACGAGGTCTGGGTGAGGATCACGGCTTGCGCCCCCGAGGCTTGGGCGTATCCCCACGATCACCGCCATGCGGCTTGTCGGTGCGCTTGGGGCGATCATAGGTCTGCTTGGGATTGGCCGCCTTGTGCGCGCGGGCGGCGGCTTTGCGTTCCTCGATCCGGTCGCGCATCACCTGGGTGAGCTGCTTGAGCACCCCGTCGATATCGGTGAGGATGTCGGCGGCGGCGATGCGCATCACCTTGATGCCGACGCTCTCGAGGCTCTTGTCGCGGCGCTTGGCGAGGGTGTCGTTCTGTCCCTCCTCGTCAATCGCCAACGCGAGGCCGAGGTTGTGGCAGTTGAAATCGACGATTGCCGAGCCGACCACCGCGTGCCGGGTGAAGGTGTAGCGGCCGAGATCGGCAGCGGTGAACTTCGCGGCCAGCGCCTTGTGCGCGTCTGTCGAATGGCGCCGCATCTCGCGCGCCTGTTCGTGCAATGCGTCGAGCCGCTTGTCCGAAATCTCCCACCCGCGGCCCTTCTTCTTGAGCGCGGGGGCTTCGGCGGCGGCAGCCTCGGGGTTGAGGGCGAGGGTTTTACGAGTGGTCACTTCAATCAATGTCCTTCGTCATTCCAGCGAAAGCTGGAACCTAGGGCCGCAAAGTGCGGAGCCCGGTCGCCCGAGGCCCCAGCTTTCGCTGGGGTGACGGTGATGGTGCAAGCCGTCGTCACCCCACGCTCCCCTCAAGCGAGATCGCCAGCAGCTTCTGCGCCTCGACCGCGAACTCCATCGGCAGCTCTTTCAGCACGTCCTTGGCAAAGCCGTTGACGATCAGCGCCACGGCTTCCTCTTCGCCGAGCCCGCGCTGAATCGCGTAGAACAGCTGTTCGTCGCTGATCTTGCTGGTGGTCGCCTCGTGCTCGATCTGCGCGCTGGGGTTCTTCACCTCGATATAGGGCACGGTGTGCGCGCCGCACTGATCGCCGAGCAGCAAGCTGTCGCACTGGGTGAAGTTGCGCACGCCGCTCGCCGTCGGGCCGACGCGGACGAGGCCGCGATAGGTGTTGTTCGACTTGCCCGCCGAAATGCCCTTGGAGATGATCGTCGAGCGGCTGTTCTTGCCGTTGTGGATCATCTTGGTGCCGGTGTCGGCCTGCTGGTAATTGTTGGTGACCGCGACCGAATAGAACTCGCCGACGCTGTCCTCGCCGTTGAGCACGCAGGAGGGATATTTCCACGTCACCGCCGAGCCGGTTTCGACCTGCGTCCAGGAAACCTTCGAACGGTCCCCCTGGCACAGCGCACGCTTGGTGACGAAGTTGTAGATCCCGCCCTTGCCCTCGGCATTGCCGGGGTACCAGTTCTGCACGGTCGAATACTTGATCTCGGCATCGTCGAGCGCGACCAGTTCGACCACTGCGGCGTGAAGCTGGTTCTCGTCGCGCATCGGGGCGGTGCAGCCTTCGAGGTAGCTGACATAGCTGCCCTTGTCGGCGATGATCAGCGTGCGTTCGAACTGGCCGGTGTTTTCGGCATTGATGCGGAAATAGGTCGAAAGCTCCATCGGGCAGCGCACGCCCTCGGGGACGTAGACGAAGGTGCCGTCGGAGAAGACCGCGCAATTCAGCGCCGCGAAGTAGTTGTCGCGCACCGGCACGACCTTGCCGAGCCACTTCTTCACCAAATCGGGGTATTCGCGGATCGCCTCGGAGATCGAGAGGAAGATCACGCCCGCGCGCAGCAATTCCTCGCGGAAGCTGGTGGCGACGCTGACAGAATCGAACACCGCATCGACTGCGACCTTCTTCGCGCCCTTCACCCCGGCGAGCACCTCCTGCTCGCCCAGCGGAATGCCGAGCTTGTCGTAGATGCGCTTGATCTCGGGATCGAGCTCATCGAGGCTGCCCAGTTCGATCTTCTTCTTGGGCGCGGCGTAGTAATAGGCGTCCTGATAATCGATCTTGGGATAGCCGACCTTGGCCCAATCGGGCTCTTCCATGGTCTGCCACAGCCGGAAGGCTTTCAGCCGCCAGTCGAGCATCCATTCAGGCTCGTTCTTCTTGGCCGAGATGAACCGGACCGTATCTTCGGTCAGGCCTTTTTCGGCAAATTCGGTCTCGATGTCCGACGACCAGCCATGCTCGTAATCGGCGACCTTGGCCGCGGCTTCGCGGGCTTCCCGATCCGTTTCGGGGGCGTCGGTTTCGGGCTTGGCCTCGACTTCGGTGTAATCGGTCATGCCGGATGGTCCTCGATAATAGGGGTAGGCGCACGCGCGACAGGGCCGCGCAGCTGGGCAAGGGTGATGCCCGCCAGCGCCCCGCGCAGCGCATTGTTGATGATCGGCCAGTGCGGCTTCATGTTGCAGCCGCTTTCAAAATCGCACGGCACGTGATCGACGCAGGCGGTCAACGCAATCCGGCCCTCGATCGCCTCGACGATATCCGCCACCGTGATCGCGGCAGCGGGCCGGCCCAGCTGCAAGCCGCCGTGCGCGCCGCGGACGCTCCGCAGCAGGCCCGCAGCGGTCAGCTTCGACACCAGCTTTTGCACGGTCGGCACCGGCAGGCCCGTTTCCGCCGCCAGTTCGGCTGCGCTGACCCGCCCGTCGCCGCAATGCAGCGCTGCCTGGCACATCGTGATGACGGCGTAATCAGCAAGGTTGGACAAGCGCATTGCGAATGGTTCTCAAATCGGACGGAATCAGTCCGAATTGGTAACTAGGAGCATTTTGCTCGCATTACAACCACCAGCGCCGGGAGCGCTGTCAGGCCCCCAGTTCACGTAGATTGCGCTGGTCGATCATCTCGGCAAGATAGGGCGTCGTCTGGTCGCTCAGCCGTGCGGGCGTGCGGCCGACGAAATGAGCGATTTCCCGGATCATGTGCGGCTGATCGAAAAATGCTTCGGCCAGATCGGCCTCGTCTTCCAGGGACAGCTGGGGTGCCGACAGCATGGCGGCGGCTCGCAATGCCCGATATTTCCGCGCCAGCGCACGCGGGGTCAGGCCAAAATAGCGCTCGACCAGCCGCTGGACCTGACGGGCCGAATAGCCCGCGACCCCGTCAAGGTCGCCGACTTCCGGGTTGAACGAAGCGCCAAGCCAGCGCCCCGTGGCCGCGATCAGTTCAAGATGGCGCGGATTGACCGGTTTCAGGTTGCGTTCCACATAGGCGCCGATCGCCAGCGCGCAGTCCCGCCCGCTGACCTCGTTCTGGCGATAGGCTGCGATCAGCGCGTGGCCCAGTTCGTCAATCTCCGGCCCGAGCACGGCCGGCGCAGGCAAAAGCCGGTCGCGGTGCTGGCCGGCATGCAGCCCGGTCAGCGCGGCCCAGCCCAGCGGCGTCAGCGCGGCGCCGAAAGCATGGAACGGGCCGTCCACCACAATCGGCGTGGCGCGCGATAGCGGGGTCATCAGGCCGACGGGATGATTGGGATCGCGATGTCCCGCCGCGAACAGCATTTCGCCAGATCCATAAGGAAACACGCAAAGGTTGCCGATGGCCGCTGGCTGAATGTCGCGGATCATCGGCTCGTCGCACCGGAAATGGTAGAGCGTTGTAACAAAGGGCGCGATGCTGGGCTGCGGTGCAATGTAATCGACCGAAATCAGCGCTGCTGCGGTCAGCGCCTGCTCCGCGCTTGGCGCAGGGCTATCTGTGTGTAGCGGGGGGGAGGACAGGGCATCCATGGTTTGCCCGCCCTACATGCCACATATTGTGCGCCCGTCAAAAGCCAACAAAAATTGGGCGACGCACCCTAAGGCGCGCCGCCCCTCTAAGTTGAGGAACTCTTGGCATCACTGCTCCGAGCCCTTCGGGTCGCGGTGCGGGATATAGCCCTGGTTTTGGGCAAGGGATTGTATGCAAGCGACATGCATTTTGCAGGGCGGCTGGGGGACGATGCGCTCGACACAGGCCTGATGCTGACCTAGTCGCAAAACCGCCATGCTGTTCAACCTGATCAAACCGGCGCTGTTTGCGCTCGATTCCGAAACCGGGCACCGCCTCGCTATCCGCGGGCTGGCCGCCTTGCCGCGGCGCGGCGCGGCTGCGCCCGGCGGCCCGCTGGCGATCGACGTGGCAGGACTTGCCTTTCCCAATCCGGTCGGCGTCGCTGCCGGGTTCGACAAGGATGCCGAGGTGCCTGATGCACTGCTCGGGCTGGGCTTCGGCTTCACCGAAGTCGGCTCGATCACCCCGCTCCCGCAGGCCGGCAACCCCAAGCCGCGCCTGTTCCGGCTGGTTGAAGATCAGGCGGTGATCAACCGCATGGGGTTCAACAACGGCGGCGGGGCGGCGGCGCTGGCGCGGCTTGAGGCGCGTGCGGGGCGGCAGGGGATCGTCGGGGTCAATATCGGCGCGAACAAGGACTCCGCCGACCGCATTGCCGATTATGCGGTGATGGCACGCATGATGGCCGCGCACGCCAACTATCTGTGCGTCAATATCTCCAGCCCCAACACCCCGGGCCTGCGCGCGCTTCAGGATGAAAGCGCGCTGACCGGCCTGCTCGACGCGGTCATCGCCGCGCGCGCCGAGGCGGGGAGCGCAGCCCCGATCTTCCTCAAGGTCGCGCCCGATCTCGAACCCGCCGATATCGACGCCATCGCCCGGATCGCGATTGACAAGCGGCTGGGCGCGCTGGTCGTTTCCAACACCACGATCAGCCGCCCGCCGCTGCGCTCGCACCATGCAGGCGAGATGGGCGGGCTGTCAGGCGCGCCCTTGCGCGATCTTGCGACCCAGCGCCTGCGCGATTTCCGCAAGGCGACGGGCGGGGCTATCCCGCTGGTCGGCGTGGGCGGCATCGCCACCGCCGAGCATGCGTGGGCGCGTATCCGGGCGGGTGCATCGCTGGTGCAGCTCTATTCGGCCATGGTGTACGAAGGGCCCGGTCTTGGCGCGCGCATTGTGCGCGGGCTGGAAACGCTGATGCGGCGCGATGGCTTTGCGAGCATTGCCGAAGCGGTGGGAAGCGAATAGCACCGCAGGGATGCGCACTCTCTCCGCCCTGATCGCCCCGCTCGCGCTTGTCCTTTCGGGCTGTGCGGCCACCCAGACCACCGCTCCGGCCACTGCTCCGGCCACTGCTGCCGCTCCGGTTGCGGCCGGCGCGGTCAGCAGCGCCGATCCGCGCGCGACCGCGGCGGGCGAGGCAATCCTCGCAGCTGGCGGCTCAGCCGTTGATGCGGCGATCGCCGTGATGCTGGCGTTGACCGTGGTCGAACCGCAAAGCTCCGGGATTGGCGGCGGCGGCTTCATGGTGCGGGCCGATGGGGCCAAAGGCACGCTGGTGACCTATGATGGGCGCGAAACCGCGCCCGCCGCCGCCACGCCGATGCGCTTCCTTGACGAAAGCGGTACGGTTCTCCCGCGCGAGACCCGCGTGTTTTCGGGCCTCAGCGTCGGGGTGCCGGGCAATGTCGCGCTCGCGGCCAAGGCGCACGCGGCCCACGGCAAGCTGCCTTGGACCAAGCTGTTTGAACCCGCCATTGCGCTTGCCGAAGATGGTTTCGTGATGAACCGGCGCCTCTACGAATCGCTCAAGGGCAACAAGGGCCGCGCCGACAAGTCCGACAGCGCCCGCGCGGTGTTCTTCGGCGCGGATGGCGAGCCGCTGCCGGTTGGCTCGACCGTTAGGGTGCCAATGCTAGCGGGGACGTTACGCGAGCTTGCGCAGTACGGACGTCAAGCGATGTATGGCCCCGGCCGTGCTGCAGAACTCGCCGATTATATCGCTGCTGCCACCCCGCAAGACGGTCGGATGACAGATATAGATATTGGCGCTTACTCCGCTGAGGAACGCGAACCCATCTGCACTCGTTATCGCGTCTACAAGGTCTGCGGCATGGGCCCGCCATCATCGGGCGGGACCGCAGTGGCGCAAATGCTCGGCCAGCTGGAACGCTTCGATCTCGCCGCGCTTGGCCCGGACAGTCCGACCTTCTGGCACCTGTTCATCGAAAGCCAGCGCCTCGCCTATGCAGACCGCGAGCTGTATTCCGGCGATGCCGATTTCGTCGAAGTGCCCACCAAGGGATTGGTCGATCCAGGCTACCTGGCCTCCCGTTCGGCGCTGATTTCCCCCGAGGCGAGGATCGCCAAGCCTGAAGCCGGCGTTCCGCCCGGCGCACCGCAGCTGCGCGGTGACGGGCCGGAGGAGCCCGAGAACGGCACCACCCATTTTGCGGTCGTGGACGCAGGCGGCAACGCGGTCAGCTATACCTCGACCATCGAAGGCGCCTTCGGATCGGGGCTGCACTGGGGCGGGTTTTACCTCAACAACGAACTGACCGATTTCACGCTGACACCAGAAGTGGATGGCAAGCCGGTCGCCAACCGCGTTGAAGGGGGCAAGCGCCCGCGATCGTCAATGGCGCCGACCATCGTGTTCGATGCCAGCGGCAAGCCCGTGCTGGTCATCGGCGCGGCGGGCGGGCCGACGATCCCGGTAACCGTCGCCCGCGCGATCATCGGCGTGCTCGATTTCAATCTCGGCGCGCAGGACGCGCTTGCCTTGCCGTTTGCCATGTCGTTTGGGGACACGCTGCTGATCGAAGAAGGCAGCGCGGTAGCCGCAATGAAAGATCAACTGGCAGCCCTGGGCCACACGGCCATCCGCCTTGCGCCAGCGCCGATCAAAGCCAACGCGCTGGGGCGGCGCGCCGATGGAAGCTGGGAGGTTGCCACGGAACCGCGTCTGGTCAGCGTTGTCACGCCCTAAGACTTGGCTCTGCCGTTCATCCCGGTGCTTGCCGCTACGGCCAACAGCTTCTAATCTGCTGCGCCAACGGGGTCGCCTGTGAACCCCGACATCATAAGCCCGAAGGGATCAGGAGCTTTTGCCAATGCACGCCCCCACAGCCAATCACGCTGCCCGCGCGGTTGTAAACCCGGCGGACCACCCGCTGCTGCAGGACATCGACGGCGCGCAGAACCTTGTCGCGCTGTTTCTGAAGCGCGCTGACGAAAAGGGCGATGCGCCATTCCTGGGGCACAAGACCGGCGGCCAATGGGTCACGCAAAGCTGGCGATCGGCAGCGGAGCATGTCTGCCTGCTTGCCGAGGGCTTGCGCAGCATGGGCCTGGAGGATGGCGACCGGGTTGCGCTGGTTGCCGAAAACCGCCCCGAATGGTGCATCGCGGACCTCGCGATCATGGCCGCCGGGTGCATCACCGTGCCGACCTACACCACCAACACCCGCCGCGATCATGCGCACATCCTCGATAATTCGGGCGCACGCGCGGTGATCGTCTCGACCGAAAAGCTGCTGGCCCCGGTGGTCGGCGCGATCGGGCAGACCGGGCTGGTGGAACATGTCATCGGCATCGATGATCTGAAGCGCCAGCAATCGGGCAGTTTTGAATATCATGCCTGGGCCGGCCTCGTCACGGGCGATGCGGCGGCGGCGCGGGCGGCGGTGGATGACAGGATCAGCCGGATCGAACGTTCGGAAACCGCCTGCCTGATCTACACCAGCGGCACTGGCGGCGCCCCGCGCGGCGTGATGCAGCACCACGGCGCGATCCTGTGCAATGTCGCCGGCGCGGCCGAAGTGCTGATCGAGGATTTCGGCCTGACCGAGGAACGGTTCCTGTCGTTCCTGCCCCTGTCCCACGCCTATGAACATTCGGGCGGGCAATACCTCCCCATCGGGGTGGGTGCGGAAATCTTCTATTCGGAAGGGCTGGAGAAGCTCGCCAGCAATATCGAGGAAACCCGCCCGACGCTGATGGTGGTGGTCCCGCGCCTGTTTGAAGTGCTGCGCACGCGGATCATGAAGCAGGTCGAAAAGCAGGGCAAAGTCGCCAATTTCATGATGGACACCGCGCTCAAAATCGCGGGGAACAGCAAGGACGGCAAGAAACGGCTGCGCGACAAGCCGCTGGATTTCCTTGTCGAGAAAACCCTGCGCCCCAAGATCCGCGCCAAATTCGGCGGGCGGGTCAAGGCGATGGTGTCAGGCGGTGCACCGCTCAATCCCGAAGTCGGCAATTTCTTCGAGGCGATGGGCATCACCATGCTGCAAGGCTACGGCCAGACCGAAGCCGGGCCGGTGATCAGCTGCAATCGCCCCAAGGTCGGTCTCAAGATGGACACCGTCGGCCCGCCGCTGCGGGGCGTCGAGGTGCGCATCGCCGAGGATGGCGAAATCCTGGTGCGCGGCGAGCTGGTGATGCACGGCTATTGGCGCAACGATGCGGAAACCGCACGGACGCTTCAGAATGGCTGGCTGCACACCGGGGACATCGGCCATTTCGACAACCGCGGCCGGATCGTCATCACCGACCGCAAGAAGGACATGATCGTCAACGACAAGGGCGACAATATCGCGCCCCAGAAGGTTGAAGGGATGCTGACCCTCCAGCCTGAAATTGCCCAAGCCATGGTGAGCGGGGACAAGCGGCCCTATGTCGTTGGCCTGATCGTGCCCGATGCCGAATGGGCGCTGGAATGGGCGCGGGCCAATGGCGAGAAGTTCGATCTCAAAGCCTTGCAGGAGCTGCCCGCCTTCAAGAACGCGGTGCGCGCGGCGGTGGATCGCACGAATGCTGACCTGTCCGTGATCGAAAAGGTTCGCCAGTTCGCCTTCGCGGATGAGGCCTTCGCGATCGAAAACGAGGAAATGACGCCGAGCATGAAGATCCGCCGTCACAAGATCCGCGAGCGGTATCAGGCGCGGATTGACGGATTGTATCGGGGTTAGCCGGTCAGACCATCCGCGCGAAGTTGGCGGCTCCCGGAGCGGGGCCCGCAGCACGGCTCGGGGCAGAGGTTATCGGCGAAGCGGGCCCTTTGGTCGCAGTGGAGCCGCCTTGCTCTGTCAGCGCCGCGACTTTCGCGATCGCGCCCTCCAGCTGCTCTGCTGCAAGGGAATAGAACACCAGTTTGGCGATCTTGCGGGTTTCGACCAGACCGGCATGACGCAGCACGCCCAATTGCTGCGAGAGCGCGGGCTGGAGAATACCAGTCACCTGTTCGATCTCACCGACATTGCGCTCGCCCGCGGCCAAGGCGCTGAGAATGCGAAAGCGCAACGGATGGGCGAGCGCTTTCAGCACGTCGATCAGATTGTCCGGCTCCATCAGTCTTCGCCCTCGCTGTGGGACAGGAACCAACCGGTCATATCGGCAGCGCCATAAACCTCATCCAGATCATGTGAGGGTGCCTTGAGCATCGGTTCACCCGGTTGCCAGTTTGCCGGCGCCAGTGTGCCGCGCGCGTCGATGGCCTGAAGCGCGCCGAGAATCCGCAGCATTTCAGGGACCGATCGGCCCAGGTTCGCCGGGTAGCAGTTCATCGCCCGGATGACGCCTTGGGGGTCGATGAAGAAGGTTGTGCGCACGGCCGCGCTGTTGCTGTCCTGCGGGGAAACCATGCCGAAGGCGCGGGCGATGACCAGCGTGGGATCCTCAAGGATCGGGAAGCGCACTTCGACCCCGAAGCGGTCGCGGATCATGCGCAGCCACGCAAAGTGCGAAAACAGGCTGTCGACCGAAAGCGCCATCAACGCGCAATCGCGCGCTGCAAAGGCGGCAGCCTCGCGGGCGAGGGCGACAAATTCGGTGGTGCAGACCGGCGTAAAGTCCGCAGGGTGCGAGAACAATACAAGCCACCGTCCTCGGTATGCCGAAAGCCGGACCGGGCCAATGGTGCTGCGCGCCTCGAAGTCAGGAGCAAGGTCGCCAATGCGGAGGCCGGCACATGGGGGTGCAGGGGGGAGTGCGTGATCCATGCCCTGTGCCATATCACTTGACTGCGGCATTACAACACACATATACATGAAATGTGTAATCGAGCGGGAATTGGCATGGCTGGGGATGATCCGGTATTGGCGGCGGCGACCGCTCAAATCCTGCGGGCGTCAGGCGATGCTGCGCTGCGGCCTGAGATCGCGGGCTTTTTTGACCCGGCAACCTTCACCATCACCTATGTGGTTCACGATAAGGCGACGCGAGAGGCGGCAATTATCGATCCGGTGCTGGACTTCGATCCCAATTCCGGGCGGACGGCAACAACCTCAGCCGACGCTATCATTGCTCATGTCATTTCGCATAATCTGAAAGTGAAGTGGCTGCTTGAAACCCATGCCCACGCCGATCACTTCTCCGCGGCGCCTTACATGCAGGAAAAGCTGGGCGGGAAAATCGCCATCGGTGCCAAGATCACGGCGGTGCAGACCGTGTTTGGCAAGCTGTTCAACGCCGGCACCGAGTTTGCGCGAGACGGTTCGCAATTCGATGAATTGTTCAGCGATGGCGACAGTTTCGCCATCGGCGATGTGCCGGTCACCGTGATGCATGTACCCGGCCACACGCCCGCCGACATCGCCTATCTTGTGGGGGATGCAGTGTTCACCGGCGACACCATGTTCATGCCCGATTACGGCACCGCCCGCGCCGACTTCCCCGGCGGCGATGCGCGAACGCTGTTCCGGTCCTTGCGGCGCATCCTGTCGCTGCCGCCCGCGACCCGGCTGTTCATGTGTCATGACTACCTTCCCCAAGGCCGGACGCAGCACCTGTGGGAGACCACGGTTGCCGCCGAACGCGCAGGCAATGTCCATGCCCATGATGGCGTAACCGAGGACGAATTCGTCGCCATGCGCGAAGCGCGCGACGCCGCGCTGGACATGCCGCGCCTGATCCTGCCTTCCGTGCAGGTCAACATGCGCGCAGGCCACATGCCGGCCCCCGACGATAATGGCGTCGTCTATCTCAGGATCCCGGTCAACGCGGTATGAGCCTGTCGACGATCAGTCTGCCCGGCTTTCCCAATGCTGCGCCGGTTGGTGGTTTGGCGGGCGGCGTGCTGATCGGGGTGGCGGCGGCGCTGATGTTGCTGGGAGCGGGACGAATTGCGGGCGTTTCCGGTATCGCTGCCCGGGCTTTTGGCCTGACTGACAGCGGGCTGCCGCGGCTGGGCGCGCTGGCCTTTGTGATCGGCCTACCGCTGGGCGCGCTGATCGTCACCAGCCAGACAGGCGCGGCCACACCCATCTTTGCCGGGCCGGTCACGCTGGTGATGGCCGGCCTCATCGTGGGCATCGGCACGCGGCTGGGCAGCGGCTGCACCAGCGGTCATGGCGTGTGCGGCTTAAGCCGTTTGTCGCAACGCTCGCTCGTGGCAACGGCGACCTTCATGATGACAGGCTTTGCCACGGTCGCAGCGATGAATGCGCTGGGTATCGCGGTGCTGCCATGATCCGCGACGTTCTGATCCCGCTGGCCGCCGGCACGATTTTCGGTGCCGGGCTGACAGTCGGCGGCATGACCGATCCTGCGCGGGTGCGCGGATTTCTTGATCTGTTCGGCGGATGGGATCCGACCTTGGCCTTTGTCATGGGCGGGGCGGTGCTGGTGATGGCCCTTGCCTGGGCGGTGCAACGCAAGCTGCCGCGCCCCTTCTTTGGCGATGGCTTTACGCTTCCTGATCGCACGGACGTTACGGCCCGTCTGGTTGGCGGATCGGCCCTGTTCGGAATTGGCTGGGGAATTGCCGGATTGTGCCCCGGCCCCGGCTTTGCTGCGCTGGCGATTGCCCCCGGTTCGGCGGCGATTTTTGTCGCAGCGATGCTTGCCGGAATGGTGATCGCGGGGTTGATCGAAGCGAAGGCATGATCCTGCGCAGGGGCAACCGAAAGCGGTGCCCCTGCGCCATGTTACCGCCTTCAGAAACCTAGAACCAGAATCAACCCGCCGAGGGCCGCCGCGCCCAAGACCCGCAGCACTGACCACTTGAGCCCGAACGTCAGAGCAATCGCCAGCACGGACAGCAGCCCGGCGCGCCAGTCGAAGCTGGCAAGGTCAGGCCAGTAAAGCCGCAGCGGGCCAAACTGGCGCTGGCCGACCGTGCCAAACAGCACGTGCAGCGCGAACCATGCGGTGAGGTTGGCAATCACGCCCACCACCGCTGCCGTCACGGCTGCCAGCCCGCCCTTCAGCCGCACCGCATGGCCCAGCCGGTCAATCCACGGCGCAAAGGCGAAGATCCACATGAAGCATGGCGCAAAGGTAACCCACGTGGTCAATCCTGCGCCCATCAACCCTGCCATCATCGGTGAGAACGGCTCGGGCGCGCGGAAGGCCGCGAGATAGCCGACGAATTGCGTCACCAGGATCAGCGGGCCGGGCGTGGTCTCGGCCAGGCCAAGCCCATCAGCCATCTCGCCGGGGCGCAGCCAGCCAAAGCCTTGCACCGCCTCCTGCGCCATATAGGCAAGCACCGCATAGGCCCCGCCGAAGGTGACGATGGCCAGCTGCGAAAAGAACGCTCCGATCTCCCACAGCACATGGTCCTGCCCCAGCGTCAGCGCAATCACGGCCATCGGCGCGGCCCACACCGCGCCCCAGGTGGCGACCGAAAGGAACGTCGTGCGCCACGGGCGCTCGGGCATGGCGCGGGCAGGGGCGCCCGGCTTGATTGCCAGCAGATCGGGCCGCCGGGACGCGACCACCATGCCGATCACGCCCGACCCAAGCACGATCAGCGGGAAAGGCAGATCGAAGAAGAACAGCCCGGCAAATGCCGCCGCTGCCAGCGCGCGTTTCAATCCAGTATCAAGCGCGCGGCCGGCGATCCGCAGCAAGGCCTGCACCACAATCGCCAGCACCGCCGCCTTCACGCCGAGGAACAGTGCTTCGACCCAGGCAAGATTGGCGGCAATCGCATAAAGCACCGACAGCGCCAGAATGATCGCTGCGCCGGGGATGACAAACAGCAGCCCGGCGGCGAGCCCGCCGCGCCAGCCATGCAGGCGCCACCCGATCCATGTGGCAAGCTGCTGGGCTTCCGGGCCGGGCAGCAGGTGGCAGAAGTTGAGCGCATGCAGGAAATCATCCTCGGCGATCCACTGACGCTCGTCGACCAATTCGCGGTGCATCAGCGCGATTTGCCCGGCTGGTCCGCCAAAGCTGAGGAGGCCGATGCGGGTGAAAGCCCGCAGCAGATCACCAAAGGAAATCGGGGATGTGGGTGCTGCGCTTGCCAAGAAAACCTCGCAAAAAAGACCCTGCCGGAACCGGCAAGGTTACGAGGCAACGCTTGGGCCAGTCTCAGCCTGAGCGGGGGGTTGCTCTGCCCCGCTGCACCATCCTGTATTGTCGCAGGGCCGCAAGTTCAAGACAGATTGCGGATCTTGCCGATCGCCGGACGATGGGCTTGAAACCGGGTTGATAAACTCTCCCCAGCGTTCGGCTGACATTGTCCCGATGAAACGTCTATTTGATTTCGGGATTTGAGCCTGCTGGCAGGTTGGTTCTCCCAAATCGCAGAAAAGTCGGATAGGGGGGCGCATGGACACAGACCACAATCGCCAGCGCGGCGGTATCGTGACAGCTGGCATGAAGTCTGCGCGAGGCCCGGTAACCAGCCCCGCTTCGGTCGCCCGCGCGACCCTGATCGTTCTTGCGATTATCGGTTGTGCCTGGCTGATGATCGCGCTCAACCGCTTCTTCCTGCTGGTTTTTGCAGCGATTGTGCTGGCTGCGGTGTTCGATGCGATCACCCGCCGGATCTGCCAGTGGACGGGCATCGCGCGCCCGTTTGGACTTACCCTTGCGATCCTCTCCTTTCTCGGGGTGTTCGTGGGCGCCTTCGGGCTGTTTGGCGCCCAGCTGGCGGGTGAGTTCGATACGATCCGGCAAACCGTGCCGACGGCCATCGCGGGGCTTCAGGGCTTTCTTGACCGGTTTGGCATGGGGACGGCGGTGACCGATCTTGCCAAGGTCGGCAACGAAGATATCTCGCAGCTGTTCACCCAGGCCGGGGGTTTTGCACTGGCCGCGGGCAACGGGATCGCCGATTTTGTTCTGGTGCTGGTCGGTGCGATTTTCATGGCTGCCGATCCTGGCGTGTACCGCCGCGGGTTCCTGATGCTGGTCCCGCGCACGGCCGAAACGCATGCTGCACAATTACTGGATGATTCAGCCGAGGGTCTGCGCGGGTGGATGATCGGACAGGCGGTGTCATCGCTTGTGGTGGCGGCGCTGACATCGATCGGGCTGTGGCTGCTGGGCGTTCCGGCGGCAGGCGGGCTTGGCGTGATTGCCGGACTGCTCGATATCATCCCGATGGTAGGGCCGATCATTGCCGGGGTCCCGGCGGTGTTGCTGGCGTTTACGGTGTCTCCTCTGACCGCCTTGTGGACGTTGCTGCTGTTTCTCGCGATCCAGCAATTGCAGGGCAATGTCCTGCAACCCATGATCCAGAAACACGCGGTCGACATCCCGCCTGCACTGCTGCTGTTTGCGGTGCTGGCGTTTGGTTTGTTGTTCAGCTTCCTCGGCGTGCTGCTCGCGGCGCCCCTGACGATCGTGAGTTTCATCTTCGTGCGGCGGATCTATGTCGAAACGATCCTAGGCAAACCGGTCCCGGCTGACGACGCAGACTGATCCGGCCCGCATACCCAGCGTTCGTCCCGCACCTCGAGCGGCCTGCGCTGTCACGCGATTGCAATTCTTCCCCCGCATGTCGCCCGGATTGTTCGATTTCGTCACAAGGGTTCGTCTCCATGCAGAAACGTCGCGCTCCTTCATGGTGTTTCTTGGCGACGGCGGGGCTTGCGCTTGCGCATTACGGCGTCGCGGCCTCTGCCACCCCAGCCCCGGACACGCCCGTTGACCTGCGCGGAGAGGCCGCACCCGCAGCGCCCGGACGGCCCTATGCCGCGCGCAATCTGCCGGATCGCATCATCCTGTCGCCCGGCGGCGATCCCGCAACGGAGATGGGCGTATCGTGGCGCACCGACATGGCAGCGAACGAGACGACCGCAGAGCTTGCCGAGCTGGTCCCCGCGCCCAACTTCGGACTGCGCGCCGCTGCTGTGGCCGGAGCGAACGTCACGGCCATCAGCGAAAACGGCGAGGCGCGGTATCACAAGGTCCGGTTTACCGGGCTGAAGCCGGGGACGGCCTATGCCTACCGGGTCAGGGGATCGGCAGGCTTTTCCGAATGGCACCAGTTCCGCACCGCGAGCGCCACTGCCGCGCCGTTCCGGTTCATTTACATGGGCGACACGCAGAACCGCATTCTCGACATCGGCTCGATCGGATGGCGGCGCGCGCTGCTGCAAGCGGGCAATCCGGCGCTGATGCTGCACGCGGGCGATCTGGTCGCAAGCCGCGATGATCTGACCCATGATGACGAATGGGGTGAATGGACCGCCACCGGCGGCTGGGCGCTGGCCACCGTCCCGCAGGTTCCCGCGGCGGGCAACCACGAATATGTCGACCTGATCAACGCCGACGGCAGCGAGACCCGCCGGCTGGGCGGCCACTGGCCGGTAATGTTCAATCTCCCCGCCAACGGCGCGGCCGGTGCGGAAAAGACCAGTTATTTCACCGACTATCAGGGCGTGCGGTTTGTCGTGCTCGACGGCACCTCGGCGCTCGATCTGGGCACCTTGCAGGCGCAGACCGCATGGCTCGACGCGCGGCTGGGCGAAGCGCCGGGCCGCTGGAAGATCGTGCTGTTCCACCAACCGATCTTCACCTGTGCGCGCCCCGGCGACACGCCGGTGCTGAAAGCGGCCTGGAAGCCGTTGTTCGAAAAGCACAAGGTCGATCTGGTGCTGCAAGGCCACGACCACTGCTACGGCAGGTTGACGTCGGAAGCCGGGCGGGCCGCCGGGGTCGAGGCGCGAGCGGGCGGCGCGATGCAAGGGCCGGTCTACATGGTCTCGGTCGCGGGTGCCAAGATGTATGGCCTTAACGACCGTGCCGATACCCAGCCCGACCGGGTGGCCGAGGACACCAGCCTGTTCCAGGTGATCGATGTGGCTGCTGACCGCTTGGCCTTGCGCGCCTATCTCAACACCGGAGTGCTATATGACGGCTTCGATCTGGTGAAATCGGACACGGGCAACCGGCTTGAAGAACTGCCCGATGATTTGCCAACGGTGCGGCGCTGTTCAGGGCCGGCGCAGCTGATCGACCAGCCGATGCCCGCAGACAGGCTCGGCCCGGACGGCCTTCCCTGCACCGCCGAAGTCAAGGACTGACACCCGCCTGCACAAAATCGGTCACGCGCAGGCCGGTTGTAACAGCAATGACCCGGAACGGTCGCCACCATTTCATCAAGCCGCCTTAGGCCCCCCGCCAGATTGAGCGCGCTGTCGCGCGATTACAGGGGGCCTTCCATGCGTCTGATCCGTTTGCTCACCGGGAGCGCTGTTGTTGCTGTTGTTGCAGGTCTCGCCGCGCCTGCTGTTGCGGGTGAGGTCGCCGGCGTGGTCGCCGACGCCACCGACACCACGGGCCTGCGCGCCGCCGAAGTGGTGATCGAGGAACTTGGCCGCCGTACCGTGACCAGCGGCGATGGCAGCTATATTTTCAACGACGTGCCCGAAGGCACCTATACCGTCACCGCCCGCTATGTCGGGGCGGACCCGGTGCGGCTCAGCATCACGGTTCCTGCCGCAGGCGCTGTCCGCCAGAACTTTGCACTGGGTGAGGCGGGGTCGGACATTCTGGTGCTTGGCCAAAGCGCGAACCTCGCCTCGGCCCTGTCGCGCAAGCGCGCCGCGGACGGCGTCTCCGACGTGCTGACCCGCGACGCCATCGGCCAGTTTCCCGATCAGAATGTCGCCGAATCGCTGCGCCGCGTTCCGGGCATCAATGTCCTCAACGATCAGGGTGAAGGCCGGTTCGTGACCGTGCGCGGGCTCGACCCCAACCTCAACGCAACCTCGCTGAACGGCGTGCGCGTGCCGGCGCCCGGGATCGATGAGCGCGGCGTGGCGCTCGATGTGATTTCCTCGGACATCATCGAATCGATCGAGGTCAAGAAGTCGCTCACCCCCGACATGGACGCCGACACCATTGGCGCTTCGATCGAGATCAAGACCACCAGCGCCTTTGACCGCAAGAACGACCTCTACGTCGTCAAGCTTGGCGGCAGCTATAATGACTATTCGGGCCAACTGACCCCCGACGTCGGATTCGATTTCGCCACCAAGCTGTCCGACAATTTCGGGGTCACAGGCGGCCTGTCCTATTATCAGCGCGAGTTTGAAAGCGACAACATCGAAGCCGATGGCTGGCAGGACGATGGCGGCCTGATCTATGCCGAGGAAATCCAGTACCGCGACTATGATGTCGAGCGCGAACGCATCAGCGCAACGCTCGGCTTCGATGCACGGGTCGGCTCGCATACCGAGCTTTATCTCAAGGGCGTTTACAGCGAATTCAACGATCAGGAATTCCGCCGCGATGTGATCTTCGTGCTGGAAGATGCCAATGTTGCAGGCAGCGGCAGTCAGGCGGTGTTCGATGACGCCGAGACCGAAATCGAAATCCGCCGCCGGGCGAAGGACCGCTTCGAATCCAGCAAGATCCGCACGGTGGTGTTTGGCGGGGAAAGCCGGTTCGGTGCCTTCAACGCCGATTATGCCGTCAGCTGGGCGAAGTCGGGCGAAACCAAGAACGGCTCGCTCGATCCGACGCGGTTTGATGGGAACTTTGAGGATTCCGGACTGGAAATCGGGTTCGATTACAGCAATCCGCGCATTCCGCTCTATGCGGTGACCGGTAACCGCGCAGGCTTCGTCGATCCGGCCAATTACGAGCTGGATTCCATCGAATTCACCGCAAACTCCGTCGGCGAGGACGAGGAATTCGCCGCGCGCTTCGATCTTGGCTATGAGATCAACAGCGATGCCGGAACCCTCACGCTCCAGGGCGGCGCCAAGGCGCGCTGGCGCCAGAAGACTTTCGGCGCCCGGTTCGAGTTCTGGGAAAATGACGACCTGACGCTCGCCGATGTGCTGGGTGCCGGACAGACCTATCGCCTCGCCGATATCTCCCCGCTCCCCGGCTTCACCGAAGCCACCGATGTCTTCAACGCCAATCGCGATGATTTCGAACTCAACGAAATCGACACCGCGCTTGCCAGCAACGTCGAAAACTTTGCGGTCGATGAAGACATCGTCGCCAGCTACCTGCTGGGCCGCTGGGAAAGCAGCAAGCTGCTGGTGATTGGGGGCCTGCGGTATGAGCGCACGTACAACCGGCTTGCCGGCAATGTGGTGCAGCTGATCGAGGAAGACGGCACGCTTCCGGGCGGTGGCATTGCGGCTGAAGATACCGTGCTGGTCACACCAACCTCGACCGAACGCAATTATGATCACTGGTTGCCCAGCCTCAATATCCGTTACGCCGTGCAGCCCGATCTGATCCTGCGCGCGGCCGCTTATCGCAGTCTGGTCCGCCCGAACATCGCCGATCTCGCGCCCCGCACTGTGATCGAAGATGATGAGGCGTCGGCCGGCAATCCCGGTCTGGTGCCTTACGAGGCGTGGAATTTCGACGCCACGGCAGAATATTACATGTCGAACAACGGGGCGATCACCGCCGGGCTGTTCTACAAGGAAATCGACAACTTCATCTTCAGCCAGCGGATCACCGATCCCGATCCGATCCTCGGGGTCGACATCACCCGGCTGGACACCACGTTGAACGGCGAGACGGCCGAAATTTTCGGGGTGGAGCTGGGCTTTTCGCAGCAGCTCGATTTCTTGCCGGGCTTGCTGTCGGGCTTCCTCGTGCAGGCCAATTACACCTTTACCGATGCCAAGGGCCTGATTTCCGATGGCGATATCGACGCTATTGCCGACACGCCGACGTTCCGCGAAATCACGCTGCCCAGCGCCAGCCGCCACACCTTCAATGGCGTGCTGGGTTATGAAAAGGGCCCGGTCTCGCTGCGTCTGGCGGGCACCTACCGCGATCTTTATCTCGATGAAATCCAGGGCGGAGCCGATGAAGACCGCTTCGTCGACAGCCTGTTCCAGCTCGACTTTTCAGGCCGCTACACAATCAACAAGAACTTCCAGACCTTCTTCGAGTGGATCAACATCAATGACGCAGAATATTTTGCGTTCAATCGCCTGGGCGGGCAGCAAAACGTGCTCCAGTTTGAAAAGTACAACTGGACAATGAAGGGCGGCATTCGGCTCACCTTCTAGGCACAAGCAGCGGGCGCGAGGCTGGCTGGCTATCAACGCCAGTTGCCCTCAAGCCCGCTTTGCTGTTGCGCCAGCCCGACCCGGCTTCACCCGCTCCGTCTGGGCTGATAATTTACGCGATAAAAGCGCGGCGATCATAACGCCGCGGGGAAGCCCCGCCGCCTGCGCCTCTTCGGGAAGACAAGCAGGCAGAACGGGCCAGCGTGGCATATCTCGCCCGCAGGCATTACCTCGCCCCAATCCATCCGGATATATGTCTGCATAGAGCGCGATCAGCTTATATGCTGCATGCGGCCCGGCCTGAAACAGGCCGGTGGCGGAGACGGAGGGATTCGAACCCTCGGTACCCTGATAGAGTACGGTTCCTTAGCAGGGAACTGGTTTCAGCCACTCACCCACGTCTCCGGGCAACTGCGTTGGCTCGGGGCGGCGCTATAGGCGGCCTCGGCGTCAGCGGCAAGGTGGCTCTGCGAAAAATCGCATGGGCCCTGTGCGAACGCGGCGCATCGGCATGGTTCGGCACGCATTCAGGCTGGCCCGGTTAGGCCTCAACCGCTCGTCGCAAATCCGATTCGCTCCAGCGACGAGCGCTTGCCTGCGGTGCATGAAGCGATTCTCCTGCACTCTGCATAAATCCGGGGCTGACACGTCACTGCGAAAGGCTGCATGATGAGCTTGATGATCGCCCGTTTCCCCGACCTTGGCCGCCCATTGGCTGGGCTGGTGCTGGGAGCCTTTGCGGCGCTGGCTCTGACAGCCCCGGCGGCGGCCCAGAACCTTGAAACATTTGATCCAGATGCGGCCTACAGCCAGCAGAACGGTGCCGGCGGCATCGATGCTGACCTGTCCGCGCCGCAAGGGACGACCCCGGTGCCGGTGCCCCCGCCCGCTGAAGCCCCCGCGCCCGACCCGCAGTTCGACAGCGAGTTCGGCAATTACGCCGCCCCGCCGCCTGCTGCTGCTGCGCCAGTGCCGGATCAAGGCGTCGCCCCCGTGACCACCGCAGCGCAGAACACGGGCCAAACCTATGGCGAAGACGATCTGATCGGCGCGGCGGAAGGCGTATTCGGCAAGGGCGCCGAAGGGCTTGCCAAGCTGATCGAGGATTTGCTGAAAAAGCAGGGCGAACCCAACGGGTACATCGTCGGGCGCGAGGCGGGCGGGGCGTTCATCGTCGGCGCGCGCTATGGCTCGGGTACGCTGCATCACAAGATCGAAGGCACCCAGCCGGTCTATTGGACCGGGCCGTCGGTCGGCTTTGACGTCGGTGCCAACGCTGCGAACACCTTCGTGCTGGTGTACAACCTTTACGATACCGAGGAGTTGTTCAAACGCTTTCCGGCGGGCGAAGGACAGGCCTATTTCGTTGGCGGCCTCAACGCCAGCTACCTGCGGCGCGGCGATGTGGTGCTGATCCCGATCCGGGTCGGTGCGGGGCTGCGATTGGGCGTCAATGCAGGCTACATGAAGTTCTCGAAAGAACAAAAGTGGATGCCTTTCTGACCCGCTAGGCGCAAACCCGGTTGCGATGCTGCGCCGGGCGCGCCATGGCGCTGGGCATGATGCTTGACCGACTCAGCCCCCAGGCGCCTGACGCGCTCCTCGCTCTGATCCGCCTCCACGCTGCCGACCCGCGTGAGGACAAGATCGATTTGGGTGTGGGTGTGTATCGCACCGAGGCGGGCGCCACGCCGGTGTTTGCCGCGATCAAGGCAGCCGAACAGCAGCTGGTCGATACCCAGGACAGCAAAAGCTACCTCGGCCCGGAAGGCGACATGAACTTCGTCAACGCGCTGATGCCCTATATCTTCGGCGCTGACCCGACGATGGGCGGACGTATCAGCGGGATGCAGACGCCGGGCGGGACCGGCGCTGTGCGTCTGGCGCTGGCACTGGCGCAAAAGGCCGGGGTGCGGCGTGTGCACATGGGCGTGCCAAGCTGGCCCAACCACGCGCAGATCCTCGCCGATCTCGGCATGGAACTGGCCCCGTTCGATCACGCCAACGCCGATGGCAGCGCCAATCTGGATGCGGTGCTGGCGGCGATCAATGGCGCAGGCGATGATGAGGCCGTGTTGCTGCATGCCTGCTGCCACAACCCGACCGGGATCGATTACACCGCCGATGATTGGGCCGCGATCGCTGCGGCTTTCGCCGATAGCGGCACCTTCCCGATTATCGATTCGGCCTATCAGGGCCTAGGTCATGGGATGGAGGAAGATGCCGCCGGGTTGCGTGCGGTTCTGGCCGCGGTGCCCGAAGCCTTCATCGCCTATAGCTGCGACAAGAACTTCGGTCAGTACCGCGACCGGGTCGGCGCGTTCTATGTGCTCGCCAAGGAGCCAGGGGCGCTTGATACGGCTTTCTCCAACGCCAACGCGCTGGCGCGCGCAGCGTGGTCGATGCCGCCCGATCACGGCGGCGCCGCGGTGCGGATCATCCTTCGCGACCCCGATATGACCGCGCAGTGGCTGGCTGAGCTTGACGATATGCGCGTCCGGATGCGGCAGGTGCGTGATGCGCTCGCCAAGGCAGGTACGGCAGGGCGGATCGATCTGACGCCGCTGGGCAGCCAGAATGGTCTGTTCGCGATGCTGCCGGTCACCAAGGACGAGGTCGCACAGCTTCGCGAAGACCACGGCATCTATATGGCCGCATCCGGGCGGATCAACATTGCCGGGCTGACCACGGCCAACCTGCCCAAATTCATTGCTGCACTGGCCGCCGTCGCGGGCTGAGAGGCAAGCGGTGCTGGATCGCCAGCCAGAGCTTGAAGGTGACTTGGTTCGGCTGCGGCCGCTGCGCCAAAGCGACTGGGAGGCCCTGTTTGCGGTCGCCTGCGATCCGCTGATCTGGGCGCAGCATCCCGCGCATGACCGCTGGCAGGAGCCGGTGTTCCGGGCGTTTTTCGATGATGCGCTGGCCCAAGGCGGCGCGCTGGCCGTGATCGATGGGGCAAGCGGTGCCATCATCGGATCCTCCCGGTTTCAGGGGTTGGATGATGCTGCGGACGGCTCGGTCGAGATCGGCTGGACGTTTCTTGCGCGGCCCTGTTGGGGCGGCGGTTATAACCACGATCTGAAGCGGCTGATGCTGCGCCATGCGCTGGCGAGCGTGGCCGAATGCCGGTTTATGGTGGGCGAGAACAACATCCGATCACGCCGCGCGCTGGAGCGGATCGGCGCCCGCCTGACCGACCGGCGCGAGGAGCGCATCATGGCGGGCGGCGCGGCGGTTCCGCACCTCACCTATGTCATCACGCGCGAGGATTTTGCACGAGGGCCGCTGTCGCAAAGCCGTTGACCACATTGCGGTCGCCGGAGCGAACGGCGGCCCAATCCGCCTCAATACATATGCTGGCCGCCGTTGATGCTCATGGTCGAGCCGGTCATGAAGCCGCCGTTCTCGGAGGTGAGAAACGCCACCCCGCGGGCGATTTCTTCGGCCATGCCGAGCCGGCCGACGGGGATCTTGGCGACAATCTTTTCCAGCACCGCCGGCGGTACGGCGGCGACCATGTCGGTGTCGATATAGCCCGGCGCGATCGCATTCACCGTCACCCCGAACTTCGCGCCTTCCTGCGCCAGGGCCTTGGTAAAGCCGTGAATGCCGCTTTTCGCGGCGGCATAGTTGACCTGCCCGTATTGCCCCGCCTGCCCGTTGATCGAGCCGATGTTGACGATCCGCCCCCAACCGCGCTCCCGCATGCCGGGGAAGGTCGCCTTGGCCATGTTGAAGCAGCCGCCAAGGTTGATGCGCATCACATCGTTCCAGTCTTCAAAGCTCATCTTGTGCAGCGTGCCATCGCGCGTGATGCCGGCATTGTTGACCACAATATCGACCGGCCCGTGATCTGCCGCCACGCGCGCGCAACCTTCCAGCACCGCTT
Organism: Porphyrobacter sp. TH134; assembly: GCF_002855495.1. Taxonomy (GTDB): domain Bacteria; phylum Pseudomonadota; class Alphaproteobacteria; order Sphingomonadales; family Sphingomonadaceae; genus Erythrobacter. The sequence goes on from NZ_PKRO01000019.1 coordinate 31,714, forward strand.
CGTGATCGCCCACGTCCCACCTGTAGGCAGGGATGCCGGTGGCCGCGGTAAAGGCCGCCGCTTTTTCCTCGTTCCCGGCATAATTGGCGATGACCGAGTGGCCCTGGCGTTGGAGACGCTTGCAGATCGCCTCTCCGATCCCGCGCGTTCCTCCGGTGACGATGGCAACCCGGCCCATGGCGATTCTCCCCTCATTTGCGATGCTTGAACAGGCGGTAGCCTAATGGTGCCGTAGGGGAAGGGGAAGAACCGAATAGCTATGCCGCCTCGCATCGCCACACGCGCCGCGCAAACGCGAATATGGGGGGCTAAACGCGGCAGGGAGGGGTCATGAAGGGATCAGGCGCCAGCAAGGCTTGCCAAAACCTCTTAAAAATATCCTGCAAAATCAGGAGATTTGCAAGAAATCAGAACTTGATCTGCGTGCCCACATACACAGCCTGGCTGTCCTTGACCGCATTGGTCAGAGGATCCAGCCGGTCACGTTCCTTGGAATACCGCACGCCGGCCATCACGTTGAGGTTCGGCGAAACCCGGAAGCTGCCGCCCAGGCCCACAGTCTGCTGGCTGATCGAATCGAGCGTATTGGGCGAACGGCCTGCAATCTGGCGATCTTCAAGCTCGATTCGCGGTTGCAGCCGGCTCGGCTTGTCGGCGTCTTGCGGGGCCGAGGGCTTGAATTGCGCCAGATCGGGCGCAGCGATGTTGCTGACGCTGCCCGACAGATCGGCGGTGCGGGCAAAGCTGGTATAGCCGCGCGCCGCGCCAAGCTGGAACTTGCTGGTGTCGAGCCCGGGGAAACCAAGACCGCGGCCGGGGACACTGTCGAGCACCTTGCGGACCGAAATCGCCCGCGCCGTATCATTGTCCACCCGCACGGCCACCGTCACGGTGCGCTTGCCAGCCACGGGGGCGGCATTGGCAGGCGTAAAGTGCAGGCCGCGCGCGCGGGCCTTGTCAGCGATTCGCGCAGCCAGTGCGGGATCAACCGAAGCGGGCGTGAACATCCGCAAGCCCAGTGCGTCCAGTGACGCGGCGGTCTGTGCCGGGGCGATTTCGCCCGCCAGCGCGAGTCCCGCACTCGGCACGGCCAGCGCAAGGCCCGCGCAGGATGCAGCATACAGCGCAAACAGCGGCAGCGAGCGCTGCGCCTTTGCCAATCTGCCTGCTGCCTGTGCCATTGCGAAAACCGTTTCCTTGCCTTGCGGAGTTTGAACCTGAAAATTGATCCTGTGCCCAAGCATCCTGCACCTTAACCGCGCATGAGTCGCCCCGACATCCAAGCCTGACTGATAGGGAGACACCGACCGCTTGCAATGGCTTTGCCGCTGCGAGGCCGGATTCCTTTCTGACCTGTGGCACCATGCACACATAAAGGTTTGAACAGTGCCAAGTTCAGGCTCCGTAAAGCCCACGGGGGCCTATGCAGGCCCGCCGCCGTCTGCAAACCTCGCGGATGATGCTTGCCGCAAGGGTCTTGGCGGTTATAGGGGGCTGAGATAGGGATCTGGCCCCGCGTCCCTGTGACCAATGATAAGGATTATCCGGCTGTGACACGCGCCAATTCCGCCCTTTTCCGCCCGGCTTTCCGCCGCACACTCGGATATGCGCTGCTTGGTGGCGCGCTGGTCGGCCTGAGCGCATGTGGCGGTGGTGATCGCCCGCGGACCGAACTGTCGGCGGCCCAGCTCAACACGATCGGCGTCAATGCCTATCTGTGGCGCGCCGCGCTGGACACGGTCAGCTTTGCGCCGCTGCTGCAAACCGATAGCGCCGGCGGCGTGATCGTGACCGACTGGTACACCAATCCGTCCAATCCCACCGAGCGGGTCAAGCTGACCGTCACGATCCTCGATCAGGATCTGCGCGCCGATGCGCTGCGAGTCGCGGCGAGCCGTCAGGTCAATGAAACCGGCAACTGGGTCGAGGCTCCGGTGCAGGCCGCGACCGTGCAGAAGCTGGAGGACATCATCCTCACCAAGGCCCGCGATCTGCGCCGCCAGGCTCTCGCTTCGTAACACCGCTGGCTTCCCGAGTTCCCGTTTTCGCCGGATAACCGCACATGACTGATGCCCGTTTCGACCCTGCCGTCGCCGATGAACGCTGGCAGCGTGCCTGGACGGATGCGGGCACCTTCACCGCCGATTCGAACAGCGCGAAGCCCAAAAGCTACATCCTCGAGATGTTCCCCTATCCCTCGGGGCGCATCCACATGGGCCATGTGCGCAACTACACGATGGGCGACGTGCTGGCGCGCTACCAAAAGATGCGCGGCTTCGAGGTGCTGCACCCGATGGGCTGGGACGCTTTCGGGATGCCGGCGGAAAACGCCGCGATGGAAAAGGGCGTGCACCCCGGCGGCTGGACGCGGGCCAACATCGCGCAGATGAAGGCGCAATTGCAGCGCATCGGCTTCGCGCTCGATTGGACGCGCGAATTCGCCACCTGCGATCCCGAATATTACGGCCACGAACAGGCGCTGTTCCTCGATCTGTATGAGTCGGGCCTCGTCTACCGCAAGGAATCGACCGTCAACTGGGACCCGGTCGACATGACCGTGCTCGCCAACGAGCAGGTGATCGACGGCAAGGGCTGGCGTTCGGGCGCGGAGGTCGAGAAGAGGAAGCTCAACCAGTGGTTCCTCAAGATCACCGATTTTGCGGATGATCTGCTGGAAGGGCTGGGGAAGCTGGAAGACTGGCCCGAGAAGGTTCGCCTGATGCAGGAGAACTGGATCGGCAAGTCGCAGGGGCTCACCTTCAAGTTCGAGCCGCTTGTGCCGCTGACGGAGTCGATCGAGGTCTATTCGACCAGGCCCGATACGATCTTTGGCGCGAGCTTCGTCGCGGTCGCGCCGGACCATCCGATTGCGCTTGAGGTTGCGTCACATCAACCTGATGCCGCTGCATTCATTGCCAAGTGCAAGCAGGGCGGGACGACTGCCGCCGAATTGGAGAAGCAGGAGAAGCTGGGTTACGACACCGGCTACGAAGTCCTGCACCCGTTTGACAACGGTTGGACGCTTCCCGTTTACATCGCCAACTTCGTGCTGATGGAATACGGCACCGGCGCGGTTATGGGCGTGCCGGGGCATGACCAGCGCGACTTCGAATTCGCCACCAAATACGATTTGCCGATCCTGCGCGTCGTCGCCAGCGATCCCGCGCGCGCCGACGAACCCTTCAAGGGTGAGGCCGAGGCGGGTGACGGGGTGATCGTCAACTCGGATTTCCTCAACGGCATGACCGTCGAGGCTGCCAAGGCTGAGGTCATTGCCCGCGCCGAGAGCGGCGCATGGGGCGAAGGCCGTACCGTGTGGCGGCTGCGCGACTGGGGCGTTTCGCGGCAACGCTACTGGGGGACGCCGATCCCCTTTATCCATTGCGACACCTGCGGCGTGGTGCCGGTGCCCAAGGATCAGCTTCCGGTCACCCTGCCCGAGGATGTCAGCTTCGACATTCCCGGCAACCCGTTGGAGCGCCATCCGACCTGGAAGCACGTCGACTGCCCCAAGTGTGGCGCAGCGGCGCGGCGCGAGACCGATACGCTCGACACCTTCGTGGACTCCTCGTGGTATTTCCTGCGCTTCGCCAGCCAGCCTGCCGACCGGCCCTTCGACCCCGACGAGGTCGCCAAGTGGATGCCGGTGCAGCACTATATCGGCGGCATCGAGCACGCGATCCTGCACCTGCTCTACGCCCGCTTCTGGACCCGCGCGCTCGCCCACACCGGCAAGATCGCGGTCGAGGAGCCCTTCGCGGCGCTGTTCACGCAGGGGATGGTGACGCACGAGACCTATAGCCGCATCGACGCGGGCCGGGGCGTGCCGGTCTATTATGCGCCCGAGGAGGTCCGCAGGACCGCCGAGGGCGCCACCCTGCTGGCCGACGAGGCCGCGGTCGAAGTCGGCCGCGTCATCAAGATGTCGAAGTCGAAGAAGAACGTCGTCGACCCCGACGCGATCATCGCCCGCCACGGCGCGGATGCGGTGCGCTGGTTCATGCTCTCGGACAGCCCGCCCGAGCGTGATCTGCCGTGGTCGGATGCCGGGATCGAAGGCTGCGCGCGCTTCGTCCAGCGCCTGTGGCGCTTGTTCAATGCCTATGACGCCGCCGCCACGGGCGAGGACAAGGCGCTGATGCGCAAGACGCACCAGACCATCGCCGCCGTCGCTGCCGACATCGAGGCGCTCAGCTTCAACAAGGCGGTCGCCCGCATCTACGAACTGACCGGCGCGACCGAGAAGGCCGCGCCGTCTGCCAGCCGCTCCGCCGCAATCCGGGCGCTCGTCCATCTCGCCGCCCCCATGATGCCGCACCTCGCCGAAGAGGCGTGGGCAGCGATGGGCGAAGGCCTCATCGCCGATGCCCCGTGGCCCGAAGTCGACCCTGCCCTGCTGGTCGATGACGAGGTCACCATCGCGATCCAGCACATGGGCAAGCTGCGCGACACTGTGACGGCACCCAAGGGGGCGTCAAAGGACACGCTCGAAGCGCTGGCGCTGGCGTCTGCCAACCTGCAACGCTCGGTCGATGGTGCGGCGATCCGCAAGATCATTGTCGTGCCCGACCGTTTGGTGAATATCGTCACCTGATGCGCGCCGTTCTTGCCCTTCTCGCCTGTGTGGCCCTTCCCGCTTGCGGCCTGTCGCCAATGTATGCGGGCGGCGCGAGCGCGGGTGTGGCGCAGGGCATTGCGGCGGTCGATATCCCTGCCATCCAGGGACGCGGCGGGTGGCTGGTCAAGAACGCGCTCGAAGCCCGGCTGGGGGTCGCCCGAAACGGAAATCGCCAGACGCCGCCGCAATACCGGCTCGATGTCAGGCTCGACGATTCGCTCGAAGCATTGGGCGTGCTCAATGATGACACCATCAGCCGCGAACGCCGCATCCTGCGCGCGCGCTATCAGCTGATCGATCTGGCGACAGGCGCGGTGCTGCTTGATGCAACCGCAGGGTCTGACGCGGGGATCGACGTGGTGAGCAGCGAATACGCCACGATCGCTGCCGAGCAGAAAGCGCTCGAAAACCTGGCCGTCGATGTGGCTGACCGGATGGCGACCCAGATTGCGGTGACGCTGAGAGCGCGCGCCGCGCCCCAGCCGTGAAGGCAACCCAGAAGGATTTCTTGCGCGGGGTGCCGGCGGCGGCCCGCGATGCGCGGATCTTCTTTTTCTGCGGTCCCGATGAAGCGGGCGCCAGCGCGGCGGCCAATCGCATCGTCGCGGCCCTGCCTGATGCCGGCGAGCGTGTGGAACTGGCCGGCGCCGATCTGCGCCGCGACCCTGCGCTGCTGGGCGATGAGGCGCGCTCGACCTCGTTGTTTGGCGGCGCGCGCCATATCTGGGTGCGTGCCAGCGGAGACGACGCCCACGATGCGCTGCAATTCCTGATCGAAACCGCCGATGCTGGCGCGGGCGCAGCGGCGCCGGTGATGATTGTGGCGACCTCTGCCACCGACAAGTCGCGCACCGCCAAACTGCTGGAAAAGCGCGCCGACGCGCTGGTGGCGATGTTCCATCCGCCCGATCTTGCCGCGGTGGCCGGCGCTGTGCGGGCGATGGCGGACGCGGCCGGCCTCAGGCTTGGCGGCGATCTTGCCGAACGCATTGCGCGGGGCGCTGGCCTTGATGTGCGGTTGGCCCAGTCCGAAATCACCAAGCTGGCGCTCTATTGCGATGCCGACCCGCAGGCCCCGCGCGCAGCCACCGCCGACGATCTCAACGCGATCGGCGCCAGCACCGAAGAAGACGGCTTCGCCCCGCTCGTGAACGCGGTGCTGGGCGGGGAGCTGGGCCGGCTGGGCGGGGAAATCCGGCGGATGCGCGAATTGGGGCTGAACCCCGTCGGCGTCGCGCTGGCGCTGGAACGGCGCGCAGCCCATCTGGCGCAGATTGCTGCCTATCTTGGCCCCGGCGGCAATTTCGACACGATCGATAAGGGCACGGAAATGCGGCTCGGGATCTTCTTCAAGGAGAAGCGCGACATCGGCGTGCAGTTCAAGCGGTGGACCATGCCCGCCGCGCGCGGCAGCCGCGAAACCCGGCTGGACCGGCTGATCCCGCGGCTGGTTGTGCTGCACCGCAACCTGCTCGCCAACAGCCAGGCCGCCGAGGTATTTTTAGCGCAGGAACTTGCAGAAATCGGGCGATTTGCTGCAAGGCGGTAGCAAAATGTGACAAGCGGCATTTCGCAGTCGCACAATTTGCGTTTTTACCTGTAATACACCAATCAGGTCTGCCACGAGGGGTCGCACCTTTGGGGGAAGGTCTCAGATGAATCGCATCACGCCAAAGTTACTGGAAGCCGTCAGGCATCAGTCCGTTGACCACAAGCTCGCCCCGTCGCTGGAACGGCGGCGTCTGCGCGCCTATGCCGCCATGCTGATTGCCGATGGTGCGGTGTTCAATTTCTGCTTCGCGCTTGCGGCCCTGATATGGGAAGGCCAATGGGCACAGCCGCGCGCGATGCTGGCCGCGCAGGCCTTGTTGCCGGGCTTTTTCACGATTGCGCTTTATAACGGCACCTATGGTGTGACAGCCTTGAGCGACTGGCTGTTCGCCGCCCGCAAGGCTTTGATCGCGCTGGTGATTTCGGCTGGCCTTATCAACTTTGTCGCGTTCTACACCAAATCGAACGATGATTTTTCCCGCGCCGCGGTGACGCTGGGTCTGGTGTTTACCGCAGTGATGCTGGTGGCCCTGCGCCGCGTGGTGGCGACGCTGGTGATGTGGCGCTGGGGCGGGCGCGTGACCAACCGGCTGGTGATCGACGATGGCGGATCAAGCTTTGCCTTTGCCGGAGCAGAGCGCATCTCGGCGGCTGATTACAATCTTGATCCGGGCAGCCATGATCCTTTCATGCTCGACCGCTTGGGCAAGCTGCTGCGCAATCAGGACAAGGTGGTGGTCAGCTGCCCGCGCGAGCGGCGCGAGGAATGGGCGTTCTTGCTGAAGTGTGCGGGCGTCTACGGCGAAATCGTCAGCGAGCCGGCCCACAGCCTCGGCGCGGTGGGGGTGCATCGTTACGACGCGCTCGACCGGACCACGCTGGTCGTGTCGACCGGGCCGCTGGGCCTGCGAGCCCGGATCCTGAAGCGCGGCTTTGACGTGGCTGTGGCGGGCGGGGCGCTGCTGGTGCTGTCGCCGCTGCTGATCGCGGTGGCAGTCGCCATCAAGCTGGAAGATGGCGGACCGGTGCTGTTCGTGCAGCGCCGTCTGGGACGTGGCAACCAGTTCTTCGATATGTTCAAGTTCCGCTCGATGCGCGAAGACAAGCTCGATCACGCGGGCGATCGGTCTGCGGCGCGCGACGATGACCGGATCACCCGCATCGGTGCCTTCATCCGCCGTACCAGCATTGATGAACTGCCGCAGATCATCAACGTGCTGAAGGGCGACATGTCGATTGTCGGCCCGCGTCCGCACGCGCTGGGATCGCGCGCCAACAACAAGTATTTCTGGGATATTGACCGCCAGTACTGGCAGCGTCACTGCCTCAAGCCCGGCCTGACGGGGCTGGCCCAGGTGCGCGGACATCGCGGCGCGACCGAGGTGGAAAAAGACCTGACCGATCGGCTCCAGTCCGATCTGGAATATATCGCCGGCTGGTCGCTGCGGCGTGACATCGGCATTGTGCTGCGCACCGTAATGGTGCTGCGGCACGAGAATGCTTACTGATTGTTGGTGCGGTTCTGCGGCACGGCGAAGGTGCCCGTGACCCGGCCCGGTCCGCCCGGCGCAGCCGTGCTTCCCCCGGCGGCCGCGCCATCGATGGTGGAAATGCCGCTGTCCAGATCAATCACCAAGCGCCCGCCGTTGAGCGTATCGGTGCCCCGGCGCAGGCGCACGCTGCCTGACATCGTGATGATCCGGCGGCCAAAATCATAGACCGCATTATCGCCGCTCGCGCGTTCATCACCGCGGGTGATGATGACCCCGCCGGTGGCGGTGATGCGCTGGATTTCGAGCTGTCCGGCATCGGTGAAGTTGACCAGCATCCGGTCGGACTGGATCCTGAGACCGGCCTGATTGACCACCACGCCGCCGCTGAAGGTCGCCTGATTGGCGCGGTCATCCAGCACGAACTTGCCCGCATCATAGGTTACCGGCGCGCGCGAATCGTGACGGGCGATGCCTTGTGCGGAAAGGGCCATCCCGCCTGCCAGCGCAGCCGCAAGTGCAAAGCCGCCCGCGCCCCAGACAAGCGCGAGGCGGGCGAGGGGTCGGCGGTTATCGGTCATCGCGGCATCCTCAACTGGCCGGGGATCATCGTAAAGCGAACCTTGCCTTCAAGCGTGAGCGTGCGCGCACCCAGATCGGCTTGCAGCGTTTCGGCAGAGAAGGTGCCGGCCGGCACTTCGCCTTCCACCCCAGCGCTGCCTTGCATGGTGCGTGCCTTCAGGTCGGCCGAGACACCGCTGGCGATCATCGTGTAGCCATCATTCGCAGTGAAGCGGACCGGGCCATCGACGGCCACGGTTTCCTGATTGATATCATAGATGCCGCCGCCTGCGCTCAGGCGCGCGGGGCCATCGGTCAGCAGCAATTGCGCGACCAGATCGTTCATGCGCACCAGCCCTTCGGCGGCAGAGCGCTGGACCGCCTGTCCTGCCAGCAGGGAAAACGGGCGCCCGTCATTGTCGCGCCCCCGGTACATCGCGTTATCGACGCTGAGCCGTTCGTCGATCATCGCCACCTTGTTGCGATCCAGCAAAAAGCTCACTTCGCCGCGCGGGGACAGCGGGGTGATGATCATCAGCGCGGCCATGACCCCGACGCCCATCGGCAGTGCGCGGGCAAGGATGCGCACCAGCCGGTCATGCGAGCCACCCGGCGCAGCAAAGGTCTGCCGCCGGCTGCGCAGGGCCTGCGCTTCGCTGGTTTCCATGCTGGTGTGGGCAAGAGCCATGATGCGGGTGTGCCTGCGGTGTCCTGACTGGGGGCTTACATGTGGCTGAAGATGTCGTTTTCAGCCCAGCCGGCGATGTCGAGCAGCGCGCGGGCGGGCAGGAAATCGAAACAGGCCTGCGCCAGATGCATCCGCCCCTCGCGCTCCAGCCGGATGGTCAGCTCGTCGCGCAGGCGGTGGAGGTAGCGCACGTCAGACGCCGCGTAATCGCGCTGGGCATCGGACAGCACCGGCCCGCCCCAATCGGAGGATTGCTGCTGCTTGGAGATATTCTCGCCCAGCAGTTCCTCGACGAGGTTCTTGAGGCCATGCCGGTCGGTATAGGTGCGCACCAGCTTGCTGGCGATCTTGGTGCAGAACACCGGCCCAGCCATGACGCCAAGGTAATGCTGGATCGCGGCGAGATCGAACCGGCCGAAATGGTAGATTTTCACCCGCGCCGGATCGCCCAGCACCGCCTTCAGGTTGGGCGCATCATAGGCGCTGCCGGGGCCGAAGCGGACCAGATGTTCATCGCCGCTCCCGTCCGAAAGCTGCACCACGCACAGCCTGTCCCGCGGGGTGATGAGGCCCATCGTCTCGGTATCGACCGCGATGGCGCTGCTGCCGGTAAGGACGCCTGCGGGAAGGTCTTCTTCATGAAAATGCACTGCCATGGGGCTCGCCCTACGCGCATTGGGGAAAGAGGGGAAGGCCCCAGTGGTGCAGCATGCGCCAGCGCGTGTAGGCTGCGCCGTGATGGCGAATGAAACGATCCCTGAAAGCTGGCGCCCGGCACTGGAACCGGTGCTGGCCAGCCGCGAAGCGCGGGGGCTTGGCGGGTGGCTGACGGCGCAGGAAGCTGCGGGCAAGGTGATCTATCCACCGCGCGGCACCCGGCTCGCTGCGCTGGCGCTGACCCCGCTGGATGCAGTGCGCTGCGTGATCCTGGGGCAGGACCCCTATCACGGGCCGGGGCAAGCGCATGGCCTCGCGTTTTCGGTGCAAGCAGGTGTGCGGCCTCCGCCCAGCCTCGTGAATATCTACAAGGAGCTGGAGGCCGATCTGGGCTTGCCGCGCGCGCAGACCGGCGATCTGACCCCGTGGGCGCGGCAAGGCGTGCTGCTGCTCAACAACACCCTGACGGTCGAGGCGGGGCAGGCGGGGAGCCATGCCGGGCGCGGGTGGGATGCGATCACCGATGCGGCCGTCGCAGCCGTCGCCGCGCGGGAGGCGCCGACGGTGTTCATCCTGTGGGGCAGCCATGCGAAGAAGAAGGCCAGCCGGGTGCCACAACTAACCCGCGCGTCTCACCATCTGGTGCTGACCTCCGCCCACCCCAGCCCGCTGTCAGCCTACACCGGCTTCTTCGGATCACGCCCGTTCAGCCAGACCAACGCCTTTCTGGAAGGGGCCGGGCGGGGGACGATAGACTGGCAGGTGTAAGATGCGCCGCCGCGGATGGCGGGTTTTGGGGTGTGCAAAGGATGGCCGGGATGACCGTTTCTGGGTGGAGAGTTGAACGGCTGCTTTGCAGAGGCACAGCGCCTTTTCTGAAGCGTCGGCGCGCAGACTGGTGTGGCCAACTCACCTCAGAGGCAGATTTCAGAAATCCGCCGACAGCGACAAGTTGAACCGCCGCGAGGCGATGAACTGGAAGCCCCCACCGCCGGTGACGTTCCACCCGAAGGTATTGGTCAGGTTAGCGATCTGCGCGCGCAGCACGGCAGGCGTGCGGCCCAGCTTGAAGCGGTAGCGCGTGCCGAGATCAATAATCGCGCGCTCGGGGATGAACAGCGTGTTGTCGATCCGCGCCGCTCGGTCACCCGTGTAGTTGATGCCCAGATCGACCGACAGGCCATCGAAGGCGGGGGGCTGATAATCGATCCTGAGATCGAGCGTCGTGCCCACCCGGCCCAGCGGTCGTTCGCCCAAACGGCCTTGCTCCACCGCCTCGCCGGTCACGCGCGGACGCATCAGAACCGCACCGGCCACCACATTGAGCCCCGCCACCGGCTTGGCGGTCAGCGAAATCTCCGCGCCCTGGTGCTTCACGTCGCCGAGCACGCGGAAAACATTGTCGGTATCGAGTTCGAAATAGGGACGGCGCACGTCGAACAGCCCGGTGATCAGCTTGACATCCTTTGCCAGCGTCCAGCGCACCCCGGCTTCGACCTGCCGGGTGCGTAAGGCGGGCAAGGTGAGGTTGGCGTTGGCGGCAAAGGAAGGCGCAGTGCCGCTTTCCTCCAGCCCGCGCGTGGTAGCGGCATAGATCGCAATGCCCTCGATCGCAGTGAGCGCGGCCGAGGCGTTCCACAGGATAGGGCTATCCTCGTTGGCGGTCGGAGCAAGACCGGGCGCGCGCACTTCTTTGCGGTAGCGGGTCTTCTGCACCCCCCAGATTGAACTCACCCAGCCCCTTCCACTGTATCGCATAGCCCAAGGCTCCGGTCTCCTGCCGGATTTCGTCGCGGGTCAGCGCGCCGAAGGCGACGCCGGGCTCGGCAACAGGATCGGCGACATCGATCATCCCGGGGCCGAGGCTGCGGAAAGCAAAGCCGCCCAGATCGTCGTCAACCTGCCGGAACCGGGCCGAGGCGAGCAGCCGGTGGCGGCGCGGGCCTTCTGTGAACTCGCGCTCGACCAGCAGCTCACCCGAGTAGGATTGCGTCACCTGATCGCGGCCCAGCAACACTTGCCGCTCAGCCATGCCATTAGCTTGCGTATTGGCAAAGAAGTTCGCGCCGAACTGGTCGATGGTGAAGCGCGAGGAGAACAGCCCCAATCCAATCCGCCAGCCCCCGCGCGTGATCTTCGCCATGCCGCCGAAATTTTGCGAATGGCCCGCCCAGTCGGCCCATTCCTGCCCGACAAAGCGATTGCGGGCGATGCGCTTGGGCAGGAAAGCGCCGGCGGTGAAAACCACTGGGGTCTGTTGCTCGTCGAAATAGTCGTAGCGGCTGTAGAAGCCGGTCAACTCCACGCCGTCAGCAGGCCGCCAGCGCGCAACCCCGCCATAGCGGACGAACCAGAAATCGGCCCCGTCGGGGTAAACGAACTCTTCCACCCCTGCGCCGACATTGAGATCGAGATTGCCGGCCAGCGGCAGCGCAGCATCGACCGTGGCAAAGGGCGCGAAGAAATCGCCGAAGCCGGTCCGGGCGCTGACCACCGGCTTGTCAGCGCTGCGCCGCAGCGAGAAATCGACGATCCCGGTCGGCGCCGGAAACGGATAGCCGAGCGCAGAAATGCCGACCTGGATCGTCGATCCGGCGCGCACCGCATCGCTGAGGGGGCCCTGATTGTCGAAATAGAGCCCCTCGATCCGCACGTTCTGCGCAGCAAAGGCGGAAAACCCCCGCACATTGCCGCCGCTGTAGAGACCGATCGTCTCGTCCCCCACGCTCGTCCCGAAGGCGTCCGAGGCCTGGGTGATGACGTTCTCTTCCGAGCGATTCACCAGCGCAATATTGTCGGTGCGGGGGCGCGCAACGGTCTGGACCGCATCTTGCGTAGCGGGCGCGGCTGGAGCGGCAGTGTCGGGTGGCGACGGTTGCTGGGTTTGATCGGCCGGGACAGGGATTGCCGCTGCAATGCCCAACGCTGATAGCAAAGTGGAAGTAATCATGTTGCCTCCGGCAAGGTTTGTCGCCGCCAAGCAACCACGCGCTGTGCAACCAGCACAGCCACAATCGATGCGCCAAACACGGGCAGGACGCAGGCCAGCAAAGCGAAGGTGGCGACCACGCCTATGCTCAGACCGCGCAGCCTCAGCGGCGGGGCTGCAAGGCGGCGGTTGCCGCGCCGCTGCGCCCACATCACGATCCCCGAAACGGCCATTGCGATTACAGCGAGGCAGGCAAGCAGCATCAGGTATTGATTGGGCCACCCGAAATAGCGGCCCATGTGCAGCTGCACCCCGGTCTCTACCGCGCGCGCACCCCAGCCATACTGCTGGTATCCGACATCCTTGATCAGTGCTTCGGAATAGCGATCGAAATACATGACCCGCTGGTCTTCGGGCCGGGCGGGGTAGACATCGACCACCACCGCGCCGGTCGGGCCAGAGGGCAGCGACAAGGCAAAGCCCGGCGCAATGCCGCGGGAACGGGCTTGGGAAATGATGCTATCGATCACCTCGCCGGAAGGCAGCGTGCCGGTGGAAGCGGCAGGCGCGGGCGACCGATGCGTGGCGTGGGGATCGTCCGAGGCCGGGATCGGCTGCCCCTGCATCGTCCAGCTCGCAAGCTCACCATGATGATCGTGCGGCGCGCTGCTGGAGGGAGGCGCATCGGCCCCGGCATAACCGATGCGGGCGACTGTCACGGCCTTACGCACCACATCGCCCTCGACCATCGCCCAAGGCAGGCCGGTGAGCACCAAAAAACCCATCAGCAAACCGAAGCCCAGGCCCGCCCCGGCGTGCACGTCGCGCCACCATGCACGGCCACCTGCGCGAAAATCCGGCAGCCACCCGCGCCCTTGCCTGCGCCTTTTGCCCAGCCACAGGAACAGTCCGGTGATCAGCATCACCAGCGTCCAGCACGCCGCCAGTTCAACCGCGAACCGCCCGGCGCTGCCCAGCATAAGCGAGCCGTGAAGTCGCTTTGCCAGCGCGCCGATCATCCATCCGGGATCGAACGTCGCTACCACGCGTCCATCGGCAGGATCGAGCACGACCATGCGCGCGGCGCCCTCGGCGGTGGTGATGAACACCCGCACAGGGCGATCAGAAGCTTCGGGGGTTTCCACGCGCGTGGTGGTGCCGGGGTGGTGCGCCAGCGCCGCTGCGATCAGCGCACTGGTCTGCATCGGTTCAGCTACAGGGGCAACGAACCGTGTCGCCGGGTCAAGCACATCCTCGATCTCGCGTTCAAACAGATAGGCTGAACCAGTCAGCGCCAGCAGTGACAGGATCGGGAGCACCAGCAGACTGGCCCAGAAATGCAGCGCCCACAGCGCGGCCTCGGGGTGGGGCTGGCTTGCACGTGTATCGACCATCCCCTGCCCCTTCCGCGCTCCGGATCAAAGCTGCCGATATGCAAACTCTAGACAAATAACAATGATATAACGTATCGTGTTTCACTCTGACAGCAGGGGCGCGAACGATGTCGAAAACTTCCATCCGGGCGCATCTGCGATTGGCAGCGAGCGCCGCCGCGCTCGTCATTGCATCACCGGCATTGGCACAGCAGGCCGAAGCCGATCAGTCGGCTTCGCGTGAAGAAAGCGCTGCCGGCAGCGAGATCATCGTGACCGCCCGTTTGCCCGGCACCCAAAGCTACCGGGCCGAGCGCGCCGCCATCGGCACCAAGACCAATGTCCCGTTAATCGAAACACCGATTTCGGCCAGCGTCGTCACCCGTCAGTTTCTTGACGACACGCAAGTCACCACGATCACCGATGCGCTACGATTCGTGCCGGGGGGTTTACAGCGGCAACAATGGCCGAGCGGCGGTTGACGAGAACCTCTCGATCCGCGGCTTCTCCTACCTGCGCAGCACCTTTGTGGACGGCACGCGTCAGCAGGCCTTCAACATCGACGTCAATCCCGAACCCTATGGCCTCGAACGCATTGAAGTGCTGCGCGGGGCAGCATCGGTGCTGTATGGTTCGACCCAGCCCGGCGGGATCGTCAATTCGGTCTCGCGCCGGCCCCGCGCCAAGCCTTCGGGCGAGGTCATGGTATCGGGCGGGAGCCTCGATCGGCTGCGTCTCGGCTTCGACGTCACCGATGCGCTCGATGGCGAGGGCAAGGTCGCCGCGCGGCTGACCGGCTTCCTGCGCAATCAGGACGATCTGGCCGACACCGCCTTCAACAACCGCCGTTACATCGCCCCGGCGATCAGCTTCTTCCCGCGCGAAGGCACCAAGATCACATTGCTCGGCTCCTACCAGAAGGACAATTTCCGCCTGGTGCCCTACCTTCCAGCTGACGGCACGCTTCGCGCCAATCCCAACGGCGTCATCCCGCGCGAGCGGTTCCTCGGCGAGCCGGGACTGCCTGATGACAATGTCGAAACGCTGGGTGCCAAGCTGATTGTGCGGCACGAATTCTCGGACAATGTCGTGCTCAATCACGTCACCGGCTACCGCGATTACAGCCGCTTCACCAATTACATCTTCCCGCTGCTCGATCCGGGTGAACGGGTGGCCGAACGCCTGATCTTTCCGATCACCACCAATGCCAACGTCTGGTCGACAGACACCAACGTTCAGATCAAGGGTGAATGGCTGGGAGCGCAGCACAATCTGCTGATCGGGGCCGACTACTACCAGATCCGCGATCGCAGCGTGACCGAGGGAGCAACCCTCGATCCGGCGGCGGCCAATGATCTGGTCGAAGTGCTGCGTGAAACCGCAGCTGGCGGCACGGCGCTGCTGATTTCCACTCACGACATTTTCCGGGCCAAGGATGCCGCCACCCTAATCGGGATCATGCGCCAGGGTCGGATGGTCGACCTGATCGACCCTGCCAGCCTGAGCGGACAGGAACTCGACAAGCTTTACCTCACCCACATGACAGAGCGCGCGGCATGAGCGCGATTGCCGCCAAGGACTGGCGCGAGTTCATCCGTGACCGGCGGTTGCTGATCGCTTCGGCATTGATGATCGTGCTGGCGCTGCTGGCGCTGGCGCTGGCGCTGTCATGGCAGCGGATCGCCAGCCACGAAGCCGACCGCCGCGCCGCCGAAGCCGGCGACCGCCAGACCTGGCTCGAACAGGGCGAGCAGAATCCGCATGGCGCGGCGCATTTTGCCAGCTGGGCGTTCCGGCCGCTCACCCCACGGCGGTGATCGATCCGGGCGTAACCCCCTACGCCCCGACCGCGATCTGGCTGGAGGCGCACAGCCGCAACACCGGCACGGGCCGCCCGGTCGAGGATCGCGCTGCGGCGCTTGATCTGGGCGAGTTCAGCCTCGCTTGGGTGCTCCAGACGCTCGCTCCGCTGCTGGTTTTCGTGCTGGCGGCGGGCCTTGTGGCGCGCGAGCGCGAGCGGGGCACATTGCGACTGATGCTGGCCTCGGGCGCGCGCGCCGAAGCGATTGTCCGGGCCAAGGCAGGCAGTCTGGGCCGGATCACGCTCGCCTTGATCGCCCCGCTGGCCGTGGCGGGCGTGGCCGCGGCGCTGCTGGCTCCGGCTGCCTTCAGCGCCGATCAGGCGCTCCGGCTGGCATTGCTGTGCGGAGCGTATGGTCTCTATCTGGCGCTGTTTCTGGCCGTTGGCGTCGCCGTCTCGGCGCTCGCCGGGCGAAACGACCGGGCGCTGCTGGTGCTGGCCGGGGTGTGGCTGGTGGCAGTACCGCTTGGCCCGCGCCTAGGCGGAACGCTAGCTGACATGATCGCCCCCACACCCGATGCGCGCACCTTCTGGGCGCAGATGGACGCCGATTACAAGAACGGCCTGCCCGGCGATGCCGACAGCAAGACTCGCGCAGCCCAGCTCGAAGCGGCGACGCTTAAGCAATATGGAGCAGCCAGCGTCGATGATCTGCCGGTGAGCTACTCGGGCATCTCGCTCGATGCGAGCGAGCGCTACGGCTACAAGGTGTTCGACCGCCGCTTTGCCGAGCTCAATGCCGAACGTGAAAGCCAACGCAGCGCGATGCGGCTGGCTAGCCTCGTCTCGCCGCTCACAGCATTCCAGAATGTCTCGGCGGGGCTCGCGGGCACCGATCTTGCCCACCATCGCCACTTCGCCGATGCCGCCGAGGCGCACCGGAGACTGGTGGTCGACCAGCTCAATGCCGATCTCATCACGAACGGCGCGGGCAAGACCTATGAAGGCTACAATGCCGACCGGCGGCTGTGGGAGGTGGTGCCTGTTTTCAACTACGCCCAGCCCAAGGCGCTCGCGCTGGCCCCGGCATGGCTGTTCGACCTCGCCATCTTGCTGGCATGGTGCACTGCCGGAGCAGCGCTGCTGATGTTCGCTGGCCGGCGCCTTGCACGGGGCGTGCTGTAATGGCCCGGCTGCTGCTCCACGATCTGCGCCTGTTGTTGCGCGACCGGCTGGCGCTGCTGGTGCTGGTGATCGGGCTGGCCGTAACGGGCCTTGCGGTCGGCAACGGCGCGCGCTGGATCGACCATCTCGAACAAAGCCGCAGCGCCTTCCTCGACCGCACGCAGGCCGAGCAGGCCGAATACCGCGCCAGATTCGCTGGGCCGGATTGGACCGATGGGGATTCTGCCGACGCGCCCTACTCCGCGAAGCGTTCCTTCGCCTATCCCGTGCCGGTGCTCGCTGACTTCACCATCGGGCGTTCGGACATCGAACCCGCGATGGCCGAGGTGCGGATGGGCTACCGCGCCGACACGCTGTTCCGCAATTACCAGATCGACAATCCCGAAAGGCTCCAGCGCGGGCGGATCGACCTCAGCTTTGTCGCTATCGTGGTGGCCCCGCTGCTGCTGATCGCGCTCGGATACGGGATGCTTGCGAGCGACCGCGACAGCGGCACCTTGCGGCTGATCGCAGCGCAGGCGGGCGGGGTCGGGCGGCTGGTGGCGGCGCGCAGCATCAACCGGCTGGCGCTGGTGATAGTGCCGCTGGTGCTTGGTGCGCTGGCGCTGCTTCTGATCGGCCCCAATGACCCGGCGCGGACCGAAGCAGCGTTGCTGTGGGTCAGCGTGGCTCTGGCGGGTATCGCCTTCTGGTGGGCGGTGATCCTGCTGATCAATGCGCTGCGGGTCAGTGCGGAAACCTCGGCCTTTATCCTGATCGCTGCCTGGATCCTGCTGGTTTTCGCCGCCCCGCCGCTGATCAACAGTGCTGCGCAGGCGCTCAACCCCCCGTCCTCGCGGATGGCACAGATCATCGAAGGCCGACGCGCCGAACAGCAGGCGACCGAGACCTACAAGAACGACCACGGCACCGATGGCCTAGCAGAGCTCCAGCGGGTGAAAGATGTGATCGCACAATATCAGCGCATCAGCACTGCCCATGATCGCGCCATCCGGCCATTGAGCGACGCCTTCGACCTACAACTTGCCGCCCAGCAGCGAGCCGTTCGGCAGGCGCAATGGCTATCGCCGCCGATGATGGTCTCAAACACGCTGGCGCAGATCGCCGGCACAGATGTCGAAACCTATGGCACTCTGAAGGGCGCCGCATTCGGCTATCTTTCCGATTATCAAGCGGCGCTTGATCGCGGCATCGCAAACAACCGCCTGTTCACGCTGGCGGACCACGATGCCCTGCCGACATTTCAGCCGCCACCTAGCCCGAGGCCCGGTTGGTTGGGGGTATTGTGGACCCTCATGATTACGATCGTCATTTTGGCGACCGCGCTTCGTCGATACCGGCGCCTGCGCCTTGCATAGTGCAACGCATTGAGCCAATTTCGCCGACCGCCGGCGCGATAGGCTGCAAGCGGCTCGTAAGTGCCAACCCACCACACCGGGCCAGCATTCTCCGATGATGCCCTAAGCCGCAGCTTTCGCTGGGATGACGGAAACGCCGCAAACGGGATCGGTTTCAGAATTTCGGCTGTTGGCTGAAACGCCGTCGAAGCCGACGGTCAGGCTTCGGGCTCGCCCTAGGCTTCCCGCGCAACTTCCCGCCAGCCGATATCCCGGCGGCAGAAGCCGGTGGGGAAGGTGATCGCGTCGACAGCCTGATAAGCGCGGGCCTGCGCCTCGGTGACGTTTGCGCCGGTCGCAGTGACGTTCAGCACTCGCCCCCCATTGGCCACCAGCGCGCCATCTGTCAGCGCGGTTCCGGCGTGGAACACCTTGGCGCCGTTCGTCTCTGCGTTGTCCAGCGCAATCACGCCGCCCTTTTCGGGCGTGCCGGGATAGCCGTTCGCCGCCATCACCACGGTCAGCGCGGTCTGGTCGCGGAAGGACAGCTCCACCCCCGCCAACGCCCCCTTGGCGCAGGCGAGCATGATCGCGGTCAGATCGCTCTCCAGCCGCATCATCAGCACCTGGCATTCGGGATCGCCGAAGCGGGCATTGTATTCGATCAGCTTGGGGCCGTCCGCTGTCAGCATCAGGCCTGCGAAGAGAACGCCGGAATAGGGATTGCCCTCCTCGCGCATCGTCCGCACCGTGGGTTCGATGATCTCGGCCATGACGCGGGCCTGCAATTCCGGCGTCAGCACCGGGGCGGGGGAATAGGCTCCCATGCCGCCGGTGTTCGGCCCCACATCGCCATCGCCCACCCGCTTGTGATCCTGCGCCGAACCGAAGGGGACAATCGCGGTGCCGTCGGTCAGGGCGAAGAAGCTGGCTTCCTCGCCGTGCATGAACTCCTCGATCACCACCTCAGCGCCCGCCGCCCCGAACCCGCCGCCGAACATGTCGGCAAGCGCGGCCTCGGCCTCGGCCAGCGTCTCGGCGATCACCACGCCCTTGCCCGCCGCCAGCCCATCGGCCTTGAGCACGTAAGGCGGCGCAAACCGGGCGAGCGCCGCGCGGGCGTCCTCCAGCGACGCGGTGCGCACGTAGCCGGCGGTCGGGATGCCTGCGCGGGTGCACAGGTCCTTGGTGAAGCCTTTGGAGCCCTCCAGCTGCGCCGCCGCCTGCGAGGGGCCGAACACCGGCACACCCGCTGCCCGCAGCGAATCCGACAGCCCGTCCACCAGCGGCGCTTCCGGCCCGATCACGACGAGCGCGATGTCCCGTTCCGCGCAGAACGCGATCACCGCGGCGTGGTCGGTCACGTCGAGCGCCACCAACTCCGCTTCTTGCGCGATGCCCGGATTTCCGGGGGCGGCGTAGAGCTTTGTGAGGCTGGGGGATTGCGCCAGCTTCCATGCCAGAGCGTGCTCACGACCGCCGGAGCCGAGGAGAAGGATGTTCATGGGCGAAACCTCGCGCAAAAGTGAGGACGGCGCTTCGACAAGCTCAGCGCGAACGGGTATTGAACGGTCCCCTTATCCGTTCGCCCTGAGCCTGTCGAAGGGCCGCATTCCTTTGGTCACAGCTAATCGGCACATGAAAGCCCCGCCCATGTCAGACATGATTGCCGACACCCGCCCGGGCGACAATGCCCAGCCGCTGACCATCAGCGAAGTTTCCGCGCTGCTGAAGCGCACGGTCGAGGATCGCTTCGGCTTTGTGCGGCTGCGCGGGGAATTGTCGGGGGTGAAGCGGGCGGCCTCGGGGCATTTCTACTGCGCGCTGAAGGATGAAGGTGCGGTCATCGACGGGGTGATGTGGAAGGGCAATGCCGCGCGCATGAACTTCCGCGCCGAAGACGGGCTGGAGGTGATCGCGACCGGCAAGCTCACCACCTATCCGGGGCGTTCCAAATACCAGATCGTGATCGATTCGCTGGAACTGGCGGGTGAAGGCGCGCTGCTGGCGCTGCTGGAGAAGACCCGCACCCGGCTGGCGGCCGAGGGGCTGTTCGACGCGGGCCGCAAGCGCGCCTTGCCCTATCTGCCGCAGGTGATCGGGGTGATCACATCGCCGACCGGGGCGGTGATTCGCGATATTCTCCACCGGCTGGCGGATCGCTTTCCCTCGCATGTGCTGGTCTGGCCGGTGTTGGTGCAGGGTCAGGGCGCGGCCGATCAAGTGGCCGCCGCCGTGCGAGGGTTTTCGGCCCTCCAGCCCGGCGGTCCGGTCCCGCGCCCCGATGTCGTGATCGTCGCCCGCGGCGGCGGGTCGATCGAGGACTTGTGGAGCTTCAACGAGGAAGTGGTGGTCCGCGCGATTGCCGAATGCACCATTCCGGTGATCTCGGCGGTGGGGCATGAAACCGACACCACGCTGGCCGATTTCGCCGCTGATCGCCGCGCCCCCACGCCCACGGCGGCGGCGGAAATGGCGGTGCCGGTGCGCGCCGACCTCGCCCTGACCCTTGCCGATTTCGCCGCCCGTCAGCGGCGCGCTGTCTATCGTCCGGTGGAGCTGGGACGCGAGCGGCTCGCGGCGCGGGTGCGGATGCTGCCGCGCCCTGAAAACCTGCTGCAACCGCAAGCCCAGCGGCTCGATGATCTGTCCGAACGGCTGCGCCGTGCACTCGGCGATCGTTCGGCCAAGGGGCGCGAGCGCCTGGCAGGGGTGGCGGCGCGGCTGTCGCCCAGCCTGCTCACCCGTAGCGCGGCCGAGGCGCAGCGCCGGCTTGACCGCGCGCGCCTTGCCCCTGCGCTGGTGGAACGGCCCCTGCGGCAAGGTACCGACCGGCTGGCCGCGCTGACCCGCGTGATGAGCCAACTCCACCCGGAAAAGCCGCTGGAGCGCGGCTATGCGATCATCCGCGATGCGGGCGGCAAAGCGCTGACCACCCGCGCTGCGGCGGCAGGCGAGGCGGCGCTAAGGCTGCAATTCCGCGATGGCACGCTGGACGCTGTGCCCGCTGGCCCGGCCCCAGCTCCGGCCCCGGCCTTGGCCACCCCGGCCAGCCCGCCCAAGCCCGTGCGTGCCGCTGCGCGCCCCGCTTCCCCAACCCCGCCTGTCCAAGATGATTTGTTCGGTTAGCCACACAGTGCTATCAGGCAGACCATGCTGATGACCCCGTCCGACAAGCTCGCCAAACTCTACTACGGCCCGTCAGGCTTTCGTGTGCTGCGCCCCGGAAGCCACGTGATCTGCGCCGTCACAGCCGAGGCGATACCCCTGCCCGAACTGCGTTACTGGAGCGCCGAGCGGCAGGAGGCCTATGCCTCGTGCGAGATCGCCACGCGCCGCCTGCTCGGCCTCGCCTGATCCATCGTCGCCATAATCGCCGCCATGGCGGTTGACGGCCCGGATGCGAGGCCCGATGGGCGCGGGCGGATGCTGCGTCTGTTTCTTCTAGCTCTGGTCATCATCGGGCTGGGCCCCGGCACCTTCGTCCGCGCCCCGGTCAGCTCGCGCAGCGATGCCGCCGCGGTGACGGTCACGCCCATGACCGAGCGCAGCGGCGTGAGCGGCGAACTGACACTGACAGGCGCGTGGGAGCTGACGTCGCCGCATGGCTGGTTCGGCGGCTTTTCGGCGCTCGTCGCCAAGGGGTCGGCGGGCCTCATCGCGGGGAGTGACCGGGGCTTCCTGCTCGATCTCGACCTGCCGGGCGGCACCCCGCGCGCGGTTGCTGGCAGCTTTCGCTTCGTGGGATTGCGCGCCGCCGATGGCGATGAAATCATCGACCTGGAATCGCTCGCCCGCGATCCAGACACAGGCACGCTGTGGGCCGGGTTCGAGAATGCCAATCTGATCGCCCGCTTCGGGGCAGGCGGCGCCAAGGCCAGTCGCGCGCCCCCCGAAATGGCGGAATGGAGCATCAACAGCGGGCCCGAAACAATGGTGCGCCTGGCTGACGGGCGCTTTGTCGTGATCGCGGAAGGGCGAGGCCGCGGGGGCGATGCCTATCACCCGTCGCTGCTGTTCAAAGGCGATCCGGTGGAGGGCGGCACGCCCGTGACCTTCAGCTTGGCCGCGCCCGCCGATTACGATCCGGTCGATGCGACCCAGCTGCCCGATGGGCGGGTGCTGATCCTGCTGCGGCGGGTGGAATATGCCATCCCCGCGCGGTTCGATACCGCAATTGCGCTGGCCGATCCTCAGACGATCCGGGCGGGCAAGCCGTGGCGCGCGCAGGTGATCCAGCGGCTTGATGGCGGAATCTTTGCTGACAATTTTGAAGGGATCGCCTTTGTCCCTTCCGCCGAAGACCCGGCGAGAGGCGCGATCTGGCTGATCGCGGACGATAATTTCTCGCTGTTTCAGCGCAGCCTGCTGGTGCGGTTCGACTGGAACCCGGCGGCAGGCCTGCTTCCCGCAAACGAAAAAGCGCCCGGTCGCCCGAACGCTTGATCGAATCATCGCTGCCCCGAAAGGCAGTGGCGACTTAGGCGGCGGCCTGTGCCTTCACCAACTCGCGCTTCACCTTCAGCGCGCTGGCCGAAAGCTTTTCGTCGTTGGTCTTGAGCAGCCAGTTGTCGAGCCCGCCATTGTGCTCAACCGAGCGCAGGCCGTGGGTCGAAACGCGGAACTTGAAGCTGCGCTCCAGCTTTTCGCTCATCAGCGTCACGTTCTGCAGGTTGGGCAGGAACACGCGCTTGGTCTTGTTGTTGGCGTGGCTGACATTGTGGCCAGTCATGCGGCCCTTGCCGGTCAGTTCGCAGATACGCGACATGGTGTGTCTCTTCTCGTAAAGTTCGGGTGTGATCCGGGAAAGCGGCGCGCATAACGGGGCTGACCCGAATCGTCAAGCAAGTTGCGCTCGCCCCGCGCCCCGGCTAGCCGGAGGACGATGACCCACTGGCCGCTTCCCTTGCCGATGCACCGTGCCCTTGCAGAGGCACAGGCGGCTGCGGCAGCGGGCGAAGTGCCCATCGGCGCGGTCATCGTCAAGGATGGCGTCATCATCGCCGAGGCGCATAATGCCCCGCGCGGGCTGCACGATCCCACCGCCCATGCCGAAATCCTCGCCATCCGCCGCGCCGCACAGGCGCTGGGCGATGAACGCCTGACCGGGTGCGAGCTGTGGGTCACGCTGGAGCCCTGCGCCATGTGCGCCGGCGCCATCGCCCATGCGCGCATCGCCCGCCTGTATTACGCCGCCAGCGATCCCAAGGGCGGCGCGGTCGAACATGGTGCCCGGGTGTTCGAGCAGGAGCAATGCCTGCACCGCCCGGAGGTCTACAGCGGCATGGGCGAGGCGGAGGCAGCGGAACTTTTGCGCGGGTTTTTCAGGGCGCGGCGCTGAGCGGCAGCTTTTGCAATTTTTCTCCTGAAAGCTGCCATACCGCTATCGTTTAGAGTTTCGGACGCCGTGAGGCGTCGGAAAGTCGACGGTGCCCGAACCTGCGGGCCGCATGCGCTGAGCTATGGGGATTTCGATTTTGGAC
>NZ_PKRO01000001.1 GCF_002855495.1 Porphyrobacter sp. TH134
CTCCCGGAAGACCATCCGCCGGGAAATCGATCAGGCCAAGGCGACACCTCGTAAAGCTGGATGTCGCCTTACGGCTCCTGTGAACTGTCCTTCAACATGTATTCCCAAACGATCCGGGTGCCCTGGTCAACCTTGCTGATCGCAACCGTCAAAACACCCGTCACCGGTTCGCTCTGCAACGGACCCAGCGCCCCTTGCATGCGCAAGGCCTGTTCCGGGTAAGCCTGCACCACCCGCATATGCTCCACACTCCCCTGAAGCGTCACGCGGCCGGGCTCGTCCACTTCAGGAATTGTCTCGCAAAAACATCCGCCAGCCTGCGGGGTCAGCGTAAGATTGGCCGCATCGCCCGACCATGTATGCTCAGCACGCCACCAGTCTGCCGGCGTAATCAGAGTGAGCCACACCTCTTTGGGATCAGCTGCCACCACAACTTCGTGCCGCGACACAAAGCTGTTGTCCGTCACACGGGTCAATTCGGCCGCAGCAGGGGCGTTGAAACTGACAAATGCAACCGCGATCGCGGCATTCATCTCTTTATGATGCAGCAACACGGCAGAGGCCCTTTCCTGTGATCAGCAAATGACGCTTTGGAGCCGGCTGGCTTCAGCCAAACGCTCTAACCGCTTCAGCTTGCCAGGATCGCATCAATTTGCCCGGCCACGGTATCGATGGCAGCCATGCCATCGACCCGGGTGACAATCCCGCGCGCTTCGTAGCCGGGCAGGATCGGCGCGGTCTTCGCGCGATATTCCTGCATGCGCATACGCACGGTTTCTTCGTTGTCGTCAGGTCGGCGCTTGAATTCGGTGCTGCCACAGCTGTCGCAGACGCCTTCTTTGGCCGGCGGATTCGCCGTGTCGTGATAAAGCGCGCCGCAATTGCCGCAGGAAAAGCGCCCCGTGATCCGCTCGACCAGCGCATCCTCGTTAACCTCCAACTCGATCACATGATCGAGCACGCGGCCGTTTTTGGCGAGGATTGCATCGAGCGCATCTGCTTGCGCCGCAGTGCGGGGGTAGCCGTCGAAGATAGCGCCCGTTTCGGCAGACATCGCCGCCAGTTCGGCATCAATCAGGTCGGAGACGATCTCGTCCGAGACCAACTCGCCGCGCTCCATGACTTCCTTGGCGCGCAGGCCAACCGGCGTGCCCGCCTTGACCGCCGCGCGCAGCATATCGCCTGTCGACAGCTGCCGCATCCCATGGCGGTCAACCAGTGCGGCGCTTTGCGTGCCCTTGCCTGCGCCTGGAGGACCAAGAAGAATGATGTTCACGAACCGTCCCCCATAATCGCCCCGGATCGACGTCCGGTGCGTTCTTTCACGTTAGTGGGTTCAACCAAGCCGGGGCATGCGTCAAGCCGACTTATGCCGGGTGTCAGCGCATCCGCCCCTTCAGCTTAGCCTTCTTGATGAGATCGCCATACTGCAAGGCCAGCAAATGCGACTGGATCTGGCTGATGGTATCGACTGTCACGTTCACCACGATCAGAAGCGAGGTGCCGCCCAGGAACAGCGGAATGCCGGTCTGCGCGATCATGTATTCGGGAACGACGCAAACCACAGTGAGGTAGATCGCGCCGATCACAGTGATGCGGGTCAACACATACTCGATGTAATCCGACGTGCGCTTACCGGGGCGAATACCGGGGATCGACCCGCCGTTCTTCTTGAGGTTGTCGGCTGTCTCTTCGGGATTGAACACCACTGCGGTGTAGAAGAAACAGAAGAACACGATCCCGATCGCATACAGCGCCATGTAGAGCGGCTGTCCATGCGCCAGATACTGGTTCATGGCCTGTAGCACGCTGTAAAAGCCGCTATTTGTATCGACAGAACTTCCGGCGAATTGCGTGATCGTCAGCGGGAGCAGCAGCAACGAGCTGGCGAAAATCGGCGGAATGACCCCGGCCGTGTTGATCTTCAGCGGCAGGTACGAACGCTCGGCCTGCATCATACCGCGCTGGGTTGCACGCTTGGGATACTGGATCGTCAGGCGGCGCTGGGCGCGCTCCATGAAGGAGATAAGCAGGATAAGCGCGACCACCATCAACAGGAACGCGATAATGATCCACGGCGCGATCGATCCGGTCCGTCCGCCTTCAAACAGGTTGGTGGCAAAACTCGGGAACTGCGCGACAATCCCGGCCATGATGATGAGCGAAATGCCGTTGCCGATCCCGCGGCTGGTGATTTGCTCACCGAGCCACAGCAGGAACATCGTGCCGCCGACAAGATTGATCACCGCCACAATGCGGAACAGGTAGCCAGGATCAACCACAGCCTGAAGACCGCTCTGCGCGGCGAAGCTTTCGAGCCCGACTGCCAAGAAATAGCCCTGAATGGCACACAGCAGCACCGCGCCGTACCGCGTATACTGATTGAGCTTCTGCCGCCCGCTGGCGCCTTCCTTCTTCAGCGCGGACAGCGCGGGGTGAAGCGCCGATGCCATCTGCACCACGATCGAAGCCGTGATGTAGGGCATCACACCGAGCGCGATGAGGCTCATGCGCTCAAGGCT
Source organism: Porphyrobacter sp. TH134 (assembly GCF_002855495.1). Taxonomy (GTDB): domain Bacteria; phylum Pseudomonadota; class Alphaproteobacteria; order Sphingomonadales; family Sphingomonadaceae; genus Erythrobacter. The sequence goes on from NZ_PKRO01000001.1 coordinate 2,523, forward strand.
GCCGCCCGAAAAAGCATTGAAAAGGTCGAGGATGCCGCCGCGCGTCTGGCTGTACAGCTCGCTCAGGATCAGCGGGTTGACGCCAGGCAGCGGCACGAAGCTGAGGAAACGAAAGACAATCAGCGCGCCGATCGTAAACCAGATGCGCTGCTTGAGCTCAGTCGCCTTGGCAAAATTGCCGAGGTTCAGGTTGCTCGCGATGTTATCGGCGCGTGATGCCATGTCGTTCTGTCGGTCCTAGCTCTTGATCGGGGGACATGCGCTGCACGCGCTTCTCCTCCAACCATCCTGCACGCGCCGGTTCTTCAGATTAACCCGTATCGCGGGACACCGGCAAAGCATGCGAAAGCACAAATAGGGAGCGCGGGGGCTCTTGTCGAACCCCCGCGCTCAGCATTTCGTCGATTACTTTGCAGCCGCGGCCTTGGCGGCCTTGTTCGCATCGCGCCGCGCGAGCTTTTTCTCATGCTCAGGCGTCGCTGCAGCAGCCACTTCGACGCTGCCGCCGGCCTTTTCGACCGCGGCAATCGCGCCCTTGGTCGCACCGGTCACGGCGAGGGCAACCTTGGCGGTGATCTCACCCTTGCCCAACAAGCGAACGCCATCCTTGCCATCACGCACCAGACCAGCGGCACGCAGCGCGTCTTCTGTGATGGTCGCCTTGGCATCGAGCTTGCCTGCGTCGATGAACTTCTGGATCATGCCGACATTCACTTCGGCGTAATCCTTGGCGAACGGGTTATTGAAGCCACGCTTCGGCAAGCGCATGTGCAGCGGCATCTGACCGCCTTCAAAGCCCTTGATCGCCACACCGGAACGGGCCTTCTGGCCCTTCTGACCACGGGCCGAGGTCTTGCCCTTGCCCGAGCCGATACCACGGCCGACGCGGATGCGGCCCTTGCGGGCACCGGCATTGTCGCGGATGTCATTCAGTTTCATAGTCGTGCACTCGCTTTCGCTTTTGTCGCGCTGAGAGGAAGGAAGGCCCCACTTTCGCGGGGCCTTCCGGAGTTCTTAGTCGATCACCTGGACCAGATGAGGAACCTTGGCAAGCGCGCCGCGCACCTCGGGGGTGTCCTGACGCTCTACAACCTTGTTCATCTTGTTCAGTCCCAGACCGATAAGGATCTGGCGCTGGCTGGCAGGACGACGGATCGGCGAACCGATCTGCTTGATCTTGATGGTAGCCATCTGGATTACTCCGCAATCGCGGCAGCATCGGCTTCCGCTTCAGCTGCGCTGGCCCCGCCGCGACCCAGGAGGTCGGCAACCTTCTTGCCGCGACGCTGGGCAACCGACTTCGGCGAAGTCTGCTCAGTCAGCGCGTCGAAGGTGGCGCGGATCATGTTGTAGGGGTTCGAGGTCCCGACCGACTTGGTCACCACGTCGGCAACGCCGAGGCTCTCGAACACGGCGCGCATCGGACCACCGGCGATGATGCCGGTCCCCGGAGGCGCGGTACGGACGGTCACCTTGCCAGCGCCGAAACGGCCATTGCCGTCATGGTGCAGCGTGCGGCCTTCCTTGAGCGGAACGCGGATCATCTTCTTGCGTGCCGAAGCCGTCGCCTTGGTGATGGCTTCCGGCACTTCGCGCGCCTTGCCATGACCAAAGCCGACCCGGCCCTGACCGTCGCCAACCACGACCAGCGCCGCGAAACCGAAGCGCTTACCGCCCTTTACGGTCTTGGACACGCGGTTGATGTGCACCAGCTTTTCGATGATGCCGTCATCTTCATCCTGCTTGCCGCCGCGATTATTATCGCGGCCGCCGCGCCCGCCGCGACCGCGATCACCGCCGTCACGATTGCCACCGCGCCCACGGCCACGACGGCCCTGTGCATCGCCAGCATCGCCGGGAGTTCCTGCGACAACCTCGGGGGTTTCGATGGTGTTCTCGTCAGCCATAATCAGAACTCCAGCCCGCCAGCACGGGCGGCATCGGCCAACGCCTTGACGCGGCCATGAAACAAGAACCCGCCGCGATCGAACACGACAGTCGTCACGCCGGCCTGCTTTGCGGCCTCCGCGATCGCCTTGCCGACCTGGGCAGCGGCATCGACATTCGCGCCGCTGGCCGTGGCACCAAGGGTCGAAGCAGCGGCAACCGTACGGCCGGCCGCGTCATCGATGATCTGGGCGTAGATGTGACGGCCAGTGCGATGCACCGACAGGCGCGGCTTGCCACCGGCACGCGCACGAAGCGCGGTGCGGACGCGGCGGCGACGCCGTGCGAACAGAGAAAGCTTTGCCATCTTACCTCTTCTTCCCTTCCTTGCGGAAGATAAACTCGCCGCGGTAAGCAATACCCTTGCCCTTGTAAGGCTCGGGCTTGCGCCAGCGGCGGATTTCGGCGGCAAACTGGCCAACGGCCTGCTTGTCGACGCCGGAAATCTCGATCGTTGTCTGGTCGGGAGTCTTCACTTCAAGACCCTCGGGCACAGGCAGGTCGACATCGTGGCTGTAGCCAAGCTGCAGCTTCAGAGTGCGGCCTTGGCCGTTGGCACGATAGCCGACGCCCTTGATGACCAGAACCTTGGTGAAGCCGTCGGTAACGCCTTCAACGAGGTTGGACACCAGCGTGCGCTGCATACCCCAGAAAGCACGAGCCTGACGGCTGTCATTCGCCGGCTTGACCGAAATCTCGCTGTCTTCGACCTTGTATTCAATGAGATCCGACAAACCGAGCGTGAGTGTGCCCTTGGGGCCCTTCACGGTCAGCGTGCCATTGTCGATGGTAGCCGTCACCCCGCCAGGGATCGCCACCGGCTTTTTACCGATGCGGCTCATCAGAACACCTCCGCCAGGACTTCGCCGCCGACATTGTGGCTGCGTGCTTCGGCATCCGAGAGCACGCCGCGCGGCGTCGAGACGATCGTGATGCCAAGGCCGTTGAGGATCGTCGGGAGTTCCTTGGAACCCGAGTAGACGCGGCGCCCAGGCTTCGACACGCGGGCCACATGCTTGATCGCAGGCTCGCCTTCGAAATACTTCAGTTCGATCCGCAGCGCCTTGTGTGCGCCCGAGTTGTCTTCGGAATAGCCACGGATGTAGCCTTCGCGCTGAAGCACTTCGAGCACGCTTGCGCGCAGGTTGCTAGCGGGCGTGAGGACAGAGTCCTTCTTCGCGCGCTGGCCGTTGCGGATGCGGGTGAGCATGTCACCCAATGGATCGGTCATAGCCATCTGTCAGTCCTCACCAGCTCGACTTGGTCAGGCCGGGAATCATCCCGCTGTTGCCGAGTTGACGCAGTTCGATACGGTTGATGCCGAACTTGCGATAATAGCCGCGCGGGCGGCCGGTGGTGGCGCAACGGTTGCGCACCCGGGTCGGGTTCGCGTTGCGCGGAAGCTCTGCCATCTTGAGACGCGCGACGAGACGCTCGGTCTCATCCAGCGATTCATCGGCAGCAATAGCCTTCAGCTTTTCGTACTTAGCAGCGTACTGCTTGACGAGCTTCTTGCGACGCTCATTCTTGTTAATGGAACTCAGTTTCGCCATGGACTTAAGCTCTCTTGCCTAGTGTCGTATTGCAGAAGCGGCTCACGCCGCTTCCTTCTGTTCGGTCTTGCCGGCCTCACCCGCAAAGGGGAAGCCGAACAGACGCAGCAATTCGCGCGCCTCATCATCGGTCTTTGCGGTGGTGGTGACGATAATATCCATCCCCCGCACCTTCTCGATCCGGTCGTAGCTGATTTCGGGGAACACGATCTGTTCCTTCAGCCCCATGGCGTAATTCCCGCGGCCATCGAACGACTTGGCGTTCAGCCCGCGAAAGTCACGAATGCGCGGCATGGCCACGGTCACCAGGCGATCGAGAAATTCGTACATGCGTTCGCGGCGAAGGGTGACCTTGCAACCAATCGGCATGCCTTCACGCAGCTTGAACTGCGCGATCGACTTCTTGGCGATGGTGATGACCGGCTTCTGGCCGGCGATCAGCGCCATTTCCTCGGCAGCGGTTTGAACCTTCTTCTTGTCCTGGCTCGCTTCGCCCACACCCATGTTGAGCGTGATCTTCACAATCTTCGGAACTTCCAGACGGTTCTTGTAACCGAACTTCTCGGTCATCGCAGCGACGATTTCGGCGTCATACTTCGCCTTCATCCGCGGTGCGTAAGCAGCATCAGCCATCGATGGTCTCCCCACTCTTTACGGCGACGCGAACCTTCTTGCCGTCCTTCGTTTCGAAACGAACGCGCGTGGCCTTGCCGGTCTTGGGATCAGCCAAGGCAACCTTGGAGATGTGCATCGGAGCGGCAAACCGGTCGATACCACCTTGCGGGTTGGTCTGGCTGGGCTTGCGGTGACGGGCAGCGATATTCACACCCTCGACCACAACCTTGCCGTCTTTCGGCATGACCTGAGCGACCGTACCGGTACGACCCTTGTCCTTGCCTGACAGGACGATGACATTGTCACCCTTCTTGATCTTGGCAGAAGCCATCACAGCACCTCCGGCGCGAGCGAAATGATCTTCATGAACCCGCGCGAGCGGAGTTCACGCACCACCGGGCCAAAGATACGGGTGCCAATCGGCTCCTCGTTCTTGTTGACCAGCACGGCAGCATTGCTGTCGAAACGGATAACCGTTCCATCGGGACGACGGACTTCCTTGCGGGTCCGCACGATCACCGCGCGGTGAACGTCGCCCTTCTTGACCTTCGCGCGCGGCTGCGCCTCCTTGATGGAGACGACGATCACGTCGCCAACGCCCGCGGTCCGACGCTTCGACCCGCCCAGCACCTTAATGCACTGGACGCGCTTGGCGCCGCTGTTGTCCGCGACGTCGAGATTGGATTGCATCTGGATCATTGATCCGGTTCCTTCTCACTGGCTTTCCGGGACGCCCAATCCGACTGGGGCCCGGTAGTTCCGATTACGCCTAATTCAGTTACCGGCTGCTGCGACGTCGAGGTCGGCTTCCACCGCCTGCGTGCCGCCAGCCACCACCCGGTCCTTTACGAGCCAGGTCTTGGTCTTCGACATCGGACGGGTCTCTTCGATCCGCACAACATCACCAACGGTGAATTCGTTGTTTTCATCGTGCGCGTGATACTTCTTCGAGCGCCGGATGATCTTCCCGTAGAGAGGGTGCTTCACCTTGCGTTCGACCAGCACGGTCACGGTCTTGTCTGTCTTGTCGGAGGTCACAGTCCCGACGAGGATGCGCTTGGGCATTGTGCTAACTCCTTACGCCTTAGCGGCGGCGGTTTTGGCCGCACGCTCGCTTTGCAGCGTCTTGATCTGCGCGATGTTCCGGCGCACCTGACGGATGCGCGAAGGAGCTTCGAGCTGGTTGGTCGCAGCCTGGAACCGCAGATTGTACTGTTCGCGCTTCAGCTCGGTGAGCTCGGCAGACAGCTGATCATCGGTCTTGGTGCGAAGGTCCGCAATATCGGCCATTATTCGCCTCCCAGATGGCTGGTGTCGCCCAGGCGGGCAACAACCTTGGTCTTGATCGGCAGCTTCATCGCTGCACGCTCGAACGCTTCGGCGGCCAGCGGTCCGGCAACGCCATCAAGCTCGAACAGGATACGGCCCGGCTTCACGCGCGCGGCCCAGTATTCGACCGAACCCTTGCCCTTACCCTGACGGACTTCGGCAGGCTTCTTGGACACAGGCACATCGGGGAACACGCGGATCCAAAGACGACCCTGACGCTTGATGTGACGGGTAATCGCGCGACGCGCCGCTTCAATCTGACGGGCGGTGATCCGATCCGGCTCAAGCGCCTTGAGGCCATAGGAGCCGAAGTTCAGCGCAGTGCCGCCCTTGGCTTCACCCTTGATCCGGCCCTTGAAAGCCTTGCGGAACTTGGTTTTTTTCGGTTGCAACATGGTCTGTTACCTTTAGCGGGCCGGCCGGACGCCGGAAGTCTGAGCTTCCATCATCAGGCGGTCCTGTGCGGTCGGGTCATGCGCGAGAATTTCGCCCTTGAAGATCCACACCTTGATACCGATGATCCCGTAGGCGGTGAGCGCCTCGCAATCGGCGTAATCGATGTTCGCACGCAGCGTGTGTGCCGGAACCCGGCCCTCACGATACGATTCAACACGGGCGATTTCTGCACCACCCAGACGGCCACCGCAGGTGATCTTGATCCCCTCGGCGCCAAGCCGGATAGCCGACTGCATCGCGCGCTTCATCGCCCGGCGGAACGCCACGCGGCGCACCAGCTGATCGGCAATACCCTGCGCAACGAGCTTGGCATCAATCTCCGGCTTGCGGATTTCAACGATGTTCAGCTTCACTTCGCTCGGCGTCATCGTTGCCAGCTTCGAACGCAGCTTTTCGATATCTGCGCCCTTCTTGCCGATGATGACACCGGGACGCGCAGCATAAATCGACACGCGGCACAGCTTGGCCGGACGCTCGATCACCACCTTGGAAACTGCCGCCTGCGGCAGGTTCTTCATGATGTACTTGCGGATCGCGACATCTTCCTTGAGCAGCTGCGCATAGTCACGCCCTTCGGCGTACCAGCGGCTGTCCCAGGTGCGGTTGATCTGCAGGCGCAGACCGATCGGATTGCTCTTCTGGCCCATCTTACGCCTCTTCTGCTTCGCGAACGACGATCCGCAGCCGTGAGAACGGCTTGAGGATCCGGGTCGACTTGCCACGGCCGCGGGTGTGGAACCGCTTCATCGTCACCGACTTGCCGACCGAAGCTTCCGCCACGATCAACGCATCAACGTCGAGGTTGTGGTTGTTTTCAGCGTTGGCGATTGCCGAGGCGAGAACCTTGCTCGCATCGCGCGCCATTGCCCGCTTCGAAAAGGCGAGGATGTTCAACGCCTCTTCTGCCTTCTTGCCGCGGATCAGGGCCGCAACGAGGTTGAGCTTCTGCGCCGAACCACGGATCGTGGTGCCGACGGCCAGCGCCTCGTTATCGCCCACGCGGCGGGGTGCCTTTGCCTTGCTCATCAGCGCTTGCCCTTCTTGTCAGCAGCGTGACCGGGGAACGTGCGCGTGGGCGCAAATTCACCAAGCTTGTGGCCGACCATTTCTTCCGAAACCGAAACGGGAATGAACTTGTGCCCGTTATAGACATTGAAGGTCAGCCCCACGAACTGCGGCAGGATGGTGGAGCGACGCGACCAGGTCTTGATCGGCTTGGTGTTGCTCGCTTCCTGCGCGGTCTCAGCCTTCTTCAGAAGGCTCAGCTCGACAAACGGACCTTTCCAGACGGAACGTGCCATCGTCTATTACCTCTTCTTCTTCGCGTGACGCGAACGGATAATCATCTTGTCCGTCTGCTTGTTATGGCGCGTGCGGGCACCCTTGGTCGGCTTGCCCCACGGGGTCACCGGATGGCGACCGCCCGAGGTCCGGCCTTCACCACCACCGTGCGGGTGGTCGACCGGGTTCTTCGCAACACCGCGGGTCAGCGGGCGAACGCCCATCCAACGCTTGCGGCCAGCCTTGGCGAAATTCTGGTTGCCGTTGTCGGGGTTCGACACGGCGCCCACAGTGCCCATGCAGTCGGCGCGCAGGTAACGCTGCTCGCCCGAGTTCAGGCGGACAATGACCATGGCGCGGTCACGACCAACGACCTGCACATAGGTGCCGGCCGAACGGGCGATCTGACCGCCCTTGCCCGGCTTCATCTCAACGTTGTGGCAAATGGTACCGACCGGCATCTGGCCCAGCAACATGGCGTTGCCCGGCTTGGTGTCGACCTTTTCGCCAGCGACGACCTGATCGCCGACAGCAAGACGCTGCGGAGCGATGATGTAGGTCTGTTCGCCGTCATCGTACTTCACCAGTGCGATGAAGGCAGTCCGGTTGGGATCATATTCCAGACGTTCGACGGTCGCCGGCATGTCCCACTTGCGACGCTTGAAGTCGATGAAGCGGTACTTCTGCTTGTGACCACCGGCGATCCCGCGCGAGGTGACATGGCCCTTGTTGTTGCGGCCACCCGTCTTGCGCTTGCCTTCGGTCAGCGCCTTGACGGGCTTACCCTTGTACAGCGCCGACTTGTCGACGAGGATCAGACCGCGGCGTGCGGGACTGGTCGGTTTATAGTTCTTGAGTGCCATTGTTCGTTTCCTGTCCCTTGGCCTCAGATACCGCTGGTGATGTCGATCATTTCACCCTCAGCGAGGGTGACAATGGCCTTCTTCACGTCGGAGCGCTGATAGGCCTTGCCCTTCCAGCGCTTGGTCTTGCCCTTCATGATCAGGGTGTTCACGGCGAGGACCTTCTTGTCGTAGATCGCCTCGATCGCTTCCTTGATCTGGGGCTTGGTCGCGGTGCCCGCAACCTTGAAGACCACGGCGTTGTTTTCCGACGCGAGGGTCGACTTTTCCGTGATGTGCGGCGCGATGATCACGTCATAATGACGCGCATCGACAGTCTGCTTCTTAGCCATTGAAGCGCGCCTCCAGCTTTTCGACAGCAGCCTTGGTCAGCACCAGCGTGTCGTGGTTGAGGATGTCATAGACGTTGGCGCCCATGGCCGGGAGCACATTGATGCCCGGCAGGTTGCCAGCGGCCTTCTTGAAGCCTGCGTCAACCTGTTCGCCGTCGATCACCAGCACCTTGCCAGCAAAACCGGCCTTGGCGAGGTGGCCCTTGAGGACCTTGGTCTTGGCTTCGGCAAGTTCCAGCGTGTCAACCACGACGAGACCGTCCTTGGCCTTGCTCGAAAGTGCCATCTTGAGGCCGAGCGCACGGATCTTCTTGTTGAGCGACTGCTCGAAGTCACGCTTGCGCGCGCCGTGGGCCTTGCCGCCGCCGATAAAGATCGGAGCTGCGCGGTCGCCGTGACGGGCAGTACCGCCGCCCTTCTGCTTGCCGAACTTCTTGCCGGTGCGGGCCACGTCCGAACGCTCACGTGTCGGGCGGGCAGTGCCGCGGCGGTTTTCGAGCTGCCAGGTCACGACCCGGTGCAGGATGTCAGCGCGCGGCTCGATGCCGAACACGTCGTCCGAAAGCTCGATGTCTGCGCCCTTGACCGCAGTACCGTCGATGTTCTGAACCTTGATCTTCATGGCTCAGCCTTCCTTGTTTTCTTGCGCGGCCGAAGCGTCGGTTTCGACGGCTTCGGTCACGACCACGTCTTCGGCGGCAGCCTCGACAACCGAGGAGGTCTCGTCAGCCTGCGGGGCCTTCTTGTCGAGCACTGCGCCAGGGAACGGCACGCCTTCGGGAAGCGGAAGCTTCACGGCGTCACGAACGAGCAGCCAGCCATTCTTCGCACCCGGGACAGAGCCCTTGACGAAGAGAAGACCGCGCTCAGCATCGGTGCGGACGATTTCGAGGTTCTGCTGGGTGCGCTGACGGTCGCCCATGTGGCCGGCCATCTTCTTGCCCTTGAACACGCGGCCCGGATCCTGACGGTTACCCGTCGAACCGTGGGCACGGTGCGAGATCGACACACCGTGGGTGGCGCGCATACCGCCGAAACCCCAACGCTTCATGGCGCCGGCAAAGCCCTTACCCTGCGTGTGGCCGGTGATGTCGACCATCTGACCCGCAATGAAATGCTCAGCGCTGATGGTCGAACCGACCGGCACAAGGCCGTCTTCGTTTTCGACGCGGAACTCAGCGACGCGCTTCTTCAGGCCGACATCGGCCTTGGCGAAATGTTCACGCTGCGGCTTGGCAACGTTCTTTTGCTTGGCTTCGCCCGCGCCGAGCTGGACGGCGAAGTAGCCATCACGATCGGCAGTACGGTGCGAAACCACCTGGCAATCTTCCAGCGCGAGAACGGTCACAGGCACGTGCCGTCCGTCCTCCTGGAAGAGGCGGGTCATCCCGACTTTCTTTGCGATAACGCCGGTGCGCATCGTCAGTTACTCCTCAACAGAGGCACCCGGCGGACCATCCGCAAGGTGCATGGCGGACCACAGCGCAAACGCCGCAGCCCAATTCAGCCCAAAATTTCTAGCAACGCCCCGTCCGGGCTGAGTGCTCCGCTTGGCCGGGTGGCCGCTGGAGCGAGACGGGGGACGCAGCCCGGATGATTTCATCCGGCGGTATCCACCCTATCGTCAGGCGAGGCACATAGGGCCTCAACGATAGAGGCCCCCACCGAGGCGGGGGCATTTCGGCTGGCTTAGGCCAGCTTGATCTCGACGTTCACGCCGGCAGCCAGATCGAGCTTCATCAGAGCATCGACGGTCTGGGCGTTGGGCTGGACGATATCGAGCAGCCGCTTGTAGGTGCGAACTTCGAACTGCTCGCGCGACTTCTTGTCGACGTGCGGACCGCGGTTCACGGTAAACTTCTCGATACGCGTCGGCAGGGGAATGGGGCCGCGAATAAGCGCGCCAGTGCGGCGGGCCGTATCAGCGATCTCACCAGTTGCCTGGTCGAGAACGCGGTGGTCAAACGCCTTGAGGCGAATACGGATATTCTGAGCTTCCATGTCCTACTACCGATGCGAAAGAGCCAAGGAGCAACCGGTTAACCGGCATTTCCCAAAAACAAAGGCCGGCCCCGCTCAATTCCGGTTTCCCGAGAGCGGGCGGCCTTCTTCAAAACTCGTAGCAGACGGGACGAATCTCGTCTGCGGATGCGCGCCTATACGGAGCGTGTTGGATTCTGGCAAGGGCCAAGTGGAAGGAAATTGCGCGCGGGGGAAATCGCTTCGCCCAGCCCGCTTCCCTTCCCCTGACCTTACGCAAAAAGGCCCGGCAGCTCCAAGGAGCGGCCGGGCCTCTTTCGCGTTCAGTCAGCCCCCAAGTGGGAGCAAAACCTTACTTGGTGATCTTGGCAACGACGCCCGAACCCACGGTGCGGCCGCCTTCGCGGATTGCGAAGCGCAGACCTTCGTCCATGGCGATCGGTGCGATCAGCTTCACGCCGATCGAAACGTTGTCGCCCGGCATCACCATTTCGGTGCCTTCGGGAAGAACGACTTCGCCGGTCACGTCGGTGGTGCGGAAGTAGAACTGCGGGCGGTAGTTGGCGAAGAACGGCGTGTGACGGCCACCTTCGTCCTTCGACAGCACGTAGACCTCGGCTTCGAACTCGGTGTGCGGCTTGACCGTACCGGGCTTGCAGAGGACCTGGCCACGCTCGACTTCTTCACGGGCGACGCCGCGGATCAGGGCGCCGACGTTGTCGCCAGCTTCACCGCGATCGAGCAGCTTGCGGAACATTTCCACGCCGGTGACGGTGGTCTTGCGGGTGTCCTTGATGCCGACGATTTCGACTTCTTCACCCACGTTGACGATGCCGGTTTCGATACGGCCGGTCACCACGGTGCCGCGACCCGAGATCGAGAACACGTCTTCGATCGGCATCAGGAAGGGCTTGTCGATCGGACGGTCGGGCTGCGGGATGTAGCTGTCGACAGCTTCGATCAGCGCAATCACCGATTCCTTGCCGATGTTGTCATCGCGGCCTTCGAGAGCGGCCAGCGCCGAACCCTTGATGATCGGAATGTTGTCACCGTCAAAGTCATACGACGAGAGCAGCTCGCGCACTTCCAGTTCGACGAGTTCGAGGATTTCCTCGTCGTCAACCTGGTCGACCTTGTTCATGTACACGACCAGCGCCGGCACGCCGACCTGACGGGCAAGCAGGATGTGCTCACGGGTCTGCGGCATCGGGCCGTCAGCAGCGTTCACCACCAGGATGGCGCCGTCCATCTGGGCGGCACCGGTGATCATGTTCTTCACGTAGTCAGCGTGACCCGGGCAGTCGACGTGCGCGTAGTGACGGGCAGCCGATTCATACTCGACGTGTGCGGTCGAGATGGTGATGCCGCGCTCACGCTCTTCCGGAGCCTTGTCGATGTTGGCGAAATCAACGGCAGCGCCGCCGTAGGTGTCAGCCATCACCTTGGTGATTGCAGCCGTCAGCGTGGTCTTGCCATGGTCAACGTGACCGATGGTGCCGATGTTGCAGTGCGGCTTATTCCGCTGGAACTTTTCCTTGGCCATTTCTCTGGTTTACCTTCTTGAATGAAACAATGTGTTCGCGGGAAAAACGGCGGCACCCGCTGAATCAGGCGCCGCCCCTAGACTGCTGGCGCAGCTTAGGCAAGTTTCTCCTTGACCTCGGCAGCGACGTTGGCCGGAACCTCGTCGTAGTGCGAGAACTGCATCGAGTAGTTCGCACGGCCCTGCGTGAACGAACGCAGCTCGTTGACGTAGCCAAACATGTTGGCGAGCGGAACAAACGCTTCCACCGCCTGGGCATTACCGCGCGTGTCGGTGCCCTGGATCTGACCGCGCCGCGAGTTGAGGTCGCCGATAACGTCACCCAGATAATCGTCCGGGGTGATGACTTCGACCTTCATGATCGGCTCGAGCAGCTTGATCCCGGCCTTCTGCGCGACTTCACGCATCGCACCGCGGGCAGCGATTTCGAACGCGATCGCGCTCGAGTCGACGTCGTGGTACGCGCCGTCGGTCAGCTTGATCGAGAAGTCGATGATCGGGAAGCCGACGAGGTGACCGCTGGCCGCCTGTTCGCGGAAGCCCTTTTCGATCGCCGGGATGTATTCGCGCGGGATGTTCCCGCCCTTGATCGCGTCTTCGAAAGTGACGCCCTGGCCGCGCTCACCCGGGGTGACCGTAACCTTGACGCGGCCGAACTGGCCCGAACCACCCGACTGCTTCTTGTGGGTGTAATCGACTTCGACTTCGCGGCCGAGGTATTCGCGGTAAGCCACCTGCGGCGCGCCGACGTTGGCTTCGACCTTGAACTCGCGCTTCATGCGATCGACGATGATGTCGAGGTGCAGTTCGCCCATGCCCTTGATGATGGTCTGGCCGCTTTCGTGATCGGTCGAAACGCGGAACGAAGGATCTTCAGCCGACAGGCGATTGAGCGCGATGCCCATCTTTTCCTGGTCCGCCTTGGTCTTGGGCTCCACCGACAGTTCGATCACCGGCTCGGGGAATTCCATCCGCTCGAGCACGATCGGCGCATTGGCAGCGCAGAGCGTGTCACCGGTGGTGGTTTCCTTCATCCCGGCCAGCGCGATGATGTCGCCCGCGAAGGCTTCATCCACGTCCTTACGCTCGTTCGCATGCATTTCGAGCATACGACCGACCTTTTCCTTCTTGTCCTTCACCGAGTTCAGGTAGGTGCCCTTGTTGAGGCTGCCCGAATAGATGCGGATGAAGGTGAGCGAGCCCACGAAGGGATCGTTCATGACCTTGAACGCGAGCGCGCTGAACGGTGCGTCGTCGGTTGCGGGGCGGCTGTCAGCTTCGTCGCTGTCCATCTTGACGCCCTGGACGTCAGGAATGTCGAGCGGCGACGGCAGGTAATCGACCACGGCATCCAGCAGGGGCTGAACGCCCTTGTTCTTGAACGCCGAACCGCAGCACACCGGCACGAACGACTGGCTGAGCGTGCCCTTGCGGATCAGCGCCTTCAGCGTTGCGACGTCAGGCTCATTGCCTTCGAGATAGGCTTCCATCGCCGCGTCGTCCTGCTCGACTGCGAGCTCGATCAGCTCGCTGCGGTAGATCGCAGCTTCATCAGCCAGATCGGCCGGGATCTCTTCATAGAAGAATTCGGCGCCCAGCGCTTCGTCCTTCCAGATGATCGCACGGTTGTGGACCAGATCGACCAGACCCTTCAGATCGGCTTCGAGACCGATGGGGATGTAAAGCACAGCCGGGCGTGCACCCAGACGGTCGATGATCGACTGCACGCAATACTTGAAGTTGGCGCCGGTGCGATCGAGCTTGTTGATGAAGCACATCCGGGGGACGCCGTACTTGTCGGCTTGGCGCCACACAGTTTCGGATTGCGGTTCAACACCGGCCACACCGTCGAAGCAGGCGACCGCGCCGTCGAGGACGCGCAGCGAGCGTTCGACTTCAATCGTGAAGTCCACGTGCCCGGGGGTGTCGATGATGTTGATGCGGTGTTCCGGACCATCGGCGACCGACCAGAAACAGGTCGTGGCGGCCGAGGTAATTGTGATCCCGCGCTCCTGCTCCTGCTCCATCCAATCCATCGTCGCGGCACCATCGTGCACTTCGCCGATCTTGTAGGACTTGCCGGTGTAGAACAGGATCCGCTCGGTCGTGGTGGTCTTGCCGGCGTCGATATGCGCCATGATGCCGATATTGCGGTAGCGGTCGATCGGATGGCTGCGTGCCATGATGAATTCCTTGGTGTTGGAGAAGCGGCCCGGCCCAACAAGAGGCCCGCAGCGCGCTCCATATAGTGATGATTGTGACAGCCGGAAGACCCCAAGTCACTTGGCGCCCCGGCTGCCCACAATCCTACCAGCGGTAATGCGAGAACGCGCGGTTCGCATCCGCCATGCGGTGCGTGTCTTCGCGCTTCTTCACCGCGTTGCCGCGGTTGTTGGCCGCATCCAGCAGCTCACCCGACAGACGCGCTGCCATGGTGGTTTCCGGACGACCGCGCGCCGCATTGATCAGCCAGCGGATCGCGAGGGCCTGAGCACGCTCGGGGCGAACTTCCACCGGCACCTGGTACGTCGCACCGCCAACACGGCGGCTGCGCACTTCGACCTGCGGCTTCACATTGTTCAGCGCATCATGGAACAGCTGGATCGGGTCCGCCTTGGCCTTGGCCTCGACAGTCTGGAGCGCGTTGTACACGATACCTTCAGCGACGGCCTTCTTACCATCATACATCAGGTTGTTCATGAACTTCGACAGGATCTGATCACCATACTGGGGATCGGGCAGGATGACCCGCTTTTCGGGACGACGACGACGTGACATCGGATATTCTCCTCAAGACCCTGCCTGCACCGTCACCCTGAACTTGTTTCAGGGTCCATTGATCGGCTTGGCTCAGGTCCTTTAATTTGTTTGCGAACTCACCACCCAGGGAAACCATGGATCCTGAACTACGCTCGCTTGAGGCGAGCTATTCAGGATGACCTGTCCCCCGGACAGGTCACTTCGGACGCTTGGCGCCGTACTTCGAGCGGCTCTTGCGGCGATCCTTCACACCCTGGGTGTCGAGCACGCCGCGCAGGACGTGGTAACGCACGCCGGGAAGGTCGCGTACACGCCCGCCGCGGATCAGCACAACCGAGTGCTCCTGCAGGTTGTGGCCTTCACCGGGGATGTAGCTGATGACTTCGCGGCTGTTGGTCAGACGCACCTTGGCGACCTTGCGCAGCGCCGAGTTCGGCTTCTTCGGGGTCGTCGTGTAAACGCGGGTGCAAACACCGCGCTTCTGCGGGTTCTGCTCCATCGCAGGGACCTTGGACTTGGCCTTCTGCGGAACGCGGCCCTTGCGGACCAGCTGGTTGATTGTCGGCATTAAGTTCTCACTTCACCTGATGAGGGTGGAACGGGTGCCAGACGATGTGGGGGAGAGATTAGCCCTGAACCGTCATCCCAGCGAAAGCTGGGACCCAGGGCCGCAGGCACCAAGGCCAGCGGCAAGAGAGCCGGACAAAACCGACATGACGTTCAAGCCGAAACGCTCCACCCGCCTATCCAGCCCTTCGGCCACCGGGTTACTTTGACGACTGCCTTTTCCGCGCGGGAGAGACGCGCCGCCAATGTTCAGCTCAAACCGGGGAGGCCCCGGAAGATGCGCGCCCTTAGGCGGGTTTGGATTGGGGGTCAAGGGTGGGTGTTGGAGCCGAGCGGCAGTCCTACGCCGCGCCCACGCCCAGCCCCGATACCCGCCCCGGCCTTGAGCCGGGGGCAGGCGGAAGGGGAGTATCAGCGCAACAAGGCCCCCTCCCGCTCGCGGGAGGGGTCAGGGGTGGGCGCGGAGCCACCACCGGCGCGAATCGCAATGAACCGGCGGGGCAGCCGCCGCAAGCGCGACCGCGCGCCGCGCCTTATGGCGCGGTAGCCAAGCAGCGCGGACGCGCTGCGCCCGGCGCTTGAGGGCGAAAACAAACAGACTCGGGGGCCACTACGCCTGCGTCCGTTATCCCGGCACAGGCCAAGGTTCTATGGCCCGAAGAATTTACGATGTCAGGGATGCGCAACAAGATCTACCACTGCATTGCCACATGCAGAGAAAAACTCAATTGCACTTTCCGCCTCCGGCTTACTTATTGGAAGCCGAGCGCCTGAAATAACGTCATAATCATATTCATGCACAATCGAATTTCGGCGACCCACCCACAGTATCTGCTGAGTTCTATGCTGGGCAGGGTCAACGCCAACTTTGGCAGCTATTTGATTCCACTTGTACTTCTCAGACCAAATAAGAGATAATCCATCACAGACCTTATCAGGATGCTGAAATGTCATGGCTTTGAGCTTATTTCTGGCAAAATCTTCAAATTGCTGATGAGCGGGGATCACGGAAGCCGCAACCAAGGCCTTGTGCTGACTCACGGTTAAAGCTTCAGCGTCAAACTTAGGGGTACTTGGGCGGACCCCAAGGTACGCGTCCCTCATGCCCTCTCGTATCAAGTCGTGTAAAAGCGCATCATAAGCACTTACGGCATAAACTATCTGTGCTCGCAGAATATCAGTATAATCTAGAATTCCCGAGACGCTTTTTTCAAGAAAATCGAAGACACTCCCAAGCGCCTTAATCTCAAGAATTCGTGAGTTGAAGTGGAGAGCTTGATTATGCACAAGCAATCACCTGCTCAATCTGCGCAACAATGTTGCGGAAATTTCCTTCGAAGCGATCACGGTTTTGAATGAGATTCGCGAGCACCGGTCCGGTTTCACCAATCTCAGCGTTCGTCACCTCAAATACTGGAACGTTAGCTGCATTAGACTTTGGCAAAAGACCTTGAAAATCAGGTATCTCAGCCAAGCAGTAATTTGCCTCAACAAGCTTCTCACCGTAGCAAGCCGCATCAAATACCATCCCGTTGTCCCGAAGTGTAGGATACAGGATATTTGAAACGGTTGCCTTAATCTCGTCGATGTTATTTCTGTAGGGCCGTGCAGCCACGCCATTCCGAACGTTGAACCGTTGAATCAGCGAACCCACCAACTTTGGCACACCCGCAGGAAGCGGATAAGCAGACTCCGCGAACAACTCGACTGCGCCATTTTTCCAAGACACCCAGCGAGGCAGCACGCTCGCCAGTGTCTGAATCGCCATAAGTGAAAAGGGATCTGGATTTGTAGGAATTACAAACCCATCGGAGATAAGGAACAGATTTTGATTAATTGCGCTGAGGCCAGGGTTTAGATCGATCAAGGTATAGTCGATATCGTACGCATCCTCGGTCAGCCTTAAAAGTTCAGCAAAGGCGCCCGGAAGATTTTGTAGCGTAGCCAATGCGTTATTCGCAGTTTGCGCAAAGGTAAGAGACGCATCGTACTCTGACAGGTTCATATGCCCGGCCAACAAATGAAGATTGGGCGCGCGCGCTGGTGTAGCACACATCACAGGCTCGATGGGGACGGGCTTGCCACCAAACGTTGAGGAAACCCCATCCTTTAAATTCTGATGCTTAGTCGCATCTTCAACGTAGTATTTTTCAAACTCGTCCCGGAGTATGAGAGCCGAAAGATTGCACTGTGGATCAGCATCAACCAGTAGGACGCGCTTCTCTCGAGCAAGCATCCAACCGATATTATAAGCTGACGTCGTTTTACTCACCCCACCCTTGTGGTTGAAGAATACTATGCGTCGGCTCATTTGACACTCCAAAAATTTTTCGATGGTAGTCCTAGGACCACTCGTCTTGTTTGCAAAGCTGATTTTTTTGGGTTTTTTGAGGGGCAGAGGCAGCATCTGGCAAACGGCCCAACCCTTCGAATAAGCGTTTTCCTACTCCCCCGCCTTCTGCAATCTCCTCCCGCCCCATGCCCCGCAAGCGCCCCGCCCCCGCCACCGACACCCCGGCCGCCCCCCCGCCTGATCGCCCTCGCCCGCTGCTCGTCAACACGCGGGCCACGCCGCGGCAGGCGACCTCGGCGGCGGCGTTCACCCAGCCTGTCTTTGACGACGACGACCCGCTGCTCGATTTCCTGCCCTACATCCACACCGCGCCGCGCCGGAATTCGATTCTACCCGATGTGCAGCGCGTTTTCATCCGGGAACTGGCGGCGACCGGCACGGTGACGGCGGCGGCGCGGCGGGTGGGGAAGAGCCTTGAGGCGCTCTACAAGCTGCGCGCGCGGCCCGGGGCAGCGGACTTTGCGCGGGCGTGGGACGAGGCGCTGGAATGGGGCGTCATGCGGCTCGAGGATTGCGCGCTCGAGCGGGCGCTGGCCGAAGGGGCGAACAACCCGCGCGCCAATTCGATGCTCTGTTTCGTGATCCGGCATCGCAGCCACCACATGGTCGATGCGCGGATGGTCAGGCCCGGCCACTGGCTCTACGAGCGCATCCGTTACGAACTGACGGGGGAATGGGGGGACGAGGAGGATTACGCCGACAGGTAGGCGACGAGCGCTTTCACCTTCTTGGAGCGCCATTGCGGCGGGGGGGCGAGCAGCCAGTAGGCGCGGGTGCCGGGCTCGGGCTCGGTCAGGGCGGTGAGGGTGCCCAGCGCGAGCGAGCGCTCGGCCAGCGCGAGGGGGAGGATCGTGCGGCCCATCCCCGCCAGCGCCGAGGCGAGCGCCTGTCCGGGCGATCCGGCGCGGATGCAGGGGTTGATGCCATCGGGCAGCGTCATGCCCGGCCAGTCGATCCACGCCTCGCGGTACTCCGGCGCGGCGACGGTGACGCGCATCGCGGGGGCGAGCTGCACCCCCTGAAGCTCGCCCGGCCCGTCGACCAGCCGGATCGCGAGATCGAGGTTCGCCTCGGTGAAGTCGGCGTGTTCATCGGGCGCGAGGATATATTGCACCCCCGGCGTGCCCGCCTGGAACCTGGCGAGGCGGGGGGCGAGCCACTCGGCGTAGAATTCGCGCGGGACGGCGATGGTGTAGCGGTCGGAGGCCTGGCCCGCCTGCATCGCAGCGACGCTTTCCTCGAACCGCATGAACCCTTCGCGCAAGGGGTCAAGCCCCGCCTCACCCTCGGGCGTGAGTTCGAGGCCCTTGGAGGTGCGGCGGAACAGGACGACGCCGAGGACGTCCTCCAGCGCGCGGATCTGCTGGCCGACGGCGGCGGGGGTGACCGCCAGCTCGTCCGCAGCCCGGGTGAAAGAGAGGTGCCGCGCGGCGGCATCGAAAACGCGCAAGGCGTTGAGGGGCAAGTGGGTGCGCTTCACGGGCGGTGGATTAGGCCCGCTTTGCGGCTACCGCAAGAGTCAGCCCATCCCCTCAGCGGGGCGTGCGGCCCTCAGCCGTTTCCGGCGCGGCGAGCGGGAAGAAGGGGATGCGCACTTCGGTCGGCGTGCCGTCGGCGCGTTCGAAGGTGTAGAACCCCTCCATCGAACCGAACGGCGTCGTCAACGGGCAGCCCGAGACGTAATCGTGGCTCTGCCCGGGCTGGAGCAGCGGCTGTTCGCCCACCACGCCTTCGCCATCGACATGGTTCACCATTCCGCGCCCATCGGTGATGCGCCAGTGACGGGTGCGCAAGGTCATTGCCTCATGCGAGGCGTTCTCGATGCGGATGTGATAGACCCAGAACCACTTGCCCGCTTCCGGATGCGATTGCTCCGGCAGGTAATTGACAGCGACCCGGACGGTCATCCCATCGGTGGTGGCGGCGTGCTGGAAAAACTCTTTCATGTCGCCTCACAAGTTAGCGATTCCTCGCTAGGTCACAAGAGGGGCAACGCGCTTAATCCCAGCTGTGTTCCGCGCCGCGTGCGATTCCCGTCCGATCATCGCCGCCCGCGCCTTCCCTTGCGAGGCAGCGCCGGGCCTAGTCGGCAGCCGCCACTGCGGGTGCCTTTGCCTGCGGAACCGATCCGGGCGGATTGTGCTGCACCAGAAACTGTTCAAGCGCATCATACCACTGTTTCTCGCTTTCGGGCTTGGAGAAGCTGTGGCCTTCATCCTTGATGACCAGCGTCTGCGGCGGAACGGGCGCGGTGCGCGTGGCCTTTTCGAAAGCCGTATACTGGCTGAAGGGTACCACCACATCCTTGGTGCCATGCGCCAGCAGCACCGGGCGCGACAGCTGGGCTGCCCGCGCAAGGGGCGAGACGGCTTTCATATCCTCAACCCCCTGCCCGCGCACCCGGTCGCGCCAGCGCTTGAACCCGCCGCGGCTGAAGGATTGCCGGTCATAGCGCAGTTGCCGGTCGAGATCGGTGACCCCCGCCCAGCTGGCGCCGCAGCGGTAGCGCTCGGGATTGCGCAGCACCGCCCACAGCGCCGCATATCCACCATAAGAACCGCCCACCACACACACCCGCGCAGGGTCCGCGATGCCTTCCTTCACCGCCCAGTCCATGGCATCGTCAAGATCGTCCTGCATCGCGCGGCCCATCTGCCCGGTGCCCAGTTCGAAGAAATCATCGCCATAGCCCCCCGAACCGCGAAAATTGGGTTGCAGCACCGCATAACCGCGGTTGGCGAGCAGCTGCACCTCGTCGTTATAGGTCAGCTTGTCGCGGATCCCGTAAGGCCCGCCATGCGGCATGATGATCAGCGGCAATCCTGTCGCCGGGCGCCCGCGCGGCAGGGTGATATAGCCGCGGATCGCGGTCCCATCGCGTGCGGTATAGCGCATCGGCCGAGGCTGGGCGAGCAGCCGGAAATCGAGCTGCGGGCGGTATTGCGCCACCTCTGCCAGCTTGCCTGCCGCCGGTTCAAACAGATAGAGCACGCCCGGATCGGCCTCGTTGCCGGCATAGACCAGCAGCCGCGAATCGTCCTTCGCGCGCGACACCACCCACACTTCGACATCGCCGAGTGCCTTGCGCAGCATCGCGTATTGCTTGCGGTTTTTCTCGTCGAACCAGTGCACCTCATCACGGTCGGCGGTGTAGAACGCGGCCAGCGGCGCGCCGTCACGCAGCAGCGCGCTGTCGATGTCCCATTCGGGATGTTCGTAAATCGTCTCGACCGCCTGGCGCGTGGCGAAGTTGAATTTGCGCAGGCCCACCCGCCCGCTTTCGCCTTCGGACAGGACATAGCCAATGTCCGAACCGTTCACGATCTGGAGCGCATCCCAATACCCCTCGCCCGTCTCGCCGCGTTTGAGACTGGCGACCAGCTTGAGCTGTGCGTTGGTATCGGCGCGGTAATAGATGTTGAGCCGCTGGCCGACCCAGCCGGTGCCCATGCGCACCACGCCCTGATCGTCGGTCACCCAGTTCCACACCCCATCGCGCGGGGTCTGCACGGTCGTCACCTTGCCGCCCGGTTCAAGCTCCTGCCGCATCACCGAGGGGTAATCGTAGATCGTCCGCTGGATCGCGACGAGAATATGGGACCCATCTTCAGCCACGTGGATGACATTGTCACCTTCGACCACGTTCATCTGTTTGAGCAGCGGGGTCATGGTGCCATAACTGACCTGCAACAAAAACAGGCGCGTAAACCGGACCTCGTCATCCATGAAGTTATCCATGGTCGAGATCGACAGCAGCAGCTTGTCGTTGGTAACCCAGCGATACCATTCAAACTGGTAAGCGGGATCGGCCTTGAACGCGCGTTCCGCTTGCCGGGTCTCGACATTGGTGACGATGAATTGGGCAATCCCGTCAATGCGGCGCAGGTAGGAAAAGCGCGACCCGTCAGGCGATAGCTGCGCGTCCCAGAAAGCCGATCGTCCGGCGAAATCGGTTGTCGGAATCGCCGGTGGCGGCGTTTCTGTCAGAGGCGCTTGTGAAGCGGCGGGCGGCGGCGGACTTTGCGCTGCGGCCCCGGCCATACCGATAAGCGTGCTGCCGATAAGCAGGCAGGCACAACCCGCCCACCCGGTGAATGCCCGAAGAAATCCCTTCACAAATGCGTCCCCTGCGACCCTGATTCGCCAAGACTATGATTTGCAAAGGCATTGGCAAGCAGAAACGGCGCGCAATTGCGCTGTGCATGGTTAACCTTGGGCGAGCAATTCCTCGATCTGGCCCAAACGTTCCTTGCCGAAGAACATCTCGCCCTCTCCCTTGGGCCCCACGAACATGGTGGGAATGCCAAAGGCCCCGCGCGCCACGACTGCATCGGTGTTGGCGGCAAGGCCCTGCTTGACGGCGTCTGTCTGCGCGCGGGCGAACAGATCGGCTGCATCGAATCCAGCGGCGGTGATGGCTTCGCCAATCGCCTCGGGCGAGGCTATATCCAGCCCGTCCTCCCAGATCGCGCGCAGCAGCGTTCCTGCAAACTGCACCCCGCGCCCGTCTTGATCCGCGGCGTAAAGCATCCGCTGCAAGGTGATGGAATTGAACGGAAACTGCGGATGGAGCCGGTATTTGCCCAGATCATGCCTGGCGATGAACCGCTGCATTTCCAGCATCGCGTATTCATTCTTGCCCTTCACCTCGGCGTCGCGGATCATCGGCGGGGCGTTGCCGGTCAGCTTGTGCATCCCGCCAAGAAACACCGGGATCACGTCCAATTCGGCCTCGTAACGGTCCACCAACTCGCGCAGCGGCCACCAGATGAGATAGGCATTGGGGCTGACGACATCAAAGACGAGTTCTACGCGGGTGGCCATGTCCAGACGATCCTATCGACAATAAGGCGCAAGCCTTTCCTTACGGGCTGTCTGGCAGGCACTTGCGCGCTTCGTCAACCGATGTCTCTTTGTTGATACAGGCCAGCGTTTGCTCGGCCTTGACCTGCGCCGTGACCGCTTCGGTTTGTAGCCGGGAAATGGCATCAGCCATCGTTCCGGCCCGGTAGTATGCGTTGAGATCGTCAACAAGCGCAGTGATAGGATAGTCACGGTAAGGCAACTTGAGGTTCAACCGGATCCGGCTCAGCACCTCCTTGCGGTTGGCCTCCATCGTCTGGATCAGCGCCGGGGCGGATTGTTCATAATAGAACTCTTCATTGGCGCTCGACTGGATCGTTCCGGTAAGGCCAGCAAGCGCGGCCAGAACGGTCTTCACGCCTTCCCCGCCGATCAGCGTTGCCCCGGCTTCAAGCCCGGAGCGCACGCCGCCGATGTAAAAATTGGACTTCGCCCGGTTGGCCAGAATGTTACCGGAATAGCTGTTGAAATTATAATTGATGGCCAGCAGCAGATCGGACGACATGGCGTTCCTGACCGCCCGGCAATTGACGAGCGCCGCGTCGGTATCGGGCGCTGTACCGGCGATGGCGCCGCAGTTTTCGGCTTGCGCAAGCCAGCTTCCGGGCCGCGGCTTGCCATCATCAGCCGCCGTGCATGTGCCGTCGCGCTTGTCCTTCGCGCAGACCACGTCCGAATATCGATCGGTCAGCGTCTGTATCGCATTGGGCCTGAAGGGCTGCACGGGTATCTGCGTGACACCTCCGCCGCAGGCAGAGGTCGCCAGAAGTGCTGCTGCCACGATCGCCCGTGCAAAATGCGCCATCATTTCCCCCTTGATGCCATGAACAGCCATCAACGCGGCAGCGCAGACCAAATCAAGAAGGGCCAAACTTAATTGGGAACGCGGCCTCCTACATCCCCGCCGCGGCGAGCGCCTGGTCGAGATCTTCGGTGAGATCGGCGATGTCTTCCAGCCCCACATTGATGCGCAACAGACCCTCGGTCACGCCCATCGCGGCGCGGGCTTCTTCGCTCATGTTGGCGTGGGTGCTGGAGGCGGGGTGGCACATCAGGCTGCGGGCATCGCCGATATTGTTGGAGATATCGACCAGCTTGAGCGCGTCGAGCACCGCAAAAGCGCGCGCGCGGGTGCCCACGTCCAGCGCAAAGATCGGGCCGGTTGCGTCCATCTGCTGCTGGGCGAGCGCATGGCGCGGGTGGCTGGGCAGGCCGGGATGGCGCAGATGCCCGCCCGCTGCCAGCACGCGCGGCTCGATGAATTCGCCCAGCGCCACGGCGTGCTCGGACTGCTTGAAGGCGCGCAGCGGCAAGGTTTCCAGTCCCTTCAGCACCACCCAGGCGTTGAAGGCGGAGAGCGTCGGGCCGGTATTGCGCTGGAAGGGCATCAGCACATCATCGATCCACTGCTTCGACGCACAGATCGCGCCCGCCAGCACGCGGCCCTGCCCGTCCATCAGCTTGGTGGCGGAATAGGCAACCACATCCGCGCCAAATTCCATCGGGCGCTGCAACACCGGCGAGGCGAAGGCGTTGTCGACCACGGTGGTGATCCCGTGCGCGCGGGCGAGGCCGCAGACATAGGCGAGGTCAACGATATCGAGCGTCGGGTTGGCCGGCGTCTCGAAGAAGAACACCTTGGTATTGGGCCGGATCGCAGGCTCCCACGCGGCGTTATCGGCGCTGTCGATGATCGTGACCTCGATGCCGAACTTGGGCAGCAGGGTGTCGCACAGCCAGCGACAGCTGCCGAAAGCAGCGCGCGCGGCTACGACGTGATCGCCTGCCGAAAGCTGGCACAGCAGCGCCGCGGTCATCGCCGCCATCCCGGTCGCCTGGGTGCGGCACGCCTCGGCGCCCTCCATCAGCGCGATGCGTTCTTCCAGCATCGCGACGGTGGGGTTCTGGAGGCGCGAATAGGTCATGCCTTGCGCGGTGCCCGCAAACCGGTCGGCAACGGTCTGCGCATCGTCATAGGTGTAGCCCGAGGTGAGGAACAGCGCTTCGCTGGTCTCCCCATGTTCAGAACGCCAGGTGCCGCCGCGCAATGCGCGGGTTGCGGGGCGCCAGTTTGCCGTGGCGGCGCGGTCCATGCCGGTAGTCTTCTTCATGGGGCGCGTCTCTAGGACGGCAACAGCCCGCCCGCAAGCAGGCCTTGCAGCGCGGTATCGCCGTGGCCGACCGCAGACAGCATCAGCGTGCCTTCGATCATCGTCATCAGGTAACGCGCCCCGCCAGCGGGATCGGGATCATCGGCGGGCATCTGCCCTTCCAGCCATGCCAGTTGCTGGGTCATCATCTGGGCCGCGGCCTCGCGGTAACCCGGCAGCCCCCGCGCCGCGCCCGCGACAATATCCCACCACAACACCAGAAACGCCTGCATTTCCGGCTGGCTGCCCACAGCGAGAATCCGCGCCGCGCATTCCTGCCGGGTCCGCGCCCGCTCACCACCGAGCGCTGTGTCGAGCGCGGCCGAATAGATCGTAGCGATATGACCGAGCAATTCGCTGATCAGCGTTTCCTTGTTGCCGAAATGGTAAATGAGCATCCGGTCGCTCGTCCCCGCCGCCTTCGCCAAAGGACGCAAGCTCGCCCCGCCCAGCCCGTGTTCGAGCACATGGGCGGCGAGCTTTGGCAACAGCGTTTCGCGTGACAATTGCACTGACGGCATTTTCCCTCTTGTAGCGGACGCTACATATTCTTATTGCTCCATGTAGCAATCGCTACATTAAGATGGAGAGTCCCGCATGACCACCTTCCAACTTATCTGGCTCGCCGCTCTGATCGGCGGCGGCGCCGCCCTTCTTACCACCCTCATCGCAAAGCGCGAGGTCGGCAGCGCCGCGCTCGCCGCGATCCTGTGCGCAGGCTTCAGCGCCTTCACGGCTGTCCAGATCGGGCGTGAGGGGGTGACCGGGTTCTTCACCAACCATTCGCAGAACCTCACTGGCTTGCAGGTATGGTGGGATCTCATCATGTGCGCGGTGATCGCCCTGTTCGTCATCGCCCCGCGCGCCCAGGCGCAGCGAATGAACGTCACGCTGTGGGGTCTGTTCGTCGGCACCACGGCCAGCATCGGCTTGCTGGCGATGTGCGCGCGCTTGTTCTGGCTGGAGCAGCAATCCGCGGCGCGCCGCGTGTAATCCTCCCTTGCTCTGGCGCGCGGCCCTGCCTAATCGCGCGCCATGGCCCCGGCGCAAGCGTCCCCCTCTCACCCTGCCCATGCGCCGCTGCATCCGCGTGATCCGCTGGCGTGGTGCGCGGCGCTGACCGGGCTGTTCGCCCTCCTCGCGGGCTGGCGGCTGGCGATCCCGTCCATCGCGTATTTCGACGAGGTTCACTACCTTCCCGCCGCGCGCGAGATCCTGTCGCTGTTCACCGAAGGCCAAGGCGGCTATCGCAACCGCGAACATCCCTTGCTGGGCAAGGAGATGATCGCCATCGGCATCGGCCTGTTTGGCGACAATCCGCTGGGGTGGCGGATCATGCCGTGGCTGTGCGGGGTGCTGGCCTATTTCGCGGCGGTGCGCGCGCTGTGGCATGCCAGCCATGACCGCTTTGCCACCCTTGTCTTCGGCGTGCTGCTGGCGACCGGGTTTCACCTGTTCATCCACGCACGCATCGCGATGCTCGATATCACGATGGTTGCGGCGCTGTGTGTGGCCGCGTGGCAGTTTGCCGCCGCCTGCGCCCAGCCCGAACAGGGCCGCTGGCGGCTGGCGCTGACGGGCGCGGCGATCGGCGCCGCACTGGGGGCCAAATGGAACGCGATCCCGCTGGCCGTGCTGCCGGGGATCATCTTCTTCATCGCCCGCGCGCTGGCAGGACGCCGCCGCCTGTTCCTGTCGCGGCGCGGCGCGCCGGTGCCGGGGGTCACGCTGGTCGAGGCCTTCGTGTGGCTGGGGATCGTGCCGCTGGCGGTTTATGCCGCGACCTTCCTGCCCGGTTACTGGTTGGCCGAATATCTCCACCCCTCACCGCTCGCCGAAAAGGGGCTGATCGGGTTTCACCGCGATATCTTCGCCCTGCAAAGCCAGTTGATGACCCCGCACCGCTACATGAGCACCTGGCCGCAATGGGCGCTGAACACGCGCGGGATCTGGTATCTGTACGAACCCATCGACGGCGCGCAGCGCGGGGTGCTGCTGGTGGGCAATCCGCTCACGATGTGGCTGGGGCTGCCGGCGCTGGTGTGGTGCCTGATGGCGGGCGCGTGGCAACGCAACTGGGCAAGGTTGGCGGCGGCGCTGGGCTACGGTGTAAGCCTCGGCCTGTGGGTGATCGCGCCCAAGCCGATCCAGTTCTATTACCACTATTTCGTGCCGAGCTTTTTCCTGCTCGCGGCCCTCGCGCTGACATGCAGCGATCTGCGCCGCGTGCCCTATGGCCAATGGCTGGCTTGGGGCATCCCGGCCGCATCAGTGGCCATGTTCGCGTGGTTTTTCCCGATCATCGCTGCCCTGCCGCTGGCAGGGGCGGACAGCTATGCCGCATGGATGTGGCTGGATGCGTGGCGGTGACCCTCCCCTTTCGTCATTGCGAGCCGAAGGCGAAGCAATCCATGACCTAACCGCCGATCTCGAAGAACAAGTCGCGCCATTCGGGATTGCCGCCCTTGCGGTTCGCCATCATGTAGACGGCAGGCTGGAAACGCCGGCTTTGGTCCATGGATTGCGTCGTCGCTGCGCTCCTCGCAATGACGAAGGGTCAGAACCTACCCCACACGAACCGGCTCGACAAAGCGTAGTTCCAGACCGATCCGACCACGATCCCGGCCAGCGCGGCGAGCACCCAGTGGATGCCGCTGCCTTCCATGAAGGTCGCAATCGCCACATTGGCGAAGGCCCCGATGGCACAGGTGGCGATAAAGCCCAGCCAGCCGCGCAGCAGCGCCATGACACCCACCAACCGTTTGTCACGATAGGTCAGCCAGTTGTTGAGCCAGAAGTTGAAACTCATCGCCACCAGCACCGCTGCGGTCTGCGCAATCGCAAACCGTTCGCCCAGTGCGAACAACAGCACGCTCAGCACCGCAAAATGCACCACCACGCCCAGCGCACCCACGGTGCCGAACAGCGCAAAGCGGGTCGGGATCACCTTGCCCAGCGTCTTGTCAAACAGCCCGGCGAGGAAATCGAACAGAATGGCACGGTCCAGCTTGCTTTCTCCTTCGCGGCGGGCCGCGAAATTGAGGGGGAATTCCTTGACTTTCATGGGGCTGTCGGCGGTTGCCAGCAGGTCGAGCAGGATCTTGAAGCCGATGCCCGACAGCCGCGGCACCAACGCGCGGGCAGCGGCGGCAGGCAGCATGAAATAGCCGCTCATCGGATCGCTGAGGTCAACGCCGGTGATCTTGCGGGCAAGCGCATTGGCATAGGTCGACAGCTTCTCACGCTCGGGCGCGGCCCAATCGGCGGTGCTGGCCCCTTCGGCAAAGCGGCTGGCGACGCAGATTTCCGCCTCACCCGATTTGAGCGCGGCAAGCATTCCGGGGAGCAGCGCCGGATCGTGCTGGTGGTCAGCGTCCATCACCGCCACATAAGGCGCAGCGGTCGCGCAGAAGCCTTCGATGGCAGCACTGGCAAGGCCCCGCCGCCCGATGCGCTGGATCACCCGCACGCGGGGATCCGTCAGCGCCAGCGCGCGCGCTTCGTCTGCTGTGCCGTCGCGGCTGTCATCGTCGACGATGATGACCTCCCACACGGCTGCAGCACCGATGGCGCGGTCGATCCGCTCAACCAGCGGGCGAAGATTGCCGCGCTCGTTAAGAGTCGGCAGGATGATCGCAAGGTCGAGCGTCATGGGCGAAGGCTCTGCCCAGCTTTCAGCGGGCGCGAAATCGATGTCTGCGTTGGGCACGAAGAAGGCGTTTTCCATGGCCTTCTAGTGGACCATAATTCTTTATAAACCATAACTCGGCCGCGCAGCCTGCGTCAAAGCCGCTCGCGCACCGCGGCACCGATCGCCGCTGTGCCGTGGCTGCCGCCGAGATCGCCGCCGAGAATGCCGTCCGCCAGCGCTGCGGCCACGGCCGTCTCGATCCGCGCCGCCTCAGTCTCAAGACCGAACGAATGGCGCAGCATCATCGCTGCCGACAGGATCGTGGCCATCGGATTGGCCTTGCCCTGCCCGGCGATGTCCGGCGCGCTGCCGTGGATGGGTTCGTAGAGGCCGAAAGTGCCATGATCGGTCTCGCGCTCGCCCAGCGAGGCGCTTGGTAGCAGGCCGATGGAACCGACAGCGGCGCTGGCCAGATCGCTCAGAATATCGCCGAACAGATTGCCGGTCAGAACCACGCCGAAGCGTTCCGGGTGGCTCACCACCTGCATCGCGGCATTATCGACATACATGTGATCGAGCGCGACGCCAGGGTATTGGGCCGCCACCTCCACCACCACATCGCGCCACAATTGGCTGGTTTCGAGCACATTGGCCTTGTCGACGCTGGTCAGCGGCAGGCCAGCGGCCTGCGCCGCGCGGAAGGCGACATGAGCGATGCGGCGCACTTCGGTTTCCGCATAGGACATCGCGTCCCACCCCTCGCGCTCGCCTGCGTCATTGGTGCGCTGGCCCTTGGCGCCGAAATAGACATCGCCGGTCAACTCGCGCACGATCAGCATGTCGAGCCCGCCTGCTATGTCAGCCCGCAACGGGGACAAATGCGTGAGGCCAGCAAACACCTGCGCCGGGCGCAGGTTGGCAAACAGACCGAGCTGCTTGCGCAGGCCGAGGATCGCTTGTTCGGGCCGCAGATGCCGCTCCAATGCGTCGCAGGTGGGATCGCCCACTGCGCCGAACAGGATCGCATCCGCCGCGCGCGCCATGTCCAGCGTTTCATCGGGCAGCGGCACGCCGTGGCGGTGGTAGGCCGCGCCGCCGACATCGCCTTCAAACAGCACCAGACCCGGCAGGCCCAGCGCTTCGAGCACCGCGACCGCTTCGGCGGTGACCTCCGGCCCGATCCCGTCGCCCGGAAGAACTGCAATTTTCACGCCGATGATCCCCTTAGCCCATGCGCGCCAGCCGCTCGGTCAGCAGCCGCCTCGCGCCCATAACATCGCCCTTGTGGCCTGCAAGCAGGTAGTGCGCAATTTGGCGCTCAAGTTTGTCCAGCAGGGCGGCTTGCGCGGGCCAATCGGGTGCCTCGGGCAGCGCGCCGCCGCCGTAGCCCAGTTCGCGCAGCAGCATCGTCTCGTAGGCGATCAGCCCGCTCACCCACCCGCGCGCCGATGGGGCCAGCGCAATCGCATCAAGCAGCCCGTCAAGCGCATCGTAGAGCGCCGGATAGGCCTGACGTTCAGGCAAGGCGGTGGCCGTCAGCCCGCAGATCCACTGGATTGCGGCAGCCGGCAGCGGCTCGGTCATCAGGGCGGCGCGGGAGTGTTCCAGCTCCAGCCTTGCAAAGGGCAGTTGGCGGGCAGACCGGGTGGTCAGTTCCGCCGCAACCCGGTTGCCCGGCACCATCACCGCGCGCATCTGGCGCCCACGGCCCCCAGCGACATAGGCGGCAATCAGGCCGTGGTCGGCGGTCAACATGCGGGCCATGGCCCCGGTTTCACCTTGCGCGCGCGAGGCGAGCAAAATCGCAAGGCTGCGCAGGTTCATGCCTGCGCGATCCGCTTATTTCTTGGTGGATTTGGCTTCGAGCGCGGCCAGCCGCGCTTCAAGCGCATCGGCCTGTTCGCGGGCCTTCTGGGCCATCGCCTTGACCGTCTCGAACTCCTCGCGGCTGACGAAATCGATCCCGCCAAACGCCTCGCGCAGCCGTTCGCGCGCGCTGTCGCGGGCTTCACGGCTCATACCGGCCATGGTCCCGGCGGCGCTGTTGGCGAGTTTGACGAGGTCGGCGATGATCGGGTTCTGGCTTTGCATCTTTTCTTTTTGGGGATGCTTGGCCTGAAGTGCAAGCATCCTCCTCGCTCATGCGATCTGACAATCGCATCGCTGCGGGCACCGGGTCGGGCTTGCGGACGGCTTACGCCGTCCGTGACCGGACGAGTCTTACAATTGGACGCGGGTTTGTGCGCCGGTGGCCCCGGCGGCACCGCCATCGGGGTTGGCCTGAATGAACGCGTAATTGAGCGCGCCGGCAAAGCATACCCAGCCCAGATAGGGCAGCAGCAGCAGCGCCGCGACCCGCCGTACCCGCCACACCAGCGGCAGCGCGATCAGCAGCAGCACGCCGGCGCCGATAATCACGTACAGCGCCGACCCCATGTCCTGCATCCCGAAAAACACTGCGGTCCAGCTTTGCGTGACGAGGAACTGCACCGCAAACACCGCCAGCGCCAACCCGCGCCCGGCCGCGCCCCAGGCGCTTGCCACCAATGCCAGAGCGCAGCCGATCAGCACGAACAGCACCGTCCACACAATCGCAAAGGTGATCGGCGGCGGGAAGATTGCCGGCTTTTTCAGCCCGGCAAACCACGCGGTATCCGGCCCGCCAAGCTGCCCGGCGGCAAAGCCGACCAGCAAGACCAGCGGCACCAGGAACAACGCCCAGCGCAAAAAGCTCGCACGCAATTGTGATTTGGAAGCAAGAACGTTCATTGGCTCTCCGACTGCTGACGGGCCGCCATTGTGCGGGTGATCGGCGATACCAGACCCGGCACGCCGCGCCAACGATTTGCCTTCCCATCGCCCCGACGCGGGCCACTCTGATTCTCCGCTACCGAGGGCGAATGGAAAAAATGTGGTTAAAATTGGGCAGACCTGCACGAAAGTCTTGGGCCTGCGCCAAACTGTCTGCTAGAGGCTGCCACATTCCTGCCGTGATTCGTCAGCGCGTTGGCGGCGGGAAGATCAAATAACGCGCTTTTGCTCATTATAGGCCTTCGGGCCCTTAGGGGAATACATCATGAAGAAGACCTTCGCGCTCGTCGCCGTTCTCGCCCTCGCCACCGCCGCTTGCTCGAAGCCGGCTGAAGAAGCTGCGACCGAAGCTGACACCACCGCCGTTGCTGAAGAGCCGATGGCTGCTGAAACCCCGATGGCTGCCGAAACCCCGGCTGCTACCGACGCGATGGCTGCCGAAACCCCGGCCGCTGCCGAGACCCCGGCTGCTGAGTAATTCTTGACGGCCTGGTGCCGCAAGAATTGCCGGTCCCGGCCCTGCGCCGGGAGCACGGACAAGAAACAGGCCGGTGGCAATCTTAGGATTGCTGCCGGTCTTTTCTTTTGGGCGCCGGATTGATCGCGAACAGCGCGCCGGAACGCTTAGCTGCGCCGGGCAGCAATCAGGAATTCGACATTGCCCTGCGGCCCGGTGATCGGGCTGGTCGCAATGCCCTGCACCTGCCACCCCAGTCCTTCGATCCAGCCGCGCACTTCGTCACAGACACGCTGGTGCAGCGCGGGATCGCGCACCACCCCGCCCTTGCCCACTTCCTCGCGCCCGACTTCAAACTGCGGCTTGATGAGCGCGACCAGCTGGCAGTCCCGCGCGGCGAGGCGCAGCGGCACCTCCAGCACCTTGGACAGACTGATGAAGCTCGCATCGCACACGACCCAATTGCAGGGCCGATCAATCAGTTCTGGCGTAAGGATGCGCGCGCTGGTCTGTTCGAGCACAGTGACGCGCGGGTCTTCGCGCAGCCGCCAGGCGAGCTGGTTGGTGCCGCTGTCGACCGCGAACACGTGCGCCGCGCCGTTGGTCAGCAGCACATCGGTGAACCCGCCGGTGGACGATCCGATATCCATCGCGCATCCGCCTGCCGGATCGAGGCCGAAATGTGTCAGAGCATGGGCCAGCTTGATACCCCCGCGGCTTACCCACGGATGATCGCGCCCGCGCACATCCAGCGCGGCGTCCTCGGGCACCTGATGCCCTGGCTTGTCGATCTTGGTCTCACCCGCAAACACCAGCCCGGCCATCACCAGCGCCTGCGCGCGCGCGCGGCTTTCGGCCAGCCCGCGCTCGACTAGCAATTGGTCGACACGGCGCTTTGGCGCTTTCGGGGGACGAGGTGGATGGTCGGGCATGGACAATTGCCGCCTCTAGCGCGCAAAGTGTCGGCATGAAAGCTGCTCTCCTCTTCGTTGCCGCATCGCTGGCGCTCGCGTCTTGCGCGCCTGCGGCCAAGGCCCCGCCTGCCGCGCCCGCTCAGATTGCCCGCCCGGCGCCTGCTCCTCCGTCCGCGCCCCCGCCGGTGCCGCAGGCCCCCGCCTATGACAGCTGGATGGATGCGCCTGCGACGCCGGGAACATGGCGATATGAAATCACTGCCAATGGCCCGGTGGCGGTGTTCATCAGCACCGCCAGCATCGGCGAATTCGTGCTGTCCTGCCCCCGTCCGGGCAGTCCGGTGGGCCTGTGGCGCGCAGGCACCAGCCGTGTCCCGCAAGTGATGACGATCCGCACCGAAACCGCGACCCGCAGTATCGAGGTATCCCAGCCCGAGGAGACCAACCCCTATCTTGCCGCCAGCATCGCTGCCTCAGACCCGCTGCTTGATGCGATGGCGCTGTCCAAGGGGCGCTTCGCGGTGGAGATTGCAGGCCTGCCCGCGCTTTACCTGCCCAGCCATGCCGAAGTCAGCCGGGTGATCGAGGATTGCCGGTAAGCCGCGTCATTGCGAACAAACCGAAGCAATCCCTGACCCGGCGTGGCCTTTCGCGGCGAAGTTCGTCCGCGGATTGCCGCGTCGCCTGCGGCTGCTCGCAATGACGGAACGAGCCCGATTCTTTACATGAATATCCACAGATTGATGCACAGGGCATCCACAAGCTGTCCACATCCCGCGCCGGAAACGAAAAACGCCCGAGGTTCCCCTCAGGCGCGGCTGGCTGCCAAGCTGTGCGGCGAGGGAAGAGTATGACGCGGGAAAAGATTTATACAAGTCTTGTCCTTGGCCCCGCCATGATTCACATTACGCCTTGAGGCCAGCGGCGAACGCGGCTCTCGGCCCCCGGTGATGCGGCGGGTCTGGCACATTAGCGCGAAAGGAGGTGATCCGATGTCTCATGGTTCAGTAGCGAGGTCGGTGAAGATCCCTACGGAGCATACTCGGTAATCCTTTTGCCAAGTAAGGCTTCGTGAGCGGCACTTCCGGCCGCTGACCATGTTAAGGGCAGCTTCCCGACCGGCGAAGCTGCCCTTTTCATTTTTTGTTGTTCCGTATCGCTTCCGCGATGCGAAATCCTCGCTCACACGCCCTGCGGGCGCGTCGCTGCGGGTGGCCGTTCGGCCTTGCGGGCCTGCGGCCCGAGCCAGCGCGCTGATGCGACCTTGCGCGGCCGCGCAATAGTGATCTTGCTCTCTCCACCGCGCAGGATTAGGCGCATTCCATGCAATTTACCCGCACGCCCCACCCCTCGCCCACGCCTGATGCCACCCGTGAGAGCCTGATCGCCGATCCGGGCTTTGGCACCGTGTTCACCGATCATATGGTGGTGATCGATTACGACGAAGCGCTCGGCGGCTGGCAAACCCCGACCATCGGCCCGCGTGCACCCATCCCGCTCGATCCGGCGGCGAGCGTGCTGCACTATGCGCAGGAAATCTTTGAAGGGATGAAGGCCTATGCCCATCCCGAAGGCGGGCTGTCGCTGTTCCGCCCCGATGCCAACGCCCGCCGTTTCAACGCCAGCGCGCGGCGCATGGCGATGCCGGAAATCCCTGAGGAAACCTTCATCGCCGCCGTGCGCGAGGCCGTGCTGGCCGACGCCGCTTGGCTTCCGCCGATCGAGGGCGGTTCGCTCTATATCCGGCCCTTCATGTTCGCCTCGGAAGCCTTCCTCGGCGTGCGCCCGGCGCGGCAATACAAGTTCGTTGTCATCATAAGTGCGGCCGGCAACTACTTCAAAAAGGGCGTCAATCCGGTCAAGATCTGGGTCGCGCAGGATTACACCCGGGCAGCGCCCGGCGGCACCGGCGCTGCCAAGACGGGCGGCAATTACGCTGCCAGCCTGGTGCCGCAGGCGCAGGCGACCGCGCAGGGCTGCGATCAGGTGGTGTTCCTTGATGCGACCGAGCACAAATGGGTCGAGGAATTGGGGGGCATGAACCTGTTCTTCGTCCGCGCGGATGGCTCTGTCATCACCCCGCCGCTGACCGGCACGATCCTGCCCGGCATCACCCGCGACAGCCTGATCGCGATGCTGCGCGAAGAGGGCCTGACCGTGCGCGAGGAGCCTTACTCCATCGACCAATGGCGCGCCGAAGCGGCCAGCGGCATGCTGCTGGAAACGATGGCCTGCGGCACCGCCGCGGTCGTCACCCCAGTCGGCACGGTCGCCGCGCCCGATGGCGAGTTCCACATCGGAGCGGGCGGGATCGGGCAGATCACCGCCAAAATGCGTGAGCGGCTGGTGGGCGTACAGAACGGCAAGATCGCAGACACGCATGGCTGGGTGATGCGGGTTTGATCGCAGTCGCCGCACTCTACCAGTTCACGCGCTTTCCCGACCCCGACGCCCTGCGCGCGCCCCTGCTCGCCGCGTGCGAGGCTGCGGGTGTCAAAGGCACGCTGCTGCTGGCGCGCGAGGGGATCAACGGGACGATCGCGGGTGAGGCCGCAGCGCTGGCCGGGGTGCTCGATACGATCCGCGCCTTGCCCGGCTGCGCGGAGCTCGACGTGAAGTTTTCCGATGCGACCGCCATGCCTTTTGGCCGGATGAAGGTGCGCGTGAAGCGCGAGATCGTGACCATGGGCGAACCCGATATCGACCCGGCGCTGTCAGCCGGCCACTATGTCGACCCGCATGATTGGAACGCCCTGATCGCCGATCCCGACACGCTGGTGATCGATACCCGCAATGACTACGAAGTTGCCATCGGCACCTTTGCGGGCGCGGTCGATCCGGCGACGCCGTCGTTCCGCGACTTTCCCGGCTGGTTCCGCCAGCACCGTGACGCACTGCTCCAAGGCAAGACGCGCGTCGCCATGTTTTGCACCGGGGGCATCCGCTGCGAGAAATCGACCAGCTTTCTGCGCGCCGAGGGGGTGGAGGATGTCTTCCACCTCAAGGGCGGCATTCTGAAGTATCTTGAACAAGTGCCTGAAAGTGAAAGCCTGTGGCAGGGTGAATGCTTCGTCTTCGATGAGCGCGTGAGCCTTGGCCACGGACTTGCGCAAGGCACCCACACACGCTGCCAACCCTGCGGGCGGCCCTATCCGGTGGGCGAGGCCTGTCCGGTGTGTGAGGGCAGCCTGCCCACCGCGCGATGACCCCGCCGGTCCTCTATTCCTTCCGCCGCTGCCCCTATGCAATGCGGGCGCGCATGGCGCTGTGGACGGCGGGGATCACGGTGGAACTGCGCGAGGTCAAGCTCGCGGCCAAGCCGCCCGCGCTGATCGCCGCCAGCCCCAAGGCAACGGTGCCCGTGCTGGTGCTGGCGGACGGAACCGTGATCGACCAGAGCCTTGCCATCATGCGCTGGGCCCTGGCGCAGCACGATCCCGAAGGCTGGCTGGCGGGCGATGACGCAGGCCTGATCGCGGCCAATGACGGGCCGTTCAAGCACCACCTCGACCGGGCGAAATATCCGGGGCGGTACGAGGAGGACGGGCCGACCGATCACCGCGCCGCTGCGCTTGCTCTGCTTGCCCCGCTGGAGACGCGGCTGGAGCGCGCGCGCTATCTGTGCGGCGATGCGCGCACCTTTACGGACATCGCGCTGCTGCCTTTCATTCGCCAGTTTGCCGCGATCGATCCCGCGTGGTTCGCCGCCCAACCCCTGCCGCGCTTGCAAGCCTGGCTGGAACGGCTGCTCGGCTCAGACCTGTTCGCCGCGGTGATGGGCAAGTTTGCTCCGTGGCAGGAAGGCGATGCGGCCGTGCTGTTCACGCCCCCAGCCCCGCCCGGAACGCATCGACCAGCCAGCTTGCCGCCGGGCCCAGCCGCGCATCCCTGCGCCACAGCGCGCTGAGCCGGTAATGCGCGCCCGGCTTTTCCGGCAGATCAAGCTCGACCAGAGTGCCGTTTGCCAGATCGTCTGCCACCATTGCGCGCGGCATGTTACCCCAGCCCAGCCCTTCTTTCAGCAGCGAATGCTTGGCGCTGAGATCGCCCAGTCGCCAGGTGAGCGGGCTGAGCACGGAAAATTCCAGCCCCTCGGTCAGCGGTGAACGATCCGTCAGCACCAATTGCAGGTGGCGGCGGCTGGTTCCCGGGGCGATGCCAGGCCGCGCCAGCGGATGGCCGGGCGCGGCGACCGGGATCAGGTCAATTTCGCCCACGGCTTGCCGTTCGAGCGCGGGATGATCGCCCGGCACCGGGCCGCTGATGCCCAGATCAGCGCCGCTGCCGATCAGGCAGGCTGTGACCGCGCCCAGCGCCTCGATCCGCAAGGTCAGCGCGCAGGTCGGAAACATGCGCCGGAATTCGCCCAGCACATGGGCCGTGACTTCGCCCGGCACCATCACATCAACCACCAGCGTCAGCGAAGGCTCCTGCCCGGCATGGAGCGAGCGCGCCTTGGCCAGCAGGGCAGCGATCCCGTCGGCCACGCTGCGCGCTTCGGCCAACAGGCCCGCGCCTGCCGCTGTCAGCACCGGGCGGCGCGATCCTTCGCGGTCGAACAGCGACAGGCCCAGCTGCGCTTCAAGCTGCGCAACGCCATAGGACACCGCCGAAATTGCGCGCCCTTGTGCCTTGGCCGCACGGCCAAAGCTGCCATGTTCGGCCACAGCAATGAAGATGCGCAGCTGATCGAGGGTGGGTTCGCCGAGTTTCATGGTACGATGTTCAGATAATCCGAACATCTTGGCAAGTTTTATCGCAGTTATCTGCAAACACCCGGCCCGCTATCTCAGCCCCATCACGGCAGGAGACACGACATGATCGAACTTCGTCCCTTCAATACCCTTGGCGCGGCCAACCACG
Source organism: Porphyrobacter sp. TH134 (assembly GCF_002855495.1). Classification (GTDB taxonomy): domain Bacteria; phylum Pseudomonadota; class Alphaproteobacteria; order Sphingomonadales; family Sphingomonadaceae; genus Erythrobacter. Next base: position 39,791 of record NZ_PKRO01000001.1, read on the forward strand.
GCTGGCTGGATGCGCACCACCATTTCTCTTTCGCCAGTTACCACGATCCGGCCCGCGTCCACTGGGGCGCCCTCAGGGTCTGGAATGACGACAAGATCGCGGCCGGAACGGGTTTCCCCACCCATCCGCACAGCGACATGGAAATCATCACCTATGTCCGCACCGGCGCGATCACGCACCGGGACAGCATGGGCAACGAAGGCCGCACCGAAGCGGGCGATGTGCAGGTGATGAGTGCAGGCAATGGTGTGCGCCATTCGGAATACAACCTTGAAGGCACCGACACCACGCTGTTCCAGATCTGGATCATCCCCGATGAGCGCGGCGGCGAACCCAGCTGGGGCGCACGCCAGTTCCCCAAGGATGAACGCTCGGGCGCGTTCGTTCCGTTGGCAAGCGGCGTGGCGAACGACAATGACGCGCTCAGGATCCGCGCTGATGCCCGCGTGCTGGGGGCGACGATCCGGGCCGGGGAAAGCGTGACTTACACGCCCCGCAGCGCTGACCGTCATCTCTACCTGGTCCCCGCCACCGGCAAGATCCGGATCGATGATGTGGAAGCCAATGCCCGCGACGGCGTGGCGATCACCCAATTGGCCAGCGTCACGATCACCGCGCTCGAAGACAGCGAAGTCGTGCTGGTCGACGCAGCGTAACAGTCCCCCGGAGCCGGCTGGCCGCCCCGTCCCAGCCGGCTCTACCCTTCAAGGAGAAACTTCGATGAGCAACATCCTCTACATCACCGCCAGCATCCGTTCCGACAGTGAAAGCGTGTCGCGCGGTCTTGGCCAGCGTATCGTCGATGGCCTTGCCGCCAAGACCGGCGCGGCTATCACCACCCGCGATCTGGCCGCCAATGATCTGCCTTATGTGAGTGCGGAGCGCTTTGCCGCCAATCTCACCCCTGCGGCTGATCGCACTGCCGAGCAGGCCGAACTTGCCGTCATCGCCGACACCCTGATTGCCGAGCTGCAAGCGGCTGACACCATCGTGATCGCAGCCCCGGTCTATAACTTCGGTCCGCCCGCCACGCTGAAGGCATGGGCCGATCTGGTCGCCCGCGTCGGCACCACCTTCCGTTACACTGCCACCGGCCCGGAAGGCCTGCTGACCGGCAAGAAGGCCTACCTCGCCATCGCCAGCGGCGGCACGCCGATGGGCAGCGATGTCGATTTCATGAGCCGCTGGCTGACCTTCTTCCTCGGCTTTATCGGCATCACCGATGTCGAACTGGTCGCCGCAGACGGGATCATGGGCGAAGGCGGCGAAGAAAAGATTGCTGCCGCGCAGGACGCCGCGGCCCGACTGGCATCGTAAGGGACCGGAGCGGGCAAGCGCTGGAAATCTTGCCCGCTCCAACCGCCCTCAAGATCGGTTGAGACCCATGCCCACCCGGTCATAACCAGTGTTTCACGTGAAGCTGCGCCGCCTCAAAGCTCTGTGCGCGCCAACCTTGGCTTGAAAATTGTCCGGCTTGGGCGGATGACGATGATGGCCACGCCGACCAGCGCCATCGCCCCGCCGATCATCAGCGGCCAGCCGATCGTATCGCCGGTCAGCCATGTTCCAAAGCCGATGGTGAGCAGCGGGGTGAGCAGCGTCAGCGGCACGATCAGGTTGGCGTCGTGCGCCTGAAACAGCCGGAAATAGGCCGAATGCGCGCCGACCGAGACCACCACGCCAGCAAACAGCACGCATCCCGCCACCGCCAGCGGCGCAGCCTCGACCGCGGCGATCTGGCCGTTTTCCATCAGCACTGTGGCAGGCAGCATGACAACCAGCGAAGCCAGCCCCGCCCATGCCTGAAGCGCCACCGCCCCGATCTCCAGCCGCTTGACGAACACCGAGGCAAAGGCCCCGGTAAACACGCCGGCAAAGGCAAAGCCCAAGCCCACCGGATCGCCCGCTTCGGACGGCGCGCCGATGGCAAGGCCCACCCCGCCCAGCGCCAGGGCCATGCCCAGCCCGCGCCGCCAACGCACCTCCTCGCCCAGAAAAATCACGGCGAACAACACGGTAAGCGGCGCACCTGAGAGATTGACGATGCCAACCGCAGAAGGGCTTGCCGTCTGAAGACCGATGAACTGCAGCCCGAAGCTGCCCCCGGTGACCGCGAAACCGATGGCCAGGACCAGCGGCAAACGCGCCGGGCGGGCGCGAAGCAGCAGCGGGAACAGGACCACCAGCACCGTCGCTGACCGCAGGACGGTATAGAACAGCGGCGGCAGGCCCAGCGCTGACACCGCGATCTTGCTGACCACGATGTTGAGCGCCCAGGCAATATTGCAGAACAGCATGATGCCCAAAGCAGACAAAGGCAGGCTTTTGGGCATCAGGGGGCAGGCTGGCCGAAAACCTCGCAGACCACATCGTCCGGCAGCTGTCCGCGCAGCTCCTCGCGCCACACGGTCGCCGCCGCGTCGGAGGGCGCGCGCCAATCACCGCGCGGGGACAGCGCACCCGCAGACGAGACCTTGGGCCCATTGGGCAGCGCTGACCGCTTGAACTGCGAAAAGCCGAAGAACCGCGCACAGAACTTGTCGAGCCAGCCCGCGATGGTGGCGAGATTGTACGCGTTCTTCTCGCCTTCCGGGAAGCCGGCAGGCCACAAGCCGCCGCCCGCCTCCCGCCATGCATGCCACGCCAGAAACGCCACTTTTGAAGGGCGCTGGCCGTAACGGATCACGTGATGGAGGAAGAAGTCGTTAAGCTCGTAGGGGCCGACGATGCTCTGGGTCGATTGCACGGCGCCATCAGCGCCCGGCGGCACCAGCTCGGGGCTGATCTCGGTATCTAGCACATCGCCCAGCACATGTCCGCAATCATCATTGAACTGGCCGGTGCGCATGACCCAGCGGATCAGATACTGGATCAGCGTCTTGGGCACGCCCGAATTGACCGCATAGTGGCTCATATGGTCGCCCACGCCATAGGTGCACCAGCCGAGCGCCAACTCGCTCAGGTCGCCGGTGCCGACCACAAAGCCGCCATGCTGTCCGGCAAGGCGGAACAGATAGTCGGTGCGCAGCCCCGCCTGCACGTTTTCAAAGGTCACATCATGCACCGGCGCGCCGTCAGCAAAGGGGTGGCCGATATCTTCCAGCATCTTGTGCGCGGCGGGCCGGATGTCGATCTCGCCCGCGGTGATTTCCATCGCGGCCATCAGCCGGTGGGCGTTGGCTTTCGTGCCGTCTGACGTGCCGAAGCCGGGCATGGTATAGCCGCGGATCGCGCTGCGCGGCAGCCCCAGCCGGTCGCAGGCCTTGGCCGCGACGATCAGCGCATGGGTGCTGTCGAGCCCGCCCGAAATCCCGATAATCAGCGACTTGGCGCCGGTCGATTCAATCCGCCGCATCAGCGCATCGACCTGAATGTTGAACGCCTCGTAGCAATCCTCATCCAGCTTTTCGGGCCGGTCGGGGACAAAGGGGAAGCGCGCAACCGGGCGGAGCAGGCCGATGTCGCCTTGCGCAAAAGCGTGTTCGAACACCACCTTGCGGTAGGAATCCTCGGGCCGCCCGGCCCATTCGGCGGCATCGGCGAAAGTCTGATTGCGCAGCCGTTCCGCCGCCAGACGCTCGGTATCAATGTCGACGATGGTCAGCTCGCCCGAACGATCAAACCGGTGGCTTTGGGCCAGCAGGCTGCTCATTTCATAGATTACGCCCTGCCCGTCCCACGCAAGGTCGGTGGTGCTTTCGCCGTAACCGCTGGCCGAATAGACATAGGCGGCAATCGCCCGCGCCGCGCTGGAGCGGCAGTGCAGATGGCGATCATCGGCCCGCCCGATGGTGACCGGCGAGGCCGAAAGGTTGCACAAGATCAACGCTCCGGCGAGCGCGGCAGTCATCCCCGGCGGGATCGGCGCCCAGAAATCCTCGCAGATTTCGACCCCGAAGCGGAAGCCCGGAAGGTTCGCGGCGGCAAACACCAGATCGGTGCCAAATGGCACTTCCTCACCCGCCACCGCCATCCACAGATCGGTGCAACCGCGCCCATGCGCAAAGTGGCGCTTTTCATAGAATTCGCGGTAATTGGGCAGGAAGCTTTTGGGAACGACGCCAAGGATCGTCCCGTGCGCGATCACCACCGCGCAATTGTAAAGCTTGTCCGCACGCTTGAGCGGCGCGCCGACCACCAATACAGGGTGCAGGTCGGCCGATGCCGCAACCACTTCGGCCAGCGCCTGCTCCACTCGCTCGATCAGCGCGTGCTGGAGCAGCAGATCATCAATCGCGTATGACGACAAGGTGAGTTCCGGGAACACCACCAGATCGACATTTGCATCATGCGCCTTGCGCGCTTCAGCCAGAACGCCCGCGGTATTGTAGGCAACATCGGCGGTGCGGCTGCACGGTGTCGCGGTGGCCACGCGGACAAAGCCGTGGGTGTGCATGTCGAAAAAGGGGTGCGAGGTCTCGCTCATGGTCGCAGGCGCGCTCCGGGTGCTTGGGCTTCCGCCTCTAGCGCCTAATGCCCGCGGTTCCTAGCAGGGGGCGGCAAAAGTCCTGCCTAAAGTCTTCCCCTAAAGCCTTTCTACGCCGCGCCAAAGCCAAACGATGCCCGCCCGGTGCTTGCACCCCGGCGAACGAGCCGCCAAGTGTCAGGCAACACCCAACCGGAGCTACAATCATGGCCGATGCCACCTATACCCCGCCCGCCGTCTGGAGCGCCGAGACCGTATCGGGCGGCCGCTTTGCCAATATCAATCGGCCAACCGCCGGCGCGCGTGAGGACAAGGAACTGCCCGTCGGCAACCATCCCTTCCAGCTCTATTCCCTCGCCACGCCCAACGGCGTCAAGGCGACGATCATGCTGGAGGAATTGCTGGAGGCTGGCCACACCGGCGCCGAATATGACGCCTGGACCATCAATATCGGCGAAGGCGAACAGTTCACCAGCGGGTTTGTCGGGGTGAACCCCAATTCCAAGATCCCCGCCCTGCTCGACCAGAGCGACCCTAAGGCGCCGTTCCGTGTGTTTGAAAGCGGCGCGATCCTCGTCCATCTGGCCGAGACATTCGGGATGTTCCTGCCCACCGCCCCGGCCGCGCGCGCCGAAGTGCTGAGCTGGGTGTTCTGGCAGGTGGCCAGCGGCCCCTTCATGGGCGGCGGGTTTGGCCATTTCTACGCCTATGCGCCCGAGAAATACGAATATCCCATCAACCGCTATGCGATGGAAACCAAGCGGATTTTCGACGTGGCCGATCAGCGTCTGGCACAGAGCCGCTTTCTGGCCGGTGACGAATACACACTGGCCGACATCGCCAACTTCCCGTGGCTGGCCCCCTTCACAGAAGGCAACATCTACAACGATGCCAAGACCTTCCTCAGCATCGACGAATATCGGAACGTCGCCCGCTGGGTTGCCGAAATCAAGGCGCGCCCGGCGGTGCAGCGCGGGCGGATCGTCAACAAGGTCTGGGGCGATGAAGCAACCCAGCTGCGCGAACGCCACTCGGCCGCCGACTTTGCAGGCAAGCATCTGGAAGCCGGACCGCCCGCATAAGCTGCAAAAAGGGGAAAAAAGGCGACACCCACGTGGTTTCGCCCCCTTCCCATATGCGATTCAGCCGCTATAGAGCGCGGCTCTTGCTGGGGCGTAGCCAAGCGGTAAGGCACCGGTTTTTGGTACCGGCATGCGAAGGTTCGAATCCTTCCGCCCCAGCCAGCATCAGTCGCACATTATCGCGCGCGATTTGCGGGACGAGGCGAACGGCTTTGCACCCCTTGGCAAGTTTGAGTCTCGCGATGCCACGCCGCCGCAGATGCTGGCTGCGATCCTTCAGACCGAGCATTGCGGCTTTGGAACAAGGGTGCGCGCATTTGCGGGGCCAGCTGCCAGAAGTTTGCGTAGGCGGTGGCGGCCAGTCTGGTCGAGGCATCCATTGTCGCAATCACTCGGCGCGCGCTGAGGGGCGTCTTACCAAGCCTGATCGAACTGGCAATCGGCACAAAGCCGCCCATCCTCCCCGCATTGAGGGGTTTCATAAGGACAATGGTGCGACCCAAAGACCCTGTTCAGAAGTCGCCGTGCGACCGTCAACAACGATGTCATCGCGACTCTTATATCATTGAAATACAAGAGCATCAATTGGCGGAAACCATTGCTTCGGCAAGCAGCAGGAACCCGGCCTGAACGCAGCCGGCCGCGCCGTTCTGAAGGCGATACCGCTGCCAGCACAGTCGGCGGATAGTCCTGCAACCCGCGTGGCGCTTCACGGGGGTCGATCCGTCAGCGCACATGCTCGCAATCGCTTACCGGACGGCGGACAAACGCAGCGATCGCTTCGACCTTGTCGAAAGGCCGGTCGACGCCGCGTCTGCCCGCAAGTGTTCGCTCACGCGGCGGCTTTTGCTGCCGACTTGGGTGCGCAGTCCGGGCCGCCAGTTGCGAGCAGGCATGAGCGGGAGGAGGCTATTACGCCGCCCCCCGCACATCGCGTCAGGGCTTAGAACCGGTAGGTTGCGACCGCCTTGACTGATTGGATATCGAAGTCGTCATTGGCGCGGAGGAAATCCACGCCGCCAGCCAGCACGAACGGATTGGTTGCCCCGGCCGTCCCCTGACCGACCCGCACCAGCGTATCGTCGTTGCCGTACCCGGTGTAGAGATATTCGATCCCCAACGAGAACTTCTCGCCAATCTTCTGTTCGATCCCGGCCCCAAGCTGGTAGCCCCACGCGTCCTCGTCCGCGATCACAGTGAAGGCGTTGGCCGTATTGCTGGACACGTGGGCCTGATCCATTTTCGCGTAGGCAAGGCCCCCGGTCGCGTAGAGCAAGGTGTTCATGCCAGCCACGACCCCTGCCCGCGCACGCAGGGCAGCCGTGAAATCAATTTCGCGCGTCATGGTGTAGAAAGCTGGCGTCGTGCTGAATGCCGACACGCTGTCGCTAAGATCCGCGGTGCCGAGCTCGCCGACAGCGCCGATGACGAAATTGCTCATTTGGCGATCATAGCCAAAGCGCGCCTGGAAGCTGACGCCGTCTGAATCATCGCGGCAGTTGGTGTTTTGCGGCGAGGTGGCCGCTCCGCCGCAGAAACCCGGAGAGAACGCATCAGCCCCGGCGGCCGTCGTGACGGTTTCCCCGAAAGTGCCGTCGGAGGCACGGTCAAACGAGATGAATTCATCGTCATCCCCGGCCTGAAAGTCATAGCCGACCGAGACACCCGCATAGACGCCGTCGAACTGATCCTGGGCATGAACAGGCGCCGCGATCGCAACCGCTACGCTTGTCGCGAGAAGATATTTTTTCATCAGATAACTCCGGTAATGACGATGCTTGTCCCGCACGCGTGTGCGCGGAAAATCCCGGAGGCGACGTGCATCAGCACGGCCTCCGCTCGTCCAGCTACGATGATTTTGAAACGATCAGATGCAGCGCGGATCAGATGACCGATATTTTTCCGGTGGCGATCGGTGTGCTGCTTGGCGCGGTGTGCGGTGCGCCCTGCGGCGTCTCCAGCGAGACAGCAAGAATGGCGCCTTCGACCACCAGGGGCCGCAAGCGCGCGGACAGCCTGACATCCGTGATCCCGTTTGCCGAAATGAGCCCAAGCGAGCGCGGCACGCCATCGTCCGGAATGATCCACAATTCCGGTACCAGGCTGGTTTCCGGCAAGGACATGGGGCGGATGGTGATTTGGCCGCTGGCAGAATCAAGCCGTGCGGCCAGCAGCGTGCCATCCGCGCCTGCCAGCTGTGCGATCGCGACGCGCGCGGGCACCGCAGCCGGCGAAGGTTCGGCCTGCGACAAAGCTCCTGAATTGAACAGTACCACGCCGGCAAGACACGCCGCCAGCGCCGTGGTCAGCGCAGCCGTGGTCCGCCAGAACCGCACCGCGGCAAGCGCGGCAGTTTTCGGTTCACTATCGAGCTTGGCTTCGATTGCTGACCAGACATTGGGCGGCGGCACCTCGGCGAAATCCTCGCCCAGCGGATCAAGGCAATCCTGCCATTCCTTGACCTCGGCGGCGAAATCAGGGTCGGCAAGGACAAGCCGCAGAGCCTCAGCGCGCTCCGCGCCATCCAGCACCCCCAGCGCGAGTTCCGCTGCCATTGCGGTCAATTCAGGGCCCAGCGTTCTAGTCATCCTGAAGGCACCCCCGCAATTGCGACAAGCCTCTGCGGATCCAGCTTTTTGTGGTTCCGAGCGGTGCCTGCATTACCTGCGCCAATTCAGAATGGCTCGACCCGTCGAAAAAGGCCAGACGGATCGCACGCTGCTGGTTGGTCGGCAGGGCTTCGAGGCAATCGAACACTCTGGCGCGGCGGTCTGCCAGAGCCATGGCCTCCATGGCTCCTGCCGTGTCGCCATCGCTTGTCTCGGCTGGATCGGCCGCCGGCAACGGCACAGCGCCATGCTTGCGGACCCAGTCGATGGCGGCGTTGCGGGCAATGGCACACAGCCATGTGATCGGGCTGGCGCGGTTGCGGTCGAACTGCCCGGCGCGGTTCCAGATTTTCAGATAAACATTCTGGAGGATGTCTTCAGCAGCGTCACGATCTCGCGTGATCCGGACACACACGCCGAACAATTTGGCGCAGGTCCGGTCATAGACGCTTGCAAGGGCTTTGCGGTCGCCCTTGGCAACACGTTCGACCAGGCCGGACAATTCGTCGCGCCGCCGCGCCGCATCCGGTCTGTCCATCATGGACAATGGATAGGCGGACACGATCGGAACCGCAACCGACAGTTGCGATCATCGATCATGAGCCGGGCAAGGCCGCGCCTAGCTGAGTTCGAACACACCACTCGCACCTTCAGCCTGGGCCGATGGTGCGATCCAGAAACGAAATTGACCCGGCTCGACGGTGGGTTTCAAATCCTGTCCGATGAAGGTCAGATCAGCCCGCTTGAGCCCGAATTCGACCCGCCGGCTTTCTCCGGGCTTGAGCGCAACGCGCTGGAATGCCTTCAATTCCCTGACCGGCCGGGTGATACTGGCGCTTTGATCCTGAATGTAGAGCTGCACCACCTCCACAGCATCATGTGTGCCGGAATTGGTGATGGTGGCCGCCAAGCGCAGTTCTCCGCCGGGGGTCAGCGTACCGCCAGCGCCTTCGGGCGATCCATAAGCGATGCGGCCATAAGTCAGCCCGTGGCCGAACGGGTAAAGGGCCACATTGAGCGCCTCGCGGTATCGGGCCTTGTATTCCTGCAAGGGGCCGACGGGATGCGGGCGGCCGGTGTTTTTGTGAGCATAATGGTAAGGCTGCTGTCCGGTGGCGTGCGGGAAGCTGACCGGCAGGCGAGCCGATGGGCCTTCGACGCCGAACAGCACATCTGCGGTGGCAGGCCCGGACATGGAGCCCAAAAACCACGTCGCGAGGATCGCGGGCGCTTCCTTGACGGCACCCTCCAGCACGAGGCCGCGCCCGTGCCGCAGCAGCACGACCATCGGCTTGCCCGTTGCCGCAACCGCCTCCGCCAGCGCCATCTGCGCAGGCGGGATCCCGATATCGACCCGCGATTGCGCCTCGCCGGACATGCGCTGGCTTTCACCGATCGCAAGGATGACAATATCGGCGGCTGCGGCCGCGGCCACGGCTTGCTCGATGCCGCCGTCAATCGGGGCCTCGATGCCGCAGCCGTCAACCGCAGTGACCTGCGCGGGGTCTGCCACCAGCTCGCGCACCCCGGTCAACAGGTCGACGGCTTCGGCGTCCGAACCGTAGACATTCCAAGGCCCGATCAGCTCGCGCTGCCCCTGCGCGAAGGGGCCGATCAGCGCGATTTTTTGGCCCGCGCGCGGCAACGGCAGAAGGTCGCCATCGTTCTTCAGCAACACGATCGAGCGGCGTCCCGCTTCGCGCGCGACCTGAAGATGGGCGGGTGTCCGCACGCGGGTCTTCTCGCGGCGCGGATCGATCCGCCGGAACGGATCGTCGAACAAGCCCAGCTTGACCTTGAGCGCCAAGACACGCCGCACCGCTTCGTCGAGCCGCGCCATCGGCACCTCACCCGCCTCCACAAGCGCGGGCAGGTGCTGGATGTAGAAACCCGACTGCATCGACATGTCCACACCGGCCAGAAAGGCCAGCTTGGCCGCCTCGCGCGCATCGGCAGCAAAGCCGTGGTCGATCAGTTCCAGATCGGCGGTGTAATCCGAAACCACCAGCCCGCCGAACGACCATTCGCGCCGCAGCACGTCGGTCAGCAGCCAGGGATTGGCTGTTGCCGGGATCCCGGACAGCTCGTTGAACGAGGCCATGATGGTGGCGACCTCGGCGTCAAGCGCGGCTTCGAAGGGAGGGAAATAGACCTCGCGCAAAGTCCGCTCGGAAATGTCGACCGTGTTGTAGTCAAGCCCGCCCTCGGCGGCGCCATAGGCGGCGAAATGCTTGGCGCAGGCCGCCATCGCGTCCTGTGCGGCAAGTCCCTTGCGGCCCTGAAAGCCGCGCACCCGCGCTGCTGCCATCACCCGGCCGAGCAGCACGTCTTCGCCCGCCCCTTCAATGCCGCGGCCCCAGCGCTGATCGCGCGCGACATCGACCATCGGGGCAAAGTTCCAGTCAATACCCGCAGCCGTTGCCTCGATCGCGGCAATCCGGGCGGTGCGCTCGGCCAGTTCGGGATCGAAACTGCCGGCTTCGGCCAGCGGCATCGGAAAGACTGTGCGGAACCCGTGGATGACGTCCGCCGCAAAAATCAGCGGCACCTTGAGCCTGGATCGCTTAACGGCGGCGGTCTGCATCTGGCGGGCCATTTCGGCTCCGTTGCCGTTGAAGACGCCCCCGATTCGCCCGCGCTCAACTTCAGCCAGCTGCCGCTCATAGTTCGTATTGCCCTGCACAGGGTTGAGCGCATTGGCGGCGCTGCCCGCCCATGCGGCGGCCATCAGTGTGAGTTGCCCGGCCTTTTCCTCCAGCGTCATCTGTCCGATCAGGGTTTCGACCGAACCGGGCAAGGCCGATGCGTCAGCGCCGAGCATCAGCGCCCGCGCCGGGGATGACGCCCACGCCGCTACCGCTCCTGCTCCAATCATCAGCGCACGGCGAGTGACCTGGGGCGGGTTGGGCATGGAATTCTCCGTAAATTCAGACAACTGGGCCAAAGCGATCAGTGGTGACGCGCTCCTATTGAAGTGCGTTGTAAATTATTGTAACCGATTACATCAAGGGCTTCCGATCAGGTTGCCAAACAAAAAGCCGCCAGAAAGGCGGCTGCGCGAGGATCACGGTCAGATATGGCTCAGGCAACAATCCGGGACGTAGCGCGCGAGGCAGGCGTCTCGGTCGCCTCGGTGTCGCGTGTCATGAACCGGTTGCCCAATGTTCGTGCGGAATTGAAGGAAAAGGTCGAAGCGGCGGCGCGGCGGCTCGATTATGTCCCCCATGTCGGCGCCCGCAGCCTCAGCCTTGCCCGAACCGGGGTGGTCGGCGTCGTCCTGCCAGATTTGCACGGCGAATTCTTCTCCGAAATCCTGCGCGGCATGGGCAGGGAAGCGGCTGCGTGCGATCTGCAATTGCTGCTGTCCAACATGCATGCCGACCCCCAGTCGGCGATTGAAGCGCTGCGCACGCTGCGCGGCCGGGTCGATGGCCTGATCGTTATGGCCCCGCATATCGACCCCGATACCCTTTTTGCCCATCTGCCCGAAAGCATTCCGGCTGTGCTGCTGAATTGCCCGGACAACCTTCAGGGTCGCTCCGAATTGCGGACTGACAATGCCGCAGGAGCGGCAGCGATGGTCGCGCATCTTGTCGCGCTGGGGCGCCGCCGGATCCTGCACATCGCCGGACCGGCCAACAACGCCGAAGCCCGGCAGCGCTTGACCGGTTACCATGCAGCCATGGCGCAGGCGGGGCTTGAACCCATTGTGATGCAGGGCAATTTCGACGAGGAATCGGGCCGCGCCGCCATTGCCACCATGATCGCGCGGCGCATCGCTGTCGATGCCGTCTTTGCAGCCAATGACATCATGGCGATCGGCGCGATGATGGCATTGCGCGATGCCGGTTTTTGCATACCTGACGATGTCGCCGTCGCGGGGTTTGACAACGTTCCGCTCGCACGATTGATCAGCCCGCCGCTGACCACGATGGCGATCGACATCGCCGATCTGGGCGCACGGGCCATCAACCGGCTGTGGTCGATTCTTGATGGTGCTGATGTGCCGTCGATGGAACTTCGGCGTCCGAATTTGATAATCCGCGCGAGCACACAGGCTCGCGTTGTTTAACGACTCCCCGGCTGTCCGGGAACTCAACAGGGAAGAGTAGAGATGTCCAAGATAAGTGTCCTTCGCTTGTTGCTCGCCAGCGCAACCGCGCTGACGGGTTCGGCAACCATGATCGCACCCGCGATGGCGCAGACAACCACGGCTTCGCTGCGCGGTACCATCACCGATGAAGCTGGCGCGCCCGTGGCTGGCGCGACTGTCCGCATCGTCAGCGCTGGCACCAACCGCACCCAGACGACCATCACGAGCGCGACCGGGTCCTACATCCTCAATGGCGTGCGCGCCGATACTTACCGTCTCACTGTAACCGGTCCCAACGGCGACGTGGTCGAGCGTGTCATCACGGTCGGCGTCAGCCAGTCCGCAACGGTCGATGCGCAGTTCGGCATGGATCAGGCGCCTGGCGAAGATGCGCCGGTGGATGTGGCAGACACCGGCAACGAAATCGTGGTCAGAGGCGGGATGCTGCGCGAGACCCGCACCAGCGAAATCGCCACCAACGTCAGTCAGGAACAGCTGCGCTTGCTGCCGCAGACCGACCGCAACTTCCTGAGCTTTGCCGCTTTGGCGCCCGGCGTGCGTTACAACGACAGTGAAACCGACAAGAGCTTCACCTCCGGTGCCTCGCCCGCGAGCCAGGTCAACGTGTTCATCGACGGTGTCAGCCTGAAGAACAAGATCCGCGAAGGCGGCGTCGCCGGGCAACAGAACAGCCGCGGCAACCCCTTTGGCCAGCTTGCCGTGCAGGAGTTCCGCGTCATCACGCAGAACTACAAGGCCGAATACGAGCAAGCCGGCGCAGCCATCATCACCGCCGTCACCAAATCGGGCACCAACGAATTCCACGGCGAGGTGTTTGGCCAGTACACCGACCGTTCGCTGACCGAACGCAGCTTCATCGATCAGCGGCAGGGCAACCCCGAGCCCGCCTTCGAGCGCAAGCAATACGGCATCTCACTGGGCGGCCCGATCATCGAGGATCGTCTGTTCTTCTTTGCCGCCTATGAAGGCAATGATCAGGACCGCGCCTTCAACGTCCAGTCGACCGGCGCCCCAGACGCCATCGCCGAATTCGAGAACTTCTCCGGCCGACGGATCGACGAATTCGAAGGCGCATTCGTCAGCCCGTTCCGCAGCGATTTCTACTTCGGCAAGCTGACCCTGACCCCCGACGACCGGCAGATCTTCGACGTCTCCTTCAGCCGGCGCGAGGAAAGCGACATTCAGGGCTTCGGGGGCAACACCGCCTTTGAATATGCCGAAAACAAGCGCAACCTGGTCGACACCTATCAGTTCAGGTGGAATTACAACGGCGACAACTTCGTCAACGAATTCAACGCCAGCTACCTGAATTACGAATTCAACCCGACCTCGCTGAACCCCGATCTGCCCTCGTTCGACTATCAGGGCGTGATCCTGTTCGGCGGCAAGGATTCAACCCGGCGCGAGCTTCAGCAGGGTTACAACATCCGTAACGACTTCACCTACACGGGCCTTGAAGGGCATTCGATCAAGTTCGGTGCCCGCGTCGAGATCACCGATATTTCCTTCGACAATCAGGCCTATATCCAGCCGCGGTTCTTTTTCCGGCGGGAACCCAACAACAATCTCAACTTTGCTTTCCCCGCCGAAGCACTGCTGGGACTGGGCTCGGGTCTGATCAACGCGTCGAACACCCAATACGGGCTGTATGTGCAGGACGACTGGGATATCAGTGACCGGCTCCAGCTCAATCTCGGGGTGCGCTGGGACTACGAAACCAATGGGTTCAACAACGAATACCGCACGCCCGCAGCCGCCGCGGCGGCCCTGCGCGCCATTCCTTCGAACTTCTACTTCGATCCTGAAGATTACATCACGGACGGCAATGATCGCAGCCCGTTCGGCGGCGCCATTCAGCCGCGCGTCGGGTTCTCGTGGGACATCAACGGCGACCGCAGCACTGTCATCTTCGGCGGTGCGGGGCGCTATTATGACCGCAACAATTTCAACAACACCGTCGATGAATTGTCGCGGACCATCAACCCGATCGGCCGCTTCCGCTTCTCGGCAGATGGCGCGACGCGCGACGGACAGCCCACGATCCGTTGGGACCCGTCCTATCTTTCGCGCGCAGGTCTGGAAGCGCTGATCAACGCCAACCCGGAAACCGGCCTGCCTGAACTGTTCGCGGTCAAGAACAATGCGCGCCCCCCGGTCAACGACCAGTTCTCGCTGGGCGTGCGCCAGCGGGTCGGGATCTTCGAAGCTTCGCTGACCGGCTCGTATCAGCGCGGCAAGAACGGCTACACCAATCTGTTTGCGACCCGTAACAATGCCGGGCTTGGCGGTTGCTGTGATGGCGCGGTGCTGGCCGATGTGCGGGCGGCCGGATATTCCAACGTGCTGATCGGCTTTGATGGGCTCGACACCCGGTACAAGGCGCTCTTCTTCACGCTCGACAAGAATTACACCGAAGCCTCGGGTTGGGGCCTCAACGTCGCCTACACCCTCAGCAAGGCGGAGAAGAACGGGGGCGATCTGTTCAGCCTCGATCAGATCACGCCGGATGCCTATGGCTGGCGCCCGTCGCCGGGCGATGAACGCCACCGCGTGGTGATTTCGGGCATCGTCGATCTGCCGCTCGGCTTCCAGTTCTCCACGCTGACGACGCTCGGTTCGGGTCAGGCCTATCAGGTCGTGGACGGCACCAACGGTGCATCGGTGGGCTTTAACGAATTCACGGCTGCCTACCCTGAAAAGAACTGCATCAAGGGCGTTTTCGCGTTCTGCGAAGTCAATGTCACGCTGGCCAAGAACTTCGCGATCTTCGGCAATGATGACAATTTCAACATCGCCGTCGATGTTCTGAACCTGTTCGACAACAAGAACTTCTCCGGGTTCGACGGGTTCTTCAACAACACGATCAACCCTGCCACCGGCCAGGCGACCGATCCGCTGCTGCCGGCCAATGCGGTCAATGCGGCCAATCTGCTGACCCTGCCGCGCAGGGTCCAGTTCAGGCTCGGCTATCGTTTCTGATGGCCTTGCCGGTCGCGGCGGGACGGGTGCAGCCCCCCCTAACTCCGCCTCGCCGCGACCACCCTGGAATGGAGTGATTTGTGTTCGACCGAAGGAAGTTCGTGGGATCGGCAGGAATTGGTCTTGCCGGTCTGATGACGGGCTGCGCCCCGCGTGCGGTTGTGTCCCCCAGCCCCGGCCCGATCGCCGTAGATGGCTGGACCGTCCTCAATGACCGCCCTGCGCTTGATGCCGAGGTCAGCCCGCTGATCGACGACATCCAGCGCCGTGCCTTTCGCTACTTCTGGGAAGTCACCGACGAGAAAACGGGCATGGCGCCCGACCGGTGGCCCACCCCGTCCTTCGTTTCGATTGCGGCCATCGGCTTTGCACTCACCGCCTATCCTATCGGGGTGGTTCACGGCTGGGTGACCCGCGCCGAAGCGGCCCAGCGCACGCTGACGACGCTGGAGTTCCTGACCAACGCCCCGATGGGCGACGCGCCGCGCGGCGTCTCCGGGTATCGCGGGTTCTTCTATCACTTCCTTGGTTCGACGCGCGGCTATCGCTTCTCGCTGTCGGAATTGTCGACCATCGACACCGCCCTGCTGATCGCCGGCGTCCTGTTTGCGCAAAGCTGGTTCGATGATCCCGCCGACCCGGTCGAAGCCCGCATCCGCGAGCTTGCCGAACAGCTCTACCGCGCAGTCGAATGGACCTGGATCATGCCGCGCGCGCCGCTGGTGTCGATGGGCTGGCACCCGGAAAGCGGGTTCATCCGGTCGGACTGGGACATCTATAACGAGGGCATGATCCTCTACGTGCTTGGCCTGGGCTCGCCCACCCACCCGCTGCCCGACGGCACGTGGGACCGCTGGGCCGAACGCTTCGAGGCAAGTTGGGGGACGCGCTGGGGCGAAGAGCATCTGCACTTTGCCCCGATGTTCGGACACCAGTACAGCCATGTGTGGATCGACTTCCGCGGTATCCGCGACCGCTACATGGCGGGCAAGGGCATCGACTACTTCGAAAACAGCCGCCGCGCCGCCTATTGCCAGCGCAATTACGCGATCGAGAACCCCGGCGGCTGGGCAGGCTATGGCGCGGATTGCTGGGGGCTGACCGCGTGCGACGGGCCGGGCGACTTTGCCATGACCACCGCCGGGCAGAAGCGAGAATTCTTCAGCTACTCCGCGCGCGGGCCGGGCGAGCGTGACGACGGCACCCTCGCCCCCACCGCCCTGCTCGGCTCGCTGCCCTTCGCGCCCGAAATCATCGAGCCGACGGTGCAGGCGATGTACTTCCGCTATGGCGCGCAGGTTTACGACAAGTACGGCTTCCTCGACGCGTTCAATCCCACCATCACCCGCCGCCCGCCCGAACCCTTCAAGCATGGCGAATTGCGGCTCGGTACCGGCTGGGTCGACAAGGATTATCTGGGCATTGACCAAGGCCCGATCGTGGCGATGATCGAGAACCACCGCAGCGGGCTGGTGTGGGATACGATGAAGAAGAACCCGCATATCCGCCGCGGGCTTGAACGCGCGGGCTTCACCGGGGGCTGGCTATCCTGATGCTGCACGCGCTGGTCTTGGCGATGCTCGCACAGGGCGCCTCCGTGATCGAAGGGTTCGATGATGCCGGCGCATGGCGCGCGGCAGCGTCGGATGGGGTTGAGGCCAGCGTCTCTGCGGTGCCCGGCGATCAGGGCCAAGCGCTGCGGCTCGATTATGACTTCGGCACGGGCGCAGGCTATGCCTTTGCCTCGCGTGACCTGCCGCTCGACTGGCCGGAGAACTATGTCCTGCGCGTCAAGGTCCGCGGTGCGGGCGGCATCAACGACCTGCAATTGAAGTTCACCGATGCCACAGGCGAAAACGTCTGGTGGCATCAGCGCGTCAACTTCGCACCCGGAGACGGTTGGCAGGAACTGCGCATCCGCCCGCGCGATATGAGCTTTGCCTGGGGGCCGACCAAGGACAAGCGCCTGCGCCAGACCGGGCGCATGGAAATCGTGGTGGTTCGTGGGCGCGATGGCGGCGCCGGGTTTGTCGAGATCGATACGCTGACGCTCGAACCCTTGCCGCCCGTTGCCCCGCTTCCCGCGCCAACGCTCAGCGTGCCCGCCGCGATGGACGGCAAGGCCGATACCGCCTGGCAGGCGACCGCTGGCGATGCGCTGGTCATGGATTTCGGTGGCCTCAGGTCATTGTCGGCCCTCACGCTGGACTGGCAGCCTGGCCGGGGCGCCCCTGCCTACAGCATCGAGGGTTCGGACGACCGCGAGACGTGGCAAACGCTCCGCCAAGTCACCGATGGCGATGGCGGACGCGATCCGATTGCGCTGATCGGCGCCGAATTTCGCTATTTGCGCATCGCCATGCCCGATAGCGCGCCGCCGGCTGCGCTTGCCGAAGTGACGCTGCACGATGCGGACTGGGCGCCGACGCTCAACGATTTTATTGCCCGGCAGGCCGAAGCTGCCCCGCTCGGCCGGTTCCCGCGCGGCTTTACGCAGCAGCCCTATTGGACGCTGGTCGGCACCGATGGCGGGACGGTAACGGGCCTGCTGGGCGAGGATGGCGCGGTCGAGCCTGCACGCGGCAGCTACACGGTCGAACCTTTCCTGAGCGTCGATGGCAACCCCTTCGATTGGGCGAATGTCACCACCAGCCAAAGTCTGCTGGACGGCCACCTGCCGATCGCGACGACCCGCTGGAGCGGGCCGGATTGGGCGCTGGAGACCACCGCCTTCTCCGAGACCGGCGCCGATCCCCGGCTGCTCGCCCGCTGGCGCATCACCAACACCGGCACCGTCGCCCGCGAATTCCGGCTGACGCTGGCGGTGCGACCCTTTCAGGTCAACCCGCCCGCGCAGTTTCTGGCCCAGCGCGGCGGGGTCAGCCCGATCGCGGCGATCGCTTGGGACGGCGGGACGCTGCGCATCACCCAGCCCGGCCCGGTAGCCGACGATGCGCCTGTCGTCCGCGTTTTGAAACCGCTCGTCAGGCCCGACACGGTTGGCATGGCCGGGTTCGATCATGGCGCGCTGCTTTCGCCCGAGCGCCTTGCGCCAAGGCAGCAGACCGCCGACCCAGCGCAGTTCGCGCAGGCAGGGCTGACATGGACCGTGACGCTGGCGCCGGGACAAAGCTTCGATGCGCCGGTTGCCTTTGCCGAGACCGGCCCGCCCGATTTCGATGCCGCGATGGCCGAAGCCGCTGCTTACTGGCGCGCGCGGCTGGGCGGCGTTGCGCTGACGGTTCCGCCCGCCAAACAGGCCGTCGCCGATACGCTCAAGACTGCGCTCGCCCATGTTCTCATCAGCCGGGAAGGTCCCGCGCTCAAACCCGGCACCCGCTCCTACAACCGCGCCTGGATCCGCGACGGGGCGATGATGTCCGACACGCTGCTGCGGCTCGGCGTGAACCAGCCGGCGATCGATTTTGCCGATTGGTACGGCGAATACCTGTTCGACAGCGGCAAGGTGCCGTGTTGCGTCGATTTTCGCGGGGCCGATCCGGTGCCGGAAAACGATTCGCACGGCCAGTACATCCATCTGCTCGCGCAGCTGCATCGCTACACCGGCGACACGGACCATCTTGCGCGCAACTGGGACAAGCTGGACGCCGCGCGCCGTTACATGGAAAGCCTGCGCCAGTCCGAGCGGACCGCGGCCAACCAAGTGCCGGGGCGCACGATGCTCTATGGGCTGCTGCCCCCGTCAATCAGTCACGAGGGCTATTCGGAAAAGGCGCAATACAGCCTGTGGGACGATTTCTGGGGTCTCGCGGGCTACGAGGCTGCCGGTTACGCCGCACGCATCCTCGGCAAGCCTGAGGCCAAGGTCATCGCAGCGCAAGGCGAAGAATTCGCCGCAGACATCCTGACCGCGATCGACGCCGCGGCCGCGCACTGGAACATCGACCATATCCCCGGTGCGACAAGCCTGGGGGACTTCGACGCGACATCGACCACAATGGCGCTCGAAATCACGGGGCTGCAACCCCGGCTGAAGCCTACGCTGCTGGCCAACACCTTCGACCGGCAATGGCGACGCGTCATGGGCCGCCCGGGCGACAGCACCTGGAAAGACTACACGCCCTACGAGCTGCGAAACGTGTCGGCGCTGGTGCGCCTTGGAGAACGAGGCCGGGCGAATGAACTGCTCGATTTCTACATGAAGGACCGGCGTCCGCAGGCATGGAACGCCTGGGCGGAAGTCGTCGGGCGCGACCCGCGCGAGATCAGGTTCATTGGCGACCTGCCCCATGCCTGGGTGGCTAGCGACTTCATCCGCGCCGCGCTCGACCTGTTCGCCTACGAGGACAAGGCGAGCAGCAGCGTGGTGCTGGGCGCGGGATTGACCGAGGAATGGCTGGCCGGTGACGGTGTCACGATCAAGGGACTGAAAACCCCCTTCGGGACTGTGGATCTTGCGATCAACGGTACGCCCGATCGGCTGGAAGCAACCGTCTCGGGCTCCGCCCACCCGCCCGGGGGATTTCTCATCGCCTGGCCGTTTGCAGACCAGCCGAAGCGGGTGTTCGTCAATGGCCGCGCGGTGCGGCTGAAGGATGGGGTGCTGGCCTTTTCCGGCGGCGATGAAGCCGTAACCATTGTCATGGACCGCTGACCGGCAAGCAGCGCGGATGAACAACGCGCCGCCGGAAATGGCGCAACGTGCTCATCGCAGCATCAGCAATTGGCATTGATGGCAATCATTCTCTAATACCGCGCCATGCTACGCATTACCGAACTGACATTGCCGCTCCATCATGCGGATGAGGCCCTGCCTGCGGCCATCTGCAAACGACTGCGGATCACCCCGCGCGATCTCATTCGCTATGTCGTCGCACGCCGCGGCCATGATGCGCGCGACAAGACGAACATCCAGCTCGTCTATTCGGTCGATGTGAATGTGAAGAACGAAGCGGCGGTGCTCCAGCGCTTCCGCAAGGATCGCAAGATCCTGCCCAGCCCTGACCCGCGCTACCATCTGGTCGCCAAGGCACCCGAAGGCGGCACGTCAAAGCGCCCCGTCGTCATCGGGGCCGGGCCATGCGGGCTGTTTGCCGGGCTGATCCTCGCGCAGATGGGGTTCCGCCCGATCATCCTCGACCGCGGCAAAGTGGTGCGCGAACGGACCAAGGACACCTGGGGCCTGTGGCGACAAGGGGTGCTCAACCCGGAATCAAACGCCCAATTCGGCGAAGGCGGCGCGGGCACATTTTCGGATGGCAAGCTCTACAGCCGGATCAAGGATCCCAACAATCGCGACCGCAAGGTGCTGACCGAGTTCGTGAAAGCAGGAGCCCCTGCTGAAATCCTGACCGAGGCCCATCCCCATATCGGAACCTTCCGGCTGGTGACGATGGTCGAGAGCATGCGCCAGAGTATCGAAGAACTCGGCGGCGAATACCGTTTTTCAAATCGGGTCGATGGCCTTGATATCACCACCAATGCCCAAGGTGAGCGCCGCGTTCGCGGGGTCCACCTGAGCACGGGCGAGTATCTGGAAGCGGACCATATCGTGCTGGCGATCGGCCATAGCGCGCGCGACACCTTTGCCATGCTCCACGCCGCCGGCGTGTATGTGGAGGCCAAGCCGTTTTCGATCGGGGTCAGGATCGAACACCCGCAATCGTGGATCGACAGGTCGCGGTTCGGCATCGACGCGGGCAACAAAATCCTTGGCGCAGCCGAATATCACATCTCGCACCACTGCAAGAATGATCGGACGGTCTACAGTTTCTGCATGTGCCCGGGCGGCACTGTCGTCGCCGCGACATCGGAAGAGGGCCGCGTCGCCACCAATGGCATGAGCCAGTATTCGCGGAACGAGCGCAACGCCAACTCCGGGCTGGTCGTGGCGATTGATCCGGCCCGCGATTTTCCCGGCGATCCGCTCGCCGGGATCGCGCTGCAACGCCACTGGGAGAGCCGTGCCTACATCGCTGGCGGATCAAGCTACAAGGCACCAGCCCAACGGCTGGGCGATTTTCTGGCCGGGCGCCCGTCGGAAGCGCTCGGGTCGGTCACACCCTCTTACAAGCCCGGCGTGCACATGACCGACCTGGCGCAATGCCTGCCCGATTATGCCGTGACCGCGATGCGCGAGGCCCTGCCGGTTTTTGGTCGCCAGATCCCGGGCTATGATCACCCCGACGTGCTGATGACCGGCGTGGAAACGCGAACCTCGTCTCCGGTCCGCTTTACCCGCGGCAAGGATTTTCAAAGCCTGAATACCGCCGGACTGTTCCCAGCGGGCGAAGGCGCGGGTTACGCGGGGGGCATTCTGTCGGCTGCCGTGGACGGGATCAAGATTGCCGAAGCCGTCGCTCTCAGCCTTGGCGCTGGCGAGGCGGTGGGTTCGCGCAGCGATGCGCTCGCGATATAGCGGGTGCGCCGCTGGGTGCCGCCACTGCCCAAAGCGGTGCGCCGGTGGTTGAAAGCAAACGCAATTGACTATTGCACACCCGCCTGCGACCGCGCCTGTCATGACCCAGTTGCGCATCGCTCTCGAATGGTTCCTCAACCCCGATCACCTGCCACTGCTGGCTGCGCGTGAACATTTGCAAGCCAAGGGCTGGACCATCGATCTGGTGGTGCCGGACGATCACTATGATGGCTTTGCCGCCTTGGCTGATGGCGCGGTTGATCTGGTGGTCAATGAACCGCTGCACCTGGTGGAGCAAAGAGACCTGCCCCTGACATCGCATGGCTGCTTTTTTGCCACCGATGGCGGGGTGCTGATGCACCGGGCGGCGTTGCAACGACTGATCGGCGGCGCGCCTGTTCGTATTGCTTCTCCGGTTTCCAATCCCACCACCGATGGCCTGTGCATCGATATCTTGCGCGGATGGATGGCCGGACACGGCGCAGCGCTGGACAGCGATCAGGTGGTGATCGAGGCCGCCGGTTTCAGCCATGTCGATAATCTCGCCGATGGCTTTGATGGGGCGTGGCTCGCCTTCGCCAATGTCGAAGGCGTGTCGGCGCAGGTGCGCGGGATGGATACGCAAATGCTTACCACGGCTGAGGCCGGCATCCCCAACTTCTCCGCGCTGGAACTGATCGGCGCGCGCGGCGCGTCAGCGCAGGTACGCGGCGCCATCGCTGCGCTGGTGGCGACACTGGACGCAGTCACACCCAGCCTGTGCGCTGACCCGGCGGCGGCCCGCGCGCTATGGTACCGCGCCAGCGGCACCGCCCCCGATGCCGAAGCGGACGCCATTGTCGATGCCTCCCTGCCCCGCTTCCTTGCACCGGTGCGGCGCAGCGCGGATATGTGGCGGCCGATGTGGCGTTACCTGCATGGCCGGGGCGGCGATGTTGTGGACGAGACGGGTTTTGAAGCCATGTTTGCATGACGGCAGAACCGTTCCCCGACTTTCCTCCTGAAGCCTTTGCCAAGCAGGACAACGGGGATGACCTGACATTCTATGCGCCGCCGCGGCTGGTCACGCATATTGATGAAGCCGCCGGCGCCGCCTTGGAGAGCTTTTACCGCCGGATGCTGCCGCAAGGCGGCCGCTTGCTGGATCTGATGTCGAGCTGGGTCAGCCATCTGCCCGCGGACCACGCCTACGCCGAAGTGATCGGTCATGGCATGAACGCAGCCGAACTGGACGCCAACCCTCGCCTGACCCGCTCCTTCGTGCAGAACCTCAACCACGACCCGCAGCTCCCGCTGGAGGCCCGGATGTTTGATGCGGCGATGGCCTGTGTCGGGGTGCAATATCTCCAGCAACCGCTCGCCGTGTTTGGCGAAGTGCGCCGCGTGCTGGTGCCGGGCGCGCCGTTCATCGTCAGCTTTTCCAATCGCTGTTTTCCCAGCAAGGCGGTGGCCATCTGGCGCGCGCTGGACAGAGGCGGGCACACCGCTTTGGTAAAACTCTATCTGGAACGCGCCGGCTTTACAGACGTTTGCGCATATTCATTGATGGATGGCACGGTAAGCGATCCGCTGGTGGCGGTCGTTGGCCATGCTCCGCCGCTGTAATCCTGCGCCGGCCACCTTTTCGGAACCCCGATGCCAAAGCACAAGCTGGACGATGCGACCCTTGGCGAGATCATCGAAATGGCCTTGAGCGATTCCGCCAGCTTCGCAAGCATCAAGGCCGTGCACGGCCTCGGCGCGGGCGAGGTGCAAGCCGTGATGCGCCAAGCGCTGAAGCCGGGCAGTTACCGGGCATGGCGCAGACGCGTGCGGGCGTTTTCAGATCGGCGGGAAAGCTACAAGTAAGCTAGCAGAACAGGATCGGCCGCGCGCAATCCGTGTTGGGACACGCTTGCTCCTGCCCCATTAAGTGGCGGCGCACCGCAGCGCGGCCAGATCCTCAGCCCCCAGCGTCAAGCGGACCCCAAGCGAGCCTGTGCCCGCCAATACCGGTGATTTCGTGAGGCATATCTCAGCGGCCGTAATCTCGCGGTAGGCAGAGCAAGCCTGCGCAATCAGCGTCATCAGATATTCCTGCGTCTCGAACTTGCGAGAACGGGCGATCGCTGCAATCGCGGCAATCAGCGGATCATAATCGAACACGTGAGCCATATCGTCGGACGCGACCTGAACAAGGTCGGGCGAAATCGTCAGATCCAAGTCAAGGATATGGGCATCGGGCACGACATCATCCGGCCCATATGTGCCAATCGACGTCGGAAGATGAAGCGCCCGCAATTCGATCCGGGCTTGGCGAGGCATAAGCATGACTTTCAGGCGGAGGGATTGGCAGTCTTTGCTTACGCTTTGAGAGCGCGTTTGGTTTCGTCCGGGCCTGCCACACAAGGCGCATTGCCGCCTGATGCCGCCTTTTGGGGATGCGCGGGGCGGCGCAGCTTTGGGCGAATAAAGACGGTGAGGTTCTGCCGTCTCACATCAAACGCCTCAGTCTTTTCGAACAGCGTCACCAGCTTTGAACAACCATAGGTGCGCGGGTCGAAGTCCGGCATCAAGGCTGCAAGCCGCGTGCCCACGGCACCCAAAGGATACCAGCCATCCACATCATCCATCTGGTTCAGCGCGATCTTGAGGTGAAGTATCGCCGCGCTTGGAGGCTGCTTGGTAGCCGTGCCTGGCGTTACGGGATCACCAACTGCGGTTTTGGAACGCACTGCCACATCGGCTTGGGGGAGCAGGTTCTCGGTATAGATGAACCGCTTGCAGGCCTTGCGGAAACTTTCGGGCGTCTTCTGCTCGCCAAAGCCGTAAACATCGACACCCTGTTCGCGGATCCGCGCGGCCAACCTGGTAAAGTCGCTGTCGGAGGAGATCAGGCAAAATGCGTCAAATCGGCCGGTATGAAGCAGGTCCATCGCATCGATGACAAGCGCGATGTCTGATGCGTTTTTCCCGACCGTGTTGGCAAAGTTTTGGTGCGGCATGATGGCATAGGTCGCCAAAACCTCTTCCCAGCCTTTCAGGCGCGTCCCCGAAAAATCCCCGTAAATCCGCCGGACACTGGCCTCGCCAATGGCGGCAATCTCCTTGAAGATTGCATCTGCCATGCGCGGAGATGCATTGTCAGCATCGATCAAAATTGCGAGCCTTTGCGGGCGGTCCTGTTCAGCAGCCATCCCGCAAGATGGCAAGATGTGCCTAACATCTGGTTTGCGCAGCGCTTTTATTCGACAATGACAGATGCATCGATCAGGGAGTGATTTATGATGGCTCGCCTGAAAACTGCGCCCCGATCCTGGCAGCTCCTGCCTTGGGCGGTCGTCGTGCTGGCGGGGTTGGTGGCGCCGGTTATCGGCTTGCTTCTGGTCGCCGGTTCAACGGACCCTGCGGCGCTCAGCGTGCTCCCAAGCCCTGTCATTGCGCTGGGAATGATGGGCACCGGCATGATTGCGGCCGCTGCTGCCGGACGTTTCTGGACCGGCGTCAGCCTGGCCTTTGCGGCGGGAGCCGGGCTTGTGTTGCTGGCGGCCAGCCTTGGGATGCCGCCCCTGCCCCGCCCGCTTTCCTTCGGATTGGCCAGCATCATCGCCAGCATCAGCTTTGCCGCACGCGGCGCTTTGTTCGCTCGCAGCGCGGCAGACAAGGGATGGTGGATCGCCGTGGCCGTGGTCGCCGGTGAGGCCGCTCTGCTAGTCACCGCCGCACTCTTGCCCGGCGAGCTACCGGACTGGCTGCTGGTAGTGCTGCCCGCGCAATGGGCCAGCGCAGCGATCATGACTGCGCTGACCGGAACCGGCGCGGCGAGCGCTGAATTGCTGGCGCTGGCAGGAACGGCTGCGGCAACATTGCTGGTCGCCCGGCTGTGGCCGCGCCGCTGGCCGTATCTGGTGATGTTCAGCGCCTGGCTCGGCTTTTCAGCGCTGGTCTGGCACTGGCCCGCCCCCGCCGACCCAGCCAAGCCCGCGACCGCCGCGCTCAGCAGCCCATCTGCGCGGCAAGATCGGTCAGACTGACAGCGGACCATTCCCACGTCTGGATATGATGCGCATCGGGCGCAGGCGCGCCGCCATATTCGTCCGGGCGGTCAACATAAGCTGTCTGCAAACCGCAAGCGCGCGCTGCCGCCAGATCGCCGTGATGGGCCGCAACAAGGCAGACGTCACCCGGCTCCAGCGCCAGCAGTTCGGCCGTGCGCAGATAGGCTTGGGGATCAGGCTTGTAGGCCCCGCTCACCTCTGCGCCCAGAATCGCGTCCCACGGCAACCGCGCATGCCGCGCCATCGCCAGCAGCAGCGCGACATTGCCGTTCGACAGCGTGACAATCGGAAACCGGGATTTGAGACGCGTCAGCCCTGCAACCGCATCGGGCCAGGGGTCAAGGCGGTGCCACGCGCGGTTCCAGTCCGCCAGCAGCGCCTCGTCGAGCTTTTCCGGATCGGCGCCCCATTCCCGCAAGGTCGCCTCCAGCATTTCACGGTGCAGCACATCAAGCGCGACGAACGCCCGGCCCGACTTTTTCATCCCGATCATGGCGCCGATATATTGCATGCGCCACGCATCGGCGAAGGCTGCGGCATCGCTGCCGCTATGCCCAATGGCTGCAAGAAACCGGGCCGACTCCCGCGCGACGCTGGTGCGCCAATCAACCACTGTGCCGAACACATCAAAGGCCAGCGCTTTGGGAAATGTCGGTTCGGGCATGGCCAGCGGCTCGGGTTCTTTCACGGTTGCTAACAGGCTTGCGCCGCCCTTCCGGCGCGTGCCGGAGCGGGATGACCCAGCCCGATCCAACTTTGACCCGCGCTAGCCCCTTTGGCAATCGGCAACCCCGTGATTGCGCCGCAGCCGATCCAGAATGCCGCATCTGCGCGTGACGCCCTCATCCTTGGCCCATTGGCTAATGGGATCATCAAGACGGCGGCGCCAATTGGGGTGCTGGATTGTGGTGCCGGGCAGATTGGGTTGTTCTTCGATAGCGAGCAGATCTTCCAGCGAGACAAGCGCAACGACGCTCGGCGTGCGGGCGATATGCGTGATCGCAGCGTCAACCACCGGCGCCGGGTCATCAGGCGCGGGGCGCGCGCTGGTATGATCGAGGGTCGACCACAACAGCCCGCGGTCCCAGTCCCGGATCGCTTCGACTTCGGCGCGGGATGTGCCTTCGGGCAGGCGGCCAAGCTGCTCCGCCCAATCCAGATCGCGCCCGCGCCACCATCCGGCCACCGTGACTGTATCATGCGTTCCGCTCATCGCTGCGCTGAGCGGTTCGTAATCACCCGCGCCGATGAATCCGTGATCCGCGGCACGCTCGAACCACAGGACGCGCATTCCGAGCATCTGCCGTTCGGTGACAGCCTGCGTGAACCCGTAAGGCGCGGTGCCAAGATCCTCGGCGATCAGCAGCGCGCCCGCCCGGTGCGCTTCCAATGTGGCGAGACGGATCAGGTCTTGAAACGGGTAGGACAGGTAGGCCCCATCGCGCGTTTCGCCGCCTTGCGGGATGACCCAGAGCCGCGCCAGGCCAAAGGCGTGGTCGATCCTGAGGCCCCCTCCTGCGGCCAACCCGGCGCGGATCATCGCGATCCAGGGGGCGTAGGCCGAAGCACGAAGACCTTCGGGCGAAAAGCCGGTGATCGACCAATTTTGCCCCAGCGGCCCCAGCGGATCAGGCGGTGCACCGATCGTCAGCGCGCCGAGCATCGCATGGCGCAGCGACCAGGCATCGCTGCCCGACGGATCGACCCCGACGGCCAGATCGCCAATCAGCCCGATCCCCATGCCCGCATCCTTGGCCGCCGTCTGCACCGCGGCCAGCCCTTCGCGCGCCAGCCATTGGACGAAGAGGTGGAAGGCGATCTCTTCCGGATGGTCGGCCGCAAAGCGCGTGGCAGCCGCGCCCGCAGGGTCGTGGAAGGCGGCGGGCCAATCCCTCCACCCATGCGCACCATACGGCCGAAAGTGGCAATCCAACGCGTCGAACAGCGCGTGGCGATGCAGCATCGCGTCATCGGGCGATGTCACGCGGGCTCGCTGCGCAGGGGTAAGCGCGGCGAATACCTGGCGTAGTTCGGCCAGACGCCGCGGCGAGCCCCCCGCCCAGTCAATCAGCGCAGCGCCCGCATCAGCGCCAAGCGGCGGCAGGCCCACCAGCGCCGGATCGCCCAGCGCCCCGTTGAGAAACAGGCGGCTCGACGGCGAATAGGGGCTGTACCCCTCGCCGTGCCCCGGGAACAGCGCGTGGACAGGGTTGATCGCCAGCGCATCGGCCCCCGCCGCGCCCAGATGCCTCGCCGCCTCGGCCAGTTCCCCGAACGTGCCGAAGGGCGAAGTCCGTGCGCCGCGCAGCGCCGGGATTTGCAGGGAGACACCCCAGGGGCGGCGCTTGCTGGCATCTGGCAGCGGGCATTTGGGCGGGGCCACGGCCAGCTTTGTGGCCCGGCCATCAATCACAAGGTCGTAATAGCCGGGCGACACCGGCACAGTCAGGCGGTTGCCCTCCACTGCCAACCGATGAGCAGCGCCGCCCTCTCCTGTCGCTTCGGCACGGCGAGCGGCCATCGGCAGATCGATGATCGCGCCGGCATCCGCCACCAGCATCGCCGGTAGCTGCGCAGCTCGCGCTGTCACGTCGGCAAGGCTGCGGGTAATCTGCCGCTCGCTGCCTGCCTCATGGCCCAGCGCTGTCAGCACAGCCACGAGCGCCGCATCCGCAACCTGCTGGCCGTGCCCTTCGACATCAACCCATTCGCGTGCGACGCCGCAGGCCTGTGCCAATGCGTACAGCTGCTCCACCCGTGCCCTTTCCTGTGGCTTCACGCCATGCATCGGGGCGACCGGGCGGCTTGGCAAGCAATCCGCACGCCTTTGGCTGCATGAATACGACTGTCAGGCCATTTCGGCGATTGCTGCAATGCATCACTGCTGCTTAGTGTAGGCCCAAGGCTTGGGGGCATTGGCCGATATTGATTGTGCTGGTCACGGCAGCTCCTCACTATGCCTGTCAGGCTTTATCAAGGAGTGTGCGCCGCGTGATAACAAGCCCGAATGGCAAGTCCGAGGAACTCGAAGCCCGCATCGTGAGCGCCTTGCGCCACCGGATCGGCAAGACCGAGGGCGCGGCCAAGCCGCACGATTGGTACAACGCCGCCGTGCTCGCGCTGCGTGACGACATCATCGACCGCTGGTTCGCATCCACCTCTTCCGCGCACGAGGCCGGAGCCAAGCGGGTCTATTACCTCAGCCTCGAATTCCTGATCGGCCGATTGCTGCGCGATGCACTGTCGAACCTTGGGGCCTCGCGGTCCATGGCGGCGGCGCTTGAACAGCATGGGCTGGATCTCGCCGCGCTCGAAGAGCTGGAGCCGGACGCCGCGCTCGGCAATGGCGGGCTGGGCCGGTTGGCGGCGTGCTTCATGGAAAGCCTCGCCAGCCTCGATATTCCCGCCTTCGGCTATGGCATCCGTTACATCAACGGGATGTTCCGCCAGCGGATCGATGAAGGCTGGCAGGTCGAGCTGCCCGAAACCTGGCTCGCGCACGGCAATCCGTGGGAGTTTGAGCGGCGGGAGAGCGCCTACCGCGTCGGCTTTGGCGGTGAGGTCGCCAGCGAAGGCGGCACGGTCCGCTGGGTTCCGGCAGAAGTGATCGAAGCCAATGCCTTCGATACCCCGGTGGTCGGCTGGCAGGGCAAGCGGGTGAACACGCTGCGGCTGTGGAGCGCGACGGCGATCGATCCGATCCAGCTCGCTGCCTTCAACGCGGGCGACCACGCGGGCGCGCTGGCCGCGCAGGTGCGGGCCGATACGCTGGTGCGGGTGCTCTATCCGGCGGATTCCACCCCGGCGGGGCAGGAATTGCGTCTGCGGCAAGAGTTCTTCTTCTCCTCCGCCAGCATTCAGGACATCGTCCGCCGCCACGTCCAGTATTGCGGCGACGTGCGCACGCTGCCCGAAAAGGCGGCGATCCAGCTCAACGATACGCACCCCTCGGTCGCCGTCGCCGAACTGATGCGGCTGTTGATCGACGAGCATCACCTGACGTTTGACGAGGCGTGGGATGTCACCCGCGCCACCATCGCCTACACCAATCACACCCTGCTGCCCGAGGCGCTGGAAAGCTGGCCTCTGCCGCTGTTCGAACGGATGCTGCCGCGCCATATGCAGATCATCTATGCGATCAACGCCAAGGTGCTGCGCGAGGCGCGCAAGGCAGGGCTGGACGACGCCGCCATCGCCGCGATCTCGCTGATCGACGAACATGGCGAGCGCCGCGTGCGGATGGCGAACCTCGCTTTTGTGGGCGCGCATTCGGTGAACGGGGTGGCCGCGCTCCACACCGATCTGATGAAGCAGACCGTGTTTGCCGATCTGCACAAGCTCTACCCGACCCGCATCAACAACAAGACCAACGGCGTCACCCCGCGCCGCTGGCTGCACCAGTCCAACCCGCGCCTCACCGGGCTGATCCGCGAGGCGATTGGTGATGGCTTCAAAGCCGATGCCGAGCAGCTTTCCGCCCTTTCCGCCATGGCAGGCGACGCGGCGCTGGGTGAGCGGGTGGACGAGGTCAAGCGCGCCAACAAGGTCGATCTCGCCGCTCACCTGCGCGAACTGACCGGCATCCGGCTCGATCCAGATGCGCTGTTCGATGTGCAGATCAAGCGCATCCACGAATACAAGCGCCAGCTGCTGAACCTGATCGAGACCGTCGCGCTCTATGACCAGATCCGCAGCCATCCCGAACATGACTGGGTGCCGCGCGTCAAGATCTTCGGCGGAAAGGCCGCGCCGACCTATCACAACGCCAAGCTCATCATCAAACTCGCCAACGACATCGCGCGGCGGATCAATTCCGATCCATCCGTGGGCGAGGTGCTGAAGGTGGTGTTCGTCCCCAATTACAACGTCAGCCTGGCCGAGCGGATCATTCCGGCCGCCGACCTTTCCGAGCAGATTTCCACCGCGGGGATGGAAGCCTCGGGCACCGGCAACATGAAGTTTGCCTTCAACGGGGCGCTCACCATCGGCACGCTCGATGGCGCGAATATCGAGATCATGGAGCGGGTCGGGCGCGACAATATCGTGATCTTCGGTCTCACCGCCGAGGAAGTCGCCGCCAAGCGGGCCGATGGCTACAACCCCCGCGCTGTGATCGAGGGCAGCCGCGAGCTGTGCCAGGCGGTCAATGCCATCGCCAGCGGGGTGTTCAGCCCGGATGATCCCAAGCGCTATGCCGGGCTGATGGACGCGCTCTACAATTCCGACTGGTTCATGGTCGCGGCGGACTTCGATGCCTATGCCGCCGCCCAGCGCGATGTCGACCGGCGCTGGCGTAACCGGGCGACGTGGCGGCAATCGGCGATCCAGAACATCGCCAATGTCGGCTGGTTTTCGTCCGACCGCGCCATTTCCGAATATGCACGTGAGATCTGGGGCGTGCTGTGAGGCCACCGCCCGAGGCTCTCGCCGCGCTGCTGGACGGAACCCATGCCGATCCCTTCGCCCTGCTGGGGCCGCACGAAGGGCCGGAAGGCACCTTCGTCCGAGCGATCCTGCACGGGGCGGAGGAGGCCGAGGCGTTCTCGCTGAAGGGCGGCAGGCTCGGCAAGATGGCGCGGGTCGATGGCCCGCTGTTCGAGGGCAAGCTGAAGGGCAAGCCCAAGCCGGTGCGCTATCGCTGCCGCGGCCACGGCAGCGAGTGGTGGGTGACTGATCCCTACTCCTTCGGCCCCGTGCTCGGCCCGATGGACGATTTCCTGATCGCCGAGGGCACCCATTTCCGCCTGTTCGACAAGCTCGGCGCGCATGTGATCGAGCATGAAGGCGCGCGCGGCGTGCACTTTGCGGTCTGGGCACCCAACGCGCGCAGCGTAAACCTTGTCGGGGATTTCAACGGCTGGAACGGCGCCGCCCACATGATGCGCCGCCGCGTCGATATCGGCGTTTGGGAGATCTTCATCCCCGATATCGGCGAAGGCACCGCCTACAAATACCGCATTACCGGCGCCGATGGCACGGTGCAGCCGCTCAAGGCCGACCCCTTCGCCTTCGCCAGCGAATTGCGCCCCAAGACCGCCAGCATCGTGGCTGTGCCGGGCAAGCGCGATTGGGGCGACGATGCCCACCGCGCGCACTGGGCCGCTGTCGATCCCCGGCGCGAGGCCATATCGATCTACGAAGTCCATCCCGGATCGTGGCAGCGCGCCGACAATGGCTGGTTCCTGACCTGGGACGAAATGGCCGCCCGCCTGATCCCCTATGTCACTGCCATGGGCTTCACCCATATCGAATTCCTGCCGGTCTCCGAACACCCCTATGACCCGAGCTGGGGCTACCAGACCACCGGGCTCTACGCCCCCTCCGCCCGGTTCGGCGATGTGGAGGGCTTCGCGCGGTTCGTCGATGGCGCGCACCGCGCGGGCATCGGCGTGCTGATCGACTGGGTGCCCGCGCATTTCCCCGTCGACGAACACGGCCTCGCCCGCTTCGACGGCACCGCGCTCTACGAACACGAAGACCCGCGCCTCGGCTTCCACCCCGACTGGAACACCGCGATCTACAATTTCGGGCGCAAGGAAGTGCGGTCGTTCCTGGTCAACAACGCGCTGTTCTGGGCCGAGCAATATCATGTCGACGGCCTGCGCGTCGATGCGGTCGCCTCGATGCTTTACCGCGATTACTCGCGCAAGGCGGACGAATGGATCCCCAATGCCGAAGGCGGGCGCGAGAATTGGGAGGCGGTGGACTTCATGCGCGCCACCAACCGCGCGCTCTATGGCAGCCACGCAGGGGTGATGACCATCGCCGAGGAATCGACCTCATGGCCCGGCGTCTCCCACCCCGCCTTTGACGAAGGCCCGCGCACGGCCTTGGGCTTCGGGTTCAAGTGGAACATGGGCTTCATGCACGACACGCTGCAATACATGGGCCGCGATCCCATCCACCGCAAATACCACCACAACGAGATCACCTTCGGGCTCGTCTATGCCTTTTCGGAAAACTTCGTCCTGCCGCTCAGCCACGATGAAGTGGTGCACGGCAAGGGCACGATTCTCGGCAAGATGAGCGGGGACGACTGGCAGCAATTTGCCAACCTGCGCGCCTATTATGCGATGATGTGGGGCTATCCGGGCAAAAAGCTGTTGTTCATGGGCCAGGAGTTCGCCCAGCGCCGCGAATGGAGCGAGGAACGGGCGCTCGACTGGGAGCTGATGGACGCACCCGCGCATCGCGGGGTTTCAGACCTGATCCGGGACCTCAACCGCCTCTACCGCACCACCCCCGCGCTCCACGCCCGCGATTGCGAGGGTGAGGGCTTCGAATGGCTGATCGCCGACGATGCCGACAATTCGGTCTTCGCGTGGCTCCGCAAGGCGCCGGACGAGGCCTCCGTGGCCGTCATCGCCAACATGACGCCTGCGCTGCATGAGGCTTACCGCCTGCCTCTGCCGCATGACGGCGTGTGGGCCGAGGTGCTGAATTCCGATGCTGCGATGTATGGCGGCAGCGGTCAGGGCAACATGGGACAGGTCACCGCCAAGGACGGCGCAGCGCACATCGTCCTGCCGCCGCTTGCCACAATAATGTTGCAATACAAAATATAAGAACACGAACCGCTCTGGGGAGAGAATGGGATGATTGAAAGAACCTCTGGAAGGCCGCTCGCACGCGATACGATGGCCTATGTGCTGGCCGGCGGACGCGGCAGCCGGTTGATGGAACTGACCGACCGGCGCGCCAAGCCTGCGGTCTATTTCGGCGGCAAATCACGCATCATCGACTTCGCGCTGTCGAACGCGATCAATTCCGGCATCCGCCGCATCGGGGTGGCGACGCAGTACAAGGCCCACTCGCTGATCCGCCACATGCAGCGCGCCTGGACCTTCCTCAGGCCCGAACGCAACGAAAGCTTCGATATCCTCCCCGCCAGCCAGCGCGTCGCGGAAAACAAGTGGTACGAAGGCACCGCCGATGCGGTGTTCCAGAACATGGACATCATCGCCAGCCTGGCGCCCAAATACATGGTGATCCTGGCGGGCGATCACATCTACAAGATGGACTACGAATTGATGCTGCAACAGCACGTCAATTCGGGCGCGGACGTGACGGTGGGCTGCCTTGTCGTGCCGCGGATGGAGGCGACCGGCTTCGGCGTCATGCAGGTCGACGCTGCCGATACCATCACCGCCTTCGTCGAAAAACCCGCTGACCCGCCAGGCATTCCGGGCAACGAAGGCATGGCCTTGGCCTCGATGGGGATCTACGTCTTCAACACCGATTTTCTGTTCGAACAGCTCCGCCGCGATGCCGACGATCCGGCCTCCAAGCGCGATTTCGGCGGCGACATCATCCCCTATATCGTCAAGCACGGCAAAGCGGTCGCCCACCGCTTCACCAACAGCTGCATCCGCGCGGCGGAAGAGATCGAGGAATACTGGCGCGATGTCGGCACGCTTGACGCCTATTTCGAGGCGAACCTCGACCTCACCGACACCGTGCCCAAGCTCAATCTCTATGACCGCGACTGGCCGATCTGGACCGACGCCGTGGTCGCAGCGCCCGCCAAGTTCGTGCATGACGAGGACGGACGGCGCGGCTTTGCGGTATCCTCGCTGGTATCGGGCGATTGCATCATTTCGGGCAGCGAGGTGCGCCGCAGCCTGCTGTTCACGGGCGTGAAGATCGGCAGCTATTCCAACGTCAATGAAGCGGTGATCCTGCCCTATTGCAACATCGGACGCGGGGCGCGGCTTTCAAAGGTCATCATCGATTCCGGGGTACGCATTCCGGAAGGGCTGGTGATCGGCGAGGACCCCGAACTCGACGCGCGCCGGTTCCGGGTGTCGGAGAAGGGCGTGGTTCTCGTCACCCGCGACATGATGGCGCGCCTGCAAGTATGAGTCTGAAGGTCCTCTCGGTCGCCTCGGAAGCTGCGCCGCTCATCAAGACCGGCGGGCTGGCCGATGTCGCAGGCGCGCTGCCCGCCGCGCTGGCGGAACACGGCGTGGAGGTGACGACCCTTGTCCCGGGCTATCCGGCGGTGCTGGCGAAGCTCGGCAAGAAGGCGAAGGCCGCGCACAAGTGGGACGCGCTGCTGGGCACGCCAGCGCGCCTGCTGGCGGGCACGGTCGGAGACCACCCGCTGCTCGTCCTCGATGCCCCGGCTTTGTTCGCGCGAGAGGGCGGGCCTTACACGGACGCCTCGGGCCGTGACTGGGACGACAACTGGCGCCGCTTCGCCGCCTTAGCCCGCGCTGCTACCGATATTGCCGGCGGGGCGGTGAAAGGCCGGGCGTTTGACCTCGTCCACGCGCATGACTGGCAAGCGGGCATGGTCCCGGCCTATTTGCGCCTCGCCCCGCTCGCCGGGAGCCGCGCTGTGCCGAGCGTGATCACCATCCACAACATGGCGTTTCAGGGCTATTTCCCCGCCGACATCTTCCCGCAGCTCGGCCTCCCGGCCTCGGCATGGACCGTCGACGGGGTGGAAAGCTATGGCGGGGTCGGCTTCCTCAAGGCCGGGATGCAACTGGCCGATGCGATCACCACCGTCAGCCCGACCTATGCGGGCGAAATCCGGTCGGTCGAGTTCGGGATGGGGCTGGAGGGGCTGGTGCTGGCGCGATCGAACCGCGTCCACGGCATCCTCAATGGCATCGACACCCATGAATGGAACCCGGCGAGCGACCGTAATCTGGCCGCACCCTTCAGCGCCGCAAAGCTGGCCGCGCGGGCGAAGAACAAGCGCGCGCTCGAGCAAGAATTCGGCCTCGAACCGGGAGACGGCCCGCTGTTCATCGTCGTTAGCCGCCTGACCTGGCAAAAGGGTATGGACGTGCTGGCGGGCGTGCTCGATCACCTTGTCGGGATCGGCGGGCGGCTCGCGCTGCTTGGCGCAGGCGATGGCGAGATCGAGCACGCTTTCCTCGCCGCCGCCGCGCGCCATCCGGGCCGCATCGGCGTGCGGATCGGCTACGACGAAAGCCTCGCCCACCGCTTGCAGGGTGGAGGTGACGCAATCCTGATCCCGAGCCGCTTCGAGCCCTGCGGCCTGACGCAGCTTTATGGCCTCGCCTATGGCTGCGTGCCGGTGGTCTCGCGCACCGGAGGTCTTGCCGACACCGTGATTGACGCCAACCCCGCAGCGCTCGCCGCCGGAGCCGCGACCGGTGTGCAGATGAACGCCGTCAGCCACAATGCCCTCACCATGGCGGTGAGCCGCGCGGTTGCGCTCTTCCACAGGCCTGCGACATGGAAGCGGCTCCAGACAAACGGGATGAAGGCGGACTT
Source organism: Porphyrobacter sp. TH134 (assembly GCF_002855495.1). Lineage (GTDB taxonomy): Bacteria > Pseudomonadota > Alphaproteobacteria > Sphingomonadales > Sphingomonadaceae > Erythrobacter. The sequence goes on from NZ_PKRO01000001.1 coordinate 75,668, forward strand.
TTCATGGGGCGCGAGCGGCGCTGCCTATGCTGCGCTCTACCGCCAATTGCTTGAGGAACAGGGATGATCTCCACCGTCGCCACCACGCCCTTCGAGGGGCAGAAGCCCGGCACATCGGGCCTGCGCAAAAAGGTGCGGGTATTCCAGCAGCCAAACTATGCCGAAAACTTTATCCAGAGCGTGTTCGATGTGGCCGAGCGGCCTGCGGGTTCCACGCTGGTGATCGGCGGCGACGGGCGGTTCCACAACCGCACCGTGATCCAGCAGGCCATCCGCATCGCCGCAGCCAACGGCTATGCCCGCGTGCTGGTGGGGAAAGGCGGCATCCTCTCGACGCCTGCTGCCAGCCATGTGATCCGCAAATATGGCGCCAGCGGCGGCCTGATCCTGTCGGCCAGTCACAATCCCGGCGGGCCGGAGGAAGATTTCGGCATCAAGTACAACATCGCCAATGGCGGCCCCGCACCCGAAGCCGTGACCGAAGCGATCTATGCCCGCACCCAGACCATCGACCGCTGGCTGATGGTGGAAGGCGACGACATCGATCTCGACCGGATCGGCTCGTCGCAGGTGGGCGATATGGTGGCCCAAGTGATCGATCCCGTCGCTGACTATGCCGATTTGATGGAGGAATTGTTCGATTTCCCGGCGATCCGCGCCACTGCGGCAAACGGCGCTGTGACCACGGCGTTCGATGCGATGCACGCTGTGACCGGGCCCTATGCCCACGAGATCCTGGAACGCCGCCTCGGCTTTCCCGCAGGCACTGTCCGCAACGGCACCCCGCTGGAGGATTTCGGCGGGCACCACCCTGACCCCAACCTGGTCCACGCAGCAGAGCTTTACGATCTGATGATGTCGTCCGCCGCCCCCACCATCGGCGCGGCGTCGGACGGGGACGGGGACCGCAATCTCATCATCGGCAAGAGTGTTTTCATCACGCCATCGGATTCGCTGGCGATGCTGGCGGCCAACGCGCATCTGGCGCCGGCCTATGCGGGCGGGCTGAAGGGCATTGCCCGCTCGATGCCGACCAGCACGGCGGCCGACAAGGTCGCCGAAGCGCTCGGCATCCCCGCGTGGGAGACACCAACGGGGTGGAAGTTCTTCGGCACGCTGCTCGACGCGGGCAAGGCCACGATCTGCGGCGAGGAAAGCGCCGGCACCGGCAGCGATCATGTGCGCGAAAAGGACGGGCTGTGGGCGGTGCTGCTATGGCTCAACATCCTCGCGGTCACGGGCAAGCCAGTGGCCAAGCTGGCACAGGAGCACTGGGCACGGTTCGGGCGCAATTACTACGCGCGCCATGATTACGAGGCGATTGAGACGGCGAACGCCAATGCGCTGATGGCAGCGCTGGAGGATGCGCTTGCGGGACTGCCGGGGCGTAGTTTCGGCCCATTGACCGTCAGCGCCGCAGACCAGTTCGCCTATACCGACCCGGTCGATGGCTCGGAAAGCCGCAACCAGGGCGTGCGGGTGATGTTCGCCTGCGGATCGCGGATCGTATTCCGGCTGTCGGGCACGGGCACGGAAGGCGCAACGCTGCGAGTCTATCTCGAACGCTACGAAGCGCCGGACGGCAGGCTGGCGGAGGAGACCCCGGCGATGCTCGCCGATCTGATCGCCGCCGCCGAGGCCATCGCCGGGATCGCCGCGCACACGGGCCGCACCGCGCCTGATGTGGTGACGTGAGCGAGGCGCTCGGCGCACAGGTAGCGGGCGGGCGCACCCGCTTTGCCGTGCGTGCGCCGCTTGCTGAGGGTATCGACCTGTGCCTGTTTGATGGCGAAGCAGAAACCCGCCATGCAATGGCGCGGCATGGCGATGTCTGGACGGCAAAGCTCGACAGCGACCTCACCGGCACCCGCTACGCCTACCGCGCCAAGGGCCGATACGATCCCGAAAACAACCTGTGGTTCGATCCCGCCAAGTTGCTGGTCGATCCCTATGCGCTGACCCTCGATCGCCGCTTCGTTCAGCACCCTCGCCTTGCGGCCTACGGCGAGGATACCGCTGACATTGTGCCCCGCGCCATCGTGACCGGGCGGCTCCCTGAAGTCGCCATCCGGCCGCCCCGGTTCCAGCGCGGGGGGCTGATCTATGAATTGAATGTGGCTGGCTTTACCGCGCTCCATCCCGATGTGCCGCCAGAGCAGCGCGGCACCATCGCCGCCCTCGCCCACCCGGCGGTGATCGCGCATTTGCGGAAACTTCATGTCAACGCCGTTGAACTGATGCCGATCATCGCCTGGATCGATGAACGGCACCTCCCGCCGCTCGGCCTCGCCAATCACTGGGGTTACAATCCGGTCGCGATGATGGCGCTCGATCCCGGCCTGTGCCCCGGCGGGGTGGCCGAATTGCGCGAGACGGTGGCGGCGCTCCACGAGGCGGGCATCGGCGTTATCCTCGATCTGGTGTTCAACCATTCGGGCGAGAGCGATGTGGATGGCGGCACGCTGAGCTTGCGCGGGCTCGACCCGGCCGCCTATGCCCGCGCGGCTGACGGGACGCTCATCAACGACACCGGCTGCGGCAATACGCTCGATTTCGCCCAACCTGCTGTGCGCCGCCTGATGATCGACACGCTGAGCCATTTCGTGCGCCGTTGCGGTGTCGACGGGTTCCGCTTCGATCTTGCCCCCATCATCGCGCGCGGTCCCGGCTTTGACCGTCACGCCCCGATTTTCGCCGAGCTCGCCGCCCACCCGCTGCTGGCTGACCGGGTGATGATCGCCGAGCCATGGGACATTGGCCCCGGTGGTTATCAGCTGGGCCAGTTTCCCGCAAACTGGCTCGAATGGAACGACAAGTACCGTGATGACGTCCGCCGCTTCTGGCGCGGCAGTGCCACCGTGGGCGAGCTCGCCACCCGCATCGCCGGATCATCCGACCTGTTCGGGCGAGACTGCCGCAGCGTCAATTTCCTCGCCGCGCATGACGGCTTCACCCTCGCCGATACGGTGGCCTACGAACACCGCCACAATCACGCCAATGGCGAGGATAACCGCGACGGGCATGGCGACAACCACTCGTGGAACTGCGGCGTGGAAGGGCCGAGCGATGATCCGCAGATATGCGCCCGCCGGGCAGCGGACGCGCGCGCGCTTATGGCCACGCTGTTCGCTTCGACCGGCACGATTATGCTGACGGCGGGCGACGAGTTCGGGCGCAGCCAGCAGGGCAACAACAATGCCTATTGCCAGGACATGCCGGTGGTGTGGAGCGAGCGCGATGTCGCGCTTGAGGATCATGTCGCCGCGCTGGCTGCCGCGCGCGCCAGCAACCTTGCGGCGTTCACCCGCTTCCCTGACGGCGGACAGTGGCTATCGCCCGGCGGCCACCCGATGACACCCGCGCAGTGGGATGATCTTGCGACCGACGGCTTTGCCTATAGTCGCCCGGACAGCGTCGATGCGGGCAATCTCCGCATCAGCCGAAGCCTGCGCGAAGTTCACTCAAACCCCTGACAGCGAAACGGCGGACGCGCCTGAGGCACGCCCGCCGATTTCGCCCATTCGTCAACGTATCAGAACGATTGCCGCGCCGTCACGCCAAAGGTGCGCGGCTGGCCGATGTTGAACCCAAGCCGGGCCCGCCCGCCCCGCTCGCGGTCGAACGACAGCAACGGGTTTTCGTCGAACAGGTTGTTGACATAGGCCGTCAGCGACAAGCCGCTGTCCAGCTCGATCCCGGCGCTCAGGTTGACCAGCTGGTAATCAGGCAGCAGCAAATCGACCGTGGTCGCCGCCGTCGCCGGAGCCCCGCCGAAGGGCAGGCCGTGGACGAAGCTGCGCGGGTTGTTTTCCTGATCGGACGGCTGGGTGAAGCGCGTGCCGACATGCTGGAACGACCCGGTGACAAACCCGGTGGTCGACGCGCTCAACTCCCAATCATAGCTGCCGCTGGCGGTAAACTGGAATTCCGGCACCGAAGGCAGGCGGTTGCCATCGCGGATCCCGGTAGCCCCTGCCAGCACGCCGGGCAGCGTGCTGTTGAATTCGGATTCGATGATGCTGCCGCTGAGGTTAAAGTTGAGGCCCGGCGCCGGGTTCAACCCCAACTCCGCTTCGATCCCGGCGGCATAGGCATCGGGCACGTTGAACACGATCCGCGACGAGCAGCTGCCCGCATCAAGTGTGACCTGCAAGTTGCTGATGTCATTGTAGAACGCTGCGGCGTTGAAGGTGAAGCCGGCGCCCTGGGTCTTCACCCCAAGCTCATAGTTCCACAGGGTTTCGTCGTCGTAATCCTGAAAGCCGCCGAACAGGGACAGATCCTGCGCATTGCAGAGCGGCGTGTTCAGCGGGTCGTTGACCCCGCCAAGCCGGAAGCCCTGCGCGGCCTGGGCGTTGATCGTGACATCATCGCTCGCCTTGTAGCTCAGCAGGAAGCGCGGGGTGAACCCGTCGGATGCCGTGCGATCGACTACGCCGCTGTCACCATTGGCGAACAGACCGCCTGAACTGATGGTGCGCACTTCTTCAAAATCATAATAGCGCCCGCCTGCGGTAAAGGTCAGCCGGTCGGTGATTTCGTAGCTTGCCTCGCCAAACACGGCCAGCTGTTCGATATCGAACGGCAGATCGGAGTTGAACGGCGAATTGGCCGGGAAGCCGTTGGCCGCGCCAGCCGCAGTGCCGGCACCCAGCGTCGCATCGGTAAAGGCGTCATAGCCCGGCGTGGGAAGGCGCTGCTGATAATCACGCTTCACGTCGGAATAAAAGCCCCCGATCAGCCACTGGAACGGCCCGTCGTAGTCCGACGCAAGGCGCAGTTCCTGCGTGAAGGTCTTCAGATCAGTGGTGTCGCGCAGGTTCGATGGCAGCAGCACCGCCGCTGCCGGAAAACCCAGATCGACCGAGACGGAGCCGCTCAACGCGCTGGCATCACGGCTGACGAGAATATCACGGTTGATGAACGAGGACACCGAGGTCAGGTCCAGACTGCCCAGATCCAGCTTGACGGTGAGGTCTGCGATCAAGGTTTCATCGGCAAACGCTTCTTCCAGCAGCAGGAACTGCTCACGCTCGCCCAATTGGACGGGCGGGCGGGTGGTGGTGAAGGGGTTGGCAAACAGGTTGTAAACCTCCTGCCGGTTGAACCCGTTGGCGGTGATCTTCTGATAGACGATACGCGGTGTGATCGACAGATTGTCGGTCGGCTCGACCGTCAGCGCCAGCCGCCCGCCATAGCGCTCGCCGTCATTGACGTTCTTCCCGCCGCCGGGGCCGATGGCATCAATGAACCCGGCATAGCGGGTGTAATAGCCAACCGCGCGCACCGCAGCCTTGTCGCCCAGTGGCAGGTTGATCGCCGCCTTCAGGTGGCCCCCCATATTGCCGCCGTCGATGACGTTCACATTGGCTTCGGCCAACCCTTCGGTAACGCCGAGCTGCGGCTGGTTGGTAATGTAGCGGATCGTGCCGCCGACCGAGCCCGACCCGAACAGGGTGCCCTGCGGCCCGCGCAGGGTTTCCACCCGGTTGAGATCGAACAGATCGACATCAGGTGTAAAGAGCGACAGCGAAATCACGGATTCATCAAGATAAACCCCGACCTGCTCCTTCACCCCCGGCTGATCGCGCACAACCTGCCCGGCCGAAATCCCGCGCACCGATACCTGGCTTTGGCCCGGCCCGAGGTTCTGGATGGTAAGGCCCGCCACATTGCGCGACAGGTCTTCTAGCGTCACCGCACCGGAACGCTGGATGGCTTCTTGTGTCTGCGCATTGATCGAGAAAGGCACGTCCTGAATGGTCGTATCGCGCTTGGTCGCGGTCACGATGATGACGTTGCCTTCGGCAGCTTGCTCCCCTTCGGCGGCGTCTTGCGCCAGCGCCGGGTTGGCCCATAGCACTGATGCTGTGCCAGCCAGCAGCAGGCTGCGACGAATTGTCCGGGTTGCGCGGTTTGCGGCGACCATGCCGATTCTCCCCTCTTATGTTCTTGGGCGCCCCTTGGCTTGCCCTGATGGACAAGCTGTTGTCACACGGGCCTTCGCTCAACAACACAAAGCGTGCGCTCACAGACATTTAAGCGTGAGGCCGTTGCATCAACGCATCAGCCATTCCGGGAGCCAGGGCACGCTGACAGAGCGGCCCAGAACATCGGGGCAAGGCAGGCTAGCCTTGACCCACCGCATTGGTCTGTTCGAGGATCCAATCCGGGATCGCCTCTTGCCGCAGGTCGGCAAGCTCCAGCCCATTTGCACGGACCGCATCGTAGCGATCGCGGGGAGCGTAGTCGGCGGGGCGCTGGACAAACACCTTGCCTTTGGTCTCAGCAAGGATGCCAAGACCACGCACCCCGTCGGTGCCGCTGCCGGTCAGCAACCCGCCCAAGGCAGGCAGACCGCTGCGCGCGAGCGAGCCGAACAGCAAGTCGGCCGACGGACGGCAGCCATTGACGGGATCGCGCTCGATCAGTCGCAGCCTTGGGGGCTCGCCCGGCTCTACGACGACATGGCGGGTGGCATCATGGGCGAGCCAGACCTTGCCCGGTTCGAGCGAAACGCCGTCCACCGCATCGCCCAGCTGGCAAGGCAGTGAATGACGCATCGCCCGCATCGCATTTTCGACAGCGTCGGCATCGGCATCGAACACGACGATTGTGGGGGGACAGGCCGCGTCATAGGCGGCCAGCACCTGCCGTGCGCTTTCGATCCCGGCAGCACCGCACGCCAGCGCCACAATCCGCCCGTCGCTGCGATAGCGTGCACCGCCCTCGCCCGCGCCATCGCTGTCACCGCCGGGCTTCAGCTCGCCCGCAGCGGCCTTGATCACGATGTCGCCAAGCTGCCGCACTGTCGCATCGAATTCTTCGCGCGAGGTATGGAGCGGCTTGGGAAAGCAATGCACCGCGCCCAGCTCCAGCGCTCGCCGGGCCGTGCCGGTTCCGGCCTGGGTGATGCTGGACAGCATGATCACCGGCATCGGCCGGGTCGTCATCACTTCATCGAGAAACTCCATCCCGCTCATCCCTGGCATTTCCACGTCCAGCGTGAGGACGTCGGGCTTGAGCTTGTCCAGCTGCTCGCGCGCTTCATCGGCGTTCTTGGCGGTGCCGCACACCGACACGCCCTTCGCATTGTCAAGGATGTCGCAGAACAGCGCGCGCATCGCTGCGGAATCGTCGACCACCAGCACCTTTACATTGGCCATGTTTGTTCAGCCTCTCGATTGCGATCATGATCGGGCCACGCTTGGCCCGGCAGCGCACCAACAATGCGCCGTGCCCCATCAAATTAGCGCGGCAGCAGCGAACAATTTCGCGCGCTGCGCCTAGGGGCTAGCGCATAGGGACGCTGCAAGAGTGGGTCATGGCGGTCCGCGGTAACGCCGCCGGGTCCTCAGCATTCGGGCAATGGGGAAAAGCGAACTACGGGATTTCCCGAGGGGCTTCCCAGCCGATTGAAAACTTTGCCGCTTTACACCGCAGCGAGCACACGGGAGCAGGGCCTGACATCATGTTGAAGCACATCGCCGTTTCCGAAGTTGAACTGGGCATGTTCGTCCACAAATTTGAAGGCGGGTGGTTCGATCACCCGTTCTGGAAAGCCAAATTCCTTATCGACGACCACGACAAGCTCACCGCGATCCGTGACAGCCGGTTGCGGTCGGTCGTGATCGACACTTCAAAGGGGCGCGATACGGCGGCACCTGCCAAAGCCGCACAACCGGCGCAGGTAACCCAGCCTGGCCAGCCTGCCCACGCCCGCATCAGAAGCATCAAGCAGCGCACAGCAGCCCAGCTATCGGCGATCCAGCCGGTTTCGATGGCGCAGGAAGTAAACGCCGCCGCTACCATTGCCGAACAGGCCAAGGACAAGCTCGGCAAGACCTTCATTGCTGCACGGCTTGGCAAGGCGCTGGATGTGAGCAAGGTCGAACCTGTGGTCAGCGACATTCTCGCGTCGGTGCGGCGCAATCCGCAGGCCTTCAGCGGATTGATGCGGTGCAAACTGAAGAACGAACAGATCTTCCGCCATGCCCTGTCCGTCAGTGCGCTGATGGTGGCGCTGGCAGACCGGATGAAATTGCCTGCGCAGGATATTCACAACTGCGGGCTGGCCGGGCTGCTGCTCGATATCGGCGTCAATTACTTGCCTCAGGCGGCAGACCCGCCGGGCGGCAGCTATCGCAACCTTGAAGAACGTGTCTGGCAAAGTCACGTGTTGCTCGGCCACCGCGCACTCAAGAATGATGAGGGCTTACCGCAACTGGTGCTGGATGCTTGCCTGCTGCATCACGAACGGATGGACGGACGCGGCTACCCCCATAAGCTGGCCGCCGATCAGATCCCGCTCGTCGCCCGCATGGCGGCCATCTGCGACAGCTTCGAATTCCTGCTCAACGGCACCGACAGCATCCCCGGCGTAGACCCGGCCACCGCGATCCAGTCGATGCGGGCACAGACCGGCGCCTTTGACGAGGACATCCTGAACCTGTTTGTGGAGACGGTCGGGCTTTACCCAGTTGGCGCCTTTGTCGAACTGCGCAGCGGCAAGCTGGCCATGGTCATCGATGAAGACCCCAAAGACCCGCAGCGACCCGTGGTGCAAGCGTTCTATTCGCTTGAACAACGCGAGCGGGTGCTACCTCACCGGATCGCGCTGGCTCAGGCAGGCGCAACGGAAGGGATTGTCGGGAGCGCTGACCTGCGCGGCCTTGACCTGCCCGACGCGGCCGCCTTGCGTGAGCTTGTGTTCCTCAGCGCTTACCGCAACACGGCAAGAGCCTGACCCACCCGAGCCCAAAGCACGCGCGCGGCCACCGCCGCCTTGAGATCAACAAAAAACCGGGCCAGCGATGGATCGCTGGCCCGGCATCTGTGCGGCGAAGACCTTGCGCTTAGAACGCCAGGCGCAATGACGCTTGCACCGTCCGCCCATTGGCAGCGCGGGCAAAGCCGATCCCGTTGGCCGGAACGCTCGCCTGATTGACCTCGAAAATGCCAAGCGTGTTGAACAGGTTCTGCGCGCTGAGGGTGAGCTGGAGGTTTTCAGCCGGTTGCACCTCAACATAGGCGCCCACTGTGGTGAAGCCGGGCATCCGCAGCAGATTGCTGTCCTGCGCGTAAGAGCCGGTGATCGTCACAATATTGGCGCCAGCCGCCACCTTGCCGAAATCAACCTGCGGCACAGCGACGAACACCCAATCGGGCTGGTGGCGCGGTTCCTTGCCGGTCAGCGCGGCGTTGAGCCGGTCTTCGGTGATCTTGGCCTGCGTGTAAGTCGCCGCCAGCATCAGGTTGAAGACCCCGCGCGTGAAATTGCCTTCAAGCTCCACGCCCTCGGCCTTGTAGACCCGGTTGGTGGCATTGGCCGCACCGTTGAGCACGTTCTTGTCTTCGGCCTCGACATGGAAGGCCGTGCCGTTGACCGTGATACCGCCTTTGCGCAGTTTGAAACCGCCTTCGATCTGCGTGACGGCGTCTTCGCGGTCACCATTGGCAACACCGCCGGTCAGCGGATCGACCACCGGGGTGAACAGGATCTTGTCAGCATTGGCGCGCGCGCCCTTGCTGTAGCGGGCGAAGACCGAGAAAGCCTCAGCCACCCGGTAGTTCACCCCGCCCGAATAGCTGAGATAGCCGTAATCGTAATTCACCGGCGCCGGCCGATCGAGCGGCAGGAAGGCGGTGCGCGCTTCGGCCGGGTTGATCGCGCCGTCGCGGTTGAAGTCAAAGCTGGTGAGGCCCGGGCGCCCACCGCCCAAATCCGCGCCGAACAGCTGGCCGCGCACCCGCCCGCTGTCATATCGCAAGCTGCCACCGATCGCGAGTTTGCCGACATGGAAATTGACCGAGCCATAGGGCGCCAGCACCCGGTAATCGACATCGAAGATGCGCCGGAACAGGCTGCTTTCACGGCCGAACGCGAAATAGCCGTTCAGGGTTTGCGGCTGGCCGGCAGCGCTGCGGATGTCGACCTGCGCGGTCTGGCCGCCGCCTGCCGCATCGACATTCATCGCGGTGTGCAGCCAGGTGGTGTCAAGCTCCTGTGTGGCGAGATAAAGCCCGGCGGTGGTGGTCAGCTTTCCGCTGCTCAGATCCCACACCCGGCTGGCGCGCAGATCATTGGTGAAATTGTCGAGCGACTTGGCCTGCACGAAGCTGACAAAATACAGCGATGCAAGGCCGTTACCGTTGATCAGGCTGCCTGGCGCGATGACCTGTCCGGACAGCGGCCCGCTGGCGTAAGCGGCCGTAGCCCCCACCCCGCCCTGCGACGCGGCAAAGCCTGACACCGTGTTTGCCCGGCTCGGAAACATGCGGCTGAAATCGCCGCCATTTACGGCGTAACGCATTTTTTCGGTGATGGTCCAATCACCCAGCTCGAACTGCGCTTCAAACCCGATCGAGCGGGACTTGGCGCTTTGCCCGGTGCTGATCGGCAGCGCGACGGGCTGGTTGTTGCGATCCAGCGTGATAACCGGGCCAAGGAAGGGCGAAAGGGTGGAATCGGTGCGCAGGTCGAAGCCTGCAAAGTTGCGAAACTGCGGATCCTCGTTCGTGCCGGTAATGTTGACGAAATAGGGCGCAAAGGTGGGCGAGCGGTCGTCCAGCAGCTTGACATAGGCACGCACGAACCCGCCATCGAAGGTGCGGGTGATGTTCGCCTTGATCTGCCCGCCGCGCACACCTGTAAAGCCGATATCGCGCGGGCCTTCGCCGTGACGGTAGAACCCGCCGACATAGATCCGCGTGTTTTCACCCAGCTTCGCGCCGTAATCGAAATCGATCCGCTTTTCATCGAAGTCGAGCCCGCTGCTGACCTGCGCGCGGCCTCCTTCCTGCTCGCCCGTGCGCGAGATGATGTTGACGATCCCGCCCGGCGAATTGGAGGCAAAGGTTGACGCCGATCCGCCGCGGATCGTTTCGATCGCGCTCACGGTAAAGTCATTGCGCAGATAGACATCGGTGGCGACATTGAAGAGATCGCCGAATTCCAGCACCGGCAGGCCGTCTTCCTGGAACTGCATGTATTTGGAACCACCCGCCGCCAGCGGCAGGCCGCGCACGGTGTAGTTGTTGTTGCCCTCGCCAATCCCGGTGGCGACCCGCAAGCCCGCCATGGTGCGCAGCACTTCCCCCAAGGGACGCGGGCCGAAGCGCTGGATATCATCGCCCTTGAGGGCGCTGGTCGAGGTCGCGCTGTCGAGCCTGTCACGGCCCTTGGCCATCCCGGTCGAGAAGATTTCAGCGGCAGGGGGTTTGGCTGCGACGGTCGCGGGCTGGGTATCGGCGGTGTCGGCAGCGCTATCGCTATCACGGCGCGCTTCATCTTCGGCCATCGCAGGCGCAGCCAGCGCCCCACTGGCGGCAAACAGCAGAAGTGTGATCTTGAGTTTCATGACATGCTCCCCCCGTCATTGCCGACACTCCCTTCAGGTCGGCTTCTTCGAGTGCAGCTTGGTTGCTAACCTGCACGAATTGGCAGATGCGAAAGCGCCCCCTAGGGAATGACGCGGGGACGCGGGCCTATGCCAGCCCGCGCCAGTCGATCCATTCGCCATAGGGGTGACAGATGGCGGCAAGGCGCGCGGTGCCCTGCATCGCGCCGCCATCCCATTCGGCAATTCTCAGTTCCACGGCCTGCCGATCCGCCCGCCATTCAATGCTGACCCGCGCGATCGGGCGATCCCGGCTGGCCCCAGCCGCCGCCGCAGCAGCGAAAGCGGCATCAATCGCGGCCCGTTCCGCCGCGTCGGCATATTGCAGCACCATCGAATGGAACACCACGCGGCGCACGCCATCGCGCTGCGGCACGGCGAATTGGCCGTTGAGCCAATTGCTCGCCAGCCCCTTGTCGACCGTGGTGGGGTATTTCAGCGCAAGACCGATCGCTGCCTCAAGCCGCGCCGCCCGCCCCATCTCTCCCGGCCAGACATAGGCCTTGAGGCTTTCACGGTCTGCGTCATCCGCGACATTGAGCGGATGGAGATCAACCCCCCGCGCCCGCGTAACCGCAATCGCGCCGCGCGCTGCGGCGAGCCCGCGCCACTCCGGTTGCAGCAGCACCGGGCTTTCCGGCGCGCAAGCCGCCATTGTCCCCAGCTTCACGGCATAGCGGGGGAAATTCAGGTTGAGGCCTGCGCTCGCGCCCAGTTCCAGCACCTCGCATGGCAAAGCCCGTTCGCGTCCAAGCTCCAGCAGCGCGGCCACCAGCCCCGCAACGCGCAGGGTCTCGTTGGTCTGCGTGGGGTGCGCGAGCCAGCCGAGCAGTTCGCAGGCGTGGACATCAAGTGCCTCGGCGAGGGCTGCCTCAAGCCCAAAGGAAGACGGCCTCACACCGGCTTCGTAAAGCGCCCGCAGCACGCCTGGTTCGCGCCCCGCCAGCGCCAAGGCATGCAGCCCGGCGTTCAAACGAAAGATCACGCCATCATTCGCCAGATCCCCCGGCCAGTGTTCGACCGCGTCAAAGATCCCCTCCGCACCCGGCAACACCCGTGCCAGCGCATGCATCAACGCAGCCGCCAGCGGCTTGCCGAAATCTTCAGCTTTGCGCGCCTCGATCAGCAGCTGGTTGACCGCGCGCGAGGATGCCGGGATTGCGACCTGCGCTGCGGCAACCCAATCAGCCGGTTGATATAGAATGGTCAAAAGCTCCGCCTCGTGTCGCTGTAACAGCCGACCTGCCTAAAGCCTGCGCACCAACACTATCTCCCGCCGCGCTAGGTGAAATCGCGCAGCAGCGGCCCACGCCGGCCCTGCGTAGCATTACCGATCCGGGATCAGCGGCATGGTTAAATTGGTCCGGACTATCGCCATGCTCCGAATTGCTTGAAATGCCGCCGGGCGCACGTCTCCGGTCTGGCATGTGAGGACACGAGAGCCATGCTTGACCGGATGAACATTCCCCGCCGCCTCGGATTTGCCTTTGTGGTGCTGAACGTGGTGGCTGCGACTGTGATGATTGCGTGCGGGATCAGCCTTGCGATGATCTCGTCTGTCACGGCGCGCAACACCGAAAGCCAAGCGATCCTGGCGAATGTTCTCGGCCTGGAGACGGCCTTGCTGCGCCAGAACAGCCAGCTGCGCGGATATCTGGTGACCGGCGATAACAGCTATCTCAAATCCTATTACGAAGGCCGCGACGATTACGACCGGATGTCAGCAGAGCTGGAACAGCAACTTGCCGAACCCGAGCTTCAGGAAAAAGTCCGGGTCAGCCGCGCCGAAACGCTCAAGTGGCGGCGCGACTGGGGTGACAAATATGTCGGCGTGGTCAAATCAGGCAATCGCGACGGCGCGCAGGAGGCGATCCGCCGGGCGGGCAAGCGGGTGCTGGTCAGCGATGCGGTGAATCCGCTGCGCGACATCCGCGATGCGCAGCACGAAGCCATCGAAAGCCAGAGCGAGCGGCAGGCCAATGTCATTATGGCGGCATGGATTGCGCTGGGTCTGGGCGCGGCGATCCTGATCGGACTGGCTCTGGTGCTGGCGCGCGGACTGGCCCGGTCTATCGCCAAGCCGATCGGGGCGCTGACGCAGGCGGTGACCGATCTGTCGCGCGGCGCCACCGATGTTGCCGTGCCGGGCACCGAACGCACCGACGAACTCGGCGCGATGGCGCAGGCGATGCTGGTCTTCCGCGATGCCGCAATCGAACGCCAGCGCGCCGTGGCCGAGCGTGAGGATGCCGTCGCCCGGATCGGCCAGCATTTGGCAGCAGTCGCCCATTCCGACCTGACCGTGCGGCTCAACGGAATGCCCGAAGCCTTCCAATCGCTCGCCAACGATTTCAACGGCGCGATGGAACGGCTGTGTCAGGCCATGAGCACGGTCAATGAAAGCATCGGCTCGATCAATCTGACCTCGGGCGAAATCGAACATGCGATGACCGATCTAGCCAGCCGCAGCGAAGATCAGGCCTCGCGCTTGCAACTGTCTTCCAGCACCATGACCAGCCTGACGGTCAATATCGAGCAGAACGCCAGCCTTGCCATCGGGGTCAGCGGATCGATGCGCGATGCACGCCAAGAGGCGGAAACCGGCGGCGAGGTGGTGGGCCGTGCGATCCAGGCGATGGGCCAGATCGAAACCGCCAGCGTCGAAATCTCCGAGATCACCGCGATGATCGACAATATCGCCTTCCAGACCAATCTGCTGGCGCTCAACGCCGGGGTCGAAGCGGCCCGGGCGGGCGAGGCAGGAAAAGGCTTTTCGGTCGTCGCCTCGGAAGTGCGCGCCTTGTCGATGCGCGCAACCGAAGCGGCCAGCGAGATCAAGAAGCGTGTGGATGCCGTCAACGGCCACGTCCAGACCGGCGTGTCGCTGGTCAACGAGACCGGATCGGCCTTGCAAACGATCATCGCCCGTGTGGGCGAAGTCACTGAGGCCGTCACGCGCATCGCCGATGCCGTGAGCGAGCAAAGCGTCGCGCTGCGCCGCGTCAATGAAACCATCAGCGCCATGGACAAGATGACCCAGCAGAATGCTGCGATGGTCGAAGAAACCAATGCCGCCACCAAGAACCTGAACCACGAAGCGCGCCAGCTGGCGACCACCTTCGCAGGCTTCCGGATCAGTCAGGATCATGGCGGGCAGACCGGTTGGGACAACCCGGCCCCATCCCGGACAAGTCCCCGCCGCCCACTCGCGGCCTGAGATCAACCCTAAGGGCTTGCTCATAGGCCTTGCGCAAACCGCCTTTCAGACGCCGCCCATACAACAATGAATCATATCGCCTCCAAGGACTTCGCCATGATCATCTGGTTCAAAAAGCACGCTCCGATCCGCCGCAAGTTCACGGTGATGGTGGCAACGACCGGCGCGATTGGCGCCGCAAACTTGCTGGGCGCTGTCATGGTCATGCTGGATTTCATGAGCCCGGTGGCAGCGGTGTTTGTCACACTGGTCACCTTGCTTGGGTCAACGGCAATGATGCTGGCCGCCAAGGAAATGATTGCCGCCCCCTATGTCGATACCGTGGTGCGGATGGAGAAACTGGCAGCAGGCGATCTTAACGCGCCGATCGCGCACACCGATCACAGCGATTGCGTGGGCCGGATGACCAAGGCGATGTCGACCTTCCGCGAAAACGCAGTGCGCCTTGATGAGGCCAAGGCCGATCAGTCGAACGTGGTGGTTGAAACCCTAAGCGCGGCGCTTGATCGGTTGGCACAGGGCGATTTGACGCATCGCATCACGCAGATGCCATCGGGCGAGCATGTTCGGTTGCAGGATGCTTTCAATGCTTCGGTTGCCAAACTCGAAACCATGATCGGCGCCGTGCGCGCCACCGCAGGCGGGGTGCGCACCAGCTCGGACGAAATCCGCGCAGCATCCGAAGACCTCGCCCTGCGCAACGAGCAGCAGGCAGCAAGCCTTGAAGAAACCGCCGCGTCAGTCGGCGAAGCCACTGGGCTGACGCGCAAGTCGGCCGAAAACGCCGTCGCGGCCCGAAGCGCCATCGCCCAAACCCATGCCCGCGCCACCGAAGGCGGGGCGGTGGTCAGCAAGGCGGTCGCAGCGATGGGCGCGATCGAGCAATCGGCAAAGGAAATCACGCAGATCATCGCCGTGATCGACGGGATCGCGTTCCAGACCAACCTGCTGGCGCTGAACGCCGGGGTCGAGGCTGCGCGTGCCGGCGAAGCGGGCAAGGGCTTTGCCGTGGTCGCCAACGAAGTGCGCGCGCTGGCCCAGCGAAGCGCCGAGGCCGCGCGCGACATCAAGGCGCTGATCGACAAGTCGACCGCCCATGTCGGCGATGGGGTCAGCCTGGTGGGCGAAACCGGAACACTGCTTGCCGAGATCGTGGGTCAGGTCGGAGCGGTCACGCAGCAGGTCAACGAAATCGCCGAAACCACCGCCTCGCAGGCGAGCAACCTCGAACAGGTCAATATCGCGGTCGGCACCATCGACCGGATGACCCAGCAGAACGCGGCCATGGTCGAACAGTCGACAGCCGCCACCCGCAGCCTGTCAAGCGAAGCCCAGCGGCTGGGCGAGCTGGTCGCGCAGTTTCGGGTGAGTGCGAGCGGACAGCCAGCCGCGACCTTCGCCCCGCCCGCCCCCACGCCGGCAATCGCGCCGCCGCCAGCGCGTATCGCCGCTGCGCCAGCCGCGCGCAAAGCGCCCGCGCGCAAGGTTTCCGCCGCGCCGAAGGTGACCGGCAATCTGGCCCGCAAGCCTGCACCCGCTCCAGCGCCCACCACGCACATTGATGAGGATGACTGGAGCGAGTTCTAGACCCGGCTCTGACCCTCGCCAGCCGCCGCCTGGCCCCCGCCAACCCATCCGCAAGTCTGCACAAGGCCCGCACCGATGATCACTTTGCCCCCCCTTTGCGACCGCAGCGCTGCCGCAGCGCTCCTTCCCGAATTCGCAGAGTCGCTCGGGCCTGCGCCGCTCGCGGTTGATGCCAGCAAGGTCGAAAAAATCGGTCAGGCAATGTTGCAACTGCTGGTCTCGGCCGCGCGCAGCGAGGGCGGGATCGCGATCCATCGCCCCAGCAGCGCGTTTACCGCAGCGCTTTGCCTGACCGGGCTTGACCATATCGTGATCGAAGGTGTGGCAGCATGACCGAAGACGATATCAAGCAGATCTTCTTCGTCGAATGCGAAGAATCGCTCGAAGCGGCCGAGGCTGGCCTTGCCGCCTGCCGCGAAGGCACCCACGACGCTGAAACGATCAATGCAATTTTCCGCGCGGTCCATTCCATCAAGGGCGGTGCCGGGGCGTTCGGACACACGGCGCTGGCGGCCTACACCCACGGTTTCGAAAACCTGCTCGGCGAAATCCGCGAAGGCCTGGTGCCGCTGGAGCCAGCGCTGGTTGATCTGTTGCTGCTGGCGCTGGATTGCTTGCGCGACCATGTCGAGGCCGCGCGCGGCGATGGCACAGCGCCCGATGATGCCGAACTGCTGGCCCGGCTGGAAGCTGCCCAAGCAGGCGGCGCGGGAGCGGATGCCGCACCTCGGGTGGCGGCCGAAGCTGCAACAGAGTCTCCGACTGCGGCACCGGCGTTCGACGATCTTGACGCCTTGCTCAACGAATTGTCGGCCCCCGCGCCAGCGCCAGCCCCCGACATGCCAGACACGTGGCTGGTCCACATCCGGCCCCACGCCGGTGCCATGACCAAGGGAAGCGAGCCGCTGCTGTGGCTGCGCGAGCTCACCGATCTGGGCGGCCTTTGCGAGGCGTGTGACCTTTCCGCGATCCCCACCATCGAGCGTCTGCTGATTGAAGAAGGCTATCTTGGCTGGACGTTCCGAATGCCCGCCGATGTGACGCGGGCCAGCGTGGCCGAAATCTTCGACTTTGTCGGCGATGATGTCGCCATTGCCTATGGGCCGGACGGCACCATGCCGCCCTCGCGCACAGCACCGCCGCCAGCAGCGCAACCCGACAGCGACCCGGTCAAAGCGCCGGTCAAGCCGCAGGCCACGACCGGAGCCGCGCCGCCTCCGCCCCAAGCCCCTGTGGCCGCCGCCGCAACAGCAGCCGCAGCCGCAGCGCCCGCGACTCAATCGGTCCGGATCGATCTGAAGAAGCTCGACATGCTGATCGACGGGGTGGGCGAGCTGGTGATTGCGCAGGCCATGCTGGCCCAGCGCCTGACGAATGAGAACCTCGCCCATATCGAGGAGCTGGCGCTGATTGACGGTCTGGTGCGCGACATCCAGGAACACGCCATGGCCTTCCGCGCCCAGCCCATCAGCTCGGTGTTCGGGCGCGTTCCTCGCCTGCTGCGCGAGCTTGGCGGAAGCACCGGCAAGCATGTGAAGCTGGAAGTGATGGGCGAGACGACGGAACTCGACAAGACAGTGATCGAGCGTCTGTCGGAGCCGATGACGCACCTGATCCGCAATGCGGTCGATCACGGCATCGAACCGCCCGAAGAACGCCGCGCCGCAGGCAAGGACCCCGAAGGCACGCTGACCCTGTCAGCCGAACAGAAAGCCGGACGGATCATCATCCGCATCGCCGACGACGGGCGCGGGATCGACCGCGACCGGGTGCTCGCCAAAGCCATCTCCAACGGGCTGATCGCGCCTGAAGCGCAGCTTTCCGATGACGATATCAACCAGCTGATCTTCGCTCCCGGTTTTTCCACCGCCGCGCAGGTCTCGAACATTTCGGGGCGCGGCGTGGGCATGGATGTCGTCAAGCAGAACGTGAAAGAACTGGGCGGCCGCATCACCATCGAAAGCACGCCCGGCAAGGGCACCACCTTTGCGCTGGCGCTGCCGCTGACACTGGCAATTTCGGACGGGATGATTGTGCAGGTGGGCGATCAGTCGCTGGTGATCCCGCTGACCCATGTCATCGAGAGCCTGCGTCCTACGCCGGCTGATGTGAAAGGCATGGGCACCCGGGCGCAGATGCTCAACGCGCGCGGCAGCTTTGTGCCCATCGTGCCGCTGGGCGTCATGACCGGTGCCAATGATGCGGTCAGCAATCCGTGCGAAGGCGTGCTGGTGCTGGTCGAAACCGAAGGCCATGGCCGGGCGGCGCTGCTGGTCGATACCATCACCGATCAGCGCCAGTTCGTGATCAAGGTGCTGGATGCGCATTACCGCCAGATTGACAGCGTCGCGGGCGCAACGATCCTGGGCAATGGCAAGGTCGCGCTGATTGTCGATGTCGATTTTATCGCCAGCGCCGCTGCGCGCACCGGGACCGGTGCTGCTGCGCTCGCGGCCGCGGCCTGACCCATGCACGGTTCTTCCGCCCCGGTGGCCAGTGACAGCATGGTGCCCGGTGTCAGCCCCGCAATCTACAGCGAGGCCGACTTTCGCCGCATCGCCGATCTGATCCATGCCGAAACCGGGATTGTGCTGTCCGAGCGCAAGAAGATGCTCGCCTATTCCCGGCTTGCCCCGCTGGTGCGGCGCAGCGGGCTGACGAGTTTTAGCGCGTTCCTGGACACGCTGGGGGGCAATGGCGCAGTGATGACCGAAGTGGTCGCCGCGCTGACCACCAATCACACCTATTTCCACCGCGAGCCCCACCATTTCGACCATTTTGAGCGGGTGGTGAAGCCCGGCCTCGTCGCCCGCGCGCTGGCTGGGGAAGATGTGCGCATCTGGTCGGCAGGCTGTTCGACAGGCGAGGAAATCTGGACCTTGCTGATGGTGCTGCTGGGTTCCGGCCGGGAGGCCGGCATGAAGCTGGCGCGCAGCAAGCTGATCGCGCTGGCCAGCGATATCTCGACCAATGCGCTGGGCGGGGCGCGGGCGGCGACCTATCCCGCCAGCGCGCTTGACGCCTTGCCCGAGGCGCTGCGCCGGACCTGGTGTGTGCCGACCACTGACGAAGGCGAACCGCGGTTGAAAATCGACCCGGTGGTGCAGGCGATGGTCCGCACCCGGGTGCTGAACCTGATGGGCGATTGGCCGATGCGGCGCCCGTTTGACATCATCTTCTGCCGCAATGTCATGATCTATTTCGACGCGCCGACCAAGGATCGGTTGGTCGAACGCTTTGCCCGCCAGCTGGTGCCGGGCGGATACCTTTACATCGGCCATTCCGAACGGGTGAGCGGCCCCGCCACGGCCCTGCTCGAACCGGTTGGCCCAACCATCTATCAACGGAGCGGCGCGCCATGAGCATCCGGGTTTTGATCGTCGATGACAGCTCGCTGATGCGCGCATTGCTGCAGCACCGGCTTGAGTGCGAGCCCGGCATTACCATCGCCGGCACCGCCGCCAATGCCGCAGAGGCGCGCCAGCTTATCAAGACGCTGGATCCTGATGTGGTGACGCTCGACATCGAGATGCCGGGCATGGACGGGCTCTCGTTCCTTGAAAAGATCATGCAGCTGCGCCCGACCCCGGTGATTCTGGTATCGGGTGCAACCGAAGCGGGCGCCAGCGCCACCGCGCGCGGGCTGCAACTGGGCGCGGTGGGCTGCATCGCCAAATCCCAGCTGAGCCTGACGCCGGGCGCCCGTGATGATGGCGCGCTGGTTGCCATGGTGCGTGAAGCCGCCAAGGTCCGGTTTGGCCCAGTGACCGCCCCGGCGCCCGTTCGTGCGGCCCGGCCGCCCATCGCCAGCACGAGCGCACCGCCGGGTCCGCGCCCGGACGTCATTGTTATCGGCGCTTCAACCGGCGGTGTCGAAGCACTGCACACCGTCCTTGCCGATTTTCCGGCCGACTGTCCGCCGACCTTGATCGTCCAGCACATCAACGGCTGCTTTGCCGGAGCGATTGCGCAGTCCTTCGACCGCGCCGTGCGCCCGCGCGTCATGTTGGCTGAAACCGACATGCCGCTGGAACAGGGCACCGTGCTGCTGGCACCGGGCAGCGAGCGGCATTTGCAGGTCGCTGCCGCAGGCTCTCACGGGTTGCGCTGCGTGCTGCGCGAAGGCGATCCGGTTGCAGGGCATCGCCCCAGCGTGGACCGGCTGTTTGCCTCGCTTGCGGCCACCCTTGGCCCCTCGCGGGGCGGGCGCGCGGTCGGTATTTTGCTCACGGGCATGGGGCAGGATGGCGCGCAGGGGATGGTCCAGCTTGCCAGCATCGGCGCGCGCACGATCGCGCAGGATCAGGCCAGCTGTGTCGTTTTCGGCATGCCGCGCGCCGCGATCGAACTGGGCGCGGCGGGCGAAGTCTTGCCGCTCGCGAAGATTGGCGCTGCCGTATTCACTCCCGCCAAGGCTCTGCTGCCATGACTGCGATGACCCCCATTCTGCCCGCCGCGGGCATCCCGCCTGAAATGGTTCGCATGACCATCGTTCAGGGCGAGGCCAAGGCCAGCACCGATCCGCGTGTCGAGATGAGCACGATCCTTGGCAGCTGCGTTGCCACCTGCCTGTTCGATCCGGTGGCAAAGGTGGGCGGGATGAACCATTTCCTGCTCGCCGAGCCGCCAGCCCATGTCCGCAATCAGGCGTTTGACAGCGATTACGGCCTCTACCTGATGGAGCTGCTGATTAACGAAATGCTGGGCCTTGGCGCCCGCAAAAGCCGGATGCGCGCGCGACTTTACGGGGGGGCGAACCTCAATCCCGATTTGAGCCCGATCGGCACCGCCAACGCCGCCTTCGCCCGGCAATTCCTCGAACGCGAGAACCTGCCCTGTGTGTTCGAGGATCTGGAAGGCACGCAGGCGCGCCGCATCCAGTTTCGTCCGGTCAGCGGGCAAGTGCGCGCGCGGCTGGTTCCGGCCGATACCGCCCCTACGCAAAAACCATTGGGGCGGCCGCAATCGGCGCTTGGGACAGTCGAGCTATTCTAGCATCAAACGGAGCAAATCATGGAAGCCAGCAATTCCGCCACTATCCGTGTCCTCACGGTCGACGACAGTGCCAGTATGCGCGCGCTGCTGCTTGGCGCCCTCACCTCACGCGGGTTCGCGGTCGAACAATGCGAGGACGGTCAGGAAGCGCTCGAATGGCTCGCCTCGAACGAGGTCGATGTCATCATCACCGATATCAACATGCCACGCCTTGATGGCTTTGGCCTGATCGAAAAGCTGCGCACCAGCGCGCTCCACGCTGAACGTCCGATTCTGGTGCTGACGACGGAAAGTTCCGACGAGAAAAAGCAGCGCGCCCGCAACGCTGGAGCGACCGGGTGGATCGTCAAGCCGTTTGATGCCGACAAACTGACCGCCGCCCTGCGCCGCGTCATCCATTGATCCTGCCCGCCTGACCGCCCGAGGAGCCGCCCCATGCGCCACGAACTGATTACCTTCGGCATCGCCAACCAGCGCTTTGGCATCGACATCATGACTGTGCGCGAAATCCGCGCCTGGTCGCCCGTTACTCGCCTGCCGCGCGTGCCCGATTATGTCGCGGGCGTCGTCAACCTGCGCGGCGCGGTGCTGCCGGTGATCGATCTGGCTGCTCGGCTCGGCTGGACGCCCACCGAAGCCACCCCGCGCAATCCGATCATCGTGATCGAACATGATAGCCAGATGCGCGGGCTGATTGTCCATGATGTCGCCGACATCGTCTCGATCGAAGCGGGCACGCTTCAGCAACCCGACACGATGGGACAGGAAACGATCACGCATTTCGTTCAGGGCATTGCCCCGCTGGGCGATGACATGGTGATGGTGCTCGATCTGGCGCGGCTGATGGCTGACGAACCGATTGAACTGGCGGCGTGAGCATGAGCCTTCCTGCCCCTCGCAACGAGCCGCCGCCGGGCGCGCCGCACGCACCGGCCTTGCTCGCCGGCATCGCCGAGCGGATGGCGGCGCTGGCCGAAGATGCCGAGCAGTTCGGTGTGGTGCTGTGCTGCGATGCTGACGTGGCGAGCCGTTATCTGGTGCAATTGCAGCAGATTGACCGGCTTGCGCAGTCGCTGCGCGAGATGGCAGCCGTGCTGTACGCGGACGATCCCAAGGCAGCGGTTTCGGCCATACGACTGGGCGATCTGCGCATCCTGCTGGAGAAAATCTGTGCGATCTGACCGCCGCCTGATCGCGGTTCATGGTATCGGCGTTGCCTTCGCCCTGATCGCAGCGGTTGCATGGCCGCGTCCGGGGCAGGCGGCGCTGCTGGTGCCGGTGGGCGAAAGCGGGCTGCCGCATATATTGCAGTGGGCAGACCGCGAGCAGGCCGCACTGCTGCAAGTCGATGCCGTCAGCGGCCAGGTCGTGGCGCGCATTGCGAACAGTGGCAGCCTGCTGCGCGCCCTTGGCGCCGGCATCATTCCCATCAGCGCCCGCGCGCCGGGATGTCAGCCACCGGACAGAAGGTAAACCCATGGTCGCCGACGAAATGTGCCAGTTACGCGAAAATGGTGTGCGGATGCTCGCCGCGCTCGCAGCTGTAGTGAGCGGTATCCTTGTGGTCTGGGCACTGATCGGTGACGCGCCGCTGGTAGCGGTCAGCGCCGTCGTGCTTGTCGCACCGCTGATATGGAGCGCGCATCAGCACCGCTGTGACGCGGTGGCCCGGGTCATGACCGGCGTGACGTATCCGCTGTTGGCCGGATTGCTGCTGGCGCTGGCCAGCAACACCGACTGGCTGGTCGATATGCATATCGTGTTCTTCGCCTTTCTCGCGATGCTGGCTGCGCTTGCCGATTGGCGGGTGATCGTCACCGGCACGTTTGTCACGGGACTGCATCATCTCCTGCTCAATCTCTTCGCCCCTGGGTATGTCTTTCCCGATGGCGCCGATTTGGGGCGCGTGCTGTTTCACGCCGCCATCGTGCTGATCGAAGCGCTGGTGCTGATTTATCTGTGCCTCCAGACCGAAGGACTGATCCGCCGCGTCACGGAGGCACGCACCGCGCAGGCCGCCCTTGACGCCGAGCGCCACGCCGAACGCGAAGCCATCAGCGCAGAGCAGCGATTGGTCCTGGCGGGCCTTAGCGAACGGCTCCGCACCTTGGCAGCCGGCGACCTTGCCGCCCGGCTGACCGCGCCCTTCCCCGGCGAATATGAAACCGCACGCCTGCTGCTCAACAGTTCATGCTCCGAACTTGACCAACTGGTCGGGGCCGTCGCGCTGACCGCAGATCAGGTGGCCAGCGGCGCGCATGAACTGCGAGAGGCGTCCAGCGATCTGGCGGGCAAGACCGAGCAGCAAACGGCCGCCGTCGAGACAGTGGCACATACCGCTGGCGACCTGCTGCGTGATATCGAGGCGCAGGCGCAGCTATGGTCTGCGACCCGTTCCACTGCCCTCGGCGCCAAGGCCGATGCTGATCGCGGCGCGGTGGAAATCACCGGCGCAGCCGAAGCGATGAGCCGCATTGAAGCCTCTTCGGCGGAAATCGGCGAGATGATCGCTTTCATCGACACGATCGCCTTTCAGACCAACCTGCTGGCGCTCAACGCAGGCGTCGAAGCGGCGCGCGCTGGCGAAGCGGGCAAAGGCTTTGCCGTGGTGGCCAACGAAGTGCGCGAACTGGCGCAACGCTCAGCCCAATCGGCGAGCGCAATCAAACAGCTGGTCGCCGCATCCAGAGACGAAGTTGCCTTGGGTGTGACCCGCGTGCAGCAAATGGTGAGCCTGCTGGCATCGCTGGTGTCGCGCTTTTCCGACATTGCCGGACAGGTCGACCAGATCGCCAGCGGTGCAGACGGGACGGTCGATGCAATCCGCCAGATCAACGCTGCAACAGCGATGCTGGACCGGGCGATGCAACAAAACGCCGCGATGGCAGAGCAGACCAGCGCAGCATCGGTCGCGCTGCTGCGCAGCGCCGAAAGCCTTAACGGGCAGGTTTCCCGGTTTCAGCGGCACAATGCCCCAGCTGTCGTGCCCGCTTTGGGCCGCGCAGCATGACACCCCAGTATAGGGCCAAGCCCTGCCCCTCCCATGCCGACCGATGACACCCGGCGGCCAGCAAAAGACCGGAAGATTATCGAGAAACGATCGCACGAACACCAACCTTAAGGAGCAGCCGCATGTCGCGAGACCAACTGCAAGAACGGCTTGAAGATTACGGGCTCGACACGATCCAGCATGGTACCTTGAACGGCATCGGCCGCGCGCTCAAGCGGCGGCTGGATACCGCGCTCGATGGGTTTTACCGCGTGATTTCGCAGCGCCGCGAGCTGTCTGCCCATTTTGAAAGCCCGCAGCAGATGGCCCGGGCCAAGGGGATGCAGGCCGAACATTGGCAAGCCGTGTTCCGCGACGGGGTCGATGATCGTTTCTACCAGCGCGCCACGCGGATCGGTGATGTTCATGCCCGCATCGGGCTGGAGCCGAAATGGTATGTCGGCGCCTATGGCATGGTGCTTGACGAGTTGATTACCGCGATCATCGCGCCGGGCTGGCTCGGCCTGCTGCCGTGGCGGCGGGCGCAGGCACGCCAGGTCGCGACCTTGGTAAAGGTCTCGCTGCTTGATATTGACCTGGCGCTGTCGGGCTATTTCAAGAACTCGGAAGAACAGGTGCGCACGATCGTTAGCGATAAGCTGGGCACCGCCCTGCGTCAGGTTGCGGCCGGTGATCTGACCACCCGCCTTGATGGCTTCCCGCAGGAATATCGCCAGGTCGAGGATGATTTCAACGCGGCGCTTGGCGTGCTCAGCGAAACGCTCGGCAATGTGGTCACGGGCATGGATTCCATGACCAGCGGGGCGACCGAAATCCGTTCGGCCGCTGACGACTTGTCCCGGCGCACCGAAGAACAGGCCGCCAACCTTGAAGAAACCGCAGCGGCCATCAATTCGATCAATGCCAGCGTGCAGGACAGCGCTTCAACCAGCGCCAGCGCGCGCGGCACCATTTCCGAAACCAGCGCGCGGGCGCAAGATGGTGCCAAGATCGTGGCGGAAGCCGTGGGCGCGATGCAGCAGATCGAAAGCTCTTCGCAGGAAATCAACTCGATCATCGCCGTCATTGAATCGATCTCCTTCCAGACCAACCTGCTCGCGCTCAACGCCGGGGTTGAAGCCGCACGCGCCGGAGAGGCAGGCAAGGGTTTTGCCGTGGTCGCCAACGAGGTGCGCGCGCTGGCCCAGCGCTGCGCAGAAGCCGCCGATGAAGTGAAGGCATTGATTTCGGCCAGTTCGACACAGGTCAGCCGCGGGGTCGATCTGGTCGGCCGGAGCGGCGAGGCCTTCGCCGCCATCAACCGCGACATCACCGCCCTTTCTGGCGCGATCCAGACAATTGCAGGTTCGGCTGCGCTCCAGGCGGAAAACCTCTCGCAGATCACCACTGTGGTGGGCGAGTTGGACCGGTCAACCCAGCAGAACGCCGCGATGGCCGAACAGTGCACCGCTGCTGCAACCTCGCTGACGCGCGAGGCGGGCTTGCTCAACAATGCCTTGTCGCAGTTTACCGTGAGCGGACGCGGCGCAGCAGGCGGGCGGGTGCTGGATGCCTTTCTGAACCGCGCGGCCTGATCTTGCGCCTAAGCGAGGCGGCTAGTTGCTTCCCATGATCTTGGGCGCAGAGGGGACCACTCCACCGGTCAGGATCGGATTGGCCTCGTTCGCAAGAATGCCGGTGACCATCGTCCAGACCGCGACGTTCTGGCGCAATTGCGCCGGGTCGATCTTGTCGAGCGTGTCGTCAGGCGTGTGGTGCAGATCGAAATAGCGGGTGCCGTCCTGCTGCAAGTCGATGAGCGCGCCCTTCTGGTCGCGGACGATGTTGAGATCGGCGCCGCCGGTGGCGGCATCAGTGCCGCTCGAAACGCCGAACCGCGCCACGGCGGCAGCAAGGCGCTTGTGCAGGTCGGGATTGGTTTCGCGGAAATTGCTTTCAAACCGCCAGATCCGGTCCGCGCCGAAATCGCTTTCCAGGCCAACCGCAATGGGTTCGTCGATATGCGCCTTGCTGTAGGCGGCTGAGCCGAACAGCCCGACCTCCTCAGCGCCCGCCATCAGCACGCGGACGGTGCGCAAGGGTTGGCCCGCCTGCTTCACCTTCAACGCCGCGGCTGCAATGATGGCACATCCCGCACCATCATCGAAGGCGCCCGGCGCGTTCCACCAACTGTCGATGTGGCAGGCCAGCAGCACCGGCGGGAGCGACGGATCGCGCCCGGTGATCTCGCCCACCACATTGCCGCTTTGCATTTGGCCGATCCGGCGCGGGTTCAGTTCAAGCTTGAGCGTGATCGGACGCCCGTTTGCCCGCGCGAACATCCGTTCGAGGTTTTCAGCATCAGGCAGGCTGAGCGCGCCCGCAGGGGTCGGCGTGACGCCCTCGGGAAAGCTGGTCCCGCCGGTATGCGGGTTACGGTGGTGGTCGGTGCCGATCGATTTGATAACGGTAGCGATGGCGCCTTTACTGGCTGCGATCCCTGCCCCGACCCAGCGGGCAGGGCCAGCAAAGCCGTAATGCGAGCCATCCTGCGCCGGGCGCATCTGGTGGCTGATATAGGCGATCTTGCCTTTCAGGCTACCCTCGGGCGCAGCGCGCAGATCGTCGACGGTGCGGAAAAACACCACTTCGGCCTCGATCCCGCCCACAGGCGTCGCCGCAGAATTGCCCAGCGGCAGCACGGCCAGATCCTGCGCGAAAGGCGCGGTCACGCGGGCACGGGCGATGTCGCCGGGCACCCAGGTGTCCATCATGAACGGCTCGTCCGCGACTTTCGCAAAGCCCTTGGCCTTCAGCCACGCCGCTGCCCAAGCCCGTCCGCGTGCCTCGGCCTCAGTGCCTGCCTGACGCGGGCCGACTTCGGTGGTCAGCCCTTCGACAAAGGCATAGGCATTCGTGTCATTGGCCAAAGCATCTTCTGCCTGCTGCTCCAGCGTCAGCGGCGGAGGCGTGGCAGCAGCGGGGACGGTCAGCGAAAGCGCAAGCAGCGCGGCAAGGGTGCGGGTCATGGGACGCGGTGCTATCGCTGTCCCTCGCGCAAGTCTAGCCGCTTGCCCTCAGCCATCCCCTTCCCTATCTGCGCAGCCAAACTACACACCTGAATTTTCGATCCTACAAGGACCAATCCGATGGCCGCGCAATACGCCTATGTCATGAAGGGCATGACCAAGAGCTTCCCCGGTGCCCAGAAACCGGTGCTGAGCAACATTTCGCTGCAGTTCTATCAGGGTGCCAAGATCGGCATCGTCGGCCCCAACGGCGCGGGCAAATCGACCCTGATCAAGATCATGGCCGGGATCGACAAGGATTTTACCGGCGAAGCGTGGCCGGGCGAGAACATCACCGTCGGCTATCTTGAGCAGGAGCCGGAGCTCGACAACAGCAAGACCGTGCTCGAAAACGTCAAGGATGGCGCGCGCGGGATCGCCGACATGGTCGACCGCTTCAACGAAATCAGCGCCCTGATGTGCGAGCCCGATGCCGACTTTGAAGTGCTCGGCGCAGAGATGGGCGAGCTTCAGGACAAGATCGACGCGGTCGACGGCTGGACGCTCGACAACCAGCTTGAAGTCGCGATGGAAGCGCTTCGCTGCCCGCCGGGTGACTGGGCGGTGGAAAGTCTGTCTGGCGGCGAAAAGCGCCGCGTCGCGCTGACCCGTCTGCTGATCCAGAAGCCTTCGATCCTGCTGCTGGACGAACCCACCAACCACCTCGATGCAGAATCCGTCCAGTGGCTGGAAAACCATCTGAAGGAATATGCCGGCGCGGTGCTGATGATCACCCACGACCGTTATTTCCTTGATAACGTGGTGGAATGGATCCTCGAACTCGACCGTGGTTCGTACTACCCCTACGAAGGCAACTATTCGACCTACCTCGAAAAGAAGGCCAAGCGTCTGGAGCAGGAAAGCCGCGAGGAATCCGGCAAGCAGAAGGCGCTGCAACGCGAACTCGAATGGATCCGGCAGACCCCCGCCGCACGCCAGACCAAATCCAAGGCGCGTATCCGCAAGTTTGAAGAACTCCAGAACGCGCAGGACAGCCGTCAGGTGGGCAAGGCGCAAATCGTCATTCAGGTGCCCGAGCGCCTTGGCGGCAAAGTGATCGAAGCCAAGAACATCACCAAGGCTTACGGCGACAAGCTCTTGTTCGAAAACCTCAGCTTCATGCTGCCGCCCGGCGGCATCGTCGGCGTGATCGGACCGAACGGCGCGGGCAAGTCCACACTGTTCAAGATCCTGACCGGCAAGGAACAGCCCGACAGCGGCACGATCGAAATCGGCAGCACCGTGCATCTCGGCTATGTCGACCAGAGCCGCGATCACCTGAACCCGGCCAACAATGTGTGGCAGGAAATCAGCGACGGGCTGGATTACATGACCGTCAACAAGCAGGAAACCTCGACCCGCGCTTACGTGGGCGCGTTCAACTTCAAGGGCGCTGACCAGCAGAAGAACGTCGGCAAGCTTTCGGGCGGGGAACGCAACCGCGTCCACATGGCCAAGATGCTGAAGCAGGGCGGCAACGTGCTGCTGCTGGACGAGCCGACCAACGATCTCGACGTGGAAACGCTGGCCGCACTGGAAGACGCGATTGAAAACTTCGCCGGCTGCGCCGTGGTCATCAGCCACGACCGCTTCTTCCTCGATCGCCTCGCCACCCACATCCTCGCCTTTGAAGGCAACAGCCATGTCGAATGGTTCGAAGGCAACTTCGAAGCTTACGAGGAAGACAAGCGCCGCCGTCTTGGCGATGCAGCGGATCGTCCGACACGCCTCGCCTACAAAAAACTGACGCGCTAACCGGAGCGTTGGCAAGGCTTGGCTTTTCCCGCTGCGATTAGCGTAAATTTCAGTTTAACTGCGCCTTAATCAGACTTACGTCATTCTCCTCAGCGACAAGATAAGTCGCATAAGGACATTGGGGCGTGATGACAGGGATTGAATTGCCGCTTGAGGTGGCAGGGCTGCTGTGTGCCAGCTTTGCTTTGCTTGGCGCATGGACGGGGCGCAGTCAGACAATCCGGCGGTTTGATCCGCAGCGCAAGGCGAGACAGGGCGCGGGGCGAGGCCCGGCGGTCAGTCTGGGACTGCGGGGCGGCCTTGGGCGCGGTGCCAGCCACGCCGTGCTGGAGGGGCGGATCGACCAGCTGGCAGCGCTGCGCACGATCTGGAGCGTTGAGACCAGCGACGAAGTCCGCGAACACGTGATCGCCGTGATGCGCGCCGGCCTGCGACACGGCGACCGGATGACACTTGCCGGGGGCGAGGCCTTCACGATTGTCCTGCCCGGCGCGGACGAACGCACCGCTGTTCGCATTGCCGACCGCTTGCGCCGCACGCTCGCCCGTCTGAACTTGCCGCAACTCGGCGGTCAGGCCCATCTGACGGCGAGCTTCGGGGTTGCAGCCGAACGCTTTGGCGAAACCGGCGATACCTTGGTGCGCCGCGCGCGGCGCGCACTGGATGCAGCGGTGGCCAAAGGCGCTGACCACATCGTTCCCGCCAGCGAGATCGAGGAAATCATGCTTCTGCCAGCCCCGGCGCCGATACCGTCCATCATGCCGGCCGCGTCAGCAGCATAATTGCAAGGAACCGGCACTGCGCCTCAGGGCGATACCCAGCGCCCCTCCCACGCAGCATCCGCTGTGCTGCGGGCGAACTGCGCGCGCACGTGGCCGGTATGGGCGAGATACAGCCAATCAAACGCGGTCAGCGTAATTCGCAGCAAGGCGAAGTTTTCGCGCGCCGGGATCAATTGCGCATCATCCGGCTCTACCCCTTCAAACTCAGGCGGAAGGCCTGAGGTCGGGTTCTCGGACGGCGTTCCCGGCCCATCGCCAAGATAGCATCGCCGCGCAAAATTGGTGCCTGCGGCCCAAGCCGCATCAACTTCACTGCCGCGTGTGATGATCTCAGCGTGCCCGCGCGTGCGGATCTGGATTTTCGCGCCCTTGTCGTAAAACAGCACCGCGGCGCGCGGATCGGCAGCGATTGCGGCAGCTTTGGGCGCGCGGACGTCGGTATGGAGCCGCAGCCGCCATGCGGCGCTGTCGAACGCACGCAGCACCATCACCCGCGCATCAATATCGCCGGTCACAATCACTGGGGTGTGGAACGGTGATTTGCGGTCACGCGGCGCGCGAATCAGGCGATTGCGGCAATCGGTGAGAACATCGTCGAGCGTTTCGAACATGCCTTGCGCCATTGTCGCGGCAGCCACCGGCGTCAAGCATCGCGAGAAATATTCATATCCGACCCATTTTTTCTGAACATCGATAGGCCGGTTCATCCCTGCGACAGTCTGCAAGGCCTATCTGAAATCATCTCAACAAGCCGGTTGTGGTGGGCTGGCGTTCTTGGAGGCCCTACCAATGATGACCTTCTTCGTACCCTTTGCAAAGTCGGGCGGATCGCTCGCGGCGCTGGCGGCGGCCCTTGCCCTGACCCTGCCTGCCGCGCCTGCGATGGCGCAGGACAATCCGAACGTCCGATCCGAAGCCCGCTCGCAGGCCCGGATCGAACGCCAGCAAATCCGCGCGCAAAATCGGCCCGGCCCGGTTCGGGTGCAGAACGAAAGGGTGTCACAGCCGCGCCCGGAGCGCATCGCCCAGCCGCGTCCTGTTGCCCAGCCACGGGCGACTGCCAGACAGCAGCCTGCCGCGCGCGGCGGGTTCGGCGGCGATGTGGTGGCGCGGGCTCAGGCGGCGCAGCGCGCACAGCGGATAGATCAGCGCAGCGAACAGCGCGCAGACCGGGTCGACCGCCGCAGCGAACAGCGCGCCGCGGTCGTTGACCGCCGGAGCGAACGGCAGGCCAACCGCATTGAACGGCGCGGCGATATCCGGGCAGACCGGCTTGACCAGCGCGGCCGGGAGATCGCAGCGGACCGGGTCGACCGGCGCACCGACCGTCTTGCCGACCGGGTCGAGCGACGCGGTGATATCCGCGCTGACCGGATTGAAAACCGCGGGAACCGGCGCGCGGATCGCATCGAGGATCGCGGCGATCGGCGGGCCGACCGCATCGATGGTCGCCGCGGCGGTTTCGGATCGAACGTGCGCGATCTTGCCCGCGATGGGCGTCGTGATGACTGGCGCGGCGATCGCAGGGATGACTGGCGGGGCGACCGGCGCAGCTGGCGGCGCGATGACTGGCGCCACGGCTGGAACGGCCGTCCGGGCTGGGATAACCGCGATTTCCGGCGCTGGAACAATGGTTGGCGGGGTGACCGGCGCTACGACTGGAATGGGTGGCGGCGCAGCAACCAGTTCCTGTTCCGGCCCGGTGCCTATTACGCGCCATTCCGCAGTCACCGGTACAGCCGGGTGGACGTCGGGTTCTATCTCGACAGCCTGTTCTTCCAGCCGCGGTTCTTCATCAATGACCCCTGGCAGTACCGCCTGCCGCCAGCCTACGGACCTTACCAATGGGTCCGGTATTATGACGATGTCGCGCTTGTCGATATCTACACCGGCGAAGTCGTAGACGTGATCCACGGCTTCTTCTGGTAAGCCTCCCCCAAGTCGCACTGAACCCCGCCGGAGCAATCCGGCGGGGGTTTTTCGTTTGGCTCTGATAGCTGAACTTGCATGAGGATCGCGGGTTGGTAGGGCAGGCGTGCGATGTCCCATGACCCTGTCCCCGATCAGGACGCGCTGGCAAAGGTCGGCGCAGCCGTGCGTGCGCGGCTTGCCGCAGCGCCGCAGGTCCATCGCATTCCTGCCGACGGGGCCGAATTGTTTGCGATCGGCGGGTTTGTTTCCGGCGAGGAATGCTTGCAGCTGTGCGACTTGATCGATGCCGCCGCGCGGCCCTCGGCGTTGCACGAACTTGACTACGCCAGCGGCTATCGCACCTCCTATTCCAGCGATCTTGATCCGCGCGGGACGTTGGTGACGGCGATCTCGGCGCGGATCGATGCGGTGCTGGGGCTGGATGCAAGCTTCGGCGAACCGGTGCAGGGTCAGCGGTACTGGCCCGGTCAACAGTTCAAGCCGCATAACGACTGGTTCTACACATCCGAAGGCTATTGGCCGCAAGAACGGCTGCGCGGCGGGCAGCGTTCTTGGACCGCCATGGCGTACCTCAACACGGTCGAAGCGGGCGGCGCGACTGCCTTTACCGCGCTCGGCATCCAGATCGAACCCAAGCCCGGCGTGCTCCTGCTGTGGAACAACGCCCTGCCCGATGGCCGCCCCAACGAGGCAACAATCCATGCCGGATTGCCGGTGGAGAAGGGCGCCAAATACATCATTACCAAGTGGTATCGCACGCGCGAATGGCGATAGGGAGCCGCGCTCAGGCCTCGGGCTGGCCCGGGATTGGGGCTGTGCCGGCTTCCCGGCGTTCGGCACGGGCGGCCTGCGCCAGCGTTTCGATCCGGTGCGACAGGCGCAGGATTTCCATCTGCGTGCGCAGGTTCACTTCGTAATCGTGGCGCGCGGTAATCCGGTCCTTTCGCGCCTGCCGGTTCTGGCTCATCAGGATGATCGGGGCCTGCACCGCCGCCAGCATCGACAGCATGAGATTCAGGAAAATGAACGGATAGGCATCGAACGGCCGCCATCCCAGCATTTCCAGCGCGCCGCTGTTCAGCACCACCCAGATCATCAGCACCACGCCGAACCCGATGATAAAGCCCCAGCTGCCGCCCACTGCTGCCACGCGGTCGGCCAGCAAATCGCCCCGGCTTGCCTGCCCCTGCGCCAGTTCATCCGCATCGCGCCCGGTAAAGCTGCCTGCCGCCACGCGCCTGAGCACGCGCTGTTCGTCCGCTTCAAGATCATCGAAGTCGCGGCCCAGCAGGTCGCGAGCAAGCTTGCGGGGATCGGCTTGCCGGGTCATGCCATGTCCTACGCTTTCGCCAACGCTTCGGCAATCAGCGCGCGGGTGGGCGCAATGCCATAGAGCGCGATGAAGCTGCCCATGCGCGGGCCCTGTTCGGAGCCGAGCAGGGTTTCGTAGAGCGCCTTGAACCAGTCACGTAAGGATCCGAAGCCGAATTCCTCGATCTTGCCGATTTCATAGACGATGGTCTGGAGGTCTTCCGCGCTGGTGGCCGGGTCCGCCTCGGCCAGCGCAGCGTCGAGCGCTTGCAAAGCCCCCACCTCGCCGCCCACAGGCGCGCGCTTGGCCAGCGTCGGGGCCACGAAATCGCGGTTATAGGCGAGCGCCTTGCCTACCAGCGCATCGAGCGCCGGGTGCGCCGCCGGATCGGCACCTTCGACATAATTGCCAAGGTAGGACCACACCGCCTCCCGCGTGGCGCCTGCGCCGAGCACGCCGACGAGGTTCAAGAGCAGGCTGAAGGGCACCGGCAGCGTATCGCCCGCGCCGGGCGCTTCCGCACCGGCGAAAGACTGGTTCGCGCGCAGCAAGTGCCACACCGGGTTGCCCAGCTGCTTGTCGATGTCCTGCTGCGGCAAAGCGCTGCGGAACTGCCAGTAATCGTCCACCGCCTTGGGGATCACGCCGGCGTGCAATTGCTTGGCGCTCTTGGGATTGGCGAAGATGTAATGGCCGAGGCTTTCCTCACTGCCATATTGCAGCCATTCCTCGATCGACAGGCCATTGCCCTTGGACTTGGAGATCTTCTCGCCCTTCCCATCGAGGAACAGCTCGTAGATCAGGCCTTCGGGCTTGGTCCCGCCGAGCACGCGGGCGATCTTGCCCGACTGGATGCCGCTATCGGTCAGGTCCTTGCCGTACATCTCGTAATCGACGCCGAGCGCCACCCAGCGCATCGCCCAGTCGACCTTCCACTGGCACTTGGCCATGCCGCCCAGTGCGGATTGTTCGACGGCGCTGCCGTCTTCATCAGTGAAACGGATAATCCCGGCGGCGGCGTCCACCACCTCGACCGGCACCTGCAACACCGCGCCCGTGGTCGGCGAAATCGGCATGACGGGCGAATAGGTGCGGCGGCGTTCCTCGCCCAAGGTGGGCAGCATGATGTCGAGGATCGCGCCAAAATTGGCGAGCACGCCCTTCAGCGCCTCATCAAACTTCCCGCCATTGTAGCAATCGGACGAGCTGACGAATTCATATTCGAACCCGAAGCGATCGAGGAAGTCGCGCAGCATCGCATTGTTGTGCGCGGCGAAGCTTTCAAACTTTTCAAAGGGGTCGGGGATACGCGACAAGGGCTTGCCCAGATGCTGCGCCAGCATTTCGCGGTTCGGCACATTGTCCGGCACCTTGCGCAGGCCATCCAGATCGTCCGAAAACGCCACCAGCCGGGTCGCCGCGCCGCCCGTCAGCGCCTCATAGGCGCGCCGGACCAACGTGGTGCGCAGCACTTCCTGGAAGGTGCCGATATGCGGCAGGCCCGATGGGCCGTAGCCGGTTTCAAACAGCACACCGCCGGGCTTGCCGTCCGGATAGCGCTTGGCGAGGCGCTGCGCCTCCTGAAACGGCCATGCCTTGGAGGTTTGCGCTGCGGCGATAAGGGCTTCACGAGTGATGGTCATAGTGTGGCGGCTATTAGGGATGGTGGGCAGGCTTGCAAGCGTGCGTTTACAATCGCGGCGCCCTCCCCCATCTTCGCGGCGTGACGTCCCCTGACACCCTGCCCGATCCCCTGCCCCTTCCCGCGCTGCACGCCAGCCACGGCGGCCACTGGCTGCGTGCGGCGGACGGGCGCACCAACGCGGTGTCCAAGGGCGATGCGATCATGGCCGCCGCCGATACGCCGGTGCTGATGCTGAACGCCCCGCTGGTGGCGAGCCGGTTGGGCTATCCCGATCTGTCAGGCCTCGACCTGCTGGAAGCCTTCGCCTTCATCCACCCCGCCCGCTTCTGCGTGCCGACCCCGCGCGGGCTGGCCGAGGCGCTGGGCCTGCCGGTGCCGGACAGCGATGCTGCTGTGCCCGAGATGCTGCAACGTGCGGCGGGCGCCTTGATCGCGGCCTGCGGCGATCCTGCATGGCCCGAGCGGGAGGGCGCGTGGAGCGCGGTGCAATCGCTGGAACGCCTGCGCTGGCCCTGGGCGCAGGTGCTGCGGGCCCACATCGCCAAGCCCGACCGCGCCGAACGCTGGCTGTTCGCCAAGCTGCCCGAGTGGGAGGAAACGGGCGAACGCCCGGCCCCGCGCCAGGTCGAACTCACCGACCCGGCGGTCGAGGCGCAGCTGGCGCGGCTGACCGGCGCAGGGGCGGAGCAGCGTGACGGCCAGCGCGCCTATGCCAAGGACGCCGCGCGCATCTTTGCCCCGCGGCTGCGCGAAGGGCGCCCGCATCTGGCGCTGGCGCAGGCGGGCACGGGGATCGGCAAGACGCTGGGCTACCTCGCCCCGGCTTCGTTATGGGCCGAACAATCGGGCGGGACGGTGTGGGTGTCGACCTTCACCAAGAACCTGCAACGGCAATTGCGCAGCGAAAGCCGCCGGGCGTGGCCTGCCAAGCGCGCCGATGGCTCGCCGCCGGTGGTGGTGCGCAAGGGCCGCGAGAATTACCTCTGCCTGCTCAATCTGGAAGACGCGCTGCAAGGCGGGTTCGCCGGGCGCGCGGCGATATTGGCACAGCTGGTCGCGCGCTGGGGCGCTTACACGCGCGACGGCGACATGGTAGGCGGGGATCTGCCCGGCTGGCTTGGCACGCTGTTCAGGAAGCGGGGGATCGCCGCGCTTACCGATCAGCGCGGCGAGTGCATTTATGCCGGGTGCCCGCATTACCGCAAATGCTTCATCGAACGCGCCGCGCGCGACAGTGCGCAGGCCGATCTCGTCATCGCCAACCATGCCCTCGTCATGGTCAACGCCGCCCGCGCCCGCGACCCGAACCAGCGCCCGACGCGGTTGATCTTCGACGAAGGGCACCATGTCTTTGACGCGGCGGATTCGACCTTTGCCGCCACTCTGTCCGGGCAGGAAACCATCGAACTCAGGCGCTGGATCATGGGGCCGGAAAAGGAATCGCGCGGCCGCCGGCGCGGGCTGTCGGCGCGGCTGGCGGACATCGCCAGCTATGACGATGCGGGGGCCGAGGCCATCGCCGCAGCCTGCAAGGCGGGCCAATTGCTCCCGTCGGACGGCTGGCTCCAGCGGCTTGGCGAGAACGCGCCCTTCGGCCCGGTCGAAGCGCTGCTCGCGGCCGTACGCACCGCCACCTATGCGCGCGACGAAAGCGGCGGGATTGATGCAGGCTACGGGATCGAGACCGAGGCGGCGGGCCTGCCGGGCGACGTGATCGAGGCCGCCAGCAATGCCGCCGAAGCGCTCGCCAGCATCCGGGTGCCGCTGATCCGGCTCGGCGGGCGGCTGGAGGCGATTCTGGCCGATCCGCCCGACTGGCTCGACGCCCAAGGCCGCGCCCGGATCGAAGGCGCGCGGTTCGCGCTAGCATGGCGGATCGATCTGCTGGCCGCATGGGAAGCGCTGCTGGCGCGGCTGGGCGGGCCGGCTGACCCCGATTTTGTCGACTGGCTCGCGGTCGACCGCTCCGACGCGCGCGAATTTGATGTGGCGATCCACCGCCGCTGGCTCGACCCGATGAAGCCCTTTGCCCGCGTGGTGCTGGAACCGGCGCATGGCGTGATGCTGACCAGCGCGACCCTCACGGACCGCACATCAAGCGATGATGTGTGGGCCAGCGCCATCCAGCGTTCGGGCGCGGCCCATGTCGAGGTCGCGCCCTTGCTGTCGGCTGCGATCAGCCCCTTCGATTATGCAGGCCGGGCCGAAGTGCTGATCGTCACCGACATTGCCAAGGGCGATCTGCCCGCGCTGGCCGGGGCCTATGCCCGCATTATCGAGGCATCGGGCGGCGGTGTGCTCGGACTGTTTACCGCGATCCGCCGCTTGCGCGCGGTGCATGGGCGCATTGCCGACCGATTGGCGCGCGCGGGCCTTCCCGTCTATGCCCAGCATGTCGACCCGATCGACACCGGTACGCTGGTGGACATCTTCCGCGATGATCCGCACGCCAGCCTGATCGGCACCGATGCGCTGCGCGACGGCGTGGACGTTCCCGGCCATTCGCTGCGCTGCGTGGTGCTGGAACAGGTGCCCTGGCCGCGCCCCGATATCCTGCACAAGGCGCGGCGGCTGGCAGGCGGCGGCAGCCAGTACGACGACCGCATCATCCGCGCCAAGCTGGCGCAGGCCTTCGGGCGGCTGATCCGCAGCAAGGATGATGCGGGGCATTTCATCATGCTGTCGCCCGCCTTCCCGTCCCGCCTGCTCAGCGCCTTCCCGCCCGGCACTCCGGTGCTGCGCGTAACGCTCGATCAGGCTTTACAACGCGTGCGCGCTGGTGTTGGGGGCGCAGGAAGCCCCGACGTCTCCTCCCCAGCGCAAGGTGCTATGCTGCCATGAAAATCCTCGGCCTTCTGCGCCACGCCAAATCCGATTGGGACGATACCGCCCAGCGCGATTTCGACCGCGGGCTCAACGCGCGCGGGCGCAAGGGCGCGGAATTGATTGGCAAGCATATCCGCGACCACGGGGTCAAGTGGGACCGGCTGATCGCCAGCCCCGCTGTGCGGGTGAAGCTGACACTGGAACACGCGCTGCCTGATGCCGCGCCGATCTATGACCAGCGGCTCTACCTCGCGAGCTTCGACACCATCGTCGAAACGATCGAGGCCCATGCCGGCACCGGCGCGGATGAGGCCAAGACCATCCTGATTTCCGGCCACAACCCCGGCCTGCAGGACGTGCTGCTGGAACTGGTCGCCCCGGGCAAGGAAAACGCGCTGTTCAAGGAAGCGGTGGTGAAGTTCCCGACCGCCGCCTACGCCGTGCTCGAATGCGATATCGAACACTGGGCCGATCTCAAACGCTACTGCGCTGAACTGGTCCACTTCGCCCGCCCCCGCGATCTTGATCCGCAGCTGGGGCCGGAGGGCTAAGTCACCCCTCTAAGTCACGCGGCTAGGTCACTGGCACCAGATTGTCGTCCGAATCGCGGTCGATGTAGAAGTTGTACGGATCAATCCCGGCAAATGTCGGCTTGGCCTTGGTCACCACTTCGATCACCTGAGTACCGCTGCGCACCGGCATTCGCTTCATCGACAGGACATTGGCTTTAGCAAAGGCGCCCGTGCCGGGCCTTTCGGTGAACACGCCGACTTCGATGCTTTCGGCCAGCCGCGCAGGCGTTTCTGTGCCCTTCCCATCGGCGGTGAACTTGCCCGCTTCGATGGTGATGCGCGTGGCCCACGTGCCGCCCGCAAGTTTCCGGGTGACCGCCTCCTTGGCCTTCAGATCATAGATCGTGATCTTCTCGAACAAGTCTGTGATCAGCGCCTGATCTTCGGGCGTGCTCGCTTCCTTGCGCAGCTCTGCAATCAGATCGAGGCTGCGCGGGTACGGCGCGGGCTTGAACTTGTAGGTCGCCACCAACCGCGCCAGCGCGCGGTTCACCGCATCCTCGCCCAGCCGGTGCTGGAGCAGGTACATCGCAAGCGAGCCCTTGTTGTAATGGATATGCTGCTGGTTCTCGACCCGGATCAACGGTTGTTCCTCCAGCACATCGCCCTTGCGGCCCGCCAGATACCGGTCGAGCTCGAACTTCAGGAAACGGCGGATTTTGTCCTCGCCATACAGCTCCTTCATCACCATCAGCGCGCTGTATTGCGCAAGCGTTTCCGACAGCAAGGTCGACCCTTGCATGTCCCCGCCGACAATCTGGTGCGCCCAATACTGGTGCGCGACTTCATGCGCGGTGACGTAGGACACGTAATCGATCGTTTCCGGATCGCGCACGTCAGCGGCAAAGCCGATGCTTTCGGAATAGGGCATGGTGCCGGCAAAAGCCTGCGCAAAGCTCTGGTAGCCCGGAAATTCGATGATCCGCGCATAGCCGAATTGGTAGGGACCGAAATTGCGCTGGTAATAGCCAAGGCTGGTCTTCATCGCCTTCAGCATCCCCGGCACGTTCCAGGCGTGCTTGGCATCGTGATAAACGCTGAGCCGCACCGGGCCGACCTGTTCTTCGGCGACCACATAGCGCGCTGATTGCACCGAGAAGAAGTTGAGGATCGGCGCAGGGGACTGGAACACCGCGACGCGGCGGCCGCCCTTCACCTCGTCAGAAATCTTGTTCCCCGGCGCAACCGGCACCTGATCGGCCGATGTGCTGATGGTGATGCGCGAATTGACCCAATCGGCGCGGATATAGTTTTCGCGCTGCGCTCGGGTGTCTTCGAGCCTCGCGGTGCGCAGCTCGTCCGGCAGGCCTTGGCGCCGCCGTTCGGTCCGGTCGAACAGCAGGCCGCGCCGGTCCATCCCGATCAACGGCGCGAAATTGAAATTGTTCACAAAAGTGCCGTTCGCCACAATGTCCGTTGCGGCGCTGCGGTTGGCAAAGCCGCGCGGCCACAGGCGCGAGGCAAAGTCCAGCCGGGTCGTCGCGCCCGGCGCCAGCGGGCGCGCAAAGCGGAAAATCCGGTGGCCGAAAACGGTGTCATCGGTCACCAGTTTCGCCCCGGCCAGCGTCAGCCGCGAATATTCAGCCGCCTCCTCGCCCTGGCGCACATGCACCTCGGTAATGGGCACGGGGCTGTCATTGCGCAACAGATAGTGGCCCGTCACCTCCATCCGCTTTTCCTCCGGGAAAATCGCGACGTCGAAGACGACATCGGTCACCACCGGACGCGGCAGATTTTCATATTTGAGATATTTGCGTTCGTAAGCCGCCAGCCGCGCTTCGCGCTCATCAGCGGTGCGGTAGGTGTTGAGCACCTTGATATTGTGGTGGATCACAAGGCCGGTGCCGATCATCCCGGCAACGGCTGCCAGCGCAAGTCCGGCCGACGCAGGGGTGACGCGCTTGCCCATCCCCTTCAGACGCGGCCACACCGCCGCCACCGTGCCGCGCGGCCAGGCCCAATGCGCCAGCACCAGCAGCAGCACACCGAAACACAGCCAATAGGCCCGCGCAATCAGCCCGCCGATCCAGAAATCGCCCGCGCCGTTCATATCGCTCAGCAGTTCGGTCGGGGTGCCGCCGAAGTTGTAGAGCATGTTGGTGTAGCCAAGGTTGGACATGAAGATCCGCGCCACGAACCACACCAGAAACAGCCCCCAGCCGACATATTTGTTGGGGCTGAGCACCTGGAAGAACACCGCCAGCACCGCCAGCAGCAACAGATCGATGCTTTGCGGCAGCACAAAGCCGACAAGATACAGGCCCAGATCAATGCTCGGCGCGCCCTTGGCGAGCTGATAGACGACCCCGGTCGCCATGCCGGTCAGGGCCATGGCCAGCAGCACGACGAAAACCGCGAGGATCTTGGGCACGAACATCGCCCAGGCGGGAACCGGTGTGGCGTCGATGATCTCGCCGATTTTCACATCGCGTTCGCGCCAAACCAGCTCGCCGCCATAGAACACCGCCACGATCAGGCTGAACACGAACATGTTGCCGATCACGGTGACGATCACATCGGCGGTGAGCGGATAGGACGGCGTGCCGAACATCGTCTCGGAAAAAACGAGGTTGAGCGCACTGAACGCCAGCGCAATCAGCAGCAGCACGATCAGGCCGGGGCTTTTCAGCACCAGCAGCACTTCTGTCTTCAGGCGCAGCCAGAAGGTGGCAAGCGTGTGGCCCGCCCCAAAGCTGCGCTGCACCGGCGCGGTGAGGACGCGCGGCGGCACGCTTGCGGCCTTGGCGGCCTTTGCCGCCTGCCTGGCCAGCCGCCGCTGGCGCATAGCCGAAGGCGCGCGCTCGGTCATGCTGAAGCGCGCAGCGGCAAAACCCAGAAACAGCGCCGACAGGCCCAGCACAAACAGCCGGTTGAACAGCAAATTGCCTTCCAGCGGCAGCAGCCGGGTGTTCATCTCTGCCGCTGTCCAATAGCGCGATACCTCGGCCACCGCTCCGATGCCGAGCGGTTCGTAGCGGGCGATTACATCCTGATAGCTGGGATCGGCCGACAGGATCACGTTGACGGTCAGATACCCCATCACCAGCGCCAGCACACCGATGTAGCTCGCCAGCATCGAACGCGTGACCGTCGCCAGACTAAACAACAGCGCGGAAGACAGGATCAGGTTGGGAAGCGCGATCACAAGGAACGGCCAGGCGTAGGTCATGAACCCGCCCGGCCCCACGGTTTCGGGGTCAACCCACGGCATCGCCGCGCCCAGCGCTATGCCCAGCGGCACAGCCAGGTAGCCGATGATCGCGATGACAAGCCCGCCAAGAAAGCGCCCGGCCAGAAACTGGATGCGCCCCACCGGGGTCGCGCGGATCATCGGGCCAAAGCCGGTCACATCATCGCGCACCACCGCATTGGCAACAAACGAGGTAATGACGAACAGGTAGAACGTCGCCAGCAACCCCAGCGCAAAGGTAACCGCATAGGGCGAGTTTTCGTGCACCGCGCCCGGCGTCCCGAAGCTGACATTATCGCTGGCGGACAGGCCAAAGCCGATCAGCAGAAAGATCAGCGCCGAAACCCAGAACACGGGATTGCGCAGCTGATAGCGGATTTCAAACGCTGCAATGCTGGCGATGAGCATGGTGGGCGCCCCTTATGCGGTTTGCATGGCAGGCGCGCGGCGGGTTTCGGCCAGCGTGGCGAAATACACATCCTCCAGCCCGCCGGCGACCGGGGCAAAGCCTTCGGGCTGACTGTCGGCCAGCACATGCACGACGATATCACCGGCAAAGAAGCGGTGCGAAATAACCTCGTGCTGTGCTTGCATCTCGGTCAGTTGGGTATGCGGCACGGTCTTCTGCCACACCCGCCCGCGGGTCGAGGCGATCAGATCATGCGGCGCGCCTTCCAGCCGCAGCTTGCCCCCTGCCAGCACCGCCATGCGCGGGCACAGGTCCGCCACATCATCGACGATATGGGTCGACAGGATCACCACCACATTCTCGCCAATCCCGGCCAGCAGGTTGAGGAACCGGTTGCGTTCTTCGGGATCAAGCCCCGCCGTCGGTTCGTCGACGATGATAAGTTCAGGTTCGCCAACAAGCGCCTGCGCAATGCCGAAGCGCTGGCGCATCCCGCCCGAAAAGCCCGCAATCGCCTTGCCGCGCACGTTCCACAGGTTGGTCTGGCCCAGCAGGTGTTCGACCATCGCCTTGCGCTCACCCTTGTCTGACACGCCCTTGAGCACTGCCATGTGATCCAGCATCACCTGCGCCGAAACGCGCGGGTACACGCCAAAGTCCTGCGGCAGATAACCGAGCGTGCGGCGCAGCCGGTCAGGCTCTGCCAGCACATCAATATCGCCGAACCGGATGCTGCCCTGCGTGGGGGCTTGCAGGGTGGCGATGGTGCGCATCAGGGTCGATTTGCCCGCGCCATTGGGACCAAGCAGCCCGAACATTCCCTTCGGGATCGTCAGCGTCACATCATCAAGCGCATGGGTGCCATTGGGATAGACGTGACTGACGCTGCTGAGTTCGAGCATGATGATCCCCTGAATTTCCAACCCTTATTCTACCGCAAGAACCGCCGGGATAAAGCCGTATTGGTGGATTAATACACGTGACTGATCGACCATGATGCCGTTCGTCGGATGCAGATGGCTGCCAGACGGCTGGCAGGCAGGTCAGGCGATAAGTTTGCGAGCACCGGGGCCTTGTTGGCCAAGCTGATCTTGCGGGTTCCAGATCGCGCAATGAGCAAGACTGAGGCAGCCGCAGCCGATGCAGCCATCAAGGCGGTCACGCGTGCGGGTCAGCTCGGCAATACGTTCATCCAGCCGCAGGCGGATCGCGGCGCTGATCGCTTCCCAGTCACCCGCGGTCGGCGTGCGGCCCTGGGGCAGTTTGGCCAGTTCATCCTCAATCTCGCCAAGGGTCAGGCCAAGCCGCTGGGCAATCAGGATAAAGCTCAAACGGCGGATGTCCGATCGCAAAAAGCGCCGCTGGTTGCCGCCCGTGCGCACCGGTTCGATCAGGCGCTTGTCCTCGTAAAAGCGGATCGCGGAAACGCTGAGGCCCGTGCGGCGCGCGATTTCTCCGATGGTGAGCAGATCGGATGGTTTCAGGCGTGGTGAGGGCATTGGTGGCTCCGGGCGGGCAAGGGCTGTCTCAAAAGACCTTGATCTCAATTTAGGTTGAGACTGCAAGATGGGCAAAGTCATCGATTCGCACCCTCCCCAGCGGGTGTTTGATCACCTTGAACGAAAGGACACACCATGCCGAGCGGCCGTCTTGAACACATCAACATCACCGTCAGCGACATCGCCCGCAGCGCCGCGCTGCTGGAGCAACTGATGGGCTGGCACATCCGCTGGCGCGGCCCTTCGCAAATGGGCGGGGAGACGATCCATGTCGGGGGCGAGGCCGATTACATCGCGGTCTACACCAAGGGTACAGCGGTGGACCGTTTTGCCAAGGGCGCACCGCTCAACCATGTCGGGCTGGTGGTCGATGATCTGGACGCCGCCGAAGCGGTGGTTCGCGAGGCCGGGCTCGAACCCTTCAATCACGCCGATTATGCGCCCGGCAAGCGGTTCTATTTCTTCGATTGGGACGGGATCGAGTTCGAAATGGTCAGTTACGCCTAAAGCAGTCCCGGTTGGTGGGCCGCACCCTTGGCCCACGGCTGATCGGTGCGGTCGATCGCCAGCGGGCTCGCCCATCCCCGGCACAGGCTGAGCGCCTCTTGCCGTGTTCCGCCCGTCCAGCGCGCGTGGTCCGCGGGGTGCAGCAGCACCGGCATGCGTTCATGCACCGGGGCGGCATCAGTACCGACGCTGTCGGTCATCACCATGGAATAGCAATCCCCCCACGTATCAGAGTGCCGCCACACGCCCGCAGCAGCGACCAGCGGCGCATCGGGTAGCGACAGCCATGTGCGGGTCATTCGCCCCTTCGGCCCTTGCGCCTCGGCCCATGCGGTCAGCGGGATAAGACAGCGGCGCTGCGCGAAGGCATCACGCCAGAAGACGGTCTCCAGCTTGTCGGCCCGGGCGTTGTTGACCGGCCTGGGCTTGAGCGGTTGGCCCTTTGCGCCTTTCAGCACCAGCGGAAAGCCCCATGTCATCGCCCTTGCCGCGCCGTTGGCCACCACCAGACCGGGATAGCCGGGATAGACCTCCTCGGCGAAATTGGCGC
This sequence comes from Porphyrobacter sp. TH134, assembly GCF_002855495.1. Taxonomy (GTDB): domain Bacteria; phylum Pseudomonadota; class Alphaproteobacteria; order Sphingomonadales; family Sphingomonadaceae; genus Erythrobacter. Next base: position 119,902 of record NZ_PKRO01000001.1, read on the forward strand.
CCTCAGCCCCAACCTCCGCATCGAACCACGCCGCAACCTCAGCGGCGTTCTTCGTCATGCGGTAAAGATTGCACATCGCCCGTCAGGCGCCCGCGTTGCCGACCACAAAGCACGCCGCCGCCATCAGCGCGCCCGCCCAGCGGTTCGAGCGGAAACGGGCCAGCGGATTGTCGGGGTCAGCCACGTCGAGCGTCGCCACCTGCCACGCCAGATGCCCCGTCACGGGCACCAGCGCCAGACATACCAGCGGATCAGGCCGGTACAGCCAGAAGCCCAGGCCCCACAGGCCGACCGACGCGGCGTAGAAGCCCGCAATACCCCCCTGCACCCGCGCCCCCATCGCCAAAGCGGATGACCGGATGCCGACCATGGCATCATCCTCGCGGTCCTGCAGGGCATAGATCGTGTCGTAGCCGATCACCCAGGCGATGCACCCGGCATAGACCGCCGCCAGCGCCGCCCAATTGTCGAACCGCAGCTCCGTCCAGCCGACCAGCAGCCCCCAGTTGAACACCATGCCCAGCCACGCCTGCGGCCACCAGGTGATGCGCTTCATGAACGGATAGGCCGCGACAAGAGCCAGGCTGCCAATCGCAACCACCTGCGCCTGCCAGCGCAATTGCAGCAGCACGATCAGGCCGACCAGACACAGCGCCAGCAGCCACGCCCACGCTGCGCGCTTTGACACCCGGCCGCTTGCTACCGGGCGCAAGGCCGTGCGCGCGACCTGCCGGTCAAGATCGGCATCAACGATATCATTATAAACGCACCCTGCCCCGCGCATTGCAATGCTGCCCAGCAGCAACCAGCCGAGCAGCGCAAATTGAGGTCCCGCCCCCGCCAGCCACACGCCGAAAACACAAGGCCAGAAGAGCAGCCACCAGCCAATCGGCCGATCGAACCGCGCCAGCAACGCCAGATCACGCGGAAGCTGCGGCAGGCGGGCCACGATACCACGATGCTCGCTGTCAGGGACGATCTGTTCGGTCATTGCTTGCGCTCTAGCGCCCGCAGCGCCTAGTGCAAAGCCATGCCCGCAACCCCATCCTGGCCGCCGAAGAGCGCTCCGCGCCTGTTTGTCGCCGAAGAACTGCACGCTGGCGCCGCCGTGCGGATCGAGGGCAATCCGGCGCATTACCTCGCCCGTGTGATGCGTGCAGGGCCGGGCGACGTCGTGATCCTGTGCGATGATGTAACGGGAGAATGGGCCGCGCGGGTCAGCGATGTCGGCAAACGCGATGTGATGCTGGAAGTGGCCGAACGCCTGCGCGCGCGCGAAGCGGTGCCCGATCTGTGGCTCTGCCCGGCGCTGCTCAAGAAGGACCGCTACGATCTGATCCTCGAAAAGGCGACCGAGCTCGGCGCGTCGCGCATCCAGCCGGTGCTGACCCGCCGCTGCGTTGCCGACAAGCTCAACATGGACCGCGCCCGAACGATCACCACCGAGGCGGCCGAGCAATGCGCCCGCACCGCGCTGCCGCAAATAGCCGAGCCGCTGAAGCTCGATGCGGTGCTGGCCAATTGGCCCGAAACCCGTGCCCTGTTCTTCGCCGATGAGAACGGGGGCGAACCCGCCGCGCATTCCTTTGCCCAGCATCAAGGGCCTGCGGGTATCCTCACCGGCCCCGAGGGCGGCTTCGACGAGGCCGAGCGTGCTGCGATCCGCGCGCACCCGGCCGCCCGCCCGATCACGCTTGGCCCGCGCATTCTGCGGGGCGAGACTGCGGCAATCGCCGCTCTTGCCGCGTGGATGGCCACCGCCGGCGACTGGTAGAGCGGCTTCGTTGCTGGAAAGGCGTTTTCGCTTCCCAGCGGCAATTGGGTTTTCTAAAGCCACCGGCCAATGAGGGCCTCAAACCGATGAGCACACGCGAAGCTGCCACTGCCGACGATCCGGTGATCGAAAGCCTCGACCAACTGATCGAACCGATGGCCAAGGGCGAAAAGCCGCCCGAACGCTGGCGTATCGGCACCGAACATGAAAAGCTGGTCTATAAGCACGCGGACCACCGTGCCCCGACTTACGATGAGCCATGCGGGATACGCGATCTGCTCGGCGGATTGGAGCAATTCGGCTGGGCACCGGTTGAAGAGGGCGGCAATGTCATCGCCCTGAAGGGCGAGGATGGCGCGGTCAGCCTTGAACCGGCGGGCCAACTGGAATTATCGGGCGCGCCGCTCGAAAACCTGCACCAGACCTGCGCGGAAACCGGGCGGCACTTGGCGCAGGTCAAACAGGTCGGCGAGAAATGCGGCGTGGGCTACCTCGGCCTTGGCATGTGGCCCGACAAGACCCGCGCCGAACTGCCGATCATGCCCAAGGGGCGCTATGACATCATGCTGCGCCACATGCCACGCGTCGGCACCATGGGCCTCGACATGATGCTGCGGACCTGCACCATTCAGGTCAATCTCGATTACCAGTCCGAAGCGGACATGGTGAAGAAGTTCCGCGTCGGCCTCGCGCTGCAACCGCTGGCGACCGCGCTGTTTGCCAATTCGCCCTTCACCGAAGGCAAGCCCAACGGGTTCTTGTCGTACCGTTCGCACATCTGGTCGGACACCGATCGGCTACGCACCGGAATGCTGCCCTTCGTGTTCGAAGACGGCTTCGGTTACGAACGCTGGGCGCGGTACATGCTTGATGTGCCGATGTATTTCGTTTTCCGCGACGGCAAGTATATCGATGCCGCGGGCCTTTCGTTCCGCGATTTTCTCGATGGCAAGCTGTCCGTTCTGCCCGGCGAGCGTCCGACCCAGAGCGACTGGTGGGATCACCTGTCAACGGCTTTTCCCGAAGTGCGCCTGAAAAGCTTCCTCGAAATGCGCGGTGCCGATGGCGGACCGTGGAACCGGATTTGCGCGCTGCCCGCCTTCTGGGTGGGTCTGCTCTATGACCAGCAAGCCCTTGATGCGGCATGGGATCTGGTCAAGGGCTGGTCGATGAAAGAACGCGAACGGCTGCGGGGCGAAGTGCCGCGCCTTGCGCTGGCCACGCGTTCCCCGAATGGCGGCACTTTGCAGGACCTGGGGCGCGAGGTGCTGAAGATCGCGCATTCAGGGCTGAAGGCGCGCGCGCGGCTCAATGCCAGCGGTGACAACGAGACCGGCTACCTCGAAACCCTCGACGAGATCGTCGCCAGTGGCAAGGTTCCCGCCCAGCGGCTGCTTGATGCCTATCACGGCGAGTGGAACGGGGATATCACCCGCGTCTACGAACAATCCTTCTGAACAGGGGAGGCCAAGATGCTGATCGTATTAGCCAAGGCGCACGTCGGCGCGGGCGCACTGGAACCGGCACGGGCGGCGATTGCCGACATGGTGGCCGCCTCCAATGCCGAGGAAGGCTGCATCGCCTATGCTTTCACGCAGGATGTGCTTGACCCTTCGGTGATCCACATCGTCGAAAAGTGGCAGAACGATGCAGCGCTGACCGCGCATTTCGCCACCCCGCATATGGCAGCATTCGGCGCGGCGATTGCGGGGCTCGATTTTCAGGTGGTGGAAGCGATCAAGTTTCACACCGACGAAGGATTGCCGGTGATGTAATCCTACTCCGCCGGGAAGGGCTGCGGCTCTTCGTGGCGGGGCGGCGGGTTGCCGGTCAGCATCCGCTTCACCCGCGCCAGCGGCGCGGTGATGAGCCCGTGCTGCTCCATCCACGCATGATATTCCCGGTATTTGGGATCTTCGGCGAGCAAATGCGCCTCCTCGGTCCGTGCGCGCCAGTAATATATTGCGTTGACCACCAGCAAGAAAACGCAGTTACGGGTGGCCTCTACCAGTGATCCATTGGTGACCATGAAAGGCAGAACGCTCGCCCACCAGAACAGGTTTTTCGACAGATAGGCCGGGTGGCGGGTGAAGCGATAGGGCCCGTGGGTCAGCACCCCGCGATAGGTCAGGTTGGAAAAGCGGATGCCGAACGCCACCGTCGCCCAGGCGTAAATGCCTGTCAGAAACAGCAGAACCCCGCCCCACGCCCACAGCAAAGCATCGTTCCCGGCAAACCAGTGCGCCCAGCCCGGCGTATCGAATTCATAGCTCAGAACCGAATTGCCCGGCCCGATAATCCCCCACACAAACGGGGGATAGCACAGCAAGGCTGCCAGCCAGCCTGCCAGCAGGGGATTGCCCGAGCGGATATGCGAATCGAGCGGCCGCAGCGTCAAAAGATAACCGACGGTGCCGATCTGCACATCGATCACGAACAATAGCGTCACCAGCAACATCACGAATTCGACAGGCCGGCCAATCAGTTGCTCCGGATTGCTCTCGACAATCTGCGCAAAGCCCGGCGGCAGGATCGAGATCATGAAGGCGCCGAAAAAGCCCTTGATCGCCCAGGCCCGCCAGTGCTTGGCGATCGTCGCGCCATCCCATTGCTCGCGCCCGATCACACCGCCGCCGAGCATGAAAGCGCCAAACTGGAAGGTCGCATCGCGCGGCTCTACCAGATAACGATCAAGCCAGATAACGTAAGGAACCGAAAGGATTACCAGCGGCAGAAGCGCGAAGGTCAGCACCTCCATCGCAAACAGGTAATTGCCGCCCCAATACCACCGCGCCAACCCGTAAAATGCCGCCAGCCCGGCCCATGTCGCCCACAAGCCGCACAGTTTCACCACCGACACCGGCAGGGTTTCGGCCAGCGATCGCTTCAGCGACCATTCGATCCCGGTTGAAGGGCGCAGGTGGACCTTGTCAACCAGCAGGGACCATGCAGCCATCGGGAGGGCAGTAAACACCATCGCAGCCAGCGCCGCATAGGGCCCCGACAGCACCCCGCGTTCGCCCCCCAGCGCCCCGCCGATCCCCAGCACGCCGGCGATTTCAGGGTAGGACCGGCAGAAGGCAATCCATAGGATCAGCCCCGCCAGCCCGACCAGCCCGACCCCGGACGACACATCGCTCACCGGCAAGCCCGGCGGCCGTGCGAAGCGCGGGGTTGGAGAGGGCAAAGACGCAGCAGTCATGACCCATGCGCCTTACAGCACAAGGGTTAACGGCCCGCCAAAACCCGTCAAAACGCGTCAAAACCCGCATCGGGGCGGTCAAAACCGGGTCTGGCAGGTATCCGGACGGGCCTGGGCCCCACCCTGCGCCAAACCCCGGTTGGAAACTACTTCCAGGCGTGGATCGTGCCGCTGTCATCCAACAGGTAAAGGTGCCCGTTCGCCACCACTGGCGGCAGACTGACCGGTTGGCCGATATCGGCAAACAGGCTGGCCGAACCTTCCGCCGCGCTCACCTTCCACATTTCACCTTCCGAACTGGCGATCCACAGCTGGCCGCCTGCCAGCACCGGGCCGGTCCAGAAGATCGGGCCCTTTTTGTCTTCTTCATCCTTGTAGCGTTCAAGCTGGGTGATCCAGCGCACCCGCCCCGATGACCGGGCAATGGCGAGCAGGCGCGCATCATCGGTCAGCGTAAAAATCCATTCACCCGCAATCGCCGGGGTGGAAATGCCCGCAAGGTTCAATTCCCAGATCCGCTGGCCGGTGACCAGTTCATAGGCCGCCATACGGCCGCCCTGCCCCAGCGCATAGACCCGGCCCGAATCGATGATCGGATCGGCGTCGATATCGGTGATGGTACCCACCGTGGTCGAGATATTGGTGCGCGCCAGCGCGTCTGACCACAGCGTCCGGCCGTTTTCATAGCGGTAGGCCGACAGCTCGCCGCTGGAATAGCCTGCCACGATCGTGCCTTGCCCGGCGGACGGGGCCGCGACACCGAACACACCCGACTGGGTGTTCGATCCGCTTTCATCCCACACCAGCGATCCATCCGCGATGTTGAGCGAGATCAGCTGATTGTCCTGCGTCATCACGAACAACTGGCCAAAGGCAATCGTCGGCGATCCGCGCAAGGGGCCTGCGGGCTTGACCTTCCACAGCACCTCGCCCGTCTCGGCATTCAGCGCCTTCACATCACCAATGCCGTTGGTGGCGTAAAGCTTGCCCGCTTCGTAGCTGACCCCGCCGCCAAAGGCCGAGGGCGCCTGATCCTTGGTCATCTCGCCATCGTCACGGGTCCACAGCTTGGCGCCGGTGGTCTTGTCGAAAGCGACAATGACGCCGTCCGTGCCTTCGGCAAACAGCATGTTGCCGCCGATCACGGGCGATGCGGCAAGGCGCATGCGGTTGGTCGATCCGGCAACCTGCGCGGTCCACAGCTTGGTGGGGTTTTCAGCCAAGGCAAGGTGGCCATAGGATTTGCTGGCTGAACCGCCGGCCTGCGCCCATTCGGCATTGGGGCGTGCGGGCGGCAGCACCACGCTGATCCCGGCGAGTGCCGGGTCGACTTCGGCACCGCTTTCAATGCGGGAGAGGATCGGCATGCGATTGCCGATTGTGGGCGTGGCCTTTTCGTCGCCGCCGCCGAACAACCCGCCCTTGCAGCCGGTCAGCCCGGCGGCCAACACGCCGGCCAGTAGCGCGGCACGCATAATTTTCGTGTGTGTCATAGAAGTGCGTTCCAATCCCTCGTCCTATTCGGCCGCAGCGGCGCTGCCGCTATCCCCCTCGGACGTGACCCCTGCATCCTTGAGCAATTTATCCACGTCGACCACCGCATCCACGCCCAGCAGGCCTGCCATCTGGCGGGCGCGGCTGCGCAGGGTTTCGGGCTGATCTTCGTCCTTGGCAATATCAGCGAACAGCTTGCCCGCCGCCGCACGGTTGCCGCTTTCCAGATGGGCCATCGCCACCAGTTCACCGGCCGAGCCGAAATAGGCATTGCCGGGCTTGGCGAGACCACCCAGCTGCGCGATCACGTCGGCGGGTTTCATCCGGTCAAAATTGACGCTGACATCGCGGATGCGGGCCAGATCGCGCAGCGCAGGCGGCGCATCGGCATCAGCGGCAATTTCCTTGAACAGGCCGCTGGCCTTGGCCGTGTTGCCTTCTTCCAGCGCGGCGCCCGCCTGCACAAACCGCGCTGCGGCCCGCGCGCCGGGTGAATTGCCGTCAGCCAGCAAGGGCGCGACCTTGTCCGCCGCGGTCTTGAAATCGCGCTGATCGGCATAGTCGAGCGCCGAGATCAGCGTTTCGGACTGCCGTTCCAGATCAGCTTCGGCATAGTGATCCCACACGAGCCAACCGCCCAGCACCGCAAGCCCCAGACCGATCACGCCGAGCACCTTGATCCCATGCGTCTGCAAGAAGGTCAGCACGGCATCTTCGCGCACGGCCTCGTCAATCTCGCGGATCAGGACATCGTCCTCGCGAGAGGCGCCCGGGGTCTGAGCGGGGGCCAGTGCAGATGATTGCGGAGGGGTGGTCGGAGTGCGCGCCATGGGGGGCCAGTGATCCTCGTTGAACTCATAAACTGCAGGCCATGCCGCAGCGTTGCGCGCTCTTTAGGCAGGTGGAGCCGCGCACGCAATGGCACGGGAGATACGGGCGCTCAGATGGCGGGCGGCAATTGAACGGGGGATGAAGCGTCGCGCGGTTCAGAAGGCCCGGCCCATTGCTGCCGAATAGGCCGCTTCGTACCGGGCAAGCATGGCGGCAAGGTCGAACTCGCTGCGCGCCCGCGCCTGATTGGCGGCGCCGAGCTGCGCGCGCCACGCGGCATCGGCGGCCAGCCGCGCCAGAGCCGCTGCCAGCGCGGCAGTATCGCCCGGCGGCGTGATCGCTGCGCGGTTGGGGTCGGCCACGATCATGTGCACATCCCCCACCGCTGGCGCGGCAATCGGGAGGCCCGCGGCCATCGCCTCAACCACCGAAAGCGGGAATTGTTCGGATGCAGATGACAGCGCGAAGATATCGAACAGGCCCACCACCCGCGCCGGATCAACAGCGCCGGGCAGGTGGAGGCGGCCTGTCATGCCGTGCGCGGCAGCGGCGGCGAGGATCGCATCACGCTCCGGCCCTTCGCCGCAGATCACAAGGTGCCATTCCGGCGGGAGCGCCGCGCAAGCCTCCACCAGCACCGGCAGCTGCTTGACCGCGCGCAGGCCCGCCAGCGTGCCGACCCAGCGTTGGCCCGGCGGCTTGGCCAATGGCAAAGCGGCAGGATCGGGCGCGGCGGCGAAGGCGGCGGTGTCGATACCGTTAGGGATGCGCAGCGTCCGCGCAGGCGGCTGATGCCAGGCATCGCGCGCGGTGGCCTCCAGCCGGGTGGACGGCACGATCAGCCGCGCCGCCCGCCCCAGCGCGGCGCGGCGATAGAGGTTGCGGACGGGCTTCAGCCGGTTCGCTTCGTCTTCGTTAAAGCCGTCCTCGTGATGCACCAGCGGAGGCAGGCCAAACGCGCGTGCGAACATCCGGTGCGCCATCACCACATCCATCGCGCCCCAATTATAGGTGCAAATGAGGTCATAGGGTTTGAGCGCCCGCGCCAGCGCTGCCAGCCGGGCCGGTGTGGGCCGGCCCTTCATCGCGGGGAAATCCTGCGGGTAGGCCACCGGCACAGCCGCGCCGATCAGCGCTGCGGCCCCCATCGCATCCGGCTCGGCGGAGATAATGGTGTGATCGAGGCGCGGCCCCCAGGCGTTCATCAGCCGGGCGCAGCGCACTTCCTTGCCGCCAGCGGAAAAGGTCGAATGGCAATGCAGCAGGCGCGGGACAGCCCCGGCAGGCGTGGTCACTCGGCCGCGTCCAGCAGCGCGTGGATCGCTGCGCGCACCTCGGGCTCGTCCAGCGTCGGGGCATGGCCCACACGTGCCACCGTCACCGCGCGCATCGCCGGGTTGCGCATGCCCATCTGCTTGACCGTGTCCTCGCTCAACAAATCCGACAGCGCGCCGCGCACCAGCAGCATCGGCACGCCCGCCAGCGCTTCAAAGGCGAGCCACAGGTTGGCAGGCGCGGCGTTACCGGGCTTGGCGAAAGGTTCGGCGATCGCCATGTCGTAATCGTAACTGATCCGGCCGTTTTGCGTGACGATCATCGTGCGCTTGGCCATTTCGAGCCACTGGTCGAGGTCGTAATCGGGAAAGGCGGCCCCATGCGCTTCGGCCAGACCGCGCGCTGCGTGAACCCAGGTCGGGTAGCTGCGGCCCTGCCCGACATAGCCCGAAATCCGCGCAAGACCCGCAGGATCGACCTCGGGGCCGATATCATTCATGACCACGGCGGCCATGCGGCCCGGCATGGCTGCGGCCATCAGCATCGCCATCAAGCCGCCCATCGAAGTGCCGACCACCGCAAAGCGGGTGATACCCTGTTCGGTCAGCAGCTTTTCGACATCGGCGACATAGGTCATCGGGGTGTAGCTATCGGAATTGGCGGCATAATCGCTCTGCCCGCGCCCGCGCATGTCCGGCACGATCACGCGGCGGCTGACGGCAAGGCTTTCGGCCAGCGCGGCAAAATCGCGCGCGTTGCGGGTCAGGCCGTGGAGGCACACGACCGGTAGCTTGCCCGCATCAGCGCCGTCCGCATCCGGGCCGGGATAATTGCGGTAATGCAGGTTCAACCCGTCGCTGCTGGTCCAGAAGCGGTCTTCGTAAGTGGCAGCCATGAACGGCGATATTCCCTTTGATCATTAACCTGCACGGCTTGCGCGCACCCGCGCTTGTCCCCACTATCGCGGGATGAGCGATGCTGTGCAACTCCCCGATGCGTCTGTCCCCTATCGTTCCGACCCGGCGATCATGACACTGGCGGATTGGCTGGGCGATCCGGTCGCTCCCGCCGATTTCCCCGAAACACGGCTGCGCTGGCGCAATGACCGGGCCGCGGCCAGCGTCGGGCTGGACAGTCTGAGCGATACGGACTGGGCGGCGCATTTCGGACGCTTTGGGCCGCTGCCCGGCAATCTGCCGCAACCGCTGGCGCTGCGGTATCACGGGCACCAGTTCCGGGTGTACAATCCCGAAATCGGCGACGGGCGCGGGTTTCTGTTTGCGCAAATGCGCGGGGCCGACGGGCGGCTGATGGACCTTGGCACCAAGGGATCGGGCACCACCCCGCACAGCCGCAGCGGCGACGGGCGGCTGACGCTGAAAGGTGCGGTGCGCGAAATTCTGGCGACCGAGATGCTGGAGGCCTTGGGCGTCAACACCTCGAAAACCTTCAGCGTGATCGAAACGGGCGAGCGATTGTGGCGCGGGGATGAACCCAGCCCCACCCGCTCTGCCGTGCTGGTGCGCCTGTCGCATTCGCACATCCGCATCGGCACCTTTCAAAGGCTGCTGGCGCTGGAGCAGGCGGACGAGATGGCAGCGCTGATCGACTATTGCCTCACCCACTTTCCCGCCCCGCCCCCGCCAGAGGACGCGCCCGACCGCGATAATCCCGCGATCCGCCTGATGCACGCCGTAGTGGAGCGCATGGCCGATCTTGCGGCGAGCTACATGGTCGCAGGCTTTGTCCACGGGGTGCTCAACACCGATAACATGAACGTGACCGGTGAAAGTTTCGATTACGGCCCGTGGCGCTGGCTGCCCGAATGGGAACCGGGCTTTACCGCCGCCTATTTCGACCATGCGGGCCTTTATGCCTTTGGCCGCCAGCCCGAAGCGCTGCACTGGAACTGCGGCCAGTTGGCGGTCGCGCTGCGCCTCCATGCCGAGACCGCGCCGCTGGTCGCCGCGCTCGAACGCTTCGGGCCGCTCTATATGGCGGCGGTGGCGCGGCGGTGGTGCTGGCGGCTGGGCGTTGTCAGCCAAGGGGTTGAATCCGACACGCAGCTGGTCGGCGCCTGCGAGGCAGCCATGCGCGAAAGCCGTGCGCAGCCCGATGCGTTTTTCTTCGCCCATCGCGGCGGCCGCGGCGCGGCGGACGGCGAGGTGGGCGCGGCATTGGCGGGCTATCAGCCGGTCACCGACCCGCATCCCTATTGGAGCGACCCCGGCCCGCAATCCCTGCTGATCGAGGAGGTGGAGGCGATCTGGGCCGCTATTGATGAAGGCGATGATTGGGGCCCGCTTGATGCCAAGGTTGCCGCCCTGCGCCGCATGGGCGCCGCCCATGGCGCGCCGCCAGTGCCCGCAGGCCATGCCTGAGCGTGCGCTTGGCTCTATCTTTTCTGCGCCATACGCGATAGTTGCGCCACCGGTTACGGGGCAGGAACGACAGGCAGACGGACGGTACGTTGACCGAAGATATCCTCATTTCCACCGAACCGGCCACCGGCGAGGAATTGTGGCGCGGGCCGGTGGGCGATGTCGACGCTGCCGTCAGCACCGCTCGGCGCGCCTGGGCCGCATGGGCTGCCCGCCCGCTGACCGACCGCATCGCAGTGCTGCGCGTCTTTGCCAACCTCGTGCGCCGCGACGGCGAGGTGCTGGCCGAACTGATCGCCCGTGAGGCCGGCAAGCCCCTTTGGGAAGCCCGCGCCGAAGTCGACGCGGTGGTCGCCAAGGTGGATATCTCGGTCCAGGCCTATGCCGAACGCACCGGCAAGAAGAAGTTTGACGCCGGACTCAATGGCAGCGCCGCTGTGCGCCACAAGCCGCACGGCGTGATGGCGGTGCTGGGCCCCTACAACTTCCCCGCACATCTACCCAATGGCCACATTGTACCGGCGCTGATCGCGGGCAATGCCGTGCTGTTCAAGCCTTCGGAAAAGACCCCGGCAGTGGGCGAGGCGTTGGTCGCCGCCTTCCACAGCGCGGGCGTGCCCGAAGATGTGATCCAGCTGGTGATCGGCGGGCCGGACCAGGGCAAGGCGCTGGTCGGCCACCCGGGGGTTGACGGTGTGCTGTTCACCGGTTCGGCCAATGCCGGGATTGCGATCAACCGCAAACTCGCCGCCAATCCGGGCAAGATTGTCGCGCTGGAGATGGGCGGCAACAACCCGATTGTCGTGATCGACACGCCCCAACTGGCCGATGCCGCCGCGCTGATTGTCCAGAGCGCCTTCGCCAGCGCCGGGCAACGCTGCACTGCTGCGCGCCGGCTGATTGTCAAAGCCAGCATGTTTGACGATCTGATGGCCGAACTCGTGCCGCTCACGCGCAAGCTGATGGTGGGCGATCCGCTGGGCGAACCGCAGCCCTTCATGGGGCCGGTGATCGACAACGAGACCGCTGACCGCCTGTCCGAAAGCTTTGTTGCGCTGATGACAGCCGGCGGGCGCGTGCTGCTGCACATGCGCCGCACTGTGCCCGATCTGCCGTTCCTCAGCCCCGGGATCATCGATGTGACCGATGTGCCCGACCGGGCCGATATCGAACTGTTCGGCCCCATGCTGCAAGTGATCCGCGTACCCGATCTCGACACCGCGATTACCGAAGCGAATAACACCCGCTTCGGCCTATCAGCCTCGCTCATCGGCGGCGGGCCGGATGATTACGGGCGGTTCTGGGCCAATATCCGTGCGGGGATCATTAACTGGAACGCCCCCACCAACGGGGCTTCATCCAAAGCGCCGTTCGGCGGGATCGGCCTGTCGGGCAATCACCGCCCGGCGGCCTATTACGCCGCTGATTACTGCGCTTACCCCGTCGCGAGCACCGAACGCGACCAGCCGCGCGGGACCATCATGGTCGGGATGCGGCCCTAGGGTTGCAGGCCTAAGGCGCGCGGTAAATCAGCGTGACACCGGTCAGGCCGTGGGCGGCCGGGCGCACATGCACGGCCAGTTGTTCGCCGCCTTGGCCTGCTGCTGCAATGCGGGGCGCCGGGGTGCCGAAGTGCTGCGGGATCAGCCCGGCCCGGCCGCTTTGGACATAGTGATAATGCAGCACATCGTTGCTGGCTGCGGCGATGGTGTAGCGCACGATGCGGATCCGGCAGGGGGCAGCATCGGCTCCGCCCGCCTGCACCACCATGGCGAGCTTCGGGATCGCAGCGGCCCGCGGCAGGGTGGCAGCCAGCGCGAAATCTTCCCTGAGCCGCGCAGCGCAAGCCCCCGGCGCGCCGACCGCGCCCAGCAGATCGGCCGGGCTCGACAGCGGGCCAATGCCGCCGCGCCCTGCCCCTTGCTGCGCTGCAGGCAGATCGGGGAACGGCCCTGTCTCCAGCAGTTCGAGCCGTAGCAGTTCACGCGCGTCCATGGCGTCTCCGCCGGGGGCAGCGATGACTGGCAAGGCATGGCTATCGACAAAGCCGAGCGCGGCATTGGCATCGTTGCGGCTAGCCAGATCGGGATCGGTCATCAACGGATCATGCAGCGCGCGGGCCACCACCGGATCGCGCGCAATCAAGGCTGCGTCAGCGCTTGTCTGATCGGAATCGTCAGCGCAGCCCGCAAGCCCGAAGCACAGCAAAGGAATGATGGAGGCCCGGTGCATGGCGCGGCAATGCCACAAGATGGTTAACCCGCGCCTTACCGGCCGGCAAAAACGCCTCCGGAGCCAGCTGGCCCCGGAGGCGCTTCCCGCAGCGGTCATCAGACCATCCGCGCCGACGACCATTTGGTGGGAATGGCCGCAAGGTCATGAAACACCGTTTGAAGCCGCAAGCAGCGCAGCGGGTGTCGTGCAATGTTGTTCATGTATAAAGCCCTAAATATGAACGATGCGCCAGCAAGCCTGACAGCCATCGTTCATTCGCAGAGACCGGCCCGGCCCGCTTGCGCAGCGTGGCCCGGCCTCCTAACGCGGCAGCACCATGACCGCTCAGAGCCCCGCACCCCCGACTGCCCCCACCCCATCGGGCTTGGCGCCTGCACTGGGGGCCTATCTGATCTGGGGCTTCCTGCCACTGTACCTGATGCTGGTGAACACGATCCCGGCGGTCGAATTTGTCGGCTGGCGGATCATCTGGACGCTGCCCTTCTGCCTCGTCATCGTCGCACTGCGCGGGCAATTTGCCGAGGTGCTGGCCGCCCTGCGATCGCCGCGCACCCTGCTTGCGCTGCTGGCGAGCGCGGTGCTGATCGGGATTAACTGGTTCGTCTATATCTGGGCGATCATGGCGGGCGAGGTCTATGCGACCTCGATCGGCTATTACCTCAACCCACTGCTGAATGTGCTCTTGGGCACGCTGTTTCTGGGCGAGAAATTGTCGCAGCGGCAGTGGCTGGCGGTCGCCATCGCCACCATCGCCGCCGCGCTGCTGGCGGCCGGCGCGCTGACCAGCCTGTGGATCAGCCTGTCATTGGGTTTCAGCTTTGCCCTTTATGGCTTTGTTCGCAAACAGGTGGTGGTGGGATCGCTGCCCGGCCTGACCATCGAAAGCGCGATCCTGCTGCTGCCCGCAGCCGCCATTGCCGCATGGTATGCGGCAGGCCCGCAAGGGTCATCCTTCGGGCAAGATCCCATGCTGAGCGGGCTGATTATCCTGTCGGGCGTGGTCACCGCTGTACCGCTGCTGCTGTTTGCGCTGGCGGCGCGGCGGATGGATTATTCGACGCTGGGTTTTCTTCAGTATATCGCGCCCACGATCGTGTTTTTCCTCGGCCTGTTCGTGTTCGATCAGCCCCTGGCACCGATCAAGCTGGTGAGCTTTGTGCTGATCTGGATCGCGGTGGCGATCTTCGCGTCCGACCTGTGGGCCAAGCGCAAGGCGGCGTCAGCCTAGGAATTTCCACCCGAGGGTCTGACCGCCGTGCCAGGGGACGATGTCCTCGCCGGTCACCTGCAACACCGGCGGTACTGCGAATTCGCGGCGTTCCAGCGTTATGCTCTCCTCATTGACCGGCAGCTTGTAGAACGCCGGGCCGTGGAGCGAGGCAAAGCCTTCGAACGCATTCAGCGCACCTTCCTCGTCAAACACCGTGACATAGCTTTCCAGCGCGGTGGGCGCGCCGAAGATGCCGGCACAGCCGCAGGCGCTTTCCTTGTCGCGCTTCAGGTGGGGGGCGGAATCCGTGCCGAGGAAAAACTTCCCCGATCCCCCCGTCGCCGCTGCTCGCAACGCCAGGCGATGCGTCTCGCGCTTGGCAACCGGCAGGCAATAATTGTGCGGCTGGATCCCGCCGACCAGCATCGCGTTGCGGTTAATGTGCAGGTGCTGCGGCGTGATGGTCGCGGCGACCTGGGGCCCGGCTGCCATCACAAAGTCCACGGCATCGGACGTGGTGATATGTTCAAACACCACGCGAAGCTTCGGAAAGGCCGCAACAAGGCTGCGCAAGTGCCTGTCGATGAATTCTTTTTCGCGGTCGAACACGTCGACATGCATGTCGGTCACTTCGCCGTGAATGCACAGCACAATGTCTTCTGCCTCCATCCGGGCGAGGACGGGATAGAGGTTCTCGACGTTGGTGACCCCAGCGGCTGAATTGGTGGTGGCGTTGGCGGGATACATCTTGGCTGCGGTGAACACGCCGCTCGCCGCGCCGCGGGCCAGATCGTCGGCATCGGTGTTGTCGGTGAGATAGCAGGTCATCAACGGGGTGAATTGCACGCCATCGGGCACCGCCGCCATGATCCGGTCGCGGTAGGCCGCGCCCAATTCGGTGGTTGTCACCGGCGGGGTCAGGTTGGGCATCACGATCGCGCGGGCAAACTGGCGCGCGGTGTAGGGCACCACTTCGCGCATGATCGCGCCATCGCGGAAATGCAGGTGCCAGTCATCGGGGCGGCGGATCGTCAGGCGGTCTGGCGCGGACATCGAGAAAACTCCGTTCGGGCTGAGCTTGTCGAAGCCCCGTCCTCGTTCTTGTAGCGGGCCAATAGAAGAAAGTGCGGCCCTTCGACAAGCTCAGGGCGAACGGGAATTGATGGAAGTCGCCTGCACGCCTACCTTGGTGCGATGCCAACAATGCTGACCGACCGCGCGATCATCCGCCTCACCCCGCTGGACGAGAGCGAGAACGTGCCTGCCTTTCTGCAAGGCCTTGTCACCAATGACGTGAGCGGTCCGCTGCCCTGTTACGCCGCGCTGCTTTCGGCACAGGGCAAGCACCTGTTCGATTTTCTGGTGTGGGCTGACGGCGCTGACCTCCTGCTCGATTGCGAAGCGGCCCATGCTGATGACCTCGTCAAGCGCCTGTCGATGTACCGCCTGCGCCGCAAGATTGCGATTATGCGCGACGATGCGCTGGCGGTTCACTGGAGCCCCGTACCGCACGCCGGTGCTGTCCCCGATCCGCGCCTGCCTGATCTTGGCTACCGCTGGCTGAGCGCGCCCGCTGGCGAGAGCGCAGATGGTGCATGGCTGGCCCACCGCCTGTCGTTCGGTGTGCCCGAAGGCCGCGCAGAGCTTGGCGATATCCTGTGGCTGGAAACCAACGCGGCCGACCTGAATGGCGTCAGCTTCACCAAGGGCTGCTATGTCGGGCAGGAAAACACCGCGCGAATGAACTGGCGGCAGAAGGTCAATCGCCGGTTGGTGGTGGTGCCGCTGGCCGCATCAGACCACACACGGCGCGTGGCGGCCTATCCCGATCTGGGGCTGGCGGTGGATCACCTGCGCGTGGAGGGTCTTGATCCTGCTACCCTGCCCGCCTGGCAGCGCGCCGGGGTGCTCGCACCGTAAAAAGCCCTGCCAGAAGCCTAGGCCTGTTGGTGATCCGCAAGACTCGCTTCGAGCATCATCGTCGCCCGGCCTCGCGCCGCATCACGCGGCAGGCCGAGGGATTTGGCCAGCGCGCCGCCGATCAGCGCATCGCCCAGCGCCATCAATACCAGCGTCAGGGTGTCATTGTGGATCGTCTGCGCGCCCGCTGCATGATCCGCCTCGGCCGGTGCCAGCTCATCCACCAGTTCATGAATGGTCGAGATGATCGGATCGAGCGCGTCTTCATTACCGGTCAGCAGCATCCAACTGGTCAACGCGCCTGCGCCTTCGCGGTCAAAGGCATCAAACGCCAGATCGACCACTTCGCGCGCCGATCCCAGCCCGGCGCGGCTGGCTCGCACGGCATCGATAATCGTCTCGCACACGGTCTTGGCCAGATGCTCGGCCAAAGCCTTTTGCAGGCCCGATGCCGAGCCGAAGTGGTGGAGCAGATTGGCATGGGTGCGCCCGATCCGGGCCGAGACCGCCTTCAGCGTCACCGCCTGCGGCCCCGTTTCGATCAGCAGAGCGCGCGCCGCAGCAAGCGCGGTGCTGCGGGATTCCTCGGGCGTTAACCGTTTGCGACTGGCCATACGGCTGCGGCCCTAGTGGATTTTGCAGATGCGAACAAGCGGGCCGCGGTCATGCGGCGCGGGCGACCGGGGCCGGATCCATCGCCGCCTCGCTGTCGAGGACATACTCGACCGAATCGGTCTCCGCCCCGCGAGCGAGGCTGAAACGCCGCCTGACCTGTCCGGTCGGCACGAAGCCGAGCTTGCGCAGCACCCGGCCCGAGGCAGGGTTGTCGGCAAAATGTCCAGCCGTCAGCCGCGTGTGGCCCAGCGTGCGGGCTATCTGCAACACGGATGCGGCGGCCTCGGTGGCATAGCCTTGCCCCCAGTGTTCGCGCGCGATCCAGTAACCGAGCTCGGGCTCTGCCCCAAATTCAGTGGCATGTTCGCCCAACCCGGCACTACCGATCACGCCAACGCCCGGAAGGGTCACGAGGAAATGCGGCAGATATGGGTCTTGCGGCAGCGCCGCAAAGGCGCGCGCATCATCCAGCGTATAGGGCCATGGCGCGCGTGCCAGATTGCACGCGATGGCCTTGTCGTTGATGCCTGCCAGAATGGCGTGGCAATCCTCGGGGAAAGCCGGCCTCAGGAACAGTCTCTCGCTGCGGTGGAACACATTCTCTCTCCCTCGCCCCGCGCCGCCCTAAAGCGCACGCATGACAATTTTAAGGCCGCGAAACATTATGATTCGACAGGCCTTTTGAGGGAGAATGCGAAAAGGGAGACGGACCCCCTCATACGAGGATGATCCCATCTCCCTCTGATGGCAGGTCTTGCACCCGCCGGGACCATCCTTGCCGGACGATCCCTTTATCGAATCGTCCGCTTATTCGGCGGCTTCGGCCATCGCGTCTACCGACACGTATTTGCGGCCGAGCTTGCCCGAATGGAATCGCACAACGCCTTCGCTCAGCGAATAGAGCGTGTGGTCCTTGCCCATGCCGACGTTCACGCCGGGATAGACGCGGGTGCCGCGCTGACGGATGATAATGTTGCCGCCGATCACTTCCTGACCGCCGAACTTCTTCACGCCGAGGCGACGACCAGCCGAATCACGACCGTTACGCGACGAACCGCCTGCTTTCTTATGTGCCATGGTTCAGTCGCTCCTTATTCTGCGGCGGGCGCGGCGTCTGCCGGCGCTTCGCTCTTGGTCTTTTTGGCAGCCGCCTTCTTGGCGGGCTTTTCTTCGGCAGCACCAACGGCGGTGATGCGCAGCAGGGTGAGCTGCTGGCGATGGCCGTTCTTGCGGCGATAGTTGTGCCGGCGACGCTTCTTGAAAACGATCACCTTCTCGCTCTTGGCCTGAGCGATGATTTCCGCCGAGACGGTCACCGCGCTCACGTCGGCGAGGTTATCGCCTTCGCCGGCGAGCAGAATGTCACCCAGCGTGATGGTGTCGCCAGCTTCGCCAGCGAGCTTTTCAACGGCAATCTTGTCTCCAGCGGCAACCCGGTATTGCTTGCCGCCAGTGCGCACTACAGCGAACATGGCTTTATACTCTCAAATCTGTGCTGGTTCAGCTGGGCAGAAACACCCGCGCCAACCGAACGGCAATGCGAGGCGAGCGAAGGTGCAGCCCCGGAAAGATGCGTGCCGTTAAGGGAAAGGTGCCCCCAAGTCAACGCCTGACCAGCCCGGTGCCGACCAAAATGTCGCAAGGCCAGCTGTGTGAGGACGCTTTGCCATTGGCGGGTGTCATGGTAACAGGACATCGGATTATTATGCACACCGTCACAAGACAATTTGCCGCCACGGCCCTGCTGTTCGGAGCAGCGCTGTCCGGATGCGCCGGCAGCGGTGACACCTATCCGTCGCTGGCCATGCGCCCGTTTGAAAGCGGTAATCCCGCGCCCAGCCCC
Organism: Porphyrobacter sp. TH134; assembly: GCF_002855495.1. Taxonomy (GTDB): domain Bacteria; phylum Pseudomonadota; class Alphaproteobacteria; order Sphingomonadales; family Sphingomonadaceae; genus Erythrobacter. Next base: position 138,682 of record NZ_PKRO01000001.1, read on the forward strand.
GCCGAGGCCCAGCCATCCGTTCCGATTCGCCCTATGACCGCGCCAGCACGGCTGGCCGAGTTGCGGCAGGCAGCTGTGCGCGCTCATACCGCTTTTACGGCGCAGCAAGGCCGCGCCGCGCCGCTTGCCCGGGCTGCTGCCGGGCAGCCGGTGACAAGCAACGCCCGCGCGGCTGCGGTGGTGGCGCTGGCGGACCTCGATTCGCGGCGTGCGGAGACAGCCGCGACGCTGACCGCGCTCGACCAGCTGGCCGCCGAGGCCGCAGGCGCGCTCGCCGCCGACCCGGGCTTGACCGCAACCCAAACCGAAGTGGCTGGGTTGGTGGCCGAACAGGATGCGGCCATCACCGCCTTGTGGAAGACACTGGGTTCGTGAACCTGGCGTGCAGCACCTGCCCGGTCAACGAGACCGCAGCCTGCGCGGTGCTGACCCTGGAAGAACGCGGCGCCATGGCCGCAGCCGGGCGCACCCGCGTGCTGAAACGCGGCGAAATGCTGTTTGCCGCAGGGGATGAACAAGCGGCCTGCGCGACCTTGCTGACCGGCGCGCTCAAGGTTTCGGCCGTGGACATCGACGGCAACGAACAGATCCTTGCGCTCGTCCATCCGGCGGGCTTCATCGGCGAGCTGTTTGCGCCTTTCGCGCATCACGATGTCGTCGCGCTGACCGAAAGCCAGCTGTGCACCTTTGCCAAGGCCGATATCGAACGCGCGATCGAGGATTATCCGGCGCTGGCCCGCGCGCTGCTGCGCCGCAGCCAGGCCGATCTGCTGGCGAGCCGCAATCTGCTGGAATTGACGGGCCATGCCAGCGCCGAAGCGCGGTTGGCCGCGCTGCTGCATGATTTTGCGGGCGCGGCAAGCCACAGCTCCTGCCATCTTGCCGTGCATTTCGAACTGCCGCTGACGCGCGGCGAAATCGCCAATATGCTCGGCCTCACGATTGAAACGGTCAGCCGCAAGCTGGGCGAGCTGGAAAACATGGGCGCGATCCGGCGGACCGGCAAACGCGGCATCGATGTGCTGGATGCGGCAGTGTTGCAGGATATTTCGGGACGGTAGCGGCCTCGGGGCGACGGCACGCACGCGCGGCCGCCGCCCCGATCGGTTCAGGCCACCACAGCGGCGATCACCGCCACGGCCAGCCCCCACACCACCAGCAGCACCGGCAGGATCAGCACCTGGATAGTCGCATCCCTTGCGGCCAGCCGCCCGGTGGCGGTCATGATCCCGCGCGCGGCGAACTCGCCGATGGTCTGCGGCTCGGAAGCATTGCCCGCCAGCCGCGTCCAGATCGCCGGGACGCCGAAGCCTGCGACGATGAAGACCACGAAGATCGCCATCGGGATCGCCAGCGCCGGACCCGCAAAAGCGCTGCCGACCACCAGCAGAAAGCCGAGATAGCCTGCCACGGTCGCGCCGTAGAGCGCGGTGGGGAGCCCGAAATTGCGGTCGCTTTCGACCTGATGGCGGACGGGCGCTTCGGCGGGCGCGGCAACAACGCGGGCGTCGCCGCGGGCGATCAGATCGTGGACGATGTGACTCATGGTGATCCTCCTTGGGTGTGGAGGCATGATTAGAGCAGCCCGCGCAGCCCTGCTTTGACGCCGATCAAATCAGCTGTGCCAGCGTGCAAGGTCGCTGTGGTCCTGTTCGCGCGGCTCGATCCAGTGCCATTGGCTTTCCCCGTTCTGGGTGGCGCGCTTTTCGCGCTTCCAGAACCACGCGGCGCTTTTGAGGTGGTCCATGCAGAAATCCACCGCATCGATCGCATCACGCCGGTGAAGCGCGGCGGCCGAGACGCAGACAATCGGCTCACCCGGGCGCATCACGCCGACGCGGTGCACCATCAGCAGGCCCATCAGGCTGAAACGCGCAAAGGCACGGTCGGCCAGGCTATGCATTCCCGGCAGGGTCAAGGGCTCATAATGGGTGAGTTCCAGTGCCTCGACGCCCTGATCCTGTCGCACCTCGCCAACGAAGGTGCACACGCCCCCCAGCCCCGGATTGGCCTGTGTGAAGGGGCCGATCAGCGTACCGGGGATGAACATCTGGGTCAGCAGACGGATGTCGCGCATCAGCCGCCCGAGACTGGCGGAAGGAAAGCGATCTCATCGCCATGCCGCGCGATAAGCCCTTCACGGTCGGCAAGCACCTCACCGTTAAGCGCGACCTTCACGCGCTCATCACGGACGGCATCGGCAAGACCTTCACGGACATGATCGTCCAGCAAGGCGAGGATATCCGGCCAATCAAGGTCGCCTGAACTTGAAACGAACTGGCTTTCGGATTTGCCCGCCGCATCCGCGAGCCTTCCGAGATAGACAATCCGGATCATGGCTCGCCGCCCTCGTCATTGCGAGGAGCCGCAGGCGACGCGGCAATCCATGGATTTCCCGTGTTCCCAGAGGCCATCCTCGGTCCATGGATTGCTTCGCTACGCTCGCAATGACGACGCATGACGTCAGCCTCCCGTCATCGACATGTGCCGCGCCAGCGCCGGATCGGCCCCGCGCGTATCCATGCGGAAGTGGTGCTTTTCGGGCTTGATCCGCAGCGCCTCGTCCAGCGCAGCGGCGAGGTTCGCTTCGGGCGCGTCTGACCGCAGCGCCGCGCGCAGGTCCACCCGCTCACCCCCGCCAAGGCAGGGGTAAAGCTGGCCGGTCGCCGTGACCCGCAAACGGTTGCAGCCGCTACAGAAATTGTTGGTATGCGGCGTGATCAGGCCCAGCCGGCCGCCAGTCTCCGCCACCTCGACATAGCGCGCGGGGCCGCCGGTGGAAAAGGCGAGCGGGTTCAGCGTCCAGCGCTGCGCCAAGGCGGCCTCGACCGCATCGAGCGGCAGATACTGGTCGAGCCGCTCTTCCTCGACATCGCCCAGCGGCATGACCTCGATCAGGGTCACATCATGGCCGTGGGAATGGCCCCACGCGATCAGATCGGGCAGTTCATCCGCGTTCACGCCCTTCAGTGCGACAGCGTTGAGCTTCACCTTGAGGCCCGCTGCCTTGGCCGCTGCGATGCCTTCGAGCACCTGCGGCAGGCTGTCACGCCGGGTCAGTTGCGCAAACTTGGCCCGGTCCAGCGTATCGAGCGACACATTGACCCGCCGCACGCCTGCGCGCGCCAGCGCATCGGCATGGGCGGCCAGCTGGGTGCCGTTGGTGGTCAGCGTCAGTTCCGCCAGATCATGCCCCAGCCTGCGGCCCAGCGCGGTAAACAGATCGATGATGTCGCGCCGCACCAGCGGCTCGCCGCCGGTGATACGGATCTTGGTCACGCCGCGCGCGATGAAGCCGGTGGCAAGATCATAAAGCTCCTCAAGGCTGAGGACGTCCTTCTTGGGCAGGAAGGTCATGCGTTCGGGCATGCAATAGGAACAGCGCAGATCGCAGCGATCCGTGACCGAGAGGCGCAGATAGGTGATGCGGCGCTGAAAACTGTCGACCAGCGGCGGCGCGCTGTCTGCCGCGTCGCGCAGCACGATCAGGTCGGGTTGGCGGGATGGGGGGCGCGGCACATTGTCATTCATGGCACACAAGATACTGCCCTGTCAGCCCAGGCGCATCTGACAAAAAGCGTAACGTCGCATCGCGCGCCGCGCCCGGCAGGCCTGCAACCACATTGACCCGCTTGGGTGTCACTTCGCGTGCCAGATCGCGCGCCAGCGCAAGGCGCCAGTCGCGGTGGTCGTGCGGCGCGGGCGGCAGGATGATCGTGAGCGCGGTGGTCTGCGCCTCGGCCAGCACCGCGCGTGCCGCTTCAAGGTGGAAGGCCATGAACGCGCCTGCCGCATCCAGCGCCTGGTCGGGCAGCAATCCGACCTCGATGTGCCGCATCATACCCTTACGCCCCGTGGGCCGCAGGCCGTTCGCGGTGGAGAGTAATGCCGATCTGCTCGTCCGCTTCGGCAATCGCCAGCTTGACGATCTTGACCGTGACAGCCTGCACCTTGGCATCCTGCACGAACAGGGTCGCGCAGATGTGATCGGCGACCGCTTCGATCAGTTTGAAATGTACGCCCTGCGGCAAGCCGCCGCTGGCTGCGAACTTCAAATCCATGTAATTCTTGGATGCATCCAGCGGCGTGTCGGGATCATAGCGATCGGCCAGCGTGTAGCGCGCCGCGATCGAAATGCGCAGCGGCTGCGGTTTGCCCGTCTCTTCGGAATAAATCCCGGTCAGGACATCGACGAGCAGATCATTAACTTCAAGGGTCAGCGAATCGGTCATGGCGGGGCCTTAGAGCATCGCGCCGAAAAGTGGGCAGCGGTTTTCGGCTTCCCGCGAGCGATGCGGCGGCCGCTAAGCGGGATTGCTCCAGCGCGCGAAGATGGCGGTGGGCAGCAGGCGCGCGCCCCCATGCTCTGCGGCATCCGCTTCGCGCACCGCCAGATCGCCGTGTTCGATCTGCCCCGGCAGCCCGCTGAGCGCCTCGGCCAGCAGGCCCGCAATCGCAAGGCTGCTCATCCGCACAGCATAAACGGTGAGGAACAGGAACCGGCTATCGCTGTCCAGCAGCTTGGCGCAGTCGGCGATCAGGCCGGGCAGATGTTCTTCCAGCCGCCAAACCTCCCCATCCGGCCCGCGCCCGAATTTGGGGGGATCGAGAATGATCCCGTCGTAGCGCTTGCCCCGCCGCACCTCGCGCGCGGTGAATTTGGCCGCATCGTCGGTCAGCCAGCGGACCGGGCGATCCTCCATGCCGGACAGGGCAGCGTTGTCGCGCGCCTGTGCCACGGATTTCTTGGACGCATCGACATGGGTCACGCGCCCGTGCTGCGACAGGGCAAGGCTGCCGAGGCCGGTGTAACCGAACAGATTGAGCGTTTCAGCCTCGGTCATGCCCTCCAACTGCCCGCGCATCCAGTCCCACACCGGAGCCATGTCGGGGAAGAATTGCAGGTGGCGGAAGGGTGTGGGCCGCGCGGTGAAGCGCACATCGTTCCATGCCAGCGCCCAGCCTTCGTCAGGCACAGCACGCTCGAACTGCCAGCGTCCGCCGCCATCCTCGTCCGAGCCGGGGATGAACTCTGCGTCGGCGGGCCAACCGGCGCGGCGCGGCTGCCACATTGCCTGCGGTTCGGGGCGGATGAAGCTGTGGGGGCCAAACGCTTCCCATTTGCGCCCAGCTCCGCTGTCGAGCAGGCGATAGGAATCCCACCCCTCGCAGGTCATCACCAGGGGTTGCTGGACGAGATCAGCCATCAGACCGCGCTGGTCGAAGCCGCGCTCGTTCCGGCAGCATGGCCCAGCACATGGTCGCGGGTGGCGGCGTAATCGCCGGCGATTTCAACAAAGCTCTCCTCGCGCCCGAACAGGTCGCCCACGCGCGCGGGCAAGCCGGGACGCACGCCAATCGCGCGCTCCACCGCATCGGGGAACTTGGCAGGGTGCGCCGTCGCCAGCGTGACAATCGGCACGCCTGACGGCAGGCTGGCTGCCACTGCCTGCGCGCAGTGCAGGCCCACGCCCGTGTGTGGGTCGATCACCTGCCCGGCAGCGCGGTACGCCCATTGCAGCGCGCGCGCGGTTTCGGTCTGATCGGCGCGGGCGCTCGTGAACAGGGCGGCAGCGCCCTGCGCCTGTGCGTTGGTAAGGGTCATCGCCTTGCTGGCTTCAAAGGCGCGCATCTGTTCAGCCATGGCGGTGCCATCGCGGCCACCAGCGTCAAACAGCAAGCGTTCAAAATTGGAGGACACCTGAATGTCCATCGACGGCGTGATCGTTTGCGTGACGCCGCCTGCCGAATAATCGCCGCTCGACAGTGCGCGGTGGAGAATGTCGTTGATGTTGGTGGCAACAATCAGCTTTTCGATGGGCAGACCCATTTTCGCTGCAACATAGCCTGCAAAGACATCGCCGAAATTTCCCGTCGGCACCGAATACGCCACTGTCCGGTCAGGCGCGCCGAGTTGCAGGGCGCTGGCAAAGTAATAGACCACCTGCGCCATCAACCGCGCCCAGTTGATCGAATTGACCGCGCCGAGATTGAGCGTCGTGGTCACTTGCCCGTCGTTGAACATCCGCTTCACGTGGGCCTGCGCATCATCGAAGCTGCCTTCGATCGCGAGGTTATGGACATTGGGTGCGCGCACCGTGGTCATCTGGCGGCGCTGCACATCGCTGACCCGGCCTTTGGGGTGGAGCATGAAGATTTCGACCCGCTCAAGCCCGGCTACCGCCTGTATTGCGGCGGAGCCCGTGTCCCCGCTGGTCGCGCCGACAATTGTCAGGCGTTCATCGCGGCGAGCAAGGAAGGTCTCGAACAGGCGCCCCAGCAGTTGCAGCGCGACGTCCTTGAAAGCCAGTGTCGGGCCATGGAACAGTTCGAGCAGCCAGTGCTGCGGATCAAGCTGCACCAGCGGCGCCACGGCAGCATGGCCGAAATCGCCATAGACCGCGTGGCAGATCGCCAGCAGTTCGTCCTCGGTCAGGCTGCCTGCGACAAAGGGCGCCATGATCCGCGCGGCCAGATCGGGATAGGCGAGCCCGCGCATGGCGCGAATCTCGTCCATGCTGAACTGCGGCCATTCGGCGGGCACATACAGCCCTCCGTCACTGGCCAGCCCCGCCAGCGTCACCCCTTCGAAATCGAGCGCGGGCGCGCTCCCCCTGGTCGATACGTATTGCATGGGGGCGCGAGTTAGCGCCCTCGCCGCCTTAATGCCAGCACGTAGATGACCAGCGCGGTGAGAGCGAAGAAGAACCACTGCCCCGCATAGGCCAAGTGGTTGTTGGGCAGGTCGCCGGGATCGGGCTTGGCCAGCGGTTCAAGCCCGGCTTGCGGCGTTTCTGCCACGAGCCGGATGGTGTCGCCATAGCTGGCGATCCGGCCTGTCACCGGGCCGCCAGTCCAGCGCGGCGATTCGGGCGAGCGCGACCAGCCGATGGTAACGTCCGCCACGCCGCCGCCCGCATGGTCACACCGCGCGACATGCACCCAGCCCGAACGGCCGGTGGCAGACTTGCCCGAAATCGGATCGATGCCTTGCACCGCCAGACAATCAATCGTTGTCCGGCGGAACATATCGCGCGCGTAATCCGCAGGCTTCGGCCATGGCACGACAGCGCTATCGCCCAGCGCCGTCTCGTACCGCGCGATCAGCGCTTCTTTCTCGGCCTTTCGCCCCAATTGCCATACGCCAAGTCCGATCATGGTGGCGACTGCGGCCACCACAATGATCGTTGCAAATATCGGCACGCGGCGGGTCATGGCTGCTGGGTTTCCTCGTATTGGTGATAGACCCACATGGTCTTGTAGAGCCTGAGGCCGAAGATGACGCTCACCACCGTCAACGGCCCCCAGAACAGAAAGCTCGCCCACAGCGGCGGCCTCAGCCACTCGTCCACACCGAGCGCGGCGAGGATCAGCACCAGCGCCAGCAGCATCGTGACGACGCCAACAAACCTGCCGCCACGCTCCAGCGAACGAATATCCAGCCCGCAGTTCGCGCATTCATCCGCCAGCGCGGCAGGTGCGGCGAACAGCGTCTTGCCGCCGCACCGGGGACACAAACCGGAAAGGGCAGCCGAGACTAATCCCGGCTGCCCTTTGTGTTCATTCGGACTTTCGCCCGACGTCATCAATGGAATTCAGCACCCCAGCCGCCCCATACATAGATGGCCACGAACAGGAACAACCACACCACATCGACAAAGTGCCAGTACCATGCCGCCGCTTCGAAGCCGAAGTGCTGGCGCGGGGTAAAGTGGCCGAGATAGGTGCGATACAGGCAGACGCCGAGGAAGATCGTCCCCACCAGCACGTGGAAGCCGTGGAAGCCGGTCGCCATGTAGAAGGCGGAAGAATAGGTGTTGCCGCCAAAGCCGAAGGGTGCAGCGGCATATTCATAGGCCTGAATACAGCTGAACAGCGCGCCCAGCGCGATCGTTGCCCACAGGCCCTGCTTGAGGCCCTGACGGTCGCCATGGATCAGCGAATGGTGCGCCCAGGTGACCGTGGTGCCCGAACACAGCAGGATCAGCGTGTTGAGCAACGGCAGCGCGAAGGGATCGAGCACTTCCATGCCCGTGGGGATGAAAGCCGCAGCCGGTGCGCCTTCCTGACCGAACAGGCTGGTCGTGGTGCCAGCCACCGCGTCATAGGTCAGCGCGGTCGGGAACAGCGCGAAGTCGAAGAAGCTCCAGAACCACCCGACGAAGAACATCACTTCGGACGCGATGAACAGGATCATGCCGTAACGCATGTGCAGCTGAACCACGGGCGTATGATCGCCGCGCTCGGCTTCGACCACGATGTTCTTGAACCACATGAAGAAGGTGGCGATCAGACCGGCGAGACCCGCCCACATGACGATGCTGGCGGCGCTGCCGAACAGATCGGGGTGGAAGCTCAGCACCATTCCGCTGGTGAAGGTGAGCGCCGAAAACGAGCCGACCAGCGGCCAGATATCGGGTTCAAGGATGTGGTATTCGTGGTTTACTTTGCCAGCCATTGGTCGTTCCCGTCCCTGGGTTGTGCGTCAGATGGTCAATTGATGCCCGAGGCCGCCGGGTTTACCGGGTCCTTCGCGCGGTGAAAAGTATAGCTGAGCGTGATCTGTTCAACGCCGGCCATGTTCGGATCATCCAGCATCGCCGGATCGACGAAATACAGCACTGGCATGGTCACTTCCTGCCCGGGCTGCAACGTCTGCTCGGTAAAGCAGAAGCACTGGATCTTGTTGAAATACTTGCCCGCCTGTTCGGGCGTGACATTGAACGTCGCCATCCCAGTGATCGGCTGATCGCTGTCGTTGCGGGCGGTATAGGTCGCGATGTCGCGTTCGCCGATGGTGACGGTGTCGGTCGCCTGGACTGGGCGGAACGTCCACGGCATCCCCATCGCGCTGGTCCCGTCGAACCGGATCGAAATCTGCCGACCCGTTGCCAGAGTGGCCGCGCGGGCCGCGTCGCTTTCGGTTGCCTGCATCGTGGTTCCGCCAAAGCCGGTCACCTGACAGAACAACCGGTAGAGCGGAACCGAGGCATAGCCCAGCCCCAGCATCGCCAACGCGCCCGTAAAGGCGAGCGCCCCGGTCCGCAGATTGCGGCGGGCGGCATCATCCGAGACAGGCGGAAGCGTGGCCATCAGCCCGGATCCCCGATCCGCACGATGGTGATCGCATAGAACAACAGCACGAAAAACAGCAACGTGCCTGCCACAACCCAATTGCGCGCCTTGCGGCGGCGCAGGAATTCGCGTTCCTCTTCGGGGGTCATGCGATCCACCCCTGATAGGCCGCAACCCGGTCTGCCACGAGCGCGGCGAAGAGCACAAAGAGGTAGACGATCGAGAACTTGAACAGCGCCTTTTCGGGCGTCATGGCGTCAGTTTCGGCCCGCATCCGGGTGAACACCGGCATCGCCAGCACCACGAACAACGCGCTGAGCACGACCGCGACCGAGCCATAAATCCAGCTCGTCCCGCCAATATACCACGGCGCAATCGCAATCGGTGCGAGCAGCAGGGTGTAGATCATGATCTGACGGCGGGTCACCTTCTCGCCTGCCACCACCGGCAGCATCGGAATACCCACCTTGGCGTAATCCGACTGCACGAACAGCGCGAGCGCCCAGAAATGCGGAGGCGTCCAGAAGAAGATGATCGCGAACAGCAGGATCGGCATCGCGGTAATCTCGCCCGTGACCGCGACCCAGCCGATCAGCGGCGGAAACGCGCCTGCACCGCCACCGATCACGATGTTCTGCGGGGTGCGCGGCTTCAGCCACATGGTGTAGATGACAGCGTAATAGATAATCGCGCCAAACAGCAGCGCTGCCGCCAGCCAGCCGATGGCAACACCCATCAGCCCGACCGAGACCGCCGACAGGAAAATGCCGAAATCGCGCGCATCCTCGCGCCGCATCCGCCCACCGGGCAGAGGGCGGCTCATGGTGCGCTTCATTCCGGCGTCGATATCGGCTTCCCACCACATGTTGAGCGCCGCAGAGCCGCCTGCGCCCATCGCAATCGCGAGGATCGCGGTGAAACCAAGCACCGGATGGATTGTGCCGGGGGCCGCCAGCACGCCGCAGATCGCGGTGAAGATCACCAGCGTCATCACCCGCGGCTTGGTCAGGGTGAAGAAATCACGCCATTCCGTCGGGAGCGTCGCAGTGGTCTGAGATGCTGTGCTTGCCATTGTCATTTGTGTTCCATCGGCAAGGAGCGCGGGCACCGGCCCGCGCTCCCCCGTTTGCTTATGCTCCGGTACAGGAGCCGATCATGCCCCGCCCTTACGCTGTGGCCGGACGGTGATCGTGGTAGTCCATGCTGTCGGTGATGACCGGCAGCGTCTCGAACTGGTGGTAAGGCGGCGGGCTCGGCAGGGTCCATTCCAGCGTCGTCGCGCCTTCGCCCCACGGATTGGCAGCCGCCTTCTTACCGGCCAGCAGCGCATAGGCGATGTTGACGAAGAAGAAGATCATCGAGCCGGCCATGATGTAGTACCCGTAGGTGCTGACCTGGTGCCAGAACGTGAAGGCTTCCGCATAGTCGGGGTAACGACGCGGCATGCCCTGCATCCCCAGGAAGTGCTGCGGGAAGAAGATCACGTTCACGCCGACGAAGAAGGTCCAGAAGTGGATGTGCGACAGCAGCTCGGAATGCATCCGCCCGCTCATCTTCGGGAACCAGTAGTAGAAGCCGGCGAACATCGAGAACACGGCGCCCATCGACAGCACGTAGTGGAAGTGAGCCACCACGTAGTAGGTGTCGTGCAGGTTGTCGTCGATCCCGCCATTGGCCAGCACGACGCCGGTGACGCCGCCCACGGTGAACAGGAAAATGAAGCCCATCGACCAGACCATCGGCGACTTGAAGCTGAGGCTGCCGCCCCACATCGTCGCAATCCAGCTGAAGATCTTCACGCCGGTCGGCACCGCGATCACCATGGTGGCGGCTGTGAAGTACATCTTCGTGTTCACGTCGAGGCCCACGGTGTACATGTGGTGCGCCCAGACGATGAAGCCGACGACACCGATCGCCACCATGGCGTAGGCCATGCCGAGGTAACCGAACACCGGCTTCTTCGAGAAGGTGGCGATGATCTGCGAGATCATGCCGAAGCCCGGCAGGATCATGATGTAAACTTCAGGGTGGCCGAAGAACCAGAACAGGTGCTGATAAAGCACCGGATCGCCGCCGCCGGCCGGGTTGAAGAAAGTGGTGCCGAAGTTGCGGTCGGTCAGCAGCATGGTGATGGCGGCGGCAAGAACCGGCAACGCCAGCAGCAGCAGGAAGGCAGTGACCAGCACCGACCACACGAACAGCGGCATCTTGTGCAGGGTCATGCCCGGCGCGCGCATGTTGAAGATGGTGGTGATGAAGTTGGTCGCACCCAGGATCGAGCCTGCGCCCGAAAGGTGCAACGAGAAGATCGCGAAGTCGACTGCCGGACCAACCGACCCGCTGGTCGACAAGGGCGCGTAGACCGTCCAGCCGGTGCCGGCGCCAGGGCCGGTGCCGCCGGGGACGAACAGCGAGAACAGCAAGCTGAAGAAGCCCGCCACGGTCAGCCAGAAGCTGACATTGTTCATGCGCGGGAAGGCCATGTCGGGCGCGCCGATCATCAGCGGCACGAACCAGTTGCCAAAGCCGCCGATCATGGCCGGCATGACCATGAAGAACACCATGATCAGCCCGTGGGCAGTGATGAACACGTTCCACATGTGGAGCGCGGTATTGATATCATTGGCGCCGCCCATGAACTGCGCCCACCATTGCAGGTATTGGATACCCGGTTCGGCGAGTTCGACGCGCATGATGCCCGAAATCGCGCCGCCCACGATCCCCGCGATGATCGCGAAGATCAGGTACATCGTGCCGATGTCCTTGTGGTTGGTCGACATAAACCAGCGGGCAAAGAAGCCCGGCTTGTGGTCCGCGTGATCGTGGGCGTCATGCCCATAATCGTGATGGGCGTCGAAGCCTTCTGCGGTGGTTGCCATGGGTTCGCTACTCTTCTGCGTTAAACACGTGTTGTCTGGTTCAGCTTGCGGCGGCCGGCGCGGCGGCGGCGGCAGCATCAGCCGGGGCTGCGGCCGGAGCCGCAGCTTCTTCGCCCGGCATCGTCCCGCCCTGCGCCTTCACCCAGGCGGCAAATTCAGCCGGGGGCAAGGCTTCAACCGCGATCGGCATGTAAGCATGACGCGCGCCGCACAGTTCGGAACACTGGCCGTAATACACGCCCGGCTCCTTGATGGTCAGGAGCTTTTCGTTGAGCCGGCCCGGCACCGCGTCCATCTTGAACCACAGCGATGGCACAGCAAAGGCGTGGATCACATCGCTTGCCGTGGTCTGGATGCGCAGCGGCACGCCCGCGGGCACCACCATGCGCTTGTCCACAGCCAGCTGGCCCGGCTCACCGCGGCGGACCGCTTCGCCTTCGTCCAGCATGTTCGAAATCACTTCGATGCCGCCGTGGTCGGGATATTCATAACCCCAGTACCACTGGTAACCCGTTGCCTTGATCGTCACCGCATCGGCCGGCGGCGTTTCGTACTGACGCGCCAGCAGCGTGATGGAAGGCACCGCGATGATCACCAGAATGATCACCGGCACGATCGTCCAGATCACTTCGATCGCCGTGTTGTGCGTGGTGCGCGAAGCAACCGGATTGCGCGCCCGGTTGAAGCGCGCCACCACATACAGCAGCAGGCCCAGCACCAACAGGCTGATGATCGTGATCACCGGCATCAGGATGCGGTCATGCATCCACAGCGCGTATTCGCCATTGTCCGAATACTGGTCCTGGAAGGTAATGCTTTTGGCAGCATCATCTTCGAACGAGGTCGGCATGCCCTTGCCCTTGGTCGGAGCCATCGGGGTGTAGGTGCTGGCCGCAGGCGCAGGCGCCGCAGCCTCAGCCGCGGGCGCAGCGTCCACTGCCACAGGTGCCGCCGGAACGGAATCCTGTGCAGCAACGTTCATCGGCGCAAGCACCGACAGTCCGGCCGCAAGCGCCAGAAGAGCTTTTTTCATACGGGTATGCCTTTGACCCATCATCATGTGTCCAAGTGGTTCGAATCTGATCCCATACTGCCCGCCGCTTGGCCCTATCAGACCCGCTACCGACAGCGTTTAGCCAGCCATAAGGCCAGCTTCATCCCTGCCCTTAGCCGCGCTTGCCGAGGGCCTCAAGCGCTTCTAGGGAGAAAATTATGCAAGCCACCATGACCCCGGCGCAAGCTGGCGTTTTTCCTTCCGATTTCTGCGGAGTTACCCCGTGACGCAAGATGAAGTTCTGGCCGAATTCCGCGGCTCTGGTGCATTGCTTGAAGGGCACTTCAAACTTTCTTCCGGACGCCATAGTGGCCATTACTTGCAATGTGCCCGCGTGCTGATGAACCCCGCCCGCGCTGCTCGGCTGGCCGAAGCGGTGGTCGCGGGCATCCCCGATGCGGTGCGCGCGGCGGTTGATGTCGTCGTATCACCGGCCATGGGCGGCATTATCATCGGTCACGAAGTCGGCCGCGCGCTGGGCAAGGATGCCTTGTTCCTTGAGCGGCCCGATGGCGTGTTTCATCTGCGCCGAGGATTTGCGCTGCAACCCGGTGCCAAAGTACTGATGGTCGAGGACGTGGTCACCACCGGCCTCTCCAGCCGCGAAGCCATTGCGGCCGTCGCGCGCGAAGGGGCCGAAGTGATTGCAGAATGCGCGATCATCGACCGTTCGTGCGGTTCGGTCGATCTGGGCGTGCCGTTCTACCCACTGCTCGCCATTGATTTTCCGACCTATGACGAAAACGACATCCCTGCGGCGCTGGCCAGCGTAGAAGTGACAAAGCCCGGCAGCCGGAAGGAATGAATTGATGTTCACGCGCCTTGGATTCGCGGTGCTTGCGCTCATGGCCGCGCCCGGAGCAGCGCAAAACGAAGCGCCCCAGCCTCAAGAGCGCCCTACAATCAAGATTGAACGGCCTTCCCTCACTCCTGAACAAGAAGCGCGCGGCGAGCGTTTTTCGCATTTCTCGAAGGTGGTCGGGGCGAAAATGAAAGACGCCCGCTTCAGCGGAGAGATCGCCATCGCATTCTCGCCGCTCGACAACGGTGAGTTGTATACCTCGACCGCTGTTGCACAGGACGCCGATGGCAATCGCCGCGAGACCGGCCTGCCGTGGCGCTGGGCTTCGGTCACCAAGCAGGTGATCGCGGTGATGATTATGCAAGAGGTTGCCCGCGGGACCATCGCACTCGATGCACCGGTAGCTCGCTACCTTCCGGAGTTCCGGTCGCCGAATGCAAGCCTTATAACGGTGCGCCAACTGCTACGGCATCAGACCGGACTTCCCAATCCCGACGATACCAAGCCTGACCCTCAAGGCGTACCGAGTTACTACACACCCGATTTCGCAGGAAACAAGGACCCGCTGACCGGTTATTGCGCCGGGCCGGTCAGGGGCGAACCGGGAGGAGCTTGGTCCTACAACAACTGTGATTACATCGTCGCTGGCGCGCTGCTGGAGGCAGTAACGGGCGAAAGCTGGGAGGCGATCCTCGACATGCGCAAACGCCGCAGCTTCGCACAGTCAGACCCGAAGCTATGGGATCGGCCACTGATCGGGATCGCCCCTCTTGCGGATGCGCAGCCTGTCCCCGAGCCGTGGCCCGGCTATGTCGCAAACGTCCGTGAACCGACGTTCGACATCGCCAGCTTTGGCGCGGCGGGCGCGCTTTACGGCACTGCCTTCGATCTGGTGGCATTCGATATGCATCTTGCTACCGGTCAGTATCTGCCGCCCGAAGCCCTCGCCGAACTATGGGACGGTCAGCCCGAACTCGGCTACCTTGCGCTGGGGCAATGGGCCTTCGAAGCGCCGCTCAAGGGCTGCGCCGCGCCGGTCCGCATCATCGAGCGGCGCGGCGCCATCGGCGGGGTGCAGGTGCGCAACTTCATCCTGCCGGAAACCAAAATGGCGCTCGCGATGTTCACCGATCAGGCCGAGTTCGATTTCGGCGAAATCTGGCAGGGCGCGGGCTTCTCCTTCGAGATGCTGAGCCTCGCCGCCTGCCCGCAAGGACCCCAATGAACCAGCCCCGCCCCCTCCGTCTCGGCGTCAATATCGATCACGTGGCCACCATTCGCAATGCGCGCGGCGGGGTTCATCCCGATCCGGTGCGCGCGGCGGAGATTGTCGCGGCTGTCGGCGGCGACGGGATCACCGCGCACCTGCGCGAAGACCGCCGCCATATCCGCGATGAGGATTTGGCGCGCATTCAGGCAGCCACCAATCTGCCGCTCAATTTCGAGATGGCCGCCACCCGCGAAATGCTCGATATCGCGCTGCGCCACAAACCCCATGCCGCCTGCATCGTCCCCGAAAAGCGCGAAGAACGCACCACGGAAGGCGGGCTGGATGCAGCAGGCATGCACAACACGCTGGCCCCGATTGCCGAGGAATTGCGGGCTGCGGGCATCCGCGTATCGCTGTTTATCGAAGCGGACGAGCGGCAATTGGACGCCGCCCTGCGGCTCGGCGCGCCGGTGGTGGAGTTCCACACGGGCGAATATGCCCACGCCGCGCTGGATGGCGACGGTGCCAAAGTGGAGCGCGAACTGCGCCGCATCACCGACATGGCCGCTCTCGCCGCCAAGAACGGGATCGAGGCCCACGCAGGCCACGGCCTCACCTTTGAGAATGTCCAGCCCATCGCTGCCATCCCGCAAATCGCCGAACTCAACATCGGCCACTACCTGATTGGCGAGGCGGTGTTCGTCGGCCTTGAGAACGCGATCCGCCGGATGCGCGAATTGATGGATGAAGTGCGCTGAACCAGCCTGACTTGCCTACCCTGTCCGGTGAACAGAAGCGCTGGGCCTTCGGCGCGGCTGCGCTGTTCCTGCTGGCCGTGGGCTTCCTCGGCTTTGCGCTGAATGCGCAGGTTATGGTGGTGTTTGCGGTGGGCTGGCTGGCGCTGATGATTTTCGGCTTTGTCGGCGCGCTCAAGATGGCCAAGGGCGATTTTGCGCATCCGCTGTTCAAATCGCAGGTGATGCTGCACGTGATTGCGCTGGCGCTGCTGGCGGCGGTGGTTGCGAGGGCGCTTCCTTGATTACGCTTGCCGTCCGGCGAGCGATATCCTCGCTCATTCGGCCTGACGTCCGCATCGCTGCGGGCGGCCAGTCGGCCTTGCAGTCGCTGCGCGCCCGTGCCAGCGCAGTGTTTGGAGTAGTCTGTTGATTATCGGCATGGGCTCCGACCTCTGCAATATCGAGCGGATCGCCAATTCGCTCGCCCGTTATGGCGAGCGGTTCGAGAACCGCGTTTTCACCGCCACTGAAATCGCCAAGGCCCGCCGCCGCCCCTTCACCATTGCGGGCACTTACGCGAAACGCTTCGCCGCCAAGGAAGCTTTCAGCAAGGCCGTGGGCACGGGGTTCAGGCGCGGCGTGTTCATGAAGGACATCGGCGTGGTTAACGCCCCATCGGGTGCCCCCACCCTCGCCCTGACCGGCGGGGCGGCTTTGCGACTTGAAGAAATGGTCCCGACAGGCCATGAGGCTCGCATCCATCTGACCCTCACCGATGATCACCCCTGGGCGCAGGCCTTTGTGATCATCGAAGCCATCCCTCTGTGAAGCGGCCCTCTCCATGGCATCCATCGATACCCCGCACCCGGCTGATACGTCCGATACGGTCAACTGGCTCGCCGAAATCCGCGGGCTGGCCCTTATGCTGCTGGCGGTCCTGGCGTTCCACAGCCTGGTGGCCAAGCCGTTCTACATCCCTTCCACCTCGATGATGCCGACCCTGTGGGTGGGCGACCGGCTGGTGGTGAGCAAGTATCCTTACGGCTGGTCCTGGGCCTCGGCGAGCTTTCACCTGCTGCCCCGGTCGAGCACGCGGATCTGGCCCGCGACCCCGGAATATGGCGACATCGTGATCCCCGTCCACCCGGTGCGCGACGAGGATTACATCAAGCGCGTGGTCGCTTTGCCGGGCGATACGATCGAAGTGCGCGGCGGACAGATCATCCTCAACGGCACGCCGATCAAGCGCGAGGTGGTGCCCCCGGTGCGCCTGCCGTTTGAACCGGAATTGCTGTGCAAGGGCAGCCCCTGCCTCGCCGCCTTCGAGGCCTTTCGCAAGACCGGCCCCGACGGGCGCGACTATTTCGACCCGCCGACCTGGCGCGAAACCCTGCCCAATGGCGCGACCTATCTGACCATTGATTACATGGACCAAAGCCTCGACAATTACGGCCCCTACACCGTCCCGGCCGACAGCGTCTTCGTGATGGGCGACAACCGCGACCAAAGCGCCGATAGCCGCGCGGCCGCAATCGAGAACGGTCTGGGCGATGGCGTGCCGCTGGCCAATATCGGCGGACGGGCCGAATTCATTACCTTCAGCCTTGATGGATCGACCACCTGGAACCCGGCGAGCTGGTTCACCAGCCTGCGCGGCGACCGCGCATGGACGACCCTGCGCCCGCCGCTGGCCGAAGGTGCAGCGGCCAAATGAGCTGAGGCACCGCACCAAAAATGGCCCGCAAGTTTCTCTATTTCGTCGCTTTGTGCATCATTGTGGTGATCGCGGGTGCATTTTTGCTCGCGCGCTTTCCGAACGAGCTCACGCGGCTGGCGATGGTGCCATCGTCCGACTTTGCACCAGTCGCGCCGCTTGAAGCCAATGCCTATCAGGACCCCGCTCTGTGGTATTCGCGCCCCGGCATCGGGACCAGCGATCCATCGCGCTGGCAACCCGCCTTTGCGGCCGGCAGCGATCCTGCGCCTACGCCAACCCCGCCCGCCGAGCGGTTTGCGGTCTTCTTTGTCCACCCGACCAGCTATCTCAACCGCTCGAACTGGAACGCCCCGCTCGCCAATGGCGGCGATCCCGAGGCTGAACGCGTCGCGCGCATTTATCTGCGCGGCATGGCCAGCCCGTTCAACGCGGCGAGCGAAATCTGGGCGCCGCGCTACCGCCAGGCCACGATGGGCGCGTTCCTGACCGACGCGCCTGAAGGCAAGCAGGCGGTCGATGCCGCCTATGCCGATGTGCGCGAGGCCTATCGCTATTTCCTGTCATCGGTCGATCCGGCGCTGCCCATCGTGCTGGCCGGCCATTCGCAAGGCGCGCTGCATCTGAAGCGCCTGCTGGCGGAAGAAGTGCAAGGCTCTCCCGCTGCGGCGCGGCTGGCGGCAGCCTACATCATCGGCTGGCCGGTTTCGGTCGAACACGATCTGCCTGTTATCGGCTTTCCCCCTTGCGCGGTGCCAGCGCAGACCGGGTGCATTATCAGCTGGTCCAGCTTTGCCGAACCGGCCGATCCGGCACTGGTGCTGGAAGCCTATGGCTCAGCGCCCGCGCTTGATGGCGATAAGCCCGGCCGCAGCGCGATGCTGTGCACCAACCCGTTGACCGGGATGGTCGGCGGCGCTGCGCCCGCCAGTGCGAACCTTGGTACGCTGGTGCCCGAAGACAGCATGGAAAAGGGCGAATTGGTGCCGGGTCTGGTGCCCGCCCGCTGCGATGCGCGCGGCCTGTTGCTGATCGGCGCACCGCCGGAAATGGGCAGCTACGTCCTGCCCGGCAACAACTACCACGTTTACGATCTGCCGCTGTTCTGGGCGAACACCAAGGCTGACGTAACCCGGCGGATCGCAGCGTGGCAGAAACAGCCCTGATCTTTGAAGATGCGCGCGGGTTTGGCAGCGCGCTCGGAGAGGGCGGCGTGCTGCTTGGCCTTGACCTTGGCACCAAGACGCTGGGCACCGCCCTGTGCGATGCCGGATGGCGCTTTGCCACCAACAACACCACCATTCAGCGCGGCAAGTGGGGCCGGGACCGCGAGACCCTCGCCGCACTGATCCAGGCCCGAAGCGTGCGCGGGATCGTGCTCGGTCTCCCGCGCAACATGGACGGCTCCGAAGGTCCGCGCGCACAGGCCTCGCGCGCCTATGCCCGCAATTGCGCTGAGGCTTTCGGCCTGCCGCTGCTGCTGTGGGACGAACGCTGGTCAACCCAGGCCGCCGAAGCCGCGATGATCGGGCAGGACATGAGCCGCGCCAAACGCGCCGCCGCTATCGACGCTCATGCCGCAGCGGTGATTCTGCAAGGCGCGATCGACCGGCTGGCAGGGGGCGTGCTGTAAGTGATCGAGGATGCCGCCGGGATAGCGATAGAAGCATTGGGGGAGCTTGGTTCACTTGCCGACTCCTCGACCCGCAGGAGGCGACGGACCGGTTGCGGCTGGTTGGCCCTGATCGGGACAATCGTTGTTCTGATCGCCGTCGGCGTGGCCCTGCTGAGCAACTGAAGCGCGTGCGCCCCTGCAAGAAATAAACGATTGTGCGCCAAGCGCCCCCGCCCCTATGCACCCCACCATGACCACGCCCCCTGCCCGGTTCGACGCACGCGAAGCCTCGCGCTGGTTCTTCCGCCACGGCCATACCGGTTGGCTCGGCCTCAAATTCGCCGATCAAGGCGAGAATTGGGTCGAGCTGGAACTGCCGTGGCGCGAAGATCTGCTTGGCGACCGCAGCAGCCCGGTGCTTGCCTCCGGCCCCATCATCAGCCTGATGGACATGGCCAGCGGCATGGCGATCTGGCAGACGGCGGGCAGTTTCAATCCCGTGGCCACGCTCGATCTCAGGGTCGATTACCAGCGCCCCGCGCGCGAACGGGCGAGCGTGCGCGGACGGGTGGAATGCTATCGGCGCACGCGCTCTGCCGCTTTTGTCCGCGGCATTGCGCATGATGGCGATCCCGACGATCCGGTCGCCCATGTCGCCGGCGTGTTCATGACCATTGGCGCAGACCCGCGCGAGGGCAATCCGGCGGTGCAGGGGAAAACCGATGTCTGAGGGTGTGGAACTGCCCGCCTATGCCCGCTCGCTCGGGATTGTCGCGACCGGCACGCACGAGGCGGGGATGCCGGTGCTCACCGTGGATTTCGGGCCTACGGTTGAAGGGCGCCCGCAGCATTTTCACGGCGGCGCAACCGCCGGATTGCTGGAAAATGCAGGCTACGCCGCGCTGCGCACCGCATTGCTTGCAGCGGGACGCGATCCGCAACTCAAGCCGATCAACATCACCGTCCAATACCTTGCTGCGGGCAAATCGCAGGCGAGCTTTGCAGCCGGGCGCATCACCCGGCTGGGGCGCCGCAATGCCAACATCACCGTCGAAGCCTGGCAGACCGACCGCTCCCGCCCGATTGCGACGGCAGTGATGAATATCCTGATGGTTTAAGGCGGATCGACCGGCGTGGGCGATGCCGAGGGTTGCACGGCTACCCCTTGGCCGTCGACCCGTACTTCAACCGGTGCGCCGTCCTGCCGGATTGTCACGCCCGCCCCGTCGATGCTGATGCTCGCGCCGTCCTGCCCCAGCGGAATTTGCTCCCCTTCAAGCACATCAAGCGGCTGGACCGGTCCTTGGGGATCGGGCGACGTTTCCACCTTGGGAGCAGGCGCGGCTTCAACCTTGAGCGCACCGCGCATGAAATCGCGCCAGATGCGCGCGGGCGTGCTGCCGCCGGTCACACCGTTCAGCGGCGTGTTGTCATCATTGCCGACCCACACGCCCACCACCAGATCCCCGGCATAGCCGACGAACAGCGCATCGCGGTAATCCTGCGTGGTGCCGGTCTTGCCGAAATTGGCAATCGGCAACACGGCATTGCGCCCCGTCCCGCGGTTGATCGCGGCGCGCAGCATGCCTTCCAGATCGTCGTGGGTGGACGAGGACATCGAACCCTTTCGGGTTGTCAGCCATTCCCACCAGCCCGGCTCGCCCCGTGCAAAGGCGTGGGGTTCGACCGGGTATTCGTTCGCCGCGATCCCGGCATAGGCTGCCGTCAGCTCCATCAGGGTCATCGATGATGTGCCCAGCGCAAGGCTCGGGTCGCCTTCGGTCATGGGCGCGGTGATGCCGAGGCGGCGGGCGGTGCGGATCACCTTGTCGCTGCCCACCGCCTGAAGCAACCGGACAGCTGCCACATTGCTCGACTGGGCAAAGGCATCTTCGAGCGTGATCTGGTCCGAATACTGTTCGCGCGCGTTCTTGGGCCGATAGCTGCCTTGGGTGATCGGCGTATTGGGAATGGTGTCGTCCGGTTCCCACCCGGCTTCCAGCGCGGTCAGATAGACAAACGTCTTGAAGGTCGATCCCGGCTGGCGGCGGGCCTGCGTGGCGCGGTTGAAGGGCGAGGCGCTGTAATCGCGCCCGCCCACCATGGCCACCACCTCGCCATTGCGGCGCATCGCCACCAGCGCGACCTGCGCGCCGCCCTTGTTCGGCCCAAGCGGCGCGCGCGCAACGATCCGGCTGGCGAGCGCTTGCAACCGCGAGTCCAGCGTGGTGGTGAGCACCGCCTTGGAATAGCCCGCCTCCATCCCCTCACGCGCCAGCGGCAGCGCCCAGTCGGCAAAATAGGTACCGGTGGGCAGGTTATCGTCGCGCGTTCGCACATCGATGCGCGGATCGGGCAGCGCGGCGGCCTCGGCCGCGGTGAGGTAGCCTTCGTCGACCATCGAACCGATGACCAGTTCCATGCGCTTCTTCGCCTTGTCGTAATGCTTGGTCGGAGCATAGCGCGACGGGGCTTGCAACAACCCGGCCAGCATCGCGGCCTGTTCGGGGCGCAATTTTTCCGGCTGGCGGTAGAAATAATGCAACGACGCCGCGCGCAAACCATACTGGTTGTCGCCGAAATAGGCGTTCGACAGATAGCGTTCGAGGATCTCGTCCTTGGTCAGCCAGCTTTCCAGCCAGATCGCAATCAGCGCCTCACGCGCCTTGCGGCTCAGCGATTGTTCGGGCGTCAGAAAGGTGAACTTGGCAAGCTGCTGGGTGATCGTCGACCCCCCGCCATATCCCGTCCACGCGGCCCGGGCGATCCCGCGCGGATCGATGCCCCAGTGCGAATAGAACCGCCGGTCCTCGATCGCGAGGAAGGCCTGCACCACATGCGGCGGCAAGTCGGCGACTTTGACCGGAGCTTCAACCACCGCCCCCTGCCGCGCAATCGGCGTGCCATCGCTGGCCAGCAGCGTAACCTGCGGCGGGGCGATGGGTTCAAGGCTTTTGGAGAGCGGCGCGGTGATCAGCAACCAGCTGACCAGCAGAGCGAAGATGGCCGCAAACGCCATCGCGGCCCGCCCGGCCCACCACCACCGGGAACGCACCCGCCAGTAATCGCGCTGCCACCAGCGCAACCTGCGCTTTTCAGCGACATCCAGCGCCTCGTCGATCCCGGCCAGCTTTGCGTCCCACGCGGCAAAATCTGGCGTGCCGGAAACGCGCGGGCGCGGCGCGTCATCATCGTCATCCTCATCGAGCGGACGGGCTGATTCGTAGAGCGCGAAATACTCCGCGGGCGCGCCATCGGGCTCCGAAGCGCCGGCGCGCGAGCTTTTCCAGAATCGGTCGAACAGCACCATCTCGGACGCTGTGTTACCAGCCTAGAACACTTGCCCGCAAGCGCCTTGGTTAACGCTTCTTCGCCGCGCCTTCGGGAAGGTCTTCGCCAAACACCCGCTGGTAGTATTCGGCCACCAGGGTGCGCTCTGCCTCGTCGCATTTGTTGAGGAAGCTGAGGCGGAAAGCAAAACCAACGGACTTGAAGATCGCTGCGTTCTGCGCCCAGGTGATAACCGTGCGCGGGCTCATCACCGTCGAGATGTCGCCGTTGATAAAGCCCTGCCGGGTCAATTCGGCAACCTTGACCATATCCGCAATCAGCTTGTCATCGGCCTCAGGCGCCTTGGACTTGACGATCTGCTGTTCGACGGCGGGCGCCAGATAATTGAGCGCGACGACCACGTTCCAGCGGTCCATCTGCGCCTGATTGATCGCCTGCGTGCCGTGATACAGGCCCGAGGTGTCGCCAAGGCCGACGGTGTTGGTGGTCGCAAACAGCCGGAACCACGGGTTTGGCGTGATGACGCGGTTCTGATCGAGCAGCGTCAACCGGCCATCGAATTCGAGAATGCGCTGGATCACGAACATGACGTCGGGGCGGCCCGCGTCATATTCGTCGAAGGTCAGCGCCACCGGGTGCTGGAGCGCCCACGGCAGAATGCCTTCCTTGAACTCGGTGACCTGCAACCCGTCCTTCAGCACGATCGCATCCCGCCCGACCAGATCGATGCGGCTGATATGCGCATCAAGGTTCACGCGGATCGAGGGCCAGTTAAGGCGCGCTGCGACCTGTTCGATATGGGTCGACTTGCCCGTGCCGTGATAGCCCTGCACCATCACCCGGCGATTGTGGGCAAAGCCTGCGAGGATCGCCAGCGTGGTATCCGGATCGAACACATAGGCGCCATCGGCCTCGGGCACGTGCTCCGAGGCTTGCGTGAAAGCGGGCACCTGCCAATCGACATCAATGCCGAAGACCTCACGGACATCGACGGTGGTGTCGGGCTGACTGGGCATGGCGTGTTCGCCGGTGACATTGTTCTTGGAGGGTGCAGTCATCGTGGGTTTCGGTTAGAGCGCAAGTCGCTCGCCTGCAAGCAGTGGTTTGCGGCAGATGGCTGGCAAATTGGCCAGCCTGTCGCTCCCCGCCCGTTTCACTCTGCCCGCATCGTGCCTATATCCTCTGGCATGCCCGATCCCGTCGAATCGCTGCGCCTCAAACTGGTTTCACAGGTGCGCGGAGTGTTTCACGATGCGAGCAAAGGGCAAACCCCGACGCCGCCCTCCGACGAGGCCCTGTTTGCGCGCGACACCCCGATCCGGCAGGTGCATGCCGACATCGTCGGGATGATGACCGGCGGCGTGCGCGCGCTGCTGCTCCAGATGCTCCACCCCCATGCGTTGCAGGGCGTGCTCGATCATTCCAACTTCCGCGAGGATATGCACGGACGGCTGCAACGCACCGCGCGGTTCATTGCGGTCACCACCTTCGGCCACCGCGATGATGCAATGGCAGCGATTGCGCGGGTCAACCGGATCCATGCCAAGGTCGGCGGCACTCTGCCGGACGGCACGCGTTATGAAGCGACCAATCCGCGCACGCTGGCATGGGTGCATGTGACCGAGGCGCAGAGCTTTCTGGCAGGCTATATCCGCCATGTGCGGCCCACTATGCCGGGGGCCGAGCAGGACGAGTATTACCGCCAGTTCGCCGTCATCGCCCGGATGCTGGGCGCCGATCCGGTGCCGGAAACCCGCGCGGAGGCCGACCGGATTTTCCGAGAATTGCGCCATGATCTCAGCGCCTCATCCGCAGCTCGCGAAGTGGCGCAACTGGTGCTCAGCCAGCGACCCAAGGGCACACCGCAAGCGGTGCAGGCCATGATTACCGCCGATGCGGTGACAATGCTGCCCGATTGGGCGCGCACCATGTTGCATCTGCAACGTCCGATCCTGACCGCGCTGCCCGCCCGCGCGGCAACATGGGGCATGGGCCGCACTCTGCGCTGGGCGTTCCGGCAGACCTGAGCCGCTTCGAGGGAGACACAGCGATGGCCGCATTCACTTTCTACACCGTCGCCATGAGCCGCGGACAGATTGCGCGCTGGGCACTGCACGAAGCAGGCGCTGATTACACGCATGTGGTGATGGACTGGGCCACGCGCCCGGACAGTTTCAAGACCATCAACCCGATGAACAAGGTGCCGACGCTGGTGCATCACCATCAGGGTCACGACCATGTCATCACGGAATGCGCAGCCATCAACCACTACCTCGCCGAAACACACCCCGACAAAGGCCTGCTGCCTGACGCCCACGAACGCGCCGCCTATTTTCGCTGGCTGTTCTTTGCCGCAGGGCCGCTGGAGCAGGCGGTGGTCGGCAAGGCAATGGGTTGGGAAGTGCCCGAGGGCAAAAGCGGGATGGCAGGCTTTGGCAGTCTCGACCTTGCGCTTGATGCACTGGACGGGTGGCTGTCAGCGCATGATTTCATCGCAGGCAGCCGGTTTAGGATGGCTGATACCTATGTCGGCAGCCAATTCGTGTGGGGGTTGAGGTTCGGGTCTATCCCCGAACGCCCATCGTTCCGCGCCTATGTGGACCGCATCACGCAGCGGCCCGCCTATGCCGAAGCCAACGCCATCGATGCCGCCATCATCAAATCAACGCAGGGTTAGGCCGGGAGGTCACGCCAGAGCCGCGCTTTTCCTGAGCAGCTGATAGGCTTCGACCACCTCGCCCAGCCGCGCCTCGTGCTTGCGGTCGCCGCCGTTACGATCGGGGTGATAACGCCGCACCAGTTCGGAATAACGCCGCCGCAGCCGGGCACGATCCGTGTCGGAACCCAGCCCCATGGTCTCCAGCGCCTGCGCTTCCTCGCGCGAAAACCGCCCGGTGGCCGCCATCCGCGCCTCGCGCTCGGCGCGGCTGCGGATGCCGCGAGCGCGCGCAGCGATGGCGTCCAGCGGATCGGCATAATCGGCCCAGCGCGGCACCCCGTCGACGCCCGCATCGGGGCGGAAGGCGCGGGTTTCGGTGCGCCACCCTGCAATCGGCGATTGCGCGGCGATGATTTCCTCGGCGCTCATGCCTTCAAACCAGTCATAACCGGCGTTGAATTCGCGCACGTGCTGAAGGCAGAACCAGCGCCATTCGCCCGGCCCGTCAAACCCGTTGGGGCGGCGTCCGGGCGCACGGAATTCGCCCGCCTCGCGGCAGCCGGGCGCTTCGCACTGCCGGTCTGCGCTCTCGACGCGGCCATGAAATCGTGGTGAAGGCATAGCCGTAAAGAATGGCGATTGGCCTCCCAAGTTCCAAGCCGGAATTTGGCCGATCAGCTTGCAAAGAAGGAAATTGCCGATGTCCGTTGCCGAAGAAATGCGTGTGCTTCTGACCGAGGCTTTCGCCCCCGCGCGGCTCGCCATCATCAACGACAGCGCCAAGCATTCGGGCCATATGGGTGATGATGGATCGGGCGAATCGCACTTTACCATCGAAATCACGGCCTCCGCCTTTGCCGACATGAACCGCCTCGCCCGCCAGCGCGCAGTGATTGCGGCATTGGGGGACATCGTCGGCCAGCGGGTGCATGCGGTGGCGATCAAGGCGGATGTTCCTGCCGAATGAGCCTTAACCCCAATCTCCGCCTGCGCCGTGCCGCCCGGCTTATCGTGCTCGACCCCGAGGGGCGTGCGCTGATGTTCCGGTATGATGTGCCGGGGCGCGATCCGTTCTGGGTGACGGCGGGCGGCGAGTGCGAGGCGGGCGAAAGCTTCGAGGATGCCGCGCGGCGCGAGCTGTTCGAGGAGACGGGCTTCACCGCCGATCCCGGCCCGCAGATTGCCCGGTTGACGCCGGAGTTCATCACGGTCGAAGGCGAACCGGTGCAAGCGGATGAACGCTTTTTCCTGGTCCGCGTGGCCGAGACGGTGATCGACACCGCTCGCCACACCGCAACAGAGCAACGGCTGATGACGCAGCACCGCTGGTTCACCCTTGCAGAGCTTGCCGACTGGCCAGAGGCGGTGTTCCCTGCCAACCTCGCCGAAATGATCGAGCAGGAAAAACGCGCATGATTACCCAGACCATCACCCCTGTCAGCCACGATCTCGGCGCGTTCACCGTGCGCCGGGTGCTGCCGTCGAAGGCACGCACGATGGTGGGCCCGTTCATCTTCGTTGATCAGTTCGGCCCGGCTGACCTGACCGGCGACGGGATGAATGTCCGCCCCCACCCGCATATCAACCTTGCCACCGTGACCTGGCTGTTCGACGGCGCGATCGACCACCGCGACAGCCTTGGCACCTTTGCCACGATCCGTCCGGGGCAGGTCAATCTGATGACCGCCGGGCGCGGGATCGTGCATTCCGAACGCAGCCCCGCCGGCGAGCTGGCGACAAACCCCGGCATGTTCGGGATGCAGACCTGGCTCGCCCTGCCCGATGGGCGCGAGGAGATTGACCCGGCGTTCGAGGCCGTGACCGATCTTCCCGTCGTGTCGGACAGCGGGGCCAAGGCGTGGGTCATCATGGGCAGCCTGTGGGGTGCGACCGCGCCGACCACTACGCATGCCGCGACAATCTATGCCGAGATCGTGCTGGCGCCGGGCGGCGCAATCCCGCTGGATGCCGAGGCCGACGAACGCGCCGTCATGCTCGTCAACGGCGATGCCAGTGTCGATGGCATCGCGCTGGAGCAATATCAGCTCGCCGTGCTGGCGCCGGGCAAGGCGATGCGGCTGGCCAGCCGATCAGGCGCGCGGGTGATGCTGCTGGGCGGAGAAGCCTTTGCGACCAAGCGCCACGTGTTCTGGAACTTCGTCAGCTCCGACCGCGAACGGATCAATCAGGCCAAGGACGACTGGCGCGCCGGGCGCTTCCCGCTGGTGCCCGGTGACGAGACGGAATTTATCCCCTTGCCCGACAAGCCCAAGACCGTCAGCTATCCCTGAACAAGGGTTCGGGAGAGAGACATGGACTATTCGGGCAAGGTGGCGTGGATCACCGGCGCATCATCGGGCATCGGTGCGGCGCTGGCGCGGGAGCTCGCGGCACGCGGCGCGCATGTGGTGCTGTCGGGCCGGGATGCGGCGCGGCTGGCCGAAGTCGCGGCGGATTGCGGCGAAAGCCTGATCCTTGCCTTTGATGTGCGTGATGATGCGGCGCTGGCCGATGCGACCGCACAGGCCATCGCGTGGAAAGGCGGCCTTGATGTGGCCTTTGCCAATGCCGGTATCTCGCAGCGCAGCCGGGCATTGAAAACCGATATGCAGGTGTACCGCGACATCATCGAGGTCGATCTCATCGCCCAAATCGCGTTCAGCCAAGGCCTGATCGGCCACATGGCGGAGCGGGGGTCGGGTGCACTGGGGTTTATCTCCTCGATCGCGGGCAAGGTCGGCGTGCCTATGCGCACCGCTTACTCCGCCGCCAAGTTCGGGCTGGCGGGCTACGCCGATGCGCTACGGGCGGAGCTGACGGTCAACGGCGTCACCGTCCACACAATCTACCCCGGATCGGTCGCCACCAATGTATCGCGCAATGCGCTCAACGCTGACGGCACGCCGCGCGGGCGCTCTGACAAAGCCATTGATGAAGGCATCCCCGCCGATGTGGCAGCCAAGGCGATGCTCGACGGGATCGCCTCTGGCACGCGCGAGATCATCATCGCCGAGGGGATGGAACTCGCCATGGGCGAAGCCCGCCGCACGCCTGAGGCGCTGTTCGATCAGGTCGCAGGGATGGTCGCCAAGGGCTACATGGACAAGCTGGAGCAGCAGTGATGAGCTTCGATCTCAAGCGGGTGCAGCTACCCAATGGCATCAGCCTCAACATTGTGGACGAAGGCCCGGTGGATGCGACGGTGCTGATCTTCCTCCACGGCTTTCCCGAAAGCCATCGGACGTGGCGGCACCAGATTGCGCATTTTCGTGACAGGTTCCGCTGCATCGCGCCCGATCAGCGCGGCTATCGCGGATCATCCAAGCCGCAGGCGGTGGAGGCCTACACCCCTGACAAGCTGATTGGCGATGTGTTCCTGCTGGCGGATGCGCTGGGGATCGCGTATTTCACCATCGTCGGCCATGATTGGGGCGGCGCGATTGCCTGGGGCGTGGCGCTGGGCGGGCAGCATTCGCGTGTCACGCGCGCGGTGATCGCCAATGCGCCGCACCCTGTCACCTTCCAGCGGCTGCTCTACACCCATCCCGGCCAGCGCGAGGCAAGCCAGTATATCCGGGGTTTCCGCGATCCGGCCAATGATGCGCTGGTCAAGGAGCACGGCCTCACCGGCCTGCTGCTGAAGGAGGTCAAGTGGGACCGCCCGAATGCGATGGAGCCGGAGGAACGCGATGCGCTGCTGCTCGACTGGCAGAACCGCGATGCGGCTTTCGGCATGCTCAATTACTACCGCGCCAGCCCGATCGACGTGCCCACGATGGACGCGCCTTTTGCGATTCCCGAAGGT
Source organism: Porphyrobacter sp. TH134 (assembly GCF_002855495.1). Taxonomy (GTDB): domain Bacteria; phylum Pseudomonadota; class Alphaproteobacteria; order Sphingomonadales; family Sphingomonadaceae; genus Erythrobacter. Next base: position 167,523 of record NZ_PKRO01000001.1, read on the forward strand.
TGGGCGCCCCCTGCCCTGCCCAAACTGACGATCCCGACGCTGGTGATCTGGGGTATCGACGATCTCGCCTTGCCGCCCGAAAACCTTGAAGGGCTGGAGGACATTATCGCGCCCCTGACCATCGTGCGCGTGCCCGATTGCGGGCATTTTGTGCCGTGGGAAGCGCCGGGCGCGGTGAACGCGGCGATGGAGGCGTTTCTGGCGGGTTAGACGAGCCACTCCACATCCGCCCCGTGCGGGTGCGACCATGCGAGTTGCACTTCCTCGCTCCCGCCCGGCCAGTATCGCACCGTCAGCTTATGGCGATGCACCGTCCGGTCGGCCTCAACCTGCACCCAGGCGAGTGGGGCTTCGGGCGTGGCCTTCGCGCCGGCGGCTTCCATTGCTGCCGTGACCCGCGCCTGCTGGTCGGCGGGGACATATTGCCAGACAATCGAGTGCATCAGTATCCGGGTGGTGCCGGGGGCTTGCGCGCGGGCGAGCTGCGCCTCGACGAAATCGGCAGCGGTGGCCTTGACCAAATCGGGCTTGCGCTCGGTCGCGGCGCGGATGGCGGCGTCCATGCGTTCAAAGCGCACCGTGTGTTCGGGCCAGATATAGGCCTTCAGTCGCAGCGCCTCGGCGGGATTGGTCAGATCGACGGGCGCGACATCGCAGCCTTTCGCGGAGACAATCGCAATGTCGCGATCAGCCGGCCGCGCACCTTTCCACACAGGAGCAAAGTGCATCGCACCGGGTTCCGGCCCCACCCGCACCCCTCCCAGATCATAGCTGTAGCGATCCAGCATCAGGTTGATTCCCGCGCTCGACCCGATTTCGAGGCATTCAAAGCGCGGCAGCAATCCCCGATCTGCCAGCCATAGCATCGCCGCGATGAAATTGGCCGAGCGTCCTGCCTCGTTAGTCTGCGGCGGGCCGTCCAGCCAAGGGAGCAAAGCCGTTTCATGCGCCCCGATCACAAGGGCGATCACCCGCGCATCATCAGCCGTCTCTCCCCGATAGATCGGGGCAAGCTCAGGGGCGGTGCCTGACAGGTGGAGCGCGTGCAATCCGCCCGCCACCCGCAAAGACAGCGCATCGGCAAGCGGTGCACCCTGCCAGCCGCGCACGCGGTCAAGCAGCTCGCCCGGCGTGTCAGACGTCAGAACAGCCGCCACGCCTGCCACCACCCGTGCGGTGATATGTGCGCCCGCCGCCTCGCAATAGGCGACCTGATTGGCAAAGGCCGTCGCCACCGCGCCCGGCCCAGCGGTGTTCATATCGACAAATTCATAGGCGGGTCGCTGTGAAGACTCGTCGCTGGAACTCTGCATCACCATTGCCCTTTCGTCCGCTCGTCCCTAAGTGCGCGGCCAATCATGACCATAAGTGGCAACTCCGACAATCCCGGACAGCTGACCTTCGCTGTTCCCAAGGGGCGCATCCTTGATGAGGCGCTGCCCGTGATGGCGCGCGCCGGGGTGGAGCCCGATGCGGAATTCCACGATCCCAAAAGCCGCGCCCTGTCCTTCGGCACGACCCGCGCCGACATGCGCCTGATCCGCGTGCGCGCCTTTGATGTGGCGACTTTCGTGGCCCACGGCGCCGCGCAGGTCGGGATTGTCGGCTCGGACGTGATCGAGGAATTCGACTACGCCGATCTTTACGCCCCGGTCGATCTCGGCATTGGGCTGTGCCGCCTTTCGGTGGCGCGCCGCGCCGATGACACGGACGAGCCCGGCAGCGTCAGCCACTTGCGCGTCGCGACCAAATACCCCAGCCTTACGCGCCGCCATTTCGAGGCGGCCGGCGTGCAGGCCGAATGCGTCAAACTGAACGGCGCGATGGAGCTGGCGCCGTCGCTGGGTCTTGCCCGCCAGATCGTTGATCTGGTGTCGACCGGCAAGACGCTGAAGGACAACGGGCTGGTCGAAACCGATGTAATTCTCGATATTTCCGCCCGCCTGATCGTCAACCGCACCGCCCTCAAAACCGATGCGCGGGTGGCGGCGCTGGTTTCAGCGTTCCGGCGCGTGGCACAAGAGCAAACGGCATGATCAACATCCTCTCCACCCTCCAACCCGATTTTGCCGCCAAGTTCGATCGGATCGTTGATGCGCGGCGCGAAGCCGATAGCGAAGTGGCAGGCCAGGTCGCCGATATTCTGCGGTCGGTAAAGCAGCGCGGCGATGCGGCGCTGGTGGAATATTCGCAGCGCTTTGATGGTTACACGCTGGCCGACGATGCCGACTGGGTGATCACCCGCGAGCGGTGCGAGCAGGCCTATCACGAACTGGCGCCCGATTTGCGCGATGCGCTCGAACTCGCGGCGGCGCGCATCCGCGCCTATCACGAGGCGCAGCTGCCGGAAAACCGCGATTATGTCGACGCGGCTGGAGTCAGGCTGGGGGCGATCTGGCGGCCGGTCGATGCCGCCGGCCTCTATGTGCCGGGCGGACGCGCGGCCTATCCCTCGTCATTGCTGATGAACGCCATTCCGGCGCGGGTTGCCGGGGTCGAGCGGCTGGTGGTCGTCACTCCCACGCCCAAGGGCCAATCGAACCCGATGGTGCTGGCCGCGGCCCATATCGCAGGCGTGGACGAAATCTGGCGCGTGGGCGGGGCGCAGGCCGTGGGCGCGCTGGCCTATGGCACGCAGCGTATCCGCCCGGTCGATGTCATCACCGGCCCCGGCAATGCCTGGGTGGCCGAGGCCAAGCGCCAGCTTTACGGCGTGGTCGGCATCGACATGGTCGCCGGGCCTTCGGAAATCCTCGTGATCGCTGATGGCAAGAATGATCCTGACTGGATCGCCGCCGATCTGCTGTCGCAGGCGGAACATGACCCGACCTCGCAATCGATCCTCATTACCGATGATGCAGGCTTCGCGCGGCAGGTTGAGGATTGCATCGATCTTCAGATCACTCAGCTTTCCACCGCCAAGACGGCGCGGGCCAGCTGGGATGCGCACGGGGTGATGATCGTCGTCAACGATCTGCTCGCCGAAGCCCCCGCGCTCGCCAACCGCCTTGCTGCCGAACATGTCGAAATCGCGGTCCACGATCCCGAACCTTACCTCAAGGCGATCCGCCACGCGGGGAGCATCTTCCTTGGCCGCATGACGCCCGAGGCGGTGGGCGATTATGTCGCTGGCCCCAACCATGTGCTGCCCACGGGCCGCCGCGCACGCTTTTCCAGCGGGCTTTCGGTGCTCGATTTCATGAAGCGAACCAGCTTTCTGGGGCTTGATGCCGCGTCCTTCGCCGCCATCGGCCCTGCCGCCGCAACCCTCGCCCATGCCGAGGGGCTGCCCGCCCACGCCAAGTCCGTGGAACTGAGGATCACATGAACCAACCCGCCCGCTCGAAAGCCCGCTCGGCCGCGCGCCTCGCCGCCGTGCAGGCGCTGTATCAGCAGCATATGGAAGGCACCGCGCTGGTGCGGCTGCTCGATGAATTCCACCAGCACCGGCTGGGCCGCACCATCGACGAGGATGCTTTCGACGAAGCCGAATATGCCGATGCCGAAGTGCCGTTCTTCGATGATGTCGTGCGCGGTGTCGATGCACGGCGGGACGAGATTGACGCTCTGGTAACAGACAAGCTCGCCGCCGGATGGACCATCGCCCGGCTCGACAAGACCATGCTGCAAATTCTGCGTGCGGGCACGTACGAACTGATCGCCCGCGTCGATGTGCCCGCCGCCGTCACGATCAACGAATATGTCGAGGTCGCCAAAGCGTTCTTCGATGATGGGCAGGCCAAGTTCGTCAACGGCATTCTGGATGCCGTGGCAAAGGGCGCGCGCGCCTGATCCCAAAAGCCGTTCGGGCTGAGCTTGTCGAAGCCGTGCTTTTCGCCTTTCCCGCAGCATCCAAAGCAGGACAGCCCTTCGACAAGCTCAGGGCGAACGGTTAGGGGATGCGGCACATGAACGAAGCCGAATTCATCACCGCCTTGCGCTTACTCCCGCTCCACCCCGGTGCGCGCGCGTTGGCGGATGACTGCGCGGTTCTGACCATCGGCGGCGAAGCCCTCGTCATCACCCACGACATGATGGCCGAAGGCACGCATTTCCGGCCCGATGCCGACATGGCCGATGTGGCATGGAAGCTGGTCGCGTCGAACCTTTCGGACCTTGCCGCCAAGGGGGCGGAGCCGGTGGGCGTATTGCTCGGGCATATGCTGGGCCGCGATGATGCGCGCTTTCTGGTGGGACTTCACGAAGCGCTCGCTGCCTTTGTCGCGCCGCTGCTCGGCGGGGATACGGTCGCGGCGCAAGGCGCGCGCAGTTTCGGTCTCACCGCCATCGGGCGGGCGACGTGCCAGCCGGTCCCGTCGCGCTCTGGTGCGCGGCCGGGCGATTCCATCTACCTCACCGGCCCGGTCGGACGCGCGATGCTGGGCTTTGCAGGCGATGCCGAGCACCTCGCCGCCTTCAATCGCCCTCAACCGCGCCTTGCCGAAGGACGAGCCCTCGCCCCGCATGTCAACGCGATGATGGATGTGTCGGACGGGTTGCTGCTCGACAGCTGGCGAATGGGCGAGGCAAGCAGCGTAACCTTCGCGCTTGAACCAAACGCCATCCCGGTCGCTGACACGGCCCAGCGCGATGCCTGCATGCGCTGGGGCGACGATTACGAGCTGCTGTTCACCGCGCCGCCTGCTGCCCCCCTGCCCTGCGCTGTCCACCGCATCGGCACCGTCACCGCGCGCGGCGCCGCGCCGCTGATGCTGGGAGACGCCCCGCTGACCGATCCTGCCAGCCTCGGCTATCAGCACGGCTGATCTGCCCCTCTCAATTCCGCGCAAAACCCCGGCTGCCGCAGCGTCAAGGCTTGCCAGCCTTCCGCAAGCCCCTAAGCTGACGTTTCTGCGCCCGAGGGATCAAAAAGAGGCGCAGGCGCCCCGCAAGGGGAAGCATCAAAAAGACGAGAGGGGATTGCTCGTGAATCTATTGCTCATATCGATTGGGCTGGGCGTGCTTGCCATTGTGTATGGCTTTGTCACCAGCAGGCAGGTGCTCGGCGCGGATGCCGGCAATGCCAAGATGCAGGAAATCGCCGGCGCCATTCAGGAAGGCGCGCAGGCTTACTTGAAGCGGCAATACACCGCGATCGCCATCGTCGGCGTGATCGTGGCGGTGATCGTCGCGGTCACGCTGGGTGCGATCCCGGCGGTCGGCTTTGTGATCGGCGCGGTGCTTTCGGGCGTGGCGGGCTTTATCGGCATGAACGTGTCGGTGCGCTCGAACGTGCGCACGGCGGCAGCGGCAATGAAAGGCTTGCAGGAAGGCCTGACGCTGGCGTTCCGCGCGGGCGCGATCACCGGGATGCTGGTGGCCGGGCTCGCGCTGCTCGCGATTGCGTGTTTCTTCTGGTATCTGACCGGTCCGGCAGGGCTCGCTGCAGACAGCCGTCCGGTGGTGATCGGCCTCACCGCGCTGGCGCTCGGCGCTTCGCTGGTGTCGATCTTCGCGCGTCTGGGCGGCGGGATCTTCACCAAGGCGGCTGACGTCGGCGCCGACCTTGTCGGCAAGGTCGAAGCTGGCATCCCCGAAGATGACCCGCGCAACCCTGCCGTGATTGCCGACAACGTGGGCGACAACGTCGGCGATTGCGCTGGCATGGCCGCTGACCTGTTCGAAACTTACGTCGTCACCGTCGGCGCCACCATGGTGCTGACTGCGCTGCTGCTGAGCGGAGCGGAGAACCTGTTCGCGCTGATGGTGCTGCCGCTGCTGATCGGCGGCGTGTGCATCGTCACCTCGATCATCGGCACCTATTTCGTGCGCCTTGGCGGCGGGACCAACATCATGGGCGCGATGTACAAGGGCTTCCTTGTCACCGCCATCCTGTCGGTCCCGGCGATCTGGTTCGCGATCGACTTTACGCTGCTGGGCGATATGGAAAGCGCCATCGCAGGGCAGGCCTATAATGGCCGCACCCTGTTTTATTGCGGGTTCCTTGGCCTCGTCATCACCGGCCTCATTATCTGGATCACCGAGTACTACACCGGCACCAACTACCGCCCGGTGCGCTCGATCGCCAAGGCTTCGGAAACGGGCCACGGCACCAACGTGATCCAGGGCCTTGCGATCAGCATGGAATCGACCGCGCTGCCGACGCTGGTAATCTGCGGTGGCATCATCATCGCCTTCCAGCTCGCTGGGCTGATGGGGATCGCCTATGCGGCCACATCGATGCTGGCGCTCGCGGGCATGGTTGTGGCGCTCGACGCCTATGGCCCGGTCACCGATAACGCCGGCGGCATCGCCGAAATGGCGGGGCTCGACGAGAGCGTGCGCGAAAAGACCGATGCGCTCGACGCGGTTGGCAACACCACCAAGGCCGTGACCAAGGGCTATGCCATCGGTTCGGCAGGGCTCGCCGCACTGGTGCTGTTCGCCACCTACACCGCCGACCTGCGCGAGCTGTTCGAGGGTGTGACGGTCGATTTCAGCCTTGAAAACCCCTACGTCATCGTCGGGCTGCTGCTCGGCGCTTTGCTGCCGTACCTGTTCGGCGCGATGGGCATGACGGCAGTGGGCCGGGCTGCGGGCGAAGTGGTGAAGGACGTGCGCGACCAGTTCGCCAAGAACCCGGGCATCATGACCTATGAGGTCAAGCCCGACTACGCCCGCACCGTCGACCTCGTCACCAAGGCGGCGATCAAGGAGATGATCATCCCCTCGCTGCTGCCGGTGGCAGCGCCGATCGTGGTGTATTTCGTGATCTCGGCGGTGGCGGGGCAGGCCAACGGTTTTGCCGCGCTGGGCGCACTGCTGCTGGGCGTGATCGTGGGCGGGCTGTTCGTCGCCATCTCGATGACGTCGGGCGGCGGCGCATGGGACAATGCCAAAAAGTACATCGAAGACGGCCATCACGGCGGCAAGGGGTCTGATGCCCACAAGGCTGCGGTGACCGGCGATACGGTGGGCGATCCGTACAAGGACACCGCTGGCCCGGCGGTCAACCCGATGATCAAGATCACCAATATCGTCGCCCTGCTGCTGCTGGCGGCCTTGGCGGCGGGCTGAACCTGATTCCAGCCTGACCCCGCCCTCAAGTAGCGAAGCGGTAGGGCCACAAAGACTCAACCCCGCTGGGCCGCCCGCCCGGCGGGGTTTATCTTTGCCCGCCCCCCTGTCCCTGCATCGGACAAGGGGGCCTTGCGCTGAGGCATTCTTCATCGCCTTGTGTCATGACCCCGACCAAGCGCACGGATCGGCGCGGCAAGGCAGGGTTAACGGCGATGGACATGGCACCTGCGGACAGTTTTCGCACCGGCAGGGCAGGCTCTGCTCGGGCTGCGCTTCCGCATGGCCAGTTGAACCTCCTTAATGTCGAGCAATTGGCCGATCCCGCCTTCCTCGCCGCGTGGGAGCGGTTGGTCGCCCGCGCGGCCGAACCCAATCCCTTTTTCGAACCGTGGTTTCTGCTCCCCGCTCTGCGGCAATGGGGCGCGGCTGACCGGGTCATCACCAAGGCATGGTTCCACGAAGGACGGCTGGCAGGCCTGTTGCCGGTGGTGCGCAGCGCCCGGTATTACAGCCACATCGTTACCCATGCGACCGGCTGGCTTCACGCCAATGCCTTCTGCGGCGTCCCCCTGATCGCAGCGGGGCACGAGGATGCCTTCTGGCGCGACATGCTCGCCCATTTCGACCGCCGGGCACGACGCGCCTTGTTCCTGCACCTGCCGCAGATGCCCGCTGACGGCCCTGCCAATGCCGCGTTGGAACGCGTGTTCGCCCGTTTCCCCCGCGCCCACTACATCGTCGCCGAGGAAAACCGCGCGATGCTGGCCGGCGATATGTCCGCCGAAGCCTACCTCGAAAGCGCAATGAGCGCCAAGAAGCGCAAGGAACTGCGCCGCCAGCACAACCGCCTCGCCGACGAAGGCCTGCTCGCCTTTGAGCGGGTGGAAGGCGACAAAGGGCTGGCGGAATGGACCGCTGAATTCCTCGCGCTGGAAGCTGCTGGATGGAAAGGTGAAGCTGGCTCCGCGCTTGCCAATGCGCCCGGCACCCTCGCCCTGTTCGAACAATCGCTGGCAGGCGCCGCGGCGGCCGGGCGGCTGGAGCGGCTAGCGCTCCGGCTGGATGGCCGGGCCATTGCGATGCTGGCCAACTTTATCACCGCGCCGGGCGCTTACAGCTTCAAGACCGCCTTCGACGAAGATTACGCCCGCTTTTCGCCCGGGATGCTGTTGCAGCTGGAAAACCTCAGCCTGCTGGAACGGCCCGCAATCCAATGGGCCGATAGCTGCGCGGTGGAAGGCCACCCCATGATCGAACGCCTGTGGCGCGGGCAGCGCCGCATGATCAGCCGCAATATTGCCATTGGCGGGCCGCTCAGGCGGGCCTGCTTCCGCCTGCTGATGGCTTACGAAACACGGCCAAGGACAACCGCATGAACGCCCCCGCCACCTTCAACGACACGGTCCTCAGCCCCGTGTTCGAAACCCCCGCGCGCCGCCGCTTTGCCGCGCATTATCCCGAACAGCCCCACATCCTCGCCCACAATCTCACCAGCCACCCGCTGCTGGAGATCGAGGCGCTGGCCGGGCTGGCCGAACGTCTGCCGATCACGAGCGTCGAATACAACCGCGGCGACCTGCCGATCGGGGTCGATGGCAAGCCCGGTTCCAACGGCATGACCATCGCCGAATTGATCCGCAAGGTGGCCGAGGCGGAAAGCTGGGCGGTGCTCAAGAATATCGAGCAGGTGCCCGCCTATGAAGACCTGCTGCTGGGCCTGCTCGAAGAAATCCGCCCGGAAATCGAAGCCGCGACCGGCGCGATGCTGACCCCGCAAGGCTTTATCTTCGTCTCCAGCCCCAATTCGGTCACACCCTATCACTTTGATCCGGAACACAACATCCTGCTCCAGATCAGGGGCACCAAGGTCATGACCCAGTTTGCCGCAGGCGATACCCGGTTCGTACCGGATGAAGCGCACGAAACCTACCATTCGGGCGGCCCGCGCGAATTGAAGTGGGATGACAGCTTTCTGGCGCACGGGCGCGAGTTCCCGCTTGGCCCCGGCGAGGCCTTGTTCGTGCCGGTCATGGCACCGCATTTCGTCAAGAACGGCCCCGCCCCCTCAGTCTCGCTCTCGATCACCTGGCGCTCAGAATGGAGCTACCGCGAAAGCGATGCGCGTATCTTCAACGCGATCCTGCGGGAGCGCGGGTTCAAGCCCGCCGCACCGGGCCGCTGGCCGCACCAGAACTATGGCAAGGCTTACGCTTTCCGCGTGCTGCGCAAGCTGGGATTGACGGGCGCGTAAACCGCCCGCATGGCCGTGCGCCATGAGCGAGACACCCATGAAAAATGAACTGGCCGCCGGGCTGATCCGGTTGCTGACAGTCGAAAAGCGCGCTGCCGATATCTACGCCGGGCCGCCGCAGGCTGACGGCATCGGGCGGGTATTTGGCGGACAGGTGCTCGCGCAGGCGTTGCAGGCTGCACAAGCCACTGTCAGCGATGGCAAGTGCGCCCATTCGCTCCACGCCTATTTCCTGCGCGGCGGGCGGGAAGGCGCGCCGATCGAATACCGCATCGAACGCGATTTTGACGGGCGCAGTTTTGCCAACCGCCGGGTGGTCGCCGCGCAGGAGAACGAGGACGGCATCGCGGTCCCGATCCTCAACCTCACCGCTAGCTTCCAACTGCCCGAAAACGGGTTGGAACATATCGATTCGCCGATGCCCGATGTGCCGCGTCCCGATGATCTGCGTTCGGACATGGAGCAGCGCCGCGAGATTGCCGAGGCCTGGGGTGACCGCCTCAGCGAACAGCAGCGCCGTATGATGCTGCGCCCGCGCCCGATCGAAATGCGCACGTGTGATGCCCTGCACTGGATGAGCAGCGAACCGCGCCCGCCGCACGCGCATTCGTGGTTCCGGGTCTGCGCGCCGATCACCGGCGCGGACGACACGCCGGAATTGCACCGCACGATCATAACCTATGCCAGCGACTACACCCTGCTCGGCACCAGCGCGCTGCCCCATGGCCTCAGCTGGATGCGCAACGAGCTGGTCGGTGCGAGCCTCGATCACGCCCTGTGGTTCCACCGCGATGCGCGCGCGGACGAATGGCTGCTCTACGCCACCGACGCCCCGTGGAGCGGCGGCGGGCGCGGGTTCAACCGTGGTCGCATCTTCAACCTCGCGGGCGAACTGGTCGCCAGTGTCGCGCAGGAAGGCATGATGCGGCGGCGGGTCGCCAAGTAATCCCACGTCATTGCGAGCCGCAGGCGAAGCAATCCATGGCCTAAAGGGCCCGCTGGCTGCAGCGTTGGTCGATGGATTGCCGCGTCGCTGCGCTCCTCGCAATGACGAGGTTAGTGGGCGAGAAGTATGGGCATCTGCGGCTCGCTCAGCATCCGCCGTGTGACTCCGCCCAGCAGCAGTTCTGCCAGCCGCGAATGGCCATAGGCGCCCATCACCATCAGCCCGCATTCGCGCATCTGCGCCGCTGAAAACAGCGTGTCGGCAATGCTCGCCTCGCCGCGCGGGATTTCCACGATCTCGCAGTCGATCCCGTGGCGGCTGAGATATTTCGCACCTTCGGCCTGGGGAAAGTCGAAGCGCGCCTTGTCCGAAGGTTCAGCCACGCTTGCCAGCGTGACCTTGCACGAACACGCCAGCAGCGGCACCGCCGCGCGCAGGGCGTGGGCGGCTTCGGACGATCCGTTCCACCCCACCAGCATCGGCGCACCGACATCCAGCGCGCCCGCATCCTCAGGCACCACCAGCACCGGCACGGGCGCGTTCATCACCAGATCGCCCACCAGCGCTGATGGCCCGCGCCGGTCATACCCCGCCTCCACCGGCCCGAGGATCACGATGTCAGCCAGCGGCGAGGCTTCGAGCAGGCGGTGCGGCGCGATGCCATAAACAGAGCGCCAGTCCCACGGCACGCCTTCATGCTCAAGCTGCGCTTCGGTTTCGGCGCGGAGCTTTTCGGCGTTCTCCTTGATCACCGGCATCGCGGCGGCGATGGCCGAGCCGTAAAAATCGCCCGGGGCGAAAACTTCGTAGCTAACCGCTTGCAGGCAGGTGATGTGGCCGTTGGTCGCCCGCGCAATATCGAGCGCCACCTGCAACCGTGCGCTCATGGCGTGGTCGTGGTCGATGTGCAGCAAGATCGATTTCATGGCGTGTCTCCCATTGATAGTGAGGATAATCGCCCCGAACGCCGCGACTGGCTTTGACAGGGATCAAATTTGTGCCTGCAAGCGTGCCGTCGTCTTAGCACCTTGCCAGACACAAGGCGTGCGATCATTCTGATGCCAGGGAGAAACCATCATGCAGATCACGCGCCATCCGCCGGTGAAAACGTCGCTGGAGCCGTCGAACCACCCCTATCTGACCGGGCCGTGGACGCCGTTGCACGAAGAGGTCGATGTGGCCGAGTTGCGCGTGATCGAAGGCGCGATCCCGGCGGACATTGACGGGATCTACCTGCGCAACACCGAAAACCAGGTGCATCAGCCGCTCGGCCGCCATCACCCGTTCGATGGCGACGCGATGATCCATCAGGTCAACATCTCGGGCGGCAAGGCGAGTTACCGCAACCGCTTTGTGCGCACGCACTGCTTTGAGGCCGAGCAGATCGCGGGCCGCAGTCTGTGGGGCGGGTTGATGGATCCGTGGGGCACTTCGGTGCGGCCCGGCTTCGGCGCGCATGGCGGGCTGAAGGATACCGGATCAACCGACATCATCGTTCACGCCGGCACCGCCTATGCGACGCTCTACCAGTGCGGCGAGGCGTGGATGCTCGATCCCGTCACTCTGGCGAGCCGCGGGAAAGCGCCGTGGGTGCCGTTGGACGGCATCTCGGCCCACCCCAAGGTGGACGAGGCGACCGGCGAACTGATGTTCTTCAACTATTCCAAGCACGCCCCTTTCATGCATTACGGGGTGGTCGATCGCGAAGGCCGGCTGGTGCATTATGTCCCCGTCCCCCTGCCCGGCCCGCGCCTGCCGCATGACATGGCGATCACGCCGAACTGGTCGATCCTCAACGACATGCCGCTCTATTGGGACGAGGAATTGCTGGGCCGCAACATCCATGCCGCGCGCATCCATGATGGCGTGCCGACCCGCTTCGCCCTGATCCCGCGCCATGGCCAGCCGCAGGACATCCGCTGGTTCGAGGCGGAGCCCACCTATGTTTTGCACTGGACCAACGCCTATGAGGAAGGCGACGAGGTCATCCTCGAAGGCTATCATCAGGCCAAGCCCATGCCCGATCCGCTGGAGGAAATGGGGCGTTACAGCCACATGATGGCGTACGTGGACGAACACTCCTTCCAGAGCCGCCTCCACCGCTGGCGCTTCAACTTGCGCACCGGCGAGACGCGCGAGGAACGCCTGACCGACCGCATCGTCGAATTCGGGATGATCAACCCGGCCTATGCGATGCGCAAAAGCCGCTATGTCTGGTCCACCACCACCCGGCCCGGCTGGTTCCTGTTCAACGGCTATGTCCGCCACGACACCCAGACCGGCGAGGAACAGGTCTATCGCCTGCCTGAAGGCGTCTATGCCAGTGAGAGCCCGATGATCCCCAAAAAGCCCTCAAGTAGCGAAGCGGTAGGGCGCGAAGACTCAGGCTATCTTGTCACTTTCCTGATCGACGAGAATACCGGCACCTCGCAATGCGCCATCCTTGACGCGGCGGACATTGCCAAAGGCCCGATCTGCCGCCTCGCGCTGCCGCACAAGATCTGTTCCGGCACACACTCCGTCTGGGTCGAGCACGATCAGTTGCGTGCCGACGCGGCGTTTAACGCGAGCCGTTTTGTGGCGGCATGACGTCACCGGTCGAGGTGGCATGAACGCTTGTCACCAGCGCGCTTGCACCAAGAGTGTCTGAGGCCTAGCGGCCCCCAGTGGATTTATGCCTTCGGGGGACTTCTCAGATGACCTTGCGCCTTGCCCTTGCTGCCTCGACCGCGTTGCTGTTCGCGGTGCCCGCTCTGGCGCAGACCGCTGCCCAGCCAGTCGCGGCGACCACTGCCCCCCAGTCAGAACATGACAAGCTATTCGCGCTGTTCACCGATGCGGATGCGCGCGAACTGGCGCTCAACCCGCTCAGCCGCCTGTTCCGCGGTGACGAGGATAACGCCGACCGCCTTGGCGATCTGTTGACCGATTCCAGCTTCCTCGCCTCACGCACCGACATCAAGCTCAACCTGGCGCTGCTGGCCCAGATTGACCGCGCCAAGCTCAATGCGACTGATGCGCTCGCTTATGACGTGTTCCGCTATACGCAGGAACGCGCGGCCGAAGGCTATACCGACGAAATGCGCGCGCTGACCGAAGTGCGTCCGCTCAACCATTTCTACGGCCTGCACACCTTCTACCCGCAATTTGCCAGCGGCACCGGGGTTGCCCCGTTCAAGACGCTCGCCCATTACGAAGACAACCTGTCGCGGCACGATGATTATATCGCCTTCATCGACCGTGCGATCGGCAAGTTCCGTGACGGCATGGCCAGCGGCGTGCTGGAAACCAAGCTGACGGTTGGCATTATGGTGACCCAGCTCGACACCCAGCTCAAAACTCCGCTGGCGGATTCGATGTTCATGGCCCCGACCAAGGCCTTCCCCGGTACCATTGCCGAGGCCGACCGCACGCGCCTGACCGCAGCCTATGCGGCCAAGACCGCCGAAATCTATGCCACCAACACGGCCCTGCGCGATTTCCTGCGGGACGAATATCTGCCCGCAGCGCGCGACAGCATCGGCCTGTCCCAGATGAAGGGCGGCGACAAACTCTATGCCCGGCTGGTCGAGGAATCGACCACGCTGCCGCTGGACCCTGAGACGATCCACCAGCTCGGCCTGTCGGAAGTCGCCCGGATCAAGGCTGACCTGGAAAAGCTCAAGCGGGAAGTGCGGTTCAAGGGCACGCTCACCCAGTTCTTCGACTATGTCCGCACCGACCCCAAGTTCCAGCCCAAAACCCGCGAGGCGCTGACGCAGTCCTATTACGACATCGGCAAGCAGGTCGATGCCAAGATCGGGGACTATTTCTCGCTTATCCCCAAGTCGCCGCTGGAAATCCGCCCCTATGACCCTTCGACCGAAGAGTTCGAGGCGGGTGGTTCCTACCAGTCCGGTTCGGCTGACGGGGCGCGCCCTGGCGTGTTCTATTTCAACGCCTATGACCTGCCGAGCCGCCTGACGCCGGGCAATGTGACGCTGTACCTCCACGAAGGCGCACCGGGGCACCATTTCCAGATCAGTCTGGCGCAGGAGAACGAGGCGCTGCCCGCTTTCATGCGGTATGGCGGCACCACCGCCTATGTCGAAGGCTGGGCGCTTTATGCCGAAACGCTGGGTTACGAGATGGGCTTCTACAAGGACCCGTGGAACCGGTACGGCACCTTGCAGGACGAACAATTGCGCGCAATGCGGCTGGTGGTGGATACCGGCATTCATGCCAAGGGCTGGACGCGGGATCAGGCGATTGCCTTCATGATGGACAATTCCGGCATGACCCGCACCGAAGTCATCGCCGAAGTCGACCGTTATATCGCAATCCCCGGCCAGGCGCTGGCCTATAAGATCGGTGCCCTGAAAATCCAGGAATTGCGCAAGCGGGCCGAAGCAAAGCTCGGCGCAAGGTTCGACATCAAGGCCTTCCACGAGCAGGTGCTGAACACCGGCGGCCTGCCGCTCGCGGTGCTGGAAACCAAGATCGACCGCTGGATCGCTGCCGAGGCGGCGCGCTGAGGCGCGGCCGGTTCGCTGCGGGCCTATCCTTCAAGCCCGTAGAGGAAACCGATGTGCTTGAGGTTGCCTGTCTCCGGGATCGCAAATTCATAAACGAACGCGATGCGCTGGCGCCGGGGGCCATAGAGACCGCCCTCGAAATTGCCCACCACCCGGTCCGCCTGATCGCGGATCGTGCCGGTCAGGCGGTTGGTGGCAGGATCATGCGCGCCCTTGAAGTTGAGATCGGCCAGCCGCTCCGGATTTCCGCCATTGGGCGCGGTGCGGGCAACCGAAAAGCCGCCGAAAATCCCCGTGTTGTAATCCGAACTGATCGTCACAAGGCTGGTTGATGACAGCATGCTAAAATCACCGAGGCTGGTGAACCCGCCCTCGGTCACGAAGCGCCGCGAAACCGGGATCCGCCCGATCTCCTGACTGGGATTCCCGATCGCCGCAAAGATCAGCCGCCGTGCCGTGCCTACCCGCGTGCCAGAGGTAAAGCCGGTCGGGGCTGATTGGAACAGCACAATCGCCACCTCTGCGCTGGTATCGCTGCCGCGGGTGAAGAAGGGGCTGAACGGACCGATCCGCAATTCCTCGTCGGTGCTGGAGCCGAAGAAACGGCGGAAGCCCGACACTGCGCCGATATTGCTGGTGAAGGTCCGGTCGACACCATCAAAGCGGATGCGCGCAACCTCGTTCGGCGGGGCGACCTCGAACGAAAGCCGGGCCGGGCTGGTGCCGGACAGAAAGCGGGGCGTTGCCGCCTCAAGGCGCTGCGTGCCGCTCGTGCCGTCCTGCCAGGTGAACATCGTGCTTTCCACCCCCAGCGTCGTTTCAAACGCAAAGGACGCAGCGAAGCTGAATGCGGGCGGTGGAGCCGGGGTCTGCGCAGGCGGCGGTGTGGGTGTGCCGCCGCCGCCGCCGCCGCCAACGGGCGGCGGCGTGCCGCCAGACCCGCCTTGCGATCCGCCCCCACCGCATGCCGCCAACGCCAGCGCTGCGAGTCCTGCAACGCAGGCCGACCCAACCGATTTTGTCACCCACGACCCCTGAAATCTGCGATTCTTTTCAGGCCCCCATCTGGCAAAGGCTGCGCAAGGCAGCCAGCCAGAGGGACAGGCCCCGCAGCAAAATCTGTGCAGAAACCGACCGTCCGGTGCAACCCCGATGACCAAAGCGCGGCCTTCGCGCTTGCAGGGTCAGGCTGCACTGGCGCCTCAACTCGTCGCATCTTGTGCCCTGATGGCCTGCTCTTGTGTCATCAACGCAACCTGTGTTCACCTACGAGCAAGGTGTTGCCCAACAACCGGAGCGCAAGCAATTCACCACACAAGGGCCGATGTCAGGGATCGCGGCCCCCACCACAGGAGCATAACCGCAGTGAACACAACTTTCCGTTCCGCTCGACAGCTTGCCATCATGGCCGTTCTGGGCGCCACCGCCACCGGCCTTACCGCGCAGACGCAGGCGCCCGCCAGCGATCAGGGTGAGGTGCTGACAACCGTTTATGGCTCGCTGCCCCCGCTGGCGGAAATGAGCGAAGGCGCCAAGGTCACCGGCATCATCTCGGCCCGCAAAGGCCAGCGCCTGCAAGTGACCGCCGATGATGGCACGACCACCATGATCACCTTGCACCCCGAAACCGAAATCCGCACCCGCGGCGGGTTTCTGGGGATCGGCAACAAGGCATTCGACCAGTCGGCACTGATCAACGGCCTGCCTGTGACAGTAAAGACGGCCGTTTACGGCGAAGGACTGGTGGCCAGCGAAGTGCGCTTCACGAGCGATGACCGGCAGATTGCCGCCATGATCCGCGGCGGCACCCAGCAGCAGTTCGGCGAGCAGGGCGAAGCGATCAAGCAGAACGCCGCCGCCACCGAAGCGCTGCGCGGGCGGTTGGGCGATATCGACAAGTACAACCTGAAGAGCACCACCAACGTCTATTTCGACACTGGCAAGGCCGTGATTTCGCCCAGCGCCAAGGCCGAGCTTTGCGCTGCCGCGCAGCAGGCGGGCGCCAATGAAAACTCGCTGATGCTGGTGCTGGGCTACACCGACACGACAGGCTCTGAGGAAGTGAACCAGGCCTTGTCCGAAAAGCGGGCGGCCGCGGTGGTCAACTACCTGCAACAGATCTGCAAGTGGAAGCCGTATCGGATGCTCACCCCGACCGGCATGGCGACGGCCGATCCCGCGGCCGACAACACCACCGCTGCCGGCCGGGCACAGAACCGCCGCGTTTCGGTCAATGTGCTGGTGAGCAAGGCGCTCGACGGGCAGTAAATCCGATGGGGTCGGGGCGAACCATCAGGTTCGCCCCCCCTCTCACATGCCCGTGTTCGAGCACAGCACATCGGCAAGGTAGACCCGCCCACGCACCGTTTCCATCGCTTGGCGCGATGACGTCCGCCAGCCCATGCTGGAACAGAATTGGGCGGCACTGCGCTGGGCACAGCTGGCCGTTGCACTTCCGGTGGCGCAGGCTTCAACGCGGTAACCACGCAGCGCCGGTGCCGCGTAGAACTGGGCCGCCATACCCCGCAGATTGGGGTTGCTGCCTTGCTCTCCTCCCGGCAAGGTTCCCCCATTGCCGCCTTCGGGCCGCATCGATTGGACCTTGATCCCGCGCAATCCAAGCAGTGGCATATCCCGATCAAATGTCCGGCACGTGCCGCGGTAATTTGCCTTCTCGCAAACCTGCCAGCGTCCGCTGGTGACGCGGATGGAATTGATCCGGAATGCCAATCCAAGATTGGCTTCAGCCCGGCTGACATTGACTGCGGGGCCTTTATAGCCGGCATCGCGGTAGATGATGGCTTCGGCAGCCTCTGGCGGACGCAGCATTTTATCCTGCTGGGCCGTAGCACCGGACACGCCGAACGCGACAAAGACGGCCACACCGCCCTTTGCAACATCCCGAATTCTCATCGATTTCCTCCCCCTCGACTGGGACGAACAACCGCCCCCCCGACCGGGAAGATGTCTCAGCAATAACGCGCTGGCAAGCCGGCAGTTCGCATCACCCGCCCGCGTGGTAGAAATCGTAAACCTTGCGCGCCACCGTCGCGCTGACACCGGGAGCGCGTTGCAGATCTTCCAAACCGGCGGCGCGCACCTTGCTGGCGGTGCCGAAATGCAGCAGCAGCGCGCGCTTGCGGGCCGGGCCGATGCCGGGAATTTCGTCCAGCGGGCTGGCGGTGATCGCCTTCGACCGCTTGGCCCGGTGCGCGCCGATGACATAGCGGTGCACTTCGTCGCGCAGGTTCTGAAGATGGAAAAGCAGCGGCGAATTCACGGGCAGCATCTTTTCGCGCCCATCGGGGAAATGGAACACCTCGCGCCCGTCGCGCCCGTGATGCGGCCCCTTGGCGACGCCGACGACTGCGATTTCATCCGCGATGCCGATTTCCTCCAGCACCCGCATGACGCTGGAAAGCTGGCCCTTGCCACCATCGATCAGGATCAGGTCGGGCAGGATGGTTTCATGGCCGCCCGCCTTGGCCTCGGGGCTATCTTCACCCTCGGCGAAGTTACGAAACCGGCGCGCCATCACTTCGCGCATCATCGCGAAGTCATCGTTGGTCTGTGCCTCGCGAATGTTGAACTTGCGGTACTGGCCCTTCTCGAACCCCTCCGGTCCGGAGACAACCATCGCGCCCACAGCCTTGGTGCCCTGAATATGGCTGTTGTCGTAAACCTCGATCCGCTGCGGCGGCGCATCAAGCTCCAGAAATTCGGCCAGCTCGCGGTTGAGGCGGGCCTTGGTGCCGGTCTCAGCCAAGCGCCGTTCGAGCGCCTCGACCGCGTTGCGCTGCGCCTGCTCCATCAGCTTGCGCCGATCCCCGCGCTCCGGTATCGAGAGCCGCACCTTACGCCCCGCCAATTCGGACAGCGCCGCTTCGATCAGTTCCGCCTCTGGCAGTTCGCGGTCCACCAGAATGGTCGGCGGGGGCGGCACTTCCTCGTAGAATTGCAGCATCACATCGGCCAGCACCTGCGCCTCGTCCACATCCGCCGTGTGGCGCGGGAACAGCGCGCGGTGGCCCCAGTTCTGCCCGCCGCGGATGAAGAAGGACTGGACGCTCATCTGGCCCTTGCTGGCCGCCAGCGCGAAGACATCGGCATCGCCCAGCCCGGCGGCATTGATCGCCTGACTGCCTTGAATGAAAGTCGCGGCGCGCAGCCGGTCACGCAGCATCGCGGCCGTTTCAAATTGCAGATTCGCCGCCGCTTCGGCCATCTGCCGTTCCAGATCAGCCTGCACCGCGCCTGATTTGCCCGACAGGAAATCCTTCGCCTGCCGCACCAGCGCGTCGTAGCCCGCCTCGTCGATCCGGCCCACGCAGGGCGCCGAGCAGCGCTTGATTTGATACAGCAGGCAGGGCCGATCACGGTTGTTGAAGAAGCTGTCGGTGCAGGATCGCAGCAGGAACA
Organism: Porphyrobacter sp. TH134; assembly: GCF_002855495.1. Taxonomy (GTDB): domain Bacteria; phylum Pseudomonadota; class Alphaproteobacteria; order Sphingomonadales; family Sphingomonadaceae; genus Erythrobacter. The sequence goes on from NZ_PKRO01000001.1 coordinate 186,673, forward strand.
GTTTCTGCAGCGCGTTGAGCGTGGTGTTGACGCTGCCTGCACTCGCAAACGGCCCGTAGTAATTGCCCTTGGCGCGCCGCGCGCCGCGGTGTTTCTGAATGCGGGGGAAGGCGTGATCGGCGCGCAGCAGGATGAAGGGGAAACTCTTGTCATCGCGCAGCAACACGTTGAACGGCGGACGGAACCGCTTGATCAACTGCGCTTCCAAGAGCAGCGCCTCGGCTTCGGAATTGGTGGTGATGATTTCCATGCTGCGGGTCTGGCTGACCATGCGCTGTAGCCGCCCCGACAGCCCGGCAATCTGGGTGTAGTTCGCCACCCGCGCCTTCAGGCTGCGCGCCTTGCCGACATACAGCACCTCGCCGCGCGTATCGAGCATCCGGTAGACGCCGGGCGAAGGCTTCAGCACCTTCACCACCTCACGGATCGCCTGCACCCCGCCTTCCAGATCGGGCTTGGCGCTCGACACGGTATAGGCGGCGCGTTCCTCGTTGAAACGCTCCGCACCGCGTGGGTCATGGGGGGTGCCGGCGGGGGTCTTGGCCATGCCCGCCCAATAGGGACTGCAAGGGGCGATTGGCAATTCCCGCCAGCACGCCTATCCGCACCGAGATGGATCAGCATGATGTCATTATCCTTGGCGCGGGCGCAGCCGGGCTGTTTGCGGCGGGGCAAGCAGGCCAGCGCGGGCTGCGCGTGGCGTTGCTGGAGAAGGCCGAAGCGCCGGGCAAGAAGATCCTGATTTCGGGCGGGGGGCGGTGCAATTTCACCAATCTGGGTACGGGGCCGGGGAACTACCTCTCAGCCAACCCCCATTTCGCCAAGAGCGCGCTGGCGCGGTACACTCCGGCGGACTTCATCGCGCTGGTGGAACGCCACGGCATCGCCTGGCACGAAAAGACGCTGGGACAATTGTTCTGCGACGGTTCGGCCAAGCAGATCGTGGCGATGCTGCTGGATGAATGCCCGCCTGACCGCGTGACGCTGACCTGCGAGGTCGATATCGCCAGCGTGGCACGCAGCCCGGATGGCACCTTCACTGTCACCGCTGCCGATGGCCGCCGCTGGCAGGCCCCCGCGCTGGTGATCGCGACTGGCGGGCCTTCGATCCCAAAGATGGGCGCAAGTGATTACGCCTATGCCCTCGCCCGGCAGTTCGGGTTGAAGGTGGTGGAACCGCGCCCTGCCCTAGTGCCCCTGACGCTGGGCGGGGAAGATGCGCTGTTCCGCGAGCTATCAGGCGTTGCCGCGCCAGTGCGGGCGCGGGCCGGAGCGGGCAAGCATACGGCCGAATTCGCCGAAGCGGCGCTGTTCACCCACAAGGGGCTCTCCGGCCCGGCGATCCTGCAAATCTCGTCCTATTGGCGGCATGGCGAGGAGGTCCGCATCACTTTCCTGCCCGATGCGGCGAGCGACTGGCTGATCGAAGCCAAGCGCGACCGCCCCCGCACCCACCTGCGCACCCTGCTGCGCGAACGCCTGCCCGCGCGGTTGGCCGATGCGCTGGCGGATCGCTTGGCACTGGAACGCGAATTGGGCAACCTGTCGGACAAAGACCTGCGCGCCGCTCAGGCCAAGCTGGGCGATTGGCGTTTCAGCCCCAATGGCACCGAGGGGCTGGCCAAGGCCGAAGTCACCGCAGGCGGGATCGCCACGGCAGAACTTTCCAGCCGGACGATGGAGGCCGCCAAGGTTCCCGGTCTTTATGCCATCGGGGAAGCCGTGGACGTGACCGGCTGGCTCGGCGGGTACAACTTCCAATGGGCCTGGGCGAGCGCCTATGCCTGCGCCGAGGCCCTCGCCGACGCGAAAACCTGAAACGCGCAGAGGCGCTCGCCGAGGTGCAGTCCTAGAACAGCTTTCTGAGATCGATCCCCAGATACAGCCCCAAGGGATCAATCACGAAAGGCTGGTAATTGATCGGCGTTTCCCCGGTGGAATCCCGCACCCGGCGCTGCGCATCGAACAGGTTGTCGGCCACCAGACTGACGCGGAAGTCCTTGAGGAAGCCTTCGTTCTTGCCCGTCACTTCGCCCATGTTGGCAAACACCCGCAGGTTGAAGGTGGCAATGTCGTCAAAGAACAGATCGCTGGCGCCGACCGCGCCATCAAGCCGCGTCGTGCCGGTGTAGATGCCCGACAGGCGGAAGCCCACGCCCTTGCCGAACAGACCCGCTTCCAGGCGGCTGGAATGGCGCGGCTGACCAAAGGCACTGGTCGCATCGCCATCGAGCTGATCGAGAGGCTGGAGGCCGGCGGCGATCAGGATTTCGTTCTGAAGCTCGATCGTGTGGGTCAGGTTGAAGAAATACCGCCAGCCGGAAAAGCTGCGCTGGGCCAGCGGATTGAACACCGGGGGCCCCGCAGGTGCGCCCCCGCCCGCTGCGGGCGCGCCGCCGCCCGCTGCCGGTCCGCCCAGCAGCGCCGGATCGAGACTGCAGATGCGCGTGCGCATTTCCGTCAGACGCGCAGGATCGATTGTGCCGTCGGCGCCGCGCAGGCGGGCCAGCATGGGCGCCAGACGGGCCGGATCGATACCGGGAAACTCGGCCGAGATATCCGCGCCGCTGTCGATGGCGGCCACCAGCTTTTCAAGGAAGGCCTGACCATCATCGGCGCACAGGCGCGCGCGGAAGGCCATGAACTGTTCGCGCTGCTCAGGCGTTGGTGCGGCCCCGCCGCCAAAGCCCATGCCGCCTGCCCGCGGCCCGCCCGGCCCGGCCGGAGGCGCGCCTGTGGTTGGGGGGGATGGTTGCGGTGCAGCCGCTGCCCCGCCGCCGCCACCGCCGCCGCCAAAGCGTCCACCGCCCGGCCCGCCTTGGCCTTCCGCCGGCGCGCCGATGCTGCCGTTGGTGGAAAAGGTAAACTGGATGCGGTCCGCCCGCGTCTCGGCAAAGCTGACAGAACGCCGGTCAACCGCGATCAGGCGGCCGATCTCACCCGGCGCTGCGGGCGCGCGCGTCACCCGTCCCGGGAACGCCGCTTCGATTGCAGAGGTGATCTGCGGAAAGGCGCTGACGACATCGTCCGACCGGTTGCGGATATATTCCACCGTCAGACGCGAATTGTCCCAGAACGGCAGTTCCCAGTTGGCAGCAAATTTCCAGTCCCGCTGCGTTTCCGCCACAAGATCGGGATTGCCGCCCGTGGTGACATCCGCCAGCACCGTCTCCCCGCGCACCAGATCGAACACCGGCACGTTCAGGTTGACGATTTGCGGATTGCCCAGCGCCGTCAGCCCCGGCGCCACTTCGCGCCAGATATAGGTTGCCGACAGATCCAGCCCGTCAACCGGCGTCCAGGTCAGCCCGGCGTTCCAATCGCCCAGCACGCCAAAATCGCTGAGGTCTTCGATGCCGGCTTGCAGGTTCAGCGTGAATGTCCCCAGCGCATCGGCGAATTCTTCGCGGGTGCTGGTCAGCGGCACCACCAGATTGGTCCCGGCCGAAAAGTTGCGCCGGGTCAGCGCCACATCGGTGGCCGAGCGCGTGTCCGCGCTTTCGATCCGCTGCCAATCGATCCCGATATCAAAGGTCGCCAGCAATTCGCCCGCCGGAAGGTTGCCGAGCGCGCCATTGAGCGTGGTCAGCGAGTTCCCGGCAATCGAGCGGCTGCGGGCAAGGTCGAACCCGTTGTCGGTGTTGGCGGGCAGCGGGCCATTGAGCGCCAGCGTGCCCGCCTGCGCCGCGTTCTGGAACACAGCCAATTGTTGCGCGGTCAGGCGTCGGTCGATTTCGGTCTCGGTCTCAGCCAGCGAACCATCGAACGTGCTGGTCAGGCGAAAGGCATTGATCGGCCTCGTCAGCGATCCCGCGGTCGAGACCGTATCGGTCGATGAACGCCGGGCGAGCGGCGTCTCCGCGCCGAAGGTGCGCACGGCATTGGCGCCGGTCGGCCCGGTCAGCAGCACGGTGTTCAGACCATCAAGGCTGCGGCTTTCGCTGCGCTCATAATTGAGGTTGGCGCTGAGCGATGTGCCGCTGTCGATGATCGCCTTGGCCCAGGCGACATTGGCTTCAAGACCGAAGGTATCGGCCAGCAGACTGCGGAAGCGCGCCGGATCGGGATCGCTCGCGGTGGTGGGGATTGAACCATCGGCCTGCGGGATGCCGCGTTCGTCCTCCGTCAGCAGCGTGGTGTCTTCCACCTGGATGCTGGCATTGATCCGCCCACCATCCGCGATCTTGAGCAGGCCCAGCTGTTGTTCGTTGCGCGAATAGCCGCCGCGCGAGGGCACCTCAAATTCAAGGTCGGCCTGTCGGTTGGAATAATTATCCTTGAGGATCAGATTGATAACCCGGCGATCAGGCGGAAAGCCGAACCGCTGGGCGACTTCTTCAGGGAACACCTCGACCCGCGCCAGCGCTTCGGGCGGATAGTTGGAGAACTCCCGGAAATTGCCGATCCGGATGCCATTGACGAGGATCACCGGCCCGCCGCCGCCCCCGCGCCCGCGCGCCGAGCCCGTGCGGGCGCTGATCTGCGCGATCAGATCGGTGATCGAGGTCACGCCCTCTGCGGCGATTGCGGTCTCATCAAGCTGAAGCAGCGGGGCCTGGTCCACGAACAGCTGACCGCGCAACCGGCCCGAGCGCACGATGATCTCGTTGCCATCGGCGGCAACATCGCTGGCAACCTCAGCCTCGTCTTCTTCGGTTTGCGCGGCAGGCTCGGGCTGGGGCTGGCTGGCTGCGCTCTCCTTGGCCGAAAGCGGGAAGGCAAGCGTCAGCGCAAAGGCACAGCAGCCGGCGCGCAAGCCGGCGCGGGAAAACGGGGAGAGGTTCATGGAGTCCCTTTTGATTGCAATTCGTCTGGCAGCGCGGCTTTTGCCGCTCCTGTCCGGCTGCGGTGGCGGCGCGGATTCGTGCCCACGAGATGCGCGTCATCCCCTGAACAGAACCTGCAAAGTCCCGCATAATCTGCACCTAACGCACGAGCCTTCCCTTTTGGTTCCCGCATCGCTAAAGCGCAGCCGCACATCGACGGGCGTATTGTGCGCCGCAACAGCTACACTCATCAAAGACAAAGGAATTTCATGGCCAAGGAAGAACTCCTCGAAATGCGCGGGCGCGTGGTTGAATTGCTGCCCAATGCGATGTTCCGGGTGGAGCTTGAAAACGGGCATGAAGTGCTGGGCCACACTGCGGGCAAGATGCGCAAGAACCGCATCCGCGTGCTGGTGGGCGACGAAGTGCTGTGCGAGCTGACGCCCTACGACCTCACCAAGGCGCGCATCACCTATCGCTTCATGCCGGGTCGCGGCGGCCCCGGCCCGCAATAATTGGCTGCGGCCCGCATGGGCGCGGCGCACCTGACACTGGCATCGGCATCTCCCCGGCGGCGCGAGCTGCTGGGGCGGCTTGGCCTTGTGCCGGACGCGGTCATCCCGGCCGATATCGATGAGACGCCTCTGAAGGGCGAACTTCCCCGCGCCTATGCCTTGCGCATGGGCCGCGAAAAGGCGCTGGCTGTTGATGCCCCCGGCCACGTGCTGGCGGGTGACACCGTGGTCGCCGTAGGCCGGCGGATCCTGCCCAAGACCGAGACCGCCGCCGAAGCGCGCGCTTGCCTTGAACTGATGAGCGGGCGGCGCCATCAGGTGCTCACCAGTGTCGTTCTGCGCGCCAGCGATGGAACGTTGCGCGAACGGCTCAATGAAACCGTGGTGCACTTCAAGCGCTTGTCCGAGCAGGAAATCGCAGACTATCTTGCGGGCGGCGATTGGCAGGGCAAGGCCGGCGGCTATGCCATCCAGGGCGCGGCAGAGGGTTTGATCCAGTGGATCAGAGGCAGCCATTCAGGGGTGATGGGCCTGCCATTGTACGAAACGCGCGCGCTGCTTAAGGCAGCGGGGTTTCCCATTGCCTGAACTGACAGGGCCTGAATGGCTGATCGAAGAAGGTATCGGCGAGCTCCGGGCCTTGCTGATCGCAGGCGAACAGGTGCTGGCAGCGCAGGTGTGGTGGCCCGGAGAACTGCGCGCAGGACAGGCCGCGCGCGGCAAGCTGACCGGGAAACTGAAAGGCTCCCGGCGCGGGGTGGCGCTGCTGGACGGCGGCAGCGAGGCGCTGATCGATCACCTGCCGCCGCAGGCAACCGAGGGCCAGACCCTCGACCTTGTCATCACCCGCGCTCCTATCGCCGAACGCGGGCGATTGAAGCGGGCGCAGACGCGCGTCGCCGGGCCTGACACCCCGGCCCTGCGCCCGGCGTTCCCGCAAGGGCAGACCGTGCGCCGCTTTCCGCCTGGATTGTGGGAGGAGGTGTGGCACGCTGCCTCCAGCGCCCGTCTCGACTTTTCAGGCGGCGAAATTCTCGTCAGCGTCACCCCGGCCATGACGGTGATCGATATCGACGGCATCGGCGCCCCGCGCGAGGTCGCGCTTGCCGCGGTCCCTGCCATTGCCCGCGCGCTGCGATGGTTCGACCTTGGCGGCAATATCGGGATCGATTTTCCCACTCTGTCCGACAAGACCGATCGCCGCGCGGTGGACGAGGCGCTCGGCGCGGCGCTGAGCGGCTGGCCGCATGAACGCACCGCCATGAACGGCTTCGGCTTTGTCCAGCTGGTCGCGCGGCTGGAAGGCCCTTCGCTGCTGCACCGATTCGCCACATCGCGCGTCGGCAGTTGCGCGCGGCTGGCGCTGCGCCTGGCCGAACATGCCGAGGGCCACGGCCCGGTGCTGGAATTGCGCGTACACCCCGCATTGCAGGCCAAGCTCAAGCCCGAATGGCGCGATGAACTGGCGCGGCGGACAGGACGGCTGGTGCGGATCGCAACCGATCCCGGCCTTGCGCTCGAAGCGCCCAGCGCCCAAATCCTTGGCGCATGACCACCAAGCCCAAGCCCTGCCCGATATGCCGCAAAGCCCGGTCCGAGCAATTCCACCCCTTCTGTTCGCAGCGCTGCAAGGACCGCGATCTGGCGCGCTGGTTTTCCGATTCCTACGCCGTGCCCGGCCCCCCTGCCGATCCCGACGAACTGGCGCAAGACAGCTGGCGCGAGCAGGATTGATGCGCCGATACAAAAGGGCGGATAAAACCCCCTTGCCAACCCTCTCTGCCTTCGCCATAGGGCCGCTCTCATTTGCTCGCCGGGGCAGCCAATTGGCTCCACCCCGTCGCTCGCAGCGAATGCCCGAGTAGCTCAGGGGTAGAGCAGCGGATTGAAAATCCGCGTGTCGGTGGTTCAAATCCGCCCTCGGGCACCATTCGCTAAACGCCGAAAGGCGAGCTGGGAGTGCTGTTCCAATGTCCCGCCGAACCAAGATCTACGAAGGCAAGGCCAAGATCCTTTATGAGGGTCCGGAACCCGGCACGCTCATCCAGTATTTCAAGGATGATGCGACCGCCTTCAATGCCGAGAAAAAAGGCACGATCAACGGCAAGGGCGTGATCAACAACCGCATCAGCGAGCATGTGTTCACGCGCCTCGCCCATATCGGCATCCCCACCCACTTCATCCGCCGCCTCAACATGCGCGAGCAACTGATCCGGCAGGTCGACATCATTCCGCTGGAAGTGGTGGTGCGCAACGTGGCGGCCGGCTCAATCAGCAAGCGCCTCGGCATCGAAGAGGGCGAACCCCTGCCCCACACCTTGATCGAATATTACTACAAGGACGATGCACTGGGCGATCCGCTGGTGGCCGAGGAACACATCGCCTGCTTCAACTGGTGCACCAACGAAGAGATGCACGACATTTCCTCGATGGCGATCCGCATCAACGATTTCATGTGCGGGATGTTTGCCGCGATCGATATCCGGCTGGTCGACTTCAAGCTGGAATTCGGGCGGCTTTACGACGGCGATTACAGCCGCGTGATTCTGGCAGACGAAATCAGCCCCGATGGCTGCCGGTTGTGGGACATGAACACCGGCGAAAAGCTCGACAAGGACCGTTTCCGCCGCGATCTGGGCGGCGAGGAAGAAGCCTATCGTGAAGTCGCGCGCCGGCTCGGCCTGCTGAATGGCGAGGACAATGGCCCGGGCGAGGTGTTCGACCTGTCGCACGCCCGTTCGCGCCTGCGCGGGCCGCCGCCGCTCAAGAAATAGCGCCGCCGCCGCATCATCGGCTGCGCGAATTATGCTGACAGGCGCCGTTCAGGCCGTAATCTCCACAAGATGGCGATGCGAGCAGGAGCGGTTTGAAAACAATGCGAAGGCACACGTTTGCCGCCGTCCGCTGGGTGGCCGTATCCGCACTTGCGCTCGCCGCGCCGCTGGCCGCACAGGACGAAACCCCGGCAACACCCGCCGCAGCAGACACTGCGCAATCTGCTGCGCCGGTCTGGGCATTCGAGACCAGCGACGTGCCGGTCGACACCGATTACACCTTCGGACGGCTCGATAACGGGCTGCGTTACATCATCCGCCGCAACGCCACCCCGGCTGGCACCGCGCTGGTAAGGCTGCGGATCAACACCGGCGCGCTGGCCGAAACCGATGCCGAGCGCGGGCTGTCGCACTATCTTGAACACATGGCCTTCAACGGATCGAAGGGCATCCCCGAAGGCGAGATGATCAAGCTGCTCGAACGCGAGGGGCTGGCTTTCGGCGCGGATACCAATGCGTCGACCGGGTTTGAAAACATCACCTATATGCTCAATCTGCCGCGCAACGATGAAGCGCTGCTGGGCACGGCGCTGATGCTGATGCGCGAAACGGCGAGCGAGCTGACCATCGCGCCGGACGCTGTGGAGCGCGAACGCGGGATTATTCTGGCCGAGCGGCGCGACCGCGCGGGCTTCCAGCAGCGCAATTTTGAAGACAACGTCGCCTTTCTTGCGCCCGGCGCGCATTATGCCAACCGCATGCCGATTGGCACGCTGGAGGTGCTGGAAACTGCCACCGCCGACCAAATCCGCAGTCTCTACGAACGGACCTATACGCCTGAAAACGCCGTGCTGGTGGTGGTCGGCGATTATCCGGTCGCCGTGGTCGAAGCCGCGATCCGCGCCCGCTTTGCCGATTGGGCGCCCGCCCCTGCCCCGGCCAAACCACGGGCCGGACCGATTGATCCAGAACGCAAGGGCTTGACCGATATCCACCTTGATCACGCCCTGTCCGAAAGCGTGACCATCAGCCGGCTGGCCCCGTGGCGCGACGAGCCCGATACGCTTGCGGCGCGCCGCGCCAGCCGGCTGCGCGCGGTCGGCTATGGCATCATCAACCGCCGCCTCGCCCGGTTGGCGCGCGGCGCTGATGCGCCATTTCGCAGTGCCAGCTTCAGTTCGGGCGACATCTTTGAAGATGCCCGCATCACCAGCCTCAGCGTCAACAGCACCGACGGCGCATGGCGCGCAGGCGTGCTGGCCGCGGTGCGCGAGGTGAATCAGGCGCTGACCTATGGCTTCACGCAGGCCGAAGTCGACGAGCAGCTGGCCAACATCCGCACGGCGCTGGAAAACGGCGTGAAATCGGCCGGCACGCGCAGCAACGCCGTGTTTGCAGGCGGAGCGCTGGCTCTGGTCAGCGACAAGCGTGTGCCCACCACGCCCGATTGGTCGCTGGCCTCCTTTGAGGAGCAGGCGCCCGCTATCACGCCCGAAGCGGCATGGCAGGCCGTGCTGGCCGATGCCGCGCCGCTGGCAGAGCCGCTGATCCGGTTTGAAGGGCGCAGGCTTCCCGATGGCGGTGAGACCGGCTTGCGCAGCGCCTTTGCCGATGGGCTGGCCTTGCCTATCGCTCCGCCCGCCAGCAACGGCCCGCTTGCCTTTGGCTACAGCGATTTCGGCCCGGCGGGAACGGTGGTGTCCGACGTCGTGGACGAGCGCCTCGGCCTGCGCAAAATCCGCTTTGCCAACGGCGTGCGCCTTACGCTCAAGCGAACCGATGTGCGCAAGGACCGGATTGCGTTTTTGCTGGCGGTGGACGGCGGCGATCTGATGAACACCGCCGATGCGCCGCTGCGCACCTATCTTGCCGGCTCGCTCGCGGCAGGCGGGCTTGGAAAGCACTCCCAGGATGAACTGGCGAGCGTGCTGGCCGGACGCAGCGTCAGCTTTGAACTGGCCAGCGGCACCGACGCCTTCACCGCATCAGCCGTCACCACCCCGCGCGACCTGCTGACACAAATGCAGGTGCTCGCCGCCACCCTCACCGATCCGGGCTACCGGCCCGAGGGGGTGGAGCGGTTCCGCAAGGGGATCGACAATTTCTTCAACACATTGGACGCGACCCCTGCCCGCGCGCTGTCAACGGCGATCGGCGGGATCCTGTCGGGCAATGACCCGCGTTTTTCACTGCTGCCCAAAGCGGATTTTCTCGCACTGGATTATGCGCAGCTGCGCGCCGCCATCACCGACCGCCTGACCGGCGGCGCGATTGAGCTGGCGCTGGTCGGCGATCTTGACGAGGCGCAAGCGATTGCGGCGGTTGCCGCCACGCTAGGCGCGCTGCCGCCGCGTGAACAAGCCTTCAACCCGCGCACCGAGAACCGCATTCGCCCGTTCACGGCGCAGCGCGGCCAGCACATCATCACGCACAAGGGCGAGCCCGATCAGGCGCTGCTGCAATGGGTCTGGCCCACTACGGACGACAGCGATCTTGGCGAAACGCTGCGGCTTGATCTGCTGGCGCGGATTGTGCGGCTGCAACTGACCGATCGCTTGCGCGAAGATCTGGGGCAGGCCTATTCGCCGTCGGCCCGGTCTGCCGCCAGCCATATCTACCCCGGCTACGGCACCTTCTCGATCAGCAGCGCCGTTGCCGCCGATCAGGTCGCGGTCACGCAGGCTGCTGTGCAAAGCCTGCTGGCCGATCTGCGCAAAGGCCCGGTCGATCCCGACCTGATCGATCGCGCGCGCAAGCCCTATCTTGAAGAATATGCCAATCTGCTCAAGGATCTGGGCGGTTGGCTTGGGCTGGCGGCCCGCGCGCAGAGCGAACCGGCGCAGCTCGATCGGTACTTTGCAGCGCCCGGCCTGATGACGGCCATCACGCCTGAAGACCTGCATCAGACCGCGCTGAAATACCTGGCCCCCGGCAGCGCCGTTGAATTCGTGGTCGTGCCGGAAGCATCCGCGCCTCAGACCGCGCCCCAGACGCCAGAATAACGGCAACCGGCAAGCTCCCCGCCTGCCGGTTCCGGTTGGTGCCCATGCCCCGGCTAGCGGGGCACGCGCAGCCTTAATACTTCAGACCGACCATCACCCCGATCACGCGCGGTTCGTTGACGAAGACGGTGTTGTTGTTGAAGTCGATCGCGCCAAGGACATTGTCCTCATCGGTGATGTTGCGCGCGAAGGCGGCGAGTTCCCACTGACCATCGCTGCCCGAATAACCGACCTTCAGACCGCCCTCAAACCGGCTGCCCGCGTTGAATTCGCGGCTTTCGTACAGCAGGAAGTTGGTTTCCCCGAGATAGACCCAGTCGGTGAAGATGAAGAACTCACCCGAATTGCCGACCGGAATGCCATAACGCGCGGTCAGATCGCCACTCCATTCGGGCGCATTGGGGAAGGGGTTGCCATCAATCAGCGCGCGGCGATTTCCGCCGATCAGACGGGTCGGGTCGGTCACGGTGCACTGCGCACAAACGCCGACGGCGAGGTTCGAATCCTGGATCTCGGTGCTGTTGTAAGCAACACCAAGGGTCACGAGGAACTGCGGCGAAATCTGGAACGCGCCGTCAAATTCGACGCCGTAAGCCTCACCCTTGTTGGCATTGATCAGCTGGACGAGGTTGCCCGCCCCGCCAACGGCCGTGAACTGCGGATCTTCCACGGTGTAGTAATAGACCGCACCGTTCAGGCGCACGCGGCGATCGGCCAGCTCGCTCTTGAAGCCGACTTCGTAGGAGGTGATGTTCTCCGACTGCGCGACCGAGGGGGCTGCGAAGAAGGCGACATCGCGGCCCTGAATCGTCGGCCCGCGGAACGAGTTGGCGACCTTGGCATAGACGCTCGCGTCCTCGGACAGGTCGGCGAACAGGCTGATGTCCCAATCGAACTGGTCGTCCTGCACGCTGCGCGGCTGCGGCGCGGCGCCCGAACGGACGAAGAAGTCCTTCTGATCATCGGTGTAGCGGATGCCGCCGGTGGCGCGCAGGGTATCGGTCAGCTGGTAGGAAACCTGACCGAACAGCGCCCATGCCTCGTTGGTGTGATTGACCGTGACCGGCGGTGGGAAGGTGAAGCCGATCGTGGTGACATCGAAATCGCTCTCGAAATAGAAGCCGCCGATCTGCCAGCTGAGCGGGCCTTCCCCGTTCGAGGCAAGGCGCACTTCCTGCGTGGTCTGTTCAAGATCGATCGAATCCTGCGTATCGGACGGGAACGGGATGAAGCCCGGCCCGGTGACAAGGTTGCCCCCGTCCACATCGCCGCGGCTTGATCCCTTGCTGGTCCAGTGGCTGGTGATCGAGGTCAGCGTTGCGCCGTCAAACTCATGCGCTGCGGTCAGTGTCGCGCCGACCTGTTCGTAGTTCGCCCGGTTGCCGCCGCCCGCGTCATAGGACACCCGGTCGCGGTCGTAATTGGCGTTCAGCCGGTTGTTGCCCGGCCCGACCGCGTTGGCGCGGAAGAAAGTCGATGAACCATCAAGATCGCGGTAATTGACCGCGGCCAGGATGCTCGTCCGCTCGCCCGGGGTCAGCAGCAGCTGCCCGCGCATGGCGAAATCGGTGTAGCCGCCGAGCGAATCCTCACGGCCGGTAAAGTCGTTGCTGATCCAGTTGCTGCGGCGCTGAAGCTGCGAGGAAACGCGGAACGCCAGCACGTCGCCGATGATCGACCCGCCGACGGCGGTGTTCAGCGATGCGGTGTTGTAGCTGCCCAGCGACAGCGATCCCGATGCGGTGGTATCATGGCCCGGCTTGACCGAATCGATCTTGACGATGCCGGCCGGGGTGTTGCGGCCAAACAGCGTGCCTTGCGGACCGCGCAGCACTTCGACCCGCTCGACATCGAAGATCGGGAAGCTTTTGAGGGTGACGTTCTCCATCACGACATCGTCAAGGATCACCGAGACCGGCTGCGATGCGGCGAGATCGAAATCCGTGTTGCCAAGCCCGCGAATATAGAAGCGCGGCGCCACGCGGCCATTGGAGCTTTCGACATTGAGGCCCGGCGCCGTGCCCGCCAGCGCCGTGATGTCGGCCGCGCCGCTGAAAATGGCGCCGATCCGGTCAGCATCAAGAATATCGGCGGACACGGCCACGTCCTGAAGATTTTCCTCGCGGCGGTTGGCGGTCACGATGATGGTGGCCAGCTGGCCTTCGGTATCATCGGTCGCTGCGGTGTCCTGCGCGCTCGCTGGGGCCGCAAGGCCGAACACCGCAGCGGCGAGCATGGTTGAACCGGCACAAGCGGCACGAAACGCGGAAAAACGGTAAGACATCGGATAGCTCCCTAGTCTGAACGGAGGGTCTGGGCGGAGAGGGTAAAGGTATTTGCAGGTATCGACCGCGCGGTGGCAGGTTCGCCCGATTCGCGCGAGCCGTCACAGCGTCATTGCGGTGCGCAGAGGCTGCGGCAGCGCCGTTCTTGCCGTCGCTGTTGCAGCAAGGTTACAAACATGGGTCAATTCCTGACCGGGGTGTGACCGTCGCGGCAGAGCGCCGGGAAACTGCCCACCGTGAACAAGCCGCATCACGATGATTGCGAATGCGGGCCGGGACGCTATAGCGGCGCCGCGGCAGCGCCGAGCCCGCGGCGCGAGACAATGGAGCATCAGGCCATGCAAGTGCGCGTTCTTGTCCGATTGAAACCCGGCGTGCTCGATCCGCAGGGCCGCGCCGTGCACCATGCGCTCGAAGGGCTCGGCTTTGCGGGCGTTGAAGATGTGCGGATCGGACGTTTGATCGAACTCGATGTGGCCGATGGCACCGATCGCGCCGCGATCACGGCCATGTGCGAAAAGCTGCTGGCCAACACCGTGATCGAAAGCTTCACGATTGAAACCGATGGCGAAACCGCCGGCCAAACCGCCGGAGCGCAAGGCTGATGGCTTTCCGGGCGGCGGTCATCACCTTCCCCGGCTCCAACTGCGACCGGGACATGGCCTCAGCGCTGGAAGCGGTGTCGGGCCAGCCGGCGATCCGGGTGTGGCACGGCGATGCCGATTTGCCATCCGGCCTCGATCTCATCGCGCTGCCGGGCGGGTTTTCTTACGGCGATTACCTGCGATCAGGCGCGATGGCGGCAACCAGTCCGATCATGCGCGCGGTGGTGGCGGCTGCGGATCGCGGCGTGCCGGTGCTGGGTGTGTGCAACGGCTTCCAGGTCCTTACCGAAGCGCGGCTGCTTCCGGGCGCGCTGCTGCGCAATGCGGGGCAGCGCTTTATCTGCCGCACCGTGGCGCTGACGGCCGAAAACACCGCTTCGCTGTTCACGTCCGCCTACACGCAGGGCGAAACCATCCGCATCCCGGTCGCGCATCATGACGGCAATTACTACGCCGATGCCGACACGCTCGACCGGATCGAAGGCGAAGGCCTGGTGGCCTTCCGCTATGCGGAAAGCTGCAACGGTTCGGCGCGTGATATTGCCGGGGTGCTGAGCGCTAATGGCCGGGTGCTGGGAATGATGCCGCATCCTGAACGTGCCATCGAACCGGCGGCAGTCCCCGCGCTGGGCGGGCATGACGGTCGCCGTCTGTTCGAGAGCATTCTTGCGCAGCTGACCACCGCCTGATCTTGCCAGCCTGATCTTTTCGGCCTGCGCGTTCAGGCGCGCAGTTCCCGGGCGATATGGAACAGCTTGCGCGCATCTTCAGCGGGCATCGGACGACCGAAATAAAAGCCCTGAATCTTGTCGCAGCCAAGATTGCGGATCAGTTCGGCTTCCTCGGCCGTCTCCACCCCTTCAGCGGTGGTGGTCATCTTCAGGCTCTTGGCCATGGCAACCACGGCGTTGATGATGGCGAGGCTTTCGGCGCTGTCCTGCGCGGCGCCCTGCACAAATGTCCGATCAACCTTGATGGTCGAGAACTTGAGCTTGCGCAGATACCCAAGCGATGAATAGCCGGTCCCGAAATCATCCAGCGCCACCGAACAGCCAAGCGCCATAACCTGTTCAAGCGCGCTGCGGGCAATGCTGGCATCGCGCAGGAAAATGCTTTCGGTCACTTCCACTTCCAGCCTGTCCGGCCTGAGGCCCGTGGCAGCCAGGGCCTGCACCACCTCTTCGTGGAAACCCGGTTCCAGCAGCTGTTCGGGCGAGACGTTGACATTGACCTTGATGTGATCGGGCCAGTGGCGCGCTTCTTCGCAAGCCTTGCGAATCACCCATTGGCCGATCGGCACGATCAGGCGCGTATCTTCTGCCAGCGGGATGAACTTGGCCGGGCTGACAAATCCGTGATCGGCGCTGTTCCAGCGCACCAGCGCCTCGAAACTCACCACGGCATGACTGCGGGCATCAACCACCGGCTGATAATGCAGCACCATTTCGTCAAGGCTGAGAGCTTTTCTCAGCGAGACTTCAAGCTGGCGGCGCTCTTCGGCGGATGCGTGCAGCACCGGCTCGAACACGCAATGGTCGCCCCCGCCGCTATCCTTGGCGCGGTACAGCGCCAGATCGGCGTTGCGCATCATTTCTTCAACGGTGATGCCATCGCGCGGGCCTTCGGCGGAGCCGACGCTCGCGCCGACATACAGCGTATGGTGGTCAATCTGATAGGGCTCGGACAAGCGTTCGATAACGCGCTGGGCCAGATCGCCGATGACGCCGGGCGCGCTGGCTTCGCGGATGACGATGGCAAATTCATCGCCGCCCAGCCGCCCGCACAGCTGGTTTTCGCCCATCAGCGATTGCAGCCGCGCTGATACCTGCGCCAGCAGCTTGTCGCCGGTCATATGGCCCAGCGAATCGTTGACGGCCTTGAACCGGTCGAGATCGACCATCAGCAACGCGCAGCGCGTGCGCCACTGCGCCGCGTAACGCAGCGCCTCGCCCAGCGCTTCAGTCAGTTGCAAGCGGTTGGGCAGTTGGGTCAGCGTATCGTACCGCGCGAGATAGGCGATCTTTTCGGAAGACTTGCGCTGTTCGGTCACGTCCGATCCGACTCCGCGATACCCGGTAAAGCGGCCCTGATCGTCGCGCATCGGTGTGCCCGAAAGCTCCCACCAGCGCTCTTCCCCAAGGATGGAGACCTGCACCAGAATATTCGAGAAGTTTTCGCGGTTCTTCAGCCGCTCGGCCAGATCGTGGAGGCTGGGGGGAAATTGTCCGCTCGCCCAGGTCTGTCCCGCCACCATTTCCAGCAGCGGCTTGCCTTCGATATCGGCCTGCGAGCGCCCGAGCGCAAAGGCAAAACGCGGGGACACCGCGCGCAGTTTGCGGGCCGGGTCGATTTCCCACAGCCAGTCAGCCTCGTTCTCCTCAAACTCGCGCAGCAGCATCGAAACCACTGCCTCCTTTTCCACCAGAGAGGCTTCAGCCAGCCGCCCTTTGAGGAAAATTGTGCGGACCTGAATGGTCGCAACCAGGCTTGTGATGGTGAACAAGGTCATGCCGGACATGGCGTGCCACTGCGCCTCCAGCCCCAGCGACAGCATCGCACCAGAACCGAGAATACTGATATAAATCAGAACACTCAGCGGTGAAGTGGAAAAGACGAAGGTTGATCCGATCATGATCGACATCACGACCAGCAACAGCATGGTGGCCTGTGCCCCGTCTGCCAGCCACGGGAACAGCAGCAAGGCCGTAACCCAGCACAGCGCCGAGGCTACCGCATAAAGGTTCTGCAAATGCGCCAGAGTGGCATGGGGGCCGTATGATCCCGGATCGACCAGCATCATGTCGGTCTGGCGCGACTTGGTGAGCACAATAGCCAGCGCCCCGGCCCACAAACCAACAATCAACCAGCCAATCAGCGGGATGAACACCGAAGCGACAAAGACGATAACCAGCGCATTGGCGAGCATCCGGTTGCGGCTGGCCCGGGCCAGTTCGGAAAATTCGTCACCCCGCAGACGCGCCGGATCAAACGCCGGATTGCGCGACAGGCCGAGGACATCGGCGATCGGCAAGTCGGCCGGAAGCGCCGGCGGGGGAGAGGCACGCAGTTTTACCACCGCGCCAGCGTAACCCAAAATGGTTAGGCAGCAGTAAAGCTCTGGCCCAAAAGCCTGAAGGCGCGGGTTATTCGACCGTCACCGACTTGGCGAGATTGCGCGGCTGATCGACGTCGGTGCCTTTGACCACGGCGACATGATAGGCCAGCAACTGCACCGGCACGGCATAGACCAGCGGCACGATCAGCGGGTGCACCACCGGCATTTCGATCGTGGCGATGCAGCCCTCACCCGCTTCGGCAATGCCTTGCGCGTCGGAAATCAGCACCACCTGCCCGCCGCGCGCGCGCACCTCCTCCATGTTGGAGACGGTCTTTTCGAACAACGGCCCCGAAGGCGCGATCACCACCACTGGCACCGCGTCGTCGATCAGCGCGATGGGCCCGTGCTTCATCTCGCCAGCGGCATAGCCCTCGGCATGGATATAGCTGATTTCCTTCAGCTTCAGCGCCCCTTCCAACGCCAGCGGATAATCCTGCCCGCGCCCCAGATACAGCACATCGCGCGCCGGGGCGATCAGCGGGGCCATGGCGGCAATGTCTTCATCATGCGCCAGCGCGGCGTTCAGTGCGGCCGGCGCTTCGAGCAGATGACGCACGATCTCGGCCTCCTGCTCGCGGCTGAGGCGGCCCTTTTTCACCGCCATATGCGCCGCCAGCGCGGCGAGCACGGCCAGCTGGCAAGTGAACGCCTTGGTAGAGGCGACCCCAATTTCCGGCCCGGCGTGGGTCGGCAGCAGCAGGTCAGCCTCACGCGCCATGGTGCTGGTCGGCACGTTGACGACCACACCGATCGTCTGGCCGTTGGCCTTGCAATGGCGCAGCGCGGCCAGCGTGTCTGCCGTCTCCCCGCTCTGCGAGATAAACAGCGCCAGCCCGCCATCTTCCAGCACCGGATTGCGGTAGCGGAACTCGGACGCGACATCGATATCCACCGGCACGCGGGCGAATTGTTCGAACCAGTATTTTGCCACCATCCCGGCATAAAAGCTGGTGCCGCAGGCGACGATGGTCAGGCGGCGGATGGCGGAAAGGTCGAAATCGATCTGCGGCAGCGCCACCGAATTGTCCGACCGGCGCAGGTAGGAGGCAAGCGTTTGCGCCACCACGGTGGGCTGCTCGAAGATTTCCTTCTGCATGAAGTGGCGGTAATTGCCCTTCTCCACCGCGGCCGCCGATGCGCCCGATGCGCGGATTTCGCGGTTCACGGGATTGTTGTCGGCATCGTAAATCTGGGCGGCGTCGCGCCGCAGCACCACCCAGTCGCCTTCCTCAAGATAGGCGATGCGCTGGGTCAGCGGGGCCAGCGCCAGTGCGTCAGACCCGAGATACATTTCCGCCTCAGCGCCTTCAGGCCCGTACCCCAGCACCAGCGGCGAGCCGAGGCGCGCGCCGATCAGCAGATCGGGATGCTGGCGGAAGGCAATCGCCAGCGCAAAGGCGCCGCGCAGCCGCGGCAGGATAGCCCGCACCGCTGCGACCGGATCGGCCCCGCCCTCAACCTCGGCCGAAATCAGATGGGCGACCACCTCGCTGTCGGTCTCGCTTTCGAACACGCGGCCTGTCGCCGCCAGTTCGCTGCGCAGTTCCTTGAAGTTTTCGATGATGCCATTGTGAACGATGGCCACTTCGCCAGTCGCATGGGGGTGCGCATTGGCAGCGGTGGGCGCGCCGTGCGTGGCCCAGCGGGTATGCGCAATCCCGACATGGCCCGGCGCCGGATCAGCCGCCAGCACGGTAACGAGGTTCGCCAGCCGGCCTTCTGCGCGCCGCCGCACCAGCGCACCATCATGGAGCGTGCAGATCCCGGCACTGTCATAGCCGCGATATTCCATGCGCCTCAGCCCATCGACCAACCGGTCGGCGACGCTGCTATTGCCCACGATCCCGATGATGCCGCACATTCGCCTGGCTGCTCCGTTAGTGACGTTGGTTCTGCTATACCCCCGCTCTAGCCGCGCCGGCTTTAACAGCAACCCCCCGATCACGCTGGTTTTGGCAGGCTTAGGGAAATAACAACCTTTCCTGCCTATTCACCATTCTTCGTGACGCACCTTTCGTACCCGCGGGGCGAAGGGTGCCAATGGTTTGGGACCCTTGGGGGCTTGGAATGAGCGCATTCGGCAAAAAGGGCAATGCAGATGGGATGAAGCCGGGTGCACGCCCTGCTTTTGGTGTCGCACGGCCAATGAAAGGCGCAGGGGCAGCCCCGCGCGGCGGGGAGCAGTTTCCACCGATCCCGGGCGAGGTGGCAGCGTCAAAGCCCGCGCCTTCGGGCATGTCCCGGCCTGCGACCACGTCAGAGGCCATCGACCGCCTCAACGAACGCATGGCTGCGGTCAACGAGTCCAATTCCGAAGTCGGCGGCTTTGAAGCCAGCGTCCACAAGATCAAGGAACAGGTGCTCCCGCGCCTGCTCGAACGCGTCGATCCCGAGGCGGCAGCGACCCTTTCCAAGGAGGAGCTCTCCGAGGAATTCCGCCCGATCATCATGGAAGTGCTGGCCGAGCTGAAGGTCACGCTGAACCGGCGCGAACAATTCGCGCTGGAAAAGGTGCTGATCGACGAGCTGCTCGGCTTCGGCCCTCTGGAAGAATTGCTGAACGATCCCGACGTGTCCGATATCATGGTCAACGGCCCGGATCAGACCTACATCGAAAAGAAGGGCAAGCTGACGCTCGCCCCGATCCGCTTCCGCGATGAACAGCACCTGTTCCAGATCGCCCAGCGGATCGTGAATCAGGTCGGCCGCCGCGTCGACCAGACCACGCCGCTGGCTGACGCCCGCTTGAAGGACGGTTCGCGTGTGAACGTGATCGTGCCGCCGCTCAGCTTGCGCGGCACCGCGATCTCGATTCGTAAGTTTTCCGAAAAGCCGATCACCATCGACATGCTGCGCGACTTCGGGTCGATGTCTGACAAGATGGCGACCGCGCTGAAAATCGCCGGCGCGTGCCGGATGAACATCGTGATCTCGGGCGGTACGGGTTCGGGGAAAACCACCATGCTCAACGCCCTGTCGAAAATGATCGACCCGGGCGAGCGCGTGCTGACGATCGAAGACGCGGCCGAACTTCGCCTGCAGCAGCCGCACTGGCTGCCGCTCGAAACCCGCCCGCCGAACCTTGAAGGCCAGGGCGCCATCACCATCGGCGACCTTGTGAAGAACGCCCTGCGTATGCGCCCGGACCGCATCATCCTCGGGGAAATTCGCGGCGCGGAATGTTTCGACCTGCTGGCCGCGATGAACACCGGTCACGATGGTTCGATGTGTACGCTCCACGCCAACAGCCCGCGCGAATGCCTTGGCCGTATGGAAAACATGATCCTGATGGGCGACATCAAGATCCCCAAAGAAGCCATCAGCCGCCAGATCGCCGAATCGGTCGACCTGATCGTGCAGGTGAAGCGTCTGCGCGACGGTTCGCGCCGCACCACCAACATCACCGAGGTGATCGGGATGGAAGGCGATGTGATCGTGACCCAGGAGCTGTTCAAGTTCGAATATCTCGACGAGACCGACGACGGGAAGATCCTCGGCGAATTCCGCGCCTCGGGCCTGCGCCCCTACACGCTGGAAAAGGCGCGGCAGTTCGGCTTCGATCAGGCGTATCTTGAGGCCTGCCTCTGACGAGGCAGGCGCTATCGGCCCCTCCGGGCCGATAGCTGCGGCCTAACCGGCCGGCGGCCGTGCAGGTGTGCTTCGCACGTCTGCGCCTTCGGCTTCGACTCCGGCCTTGCGAACCCTTTGGGTTCGTTCGGCGCACGCCGCCAAGGTTGTGCCTAGTTCCCCCCGATCACCGCCGGCAAGCTCATCGCCAGACATCCGCCGCCCAGCAGCGCGGCGAGCATGAACAGGCCTGTCCACGGCACCCAGCCGACCTCTTCCAGTCGCGCCAGATCGCGGCTTTTGGCGCGGCGCCGCTCCATCAGCGCGGCAAAACCGGCAAAAACCCACAGACCTGCGCCTGCCGCTGCCAGCTGCGCAGCGTCGCTCAACAGTTCGAATTGGGCAACAATATCCATTGGCCGCCCATGTAGGCAGAGGCACGGCTTGCGCAACCCGCAGCGCTGGGCCAAGCCGCTGGTGATGGATGGCTCAATCGCCCGGCCCCGCCCCCTGCTCGCGCTTGGCGTCCGCTTGCTGGCCGCCTTTGCGCTGGCGACGATGGGCATGCTGGTCAAGCTGGCCGGGGAGCGCGGCGCGCATCTGATCGAGCTGATCTTCTGGCGGCAATTGCTCACTGTGGTCCTGCTGGGCGCAGGCCTGACGCTGACCGGCAATCTTGCCATGCTGAAGACGCAGCGCCTGCCCGCCCATGCTCGGCGCGCGGCCGCAGGGCTGTTCGGGATGATCTTCACCTACGGCGCAGTGCTGCTGCTGCCCTTGGCTGAGGCCACCACGCTGAGCTTTACCGCGCCGGTCTTTGCCGTGCTGATCGCCATCATCCTGCTACAGGAACGGATTGGCCCCTACCGCTGGGGCGCGGTGGGTATGGGATTTGCCGGCGTGATTGTGGTAATGCAGCCGTTTTCCGGCCTTCACGAAGGCGTGACGCTGGCCGGTGTGGCCGTGGGTCTGGTCGCGCCTTTCATGGTCGCGCTCATCAGCTTTCAGTTGCAGGATCTCAACACCACCGAAAACCCGTGGAGCATTGTCTTCTGGTTCGCCGCGCTGACCACGCCCGTCGCAGCCCTTGCCCTGCCCTTCGTGATCGCGGGCCACGATCCGGTCACCTGGGCGCTGATCCTGGGGATGGGCCTTGTGGGGGCGGCAGCGCAAATGTTGCTGACCACCTCGCTGCGCTTCGGCTCGGCCGCGGTGATCTTGCTGATGGATTACACCGCGTTGCTATGGGCCAGCTTCTATGGTTTTTATGTTTTCGACCAAGCCGCGCCGGCGAGCCTGTGGCTTGGCGCGCCGTTGATTATCGCTGCCGGATTGCTGATCGCATGGCGCGAACGGCAATTGGCCAAAGCAAGACGCGTCGCTTCAGCCGCAAGTCAGGAATAGGCGTGCAGGCATCGGCCTTGAACGTAAGATAAAGGAGCCACCATCATGATTCGCAAGACCATCACACTCGCTGCCCTTGCTGCCCTTTCGCTGAGCGCTGCGGCGTGCAACACCGTCAAAGGCGTGGGCGACGATATCAAGTCGGTTGGCCGCGCGGGCGAGCGTGCGATCGACTAAATCCGCCTGTAAACCAGCATGATGTTATTGGCTGGCAAGGCATGGCGCGCGGTGCGGGCCATGCCTTGTGCGGCTGCGAGCGCATCCAGTTGTTCAGCATCGCGCAGCCCCCAGCGCGGATCGCGCGTCTTCAGACTGGCATCGAAGTCGAGATTGGACGGCGCGGTTGCGACGCCCTGCTCAAGAAACGGGCCATAAAAAATCAGTGGCCCGGTGCCTTTGCCCAATAATCGGGCAGCACCCCGGAAAAGCCCGAGGGTCGCCTCCCAAGGGCTGATATGGACCATGTTGATGCACAAAATTGCAGCAGCTTGGGCCACCGGCCACGCTTCGGGCAAAGCGGCATCAAGCATCACGGGTGCAAGCAGGTTCGTGCCGGGATAGTCTTCCCGATAGGCCGCGATGGACGCCAATGCCTCGGCCGAAGGGTCGGTCGGCTGCCATGTCAGCGCGGGGAAAGCTGCGGCAAAGAACACCGCATGTTCCCCTGTGCCTGCCGCAATTTCGACCACCGTGCCAGCAGGCGGCAGCTCGCGCGCCAGCACTTGGGCAATCGGCTCGCGGTTGCGCAAGGTGGCCGGGGCATGCTGTTTGGCCATCACGATACCTGCCGTTCCTGCCCTTCCCAATAAGGTGCGCGCAATTCGCGGCGCAGGATCTTGCCGCTGGCATTGCGCGGCATCACCGGGATCACATCGACGCTTTTGGGGGCCTTGAACGCCGCGATCCGCTCCCGCGCCCAGGCGATGACATCGGCTTCGTCCACTGCGTGCCCCGGCTTGACGACGACGCAGGCCTTGACCTCCTCGCCCCACTTGGCGCTCGGCACGCCAATCACCGCAACCTCGGCGATGGCGGGGTGGCCATAGATCGCGCTTTCGACCTCGGCGGGATAGACGTTCTCGCCGCCCGAGATGATCATGTCCTTGATGCGGTCCTGGATATAGACGTAGCCATCGTCGTCCATCACGCCCGCGTCCCCGGTGTGCAGCCAGCCATCGGGATCGATGGTCTTGGTGGTCGCTTCGGGAAGCCGCCAGTACCCCGGCGTGTTGGTGGGCGACAGGATGCAGACCTCACCGATTTCGCCGCGCGGCACCTCCACGTTGTCGGGCCCGCGCACTTCGATTTCGACACCGGGGCAGGCCTTGCCAGCCGAGCGCATCCGCTGGTTGCCTTCAAGGCTGTGATCTTCGGGCGGCAGGATCGAGATGGTGCCGGCCGTCTCGGTCATGCCATAGGCTTGCAGGAACTTGGTCGTCGGCATCGTGCGCACCGCTTCTTTCAGCAATTCCAGCGGCATGGGCGCGGCGCCATACATCAGGTATTTGAGATTGCTGAAATCGGTCGTCGCGGCGCGCGGGTGCTGGATAACCATCTGGAGCGCAGCCGGCACGATGAACATGTGCGTTGCCCCCGCCTCGATCGCTTCCAGCACGCCGACCGGCGAAAACTCCGCCTGCACCAGTGATCGCACGCCGTTGGCAATCGCGATATTCACCAGCCCCGTGCCCCCGATATGCGCGCAGGGCATCGCGACGAGCATGCAATCGCCCGGCTCGTAGAACTGCCAGTCCAGCCCCGCCGCATTGCCCGCATTCCTCAGGCCGAGCAGGTTCGTATTGGTCAGCATCGCGCCTTTGGGGTTGCCGGTCGTGCCCGATGTGTAGAGCTGCAAAACAGGGTCATGCGGGCCGGGCGGCGTATAGTCCGCCGGGTCGAATCCGCCCGCCGCCGTGCGCGCGGCCTCGGCCTCGATCACTTCGGGATTGGCCGGAACTTCGCTTGCGACGCTGTGAGCGGTGGCCACAAACTCCGCATCGGCAAACAGCAGCTTGGCTTCGGTATCACCGAGGATATAGGCGATCTCGCGCGGGGCGAGCCGCCAGCCGATCGGCACCATCACCGCACCCATGCGCGCCGCTGCGATATAGAGCAGGAAATAGATATCGCGGTTCTTGCCCAGCCACGCGATCCGGTCCCCTGCTGCAATCCCGCGCGCCTGCAAGAGCGCGATCAATTGGCGGGTAAGCACATCGGCCTCGGCATAGGTGGTAACCCGCCCATCCTGATCGAAGGCCAGGCCATCAGGCCGCGCCTTCGCCCAGAAATGCAGACACGCATCAAAGGTCTGGTGATCGTGATAGGCGTTGTTCGCCATGGCCGTGCTCTCTCCCAAAAGCTTTGGGCGCAAGGTTAAGCGCAAGCACCCACAGCGGTCTAGCGAAACCGGCCCTGCCGCCGCGCAATCGGCTCACGAATGCCGAGCCACGCCAGCAATCCCAGCGGCCCAGCCATGAAGGTCGCCAGCAGAACCGGGGCCTGAATCAGCCTCGAAATGTTCTTGGCGTCGCCATCGCGGGCGATCCAGAGGCCGACGAACAGATCGAAGGCGAGGTAATGCGTCCAGCCGATCGTGACGCCGCCATCCGTTCCGAAGATTGCGCGCACACCGGCAATCGTGGTGAAATCGGCCCCGCCCCCGCCGCCGCCTGCCGCAGGCGGATTGGACAGCACCCCGGTCACCAGGCCGATCAGCCCCGTGGTATAGATCAGGCACAGCAGCCCGATGCCCAGATAAAGGATGCCCGACAACAGCGCCGGCCAACGCGGGAGTGCGATCAGACCCGTCCACGCGATCAGCGCCAGCAGGTTGACCATGCTGAACCACGCATTCCAGTCGATCATTCCATCTCTCCGGTTTCGCTGCTGCGCCGCCATTCGCGCGCCGCGCGGCGCATCGCTTCGTTATCATGGGTAAAGCGGCCCCCCGCCCGGCGCAGCGCAAGGCCCAGCGCGGCTTCCGCCACCAGCCCTGCATCGATCGAGCGATACCGCTGCCACGCGCCCGACAGCAGCGGATCGATCAGCGGCGCGGCGATCATCGCAGCGCGTTCGGCAAAACGCAGGTCATCCGGACGCTCACCGCGCAGCAGACCGGGATGGAGAATATCGAGCCGTTTGAAGCCGATGTGCGACAAGGCGTCTTCCGTCTCGCCCTTGACGCGCATGTAAAAGCTTTTGGAACGGGCATCGGCCCCGGCGGCGCTGACCAGCACCATGTTGGGGATTCCCGCGCGCTTGGCCGCTTCGGCGGTGGCGATCACCAGATCGTGATCGACGCTGCGAAACGCAGCCTCATCGCGCCCGGCCTTCTTCCAGGTGGTGCCCAGCGCACAGATCAGCGCGCGCGGGCGCACGGCTTCAAACACCTCGCCCCACTTGGCAGGGTCGGAGACAAACATCTCCATCCGCGCGCCGGGCGGCAAAGGGGCTTCGCGCCGGGCGATGCCGACAATCCGTACGTCATCGCCCATGCTCGACACTTCGATCACCCGGCGGCCGATCAGCCCGGTGGCACCAACCAAGGCAACGCGTGCCGGTGCGGGCCGGCGCGGATCAGACATTGATCAGGCCCGAAGGCCGCTCGCCATAAATCGTGCTGACCGCCTGCATGGCGAAACGATCGCTCATGCCGGCAATGAAATCGGCAATCATCCGGGCGCGCTGCGGATTATCGTCGGGCAGGCGCGTGTGCCAGTCATCGGGCATCAGTGCCGCATCCTGCGCATAGGCATCATACAGCCGCGCCACGACATCGCGGGCGCGGTCTGCGGCGGCGACCTGTTCGGGGTGGTAGTAGAGCCGTTCATACATGAACGCCTTCAGCCGCCGTTCCTGTGTCGCCATCGCGGGCGAAAACCCGGCGAGCTGGCCCCCGGCGCTGCGCACCTCGGCCACCGAGCCGAGGCCTTTTACCTGCGCAGCCGTGTGCGCGATCACATCATTCACCATCAGCCCAATCTGGTCACGGATCATCTCGCGCAGCAGACGCGTGCGCGGGGCATGGGGAAAGCGTTTTTCGACGCGCCGCCACTGGTCTGCGAGGAAATCCAGCGTCAGCAGGTCATCAAGGCTCAGAAATCCGGCGCGCAGGCCATCGTCGATATCGTGATTGTCGTAGGCAATGTCATCGGCCACCGCTGCCACCTGCGCTTCGAGCGAGGGCCATGTCAGCAGATCGAGCGGGAAGGCCGCATCCAGCTGCGCCAGCGCCCAATTTGGGGCGGTGACCGGGCCATTGTGCTTGGCGAGGCCTTCCAGCAGATCCCACGTCAGGTTCAACCCGTCATGCTCGGGATAGGGGCACTCGATCCGCATCACCGTGCGCAGCGCCTGCGCATTGTGATCGAAGCCGCCGTGGCGCTCCATCGCGGCTGACAGCGCGGCCTCGCCCGCATGGCCGAAGGGCGGATGGCCCAGATCATGGGCAAGACACAAAGCCTCGGTCAGATCCTCGTCCAGCCCCAGCGTGCGGGCAATCACCCGGCCGATCTGGGCGACTTCCAGACTGTGGGTCAGGCGGGTACGGTAATGATCGCCATCGGGCGCGATGAAGACCTGCGTCTTGGATTTCAGCCGCCGGAAGCTCATCGAATGGACGATCCGGTCGCGGTCGCGCTGGAAGGCGGTGCGAGGCCCGCGGTGCTCGCCGCCGCCTCGATCGCCGTGATCGCCGCTATGAGCGCTGCCAAATTCGCGCCGCGGCTGGGCGTGCGGGTCGGCGGCATAGGGGGCGCGGGTCATCACCCCCGGCGATTAGGGGAGCGCGGGCGGCGGCTCAACCGGAACAGGTCGGGAACCTTGCTCCTATCGGCCAAAAAGCGTGTCACGGCGGGGGAAAATTATGGGGCCGCCCTCCGGTGATTGGGGGGGAGGAGAACGGCCCCAAGGGCCTGTCGGTGCGACCCGAAGACCCGGATGATGCCGTCGCGTTTCCGCAGCAAAATCCGCGGGCGCCTTAGTGGTAAAAGTTAATCGGTTGCACCCCTTGCAACCACGCAAATCGACGGGCCGCCCCGTCAGCCCGACGAGTGACCGATTATCCCGCGTTGTCCTGTTCCAGAATCCAGTCAGCCGCCGCCTCGCAATGGATGCGCGTGCTATCGAAGATCGGCAGTACATTGGCGTCGACATCGACCACCAGATCCAGCTCGGTGCAGGCCAGCACGATGGCAGCGGCACCTTCCTGCGCCTTGTTGGTGATGATCGTCTTCATCGTCCGCTCGGCCTCTCGCGTGACCTTGCCGACCATCAGTTCGTCATAGATGATACGGTCGAGCATTTCGACATAATCGAGATTGGGCGGCAGCAGGTCGATCCCGTGGGCGACCAGCCGCTTGCGGTAGAAACTTTCGGTCATCACATTGCGGGTGCCCAGCAGGGCGGCACTGGTGATCCCGGCGCGCTTCATGGCCAGGCCGACATATTCGGCGATGTGCAGGATCGGGATGTTCACAGCCGCGGCGACATCATCATACAGGCGGTGCATGGAATTGGCGCCGATGATGAGACCTTGCGCCCCGGCGCCTTCCAGCCGCTTGGCACTGTCGGTCAGCACGGCTGCGGCGCGGCTCCAGTCGCGGTCCTCCACCAGCGCATAAAGCTGGCAGAAATCGAGGCTCTCGATCAGCATGGGCGCGCTGGCCATCGGGGCGGCGCGGCGCTGGACCATGCGATTGATGTGGTCGTAATAGGTCGCGGTCGACACCCAGCTCATGCCGCCGATAATCCCCAGTTTGCGCAAACGGGTGCCCTTTCGTGTTCAGTGTGCAGTTGCGAAAGGCTGTAGGGCGCAAGGGTCGCTTGCGTCCAGAGGGCTTGGCGCAGCGAGGTGATTTAGCCGGATGTTGGTGGCACGATTGCAGGCGAGGCGTGCTCGCCAAGCCACGGCACCAGATCGCCGAGCGTTGCTTCGGGCGCTTCTTCATGCGGCAAGTGGCCGATCCCGGGATAGATCACCAGCCGGCTGCTGGGCATGGTCTTGGCCAGCCATCGCCCGGCCTCGGCGGGGATCAGGCGGTCTTCCTCGCCCCACAGGATCAGGGTGGGCGTGGTGACCGCGGCGATCTCGGCCTCGGTCAGCGGGTCATAGGGAGTGCCGAAGCGCTTCAGGGTCGCGCGCCGGTTGCCGGGGTAGCGCAGCAATTCCCAGTACCGGTCCACCGCCGCCGCGTTCGCCACAGACTTGACCGAGACCGATTGTTCGAGGCTTTGCGCGATCAGGCTGCGCGGCGTGATCTGTTCGACCAGCAGATTGATCCCCGGCGTCTGCGCAATCCTGAAGCCGATATTGCCGCTGTCTTCGTCCTTGTCCTTCGCAGCCACCTTCAGCATCGGCCCGCCGGCGCTATCGACCAGCACAAGGCCCGTCAGGCGTTCGGGATGCGCCGCCGCAAAGGCCAGCGCGTGCTTGCCGCCCATCGAATTGCCAGCAAGCACGAATTGCCCAAGCCCCAGCGCGTCCGCCACTTCGAGAATGTCGGCCAAATAATTGTCGCGGCTGTAATCCTGCTTCGGGTCAGGCCCAGTCAGCCCGTGGCCGACCTGATCGAAGCGGATCATCCGGTACTGGCCCTTCAAGGCCGCCACCCACGGTTCCCATGTGTGCAGATCGGCGTTGGAGCCGTGGAGCAGCACGATCGCGGGGGCATCCTTCGGCCCTTCGTCACGCAAATGCACCGTCACGCCGCCACCGATTTTGACGAATTGCGACGGCGGCCCGCCATATTTGGCGCGCATGGTGGCAGCGTCAGTATCGGGCGTGCGGAAGATCAGGAAGGCGATCACAAAGATGCCGAGGAGCGCAAGAAGACCGCGCCAGACCCATTTCATTTCGGTTGCATCTCCGCAATCCAGCGCCGCACAACCGCGACCCCGTGAGTGTCTACGCTGGCCTTGCCCAGTTCGGGCATGGCGACACCGGGCTCCGCGCTGTTCATCCGGTAAAGCAGGATCGAGCGGTCAGGCTGGCCCGGCAGGATCGAAAACTCATGCCCGCCCGCCCCGCGACCCGCCGCGACCGGGCGCTTCATGATGCCGATCGCGTGGGGGTCTGACTGTTCCCAGCGCAGGTCAAGCCCGGAATTGGACGCGCCCCCGCCCGGCTGGTGGCAATGCGCGCAGTTTGCATCGAGATAGGCGCGGGCAAAGGGCGCGGCAGGGCTGCTGCCTGCATAACCCGCCCAGACCGGCATTGTCGCACCGCCCGGCGGCAAGCGGTCCAGCCAGCCTGCCTTCACCATATCGCCCATCCACCGCACCGAAAGATTGCGCGCCTTGGGGCCGATCGGGATCACCGTCCCGTCCTTGCTGTGGCACGATTTGCACTGGTTCTTGTTGGGAATGGCATAGGATATCGCCTCACCCGCAGGGGTGACAAGATCGACCCGGCCGCCTGCCAGTGCCAGCGTGGCTTCGGTCTGCTCAGCGTTCCAGCGATAGGGCAGCGCGGTCCAGCCATCCGCGCGGTGCAACAGCACGCGGGTCTCGATCAGGCGGCGCGCTGCGCCCTCCCCGAAGGCAAAGGTCTTGACGATCGCCGCGCCGACGGGGAATTGCAGCAGGCCCTCTCCGTCAGCGGTCAGCCGGGTGCCTTCGGGCAGATAGATAAAACGCAGCTTTTCCGCCCCGTCCGACCACAGGGGCGTATTGAGAGCGTAAGGCGTTACCCGCTCGGACGGAACCTGGCGCGCCCCATCCGCGAAAAAGCCGTATTGCGACAGGGTGCGCGGCATTCCTTCATCGGCCACGGCAGCATCATTCACGCGGCGCATATCAGGGGCCTTGGCCCGTGCGGTGATCGTTCCGCTCAGCGCCAGCAGCGCTGTTGCCAACAGGGCCGCACCGTGCCTCACTTCAGGCGTGCTTCCAGAGCCGCAGGCGCGCCGACTGCGGGGAACTCCCACAGATCGGTCGGCTCCATCACCAGCGGGCCGGGGCGCGCTTCGGCAAGGCTCTGGCCGACGTGCGTCAGATTGAGGCTCCACCCCGTCACCCCGGGCGCGATCATCAGGCTGTTGCCCTCCCGCTCGAACAATCCGTCCCACAGCACCGGCGGCAAGGCCCCGCCGAAAGCCGCGAGCAATTGCGCCTTGCCATCAAGCTGCGGATCATCCCCGCCGCGCCCGAACGCATTCTTGCCGACCACCACATTGCGGGCGTGGGGGTTGTAACGCGCGTCCGTGAAGGGCTGGGTGTAGGCGATCACCATCACATGCGCGGTCGGGTTGTTGTCAAAGGCGTTGCCTTCGATCAGCACGCCATCATTGGCCATCACCAGCACGCCGGTGCCGCGCCGCACGCTGGCGACGATATTGCCGGGCGGTGCGAAATTTGCCGTGTCGTTATCCTTCACGATGTTGTCGCGCAGGATCACATTGCCGCCGTTCATCACCGGCAGACCGGGCAGGTCGAACACCAGCAAGCCGCCGGTGTTGCGGGCGGCGATGTTCTCGGTCACCAGCGCATTGCGGCTGTTCTCGATCTCGATGCCCGCGACGTTGAACTGGACGAGATTGCCCCGCACCGTGATGTCGCGGCTCTGGCCCACGTAAATCCCGGCATCCGACGCGCCCGAAACCTTCGATTGCGTCACCAGCACGCCGGTGCTTTCGACCGGGTAGATGCCGTAAGCGCCGTTGGTTGCCTTCGGCCCGCCGGTCCATTCGACCCGGATCGCGTGATAGATGATGTTGTCCGCGCCCTTGGACTTGATCCCGTCGCCCTTGGGGTTCTCGACCGCGAAATCGCGCAAGGTGACATTGTCCGAAGTGACGAGCAGCCCCTCGCCCGCGCCCTGCTGGCCGGTGAAGTCGAGCACGCTCTTGTCCATCCCCGCCCCGCGCACCGTGACGCCATCAACGTCGAGGCTGAGGCCATCGGTCAGCACGAAACGCCCTTCAGCCAGTTCGATCACATCGCCGGGCGCGGCCAGGATGAGTGCTTCCTGCAAGCGCGTCGCCGCGCCCTCGCCCGCTTCGATGCGGTGCGTTTCGGCGGCAAGCGGTGCGGCTGAAGCCAGCAGCGCAGCGGCAAGTGCCAATCGGTTCATGGTGTTCTCCCTCTCCGCTGCGCAGTGTGGCGCATCGGGGGGAGGGAATGCAAGCACCCCTTTGCTCCCCTCCCCTTGGGGAGGGGCTGGGGGTGGGGGCTCTGCCCTATAGACCGTGGAGCCCCCCCCCCCCCCCCCCCCCCCCCGGGGGGGGGGGGGGGGGGGGCCCCCCCCCCCCCCGGGCCCCAAACCCCCCCCGGGGGGGGGGCCCCCCCCCCCCCCCCCCCCCAA
>NZ_PKRO01000020.1 GCF_002855495.1 Porphyrobacter sp. TH134
CTCCCGGAAGACCATCCGCCGGGAAATCGATCAGGCCAAGGCGACACCTCGTAAAGCTGGATGTCGCCTTACGGCTCCTGTGAACTGTCCTTCAACACCATGCCCGGGATAACGACCGGCACCTATGCGGACACACCACCCAGCGTGCGCTCGCCGATCCGGGCCAGTCAGCCGCTGCCGCCCAGCGCGATGCGGACGGGACGCCGGATAGCCGAACAATTCGTCGCCAACGCGCTCTACGGCGCGCTTTAGGGACGCGCTGTGGGCACCGCTGCCATCGACTTCACCGTGGGATCGCGCCGCCTGCTGAGCGTGCCGCGCGCGCTTTCCACCTGGGCCTTCAGCCTAGAGGATGTGCTGGCCGGCGTCCTGCCTGCCCTGCCGCCGAGCGGGCGTGACGGGGTGCGGGTGCTCTCCGCCCCGACCGTGCAGCTGCCCGCAATCACCGCCCGCTATCCCGGCTTCATCGCGGGCGGTCGGCAGGACTATCGCCGTCACTACATCGATATGACCCAGAGTTTCGATGACTACATGGCGCAGTTTTCAGGCAAGACCCGCTCCACCTTGCGGCGCAAGGCGCGCAAGCTGGGGGACGAGGCGGGCGGCTACACCGTGACCGAACATCGCACCCCGGCGCAAGTCGAAGCCTTCCTCGTCGCCGCATTGCCGCTGTCGGCGCGTACCTATCAGGCGCGGCTGCTCGATGCCGGATTGCCCGAAAGCCCGGAGGCGCGCCGCGCCATGCTGGAGGCGGCCGAAGCGGACGGGATGCGCGCTTTCCTGCTGCATGCGGGCGGTCAGCCGGTGGCCTACCTTGCGCTGCCGGTGATGGGGCAGACGCTGGTCTATGCCCATCTCGGCTATGATCCGGAATGGGCGCGGCTATCGGTTGGCACAGTGCTGCAAATGGACGCCCTGGAGCGCTTGTTTGGCGAAAATCGCTACCGCTGGTTCGACTTCACCGAGGGTGATGGCGCACACAAGGACATGTTCGGCACGCACGCGGCGGCGTGTTCCAGCCTGGTGCTGCTGGAGCCGACCCTTGCCAACCGCAGCCTGCTGGGCGCGCGGGCCGCGTTTGATGCCGGCGTGCTCAGCGCCAAAGCGCTGGCGCAGCGATCAGGGGCGCTGGGTCGGATTCGGGCGGTCCTGAGGGCCTGATTCGCCGCGCGTGATCGCGGCCGCGCTGCGGCGGTTGCTCTCCTGCACACGCACCTGTGCCACAAGCGCAGAACGGCCCGACGGCGCGCCGCTGAGCGATCCGTAACGCAGCGCCAGATACAGCCACATCGCTGCAATCACACCCAGCAGCACGCTTGCCGCGATGCCGAGACGCAGATCGTAGCTCATCAGCAGTCCATCGGCAGCAAGCGCAACACCAACCACGAGCCACTTGGGGCCA
This sequence comes from Porphyrobacter sp. TH134, assembly GCF_002855495.1. GTDB lineage: Bacteria > Pseudomonadota > Alphaproteobacteria > Sphingomonadales > Sphingomonadaceae > Erythrobacter. Next base: position 1,403 of record NZ_PKRO01000020.1, read on the forward strand.
AGCCATCCGGCAAGGCGTTCGGGCGCAACAGGCATCGGCCAACCTCTTTCACAAAGCGCTGGCAGGGGAGGAAAGGGCGCCGCGTTTTCCCCACCAAGATGGGCAGATTAAAGCCAAAGACAAGTGGGCAGAATGCCTTATCCCGCCCAAGCGAAAGGGCCGGAAAGCCACCGCCTTCCGACCCTTCCCATGTTTGCATTGCGCCACAACTCGATCCCAAGGGGATCGCAAGGCCGACTGGCCGCCGCGCCTAATGGCGCGGTAGCCAAGGGGCCGAACGGCCCCGCCGGCGCCTGAGGCGCAAAAATTACGCCCCTTCGACTTCCGAGAGGTCAACCTTGAGGCCCGGACCCATCGACGAGGTCATGGTGACCTTGCGGACATACTTGCCCTTGGCGCCCGCAGGCTTGGACTTCACCACGGCTTCGGTCAGCGCCTTGAAGTTCGCCTTCAGCGCGTCATCGGTGAAGCTCAGCTTGCCGATGCCCGAGTGGATGATACCCTGCTTTTCGACGCGGTATTCAACCTGGCCGCTCTTGGCGTCCTTGACCGCCTGCGCGACGTTGGGGGTGACGGTGCCGAGCTTGGGGTTCGGCATCAGGCCCTTGGGACCAAGGATTTTGCCCAGACGCCCGACGACACCCATCATGTCGGGCGACGCGATGACGCGGCCGTAATCGAGGTTGCCCGCCAGCATGTCTTCCATCAGGTCTTCGGCGCCGACCTTGTCGGCCCCGGCAGCCAGCGCCTTTTCAGCATTGTCGCCGCGCGCGAACACGGCAACCTTGACGTCCTTGCCGGTGCCCGACGGCAGCGACACCATGCCGCGCACCATCTGGTCAGCGTGACGCGGATCGACGCCGAGGTTCATCGCCACTTCGACGGTTTCGTCGAACTTGGTCTTGAACTGGCGCAGCGTCGCGAGCGCTTCGTCGACGGTGTACAGCTTTTCGCGGTCGAGGCTGGCCAGAACCTTGGCCTTCTTGGTGATCTTGGTCATGTGCTTAGCCCTCCACCACTTCGAGGCCCATCGAGCGGGCGCTACCGGCGATGATCTTCATCGCCTGGTCAATATCATTTGCGTTCAGGTCAGCCATCTTGGCTTCCGCGATTTCGCGGATCTGCGCGTTGGTGACGGTCCCGGCCGAAATCTTGCTGGGCTCCTTCGAACCCGACTTCAGGCCAGCGGCCTTCTTCAGCAGGTACGACGCCGGCGGCGTCTTGGTGATGAAGGTGAACGAGCGGTCGCCGTAAACCGTGATGACGGTCGGGATCGGCATGCCCTTTTCCAGTTCCTGCGTGGCGGCGTTGAACGCCTTGCAGAATTCCATGATGTTCACACCGCGCTGACCCAGCGCCGGACCGATCGGCGGCGAGGGGGTTGCAGAGCCGGCGGCCACCTGCAGCTTGATATAGCCTTCAATTTTCTTGGCCATGGGGCCTTACTCCTGTCGCACTGTTGCCCGGCTGTTTCCAGCGCAGGCTCATGTTGAGCGGTCAAACGCCTCTGCTTCGTGCCTTTGCAGAGGCTCCCGCGCGGAATCGCCAGCCGGAGCCAGCGAAGGGCGCCGCATAGTCGCAGGCCTGCCCGAAATCAACCGAAACCACGCGGCGGGCGCAGGCCCTTGGTGCGGCTGGTGAGGTGAAACTGTCCGCACAGCGCACATTTGTAAGTGCGCAGGCGTGTTTCCGCGCCCAGAGCGACCGCCTCACACTCCTCGCGGGAGGCAAAGCGGCGCTTGCGCTGGCAGATGCCGGGGCGGGTTTTCATCACCGGACCACAGAAGCGCAAGACCGGTCTCGCCAGAGGCCGCACGGGCAACAGCCCGCCCGCAGGCACTCGGGGCTTGGCGGAGGACTAATCACCCTAAAGGAGCGAAGCGGTAGGGCGGCAAGGACGCACCGAGGACGTGCCCGCGGAGGCGGGCACGCACACACAACACCCTTACTTGACCAGTTCGACTTCCTCGAAGCCCAGTTCCACCGGGGTCGCACGGCCGAAGATCGACACGCTGACCTTGACCCGCTGCTTGTCGAAATCGAGTTCTTCGACGATCCCGTTGAAGCTGGCGAACGGCCCGGCGTTGACCTTGACCGAATCGCCGATCTCGTAATCGACGCTGATTTCGCGCTTGGGCGTTGCCTGCGCTTCGGCAACACCGCCGAAATAGCGCGAGGCTTCACGTTCCGAGATCGCCTGCGGCTTGTTGCCCGAACCCAGAAAGCCGGTCACTTTCGGCGTGTTCTTGACGAGGTGATAGACATCATCGGTCATGTTGAGCTTGGCGAGCACGTAGCCCGGCATGAACTTGCGTTCGACCTGCACCTTCTTGCCGCGCTTCACTTCGGTGATCGTCTCGGTCGGCACCTGCACTTCCTCGACGCCCTCGGTCAGGCCAAGCCGCTCCGCCTCGGCGATGATGGCATCGCGTACCTTGTTCTCGAAACCGGAATAAGCGTGGATGATGTACCAGCGAGCAGCCATGGAAAGTCCTTGGAAAATGGGGTCTGACGGGCAGAGAATCAAACGGCGCCGGGCGCCTTACTGGAGCAGGCCGATCAGCGCGCGCACGATCGCGCCGAACGCGCTGTCGACGCCGAGGAAGAACAGCGAGAGAATCATCATGAAGATGAACACGAAGATCGCAGTGCGCACGGTTTCTTCGCGGGTCGGCCAGACGATCTTGTTCGCCTCGGTCTTGACCTGATTGAAGAACTCGCCGGGCGAGGTCTTGCGCTTCTTTTCTTCTGCCCCGGTGGTGGGAGCGATCTTCTGTTCGGCCATGCCGCTGCGTTCCTTCGCGTAATGCCTGCGCGTCTCGTCCGGTCAGGCGGCTTTCAGGTAAGGGTCCGCGCCGTCCGGGACAAGGTCGTCGGAGGGGCGGGATGTTCTGCCGATGTCGGATAAGACGCCATCGCCCATACGCGCAGGGCCGCGCAAATGCAAGAATGCTTGAACGCCGGCTCCGCCTCAGCGCAATCCCAGCAGGCGGGCGACCAGGCCAGGCTGCGACCACATCGGTTGAAGCGGGCCGTGAATCGCCCGGCCCCGCGCCGGATCGCGAGTGGGGCGCGGGCTGACCCAGTGGTCGGGGCGCGAGGAACGGAAGGTGTAGGCGCTCATCTTCGTGTCTCCTGTGCGAGGGCGTATTCGGTTCGTCGACAGGAATACACGCTTCGGCTTACGACGAGATGAACGGCGGGGCCAGGCGCAACTTGTCGTCGGCGGCGCAATACGGCGCCAGAGGCGTCGCAAGCGCGACCGCGTGCCCGGACCGGCCCGAAGTGAAGCATAGCGAAACGAAGGATTTGCCGGGAGGACGAACCGGCAGAGGCCGGTTCGAAACGCGAAAAAGTGGCAGGGGTGTGCGGACTCGAACCGCAGGCCCTCGGTTTTGGAGACCGATGCTCTACCAACTGAGCTACACCCCTGCAGCGCGTCGGAGCGGTGCCTTTATCGAAGCCTTTGGCGATAGGCAATCCTCTTTGCCTGATCGCAGGCGGCCATGTATGGTGCGCTGCAATCATGCACGCGCCTATCAGCCCTCCCATCCCGGTCGAGACCCTGCTGCTGGCCTATCGCAGCGGCATTTTTCCGATGGCGGACAAGCGCGAGGATGCCGAAGTGTTCTGGGTGGAACCGCGCGACCGGGCGATCATCCCGCTGGACGCGCTGCATCTGTCGCGCAGCCTGCGCAAGGTGCTGCGGGCCGATCACTTTGCCGTGACGGTTGATCGCGCGTTTGAACAGATCATCCGCGCCTGCGCGGAACCGCGGCTCGATCATCCCGAAACCTGGATCAGCGAGCGGATTGTGCAATCCTATATCGGCCTCCACCGTGCCGGCCATGCCCATTCGGTGGAATGCTGGCAGCCCGGCGAAGATGGTGCGGCCCGGCTGGTCGGCGGGCTTTACGGCGTCAGCTTCGACCGGGTGTTCTGCGGGGAAAGCATGTTCAGCCGCACGCAGGATGCAAGCAAGGTGGCGCTGGCGTGGCTGGTGGCGCTGATGCGGCGCGCAGGGTTCGCGCTGCTCGATTGCCAATTCATGACCGAGCATCTGCGGTCGATGGGTGCGGTGGAGCTGGCGCAGGCCGATTACCGGCGGCTGGTGGAGCAGGCGAGCGGGCTGCCCCATTCCAGCCTTGGCACGGCGTGGCGCTGGTTCGACACCGGCTACGCTGCCGGCGCTGCCGCAACGGGCGCTGGCGGCGCAGCGACGGGAGCCGTGGTTGGCGCAGCCGACGGGCGCGGCGCCGGCGTGCCGGATGCGTCAGCCTTGGGCGAGGCCGGGCCCTCTTCGCCGGGAAACCGCATCGTGCAATCCTTGACCCAGACATCATAGACCGGATGCTCGACCACATTCAGGCTTGGCGATTGGGCAAACATCCAGCCTGAAAAGACGCGGGTATGCTGCGCCGCGCCGCGCTCGCGGATGTCGACCTGCACGAAGGCGCCGGTCTGCTGCGGCATTTCCCACGGCGCGGTTCGCTCGCAAGCGGACAGGCGAACGATCACCGGGCCGATCTCGCGCGCTTCGCCGGGCTTCAGCCGGAGTTCTTCGGTGACATTGTTGCGCTTGTTGAGCAGGCCCAGCACAGCCACCCGTTCATTCATCGGGGTCGCGCCGTAATCATTGACGGGGGCTGCCGGGGCAGCCGCCGCAGCGGCAGGGCTGGCATCGTCCAGCGGCACTTTTACCGTTTCGGCTTCAGGCGCGAAGGTATCACACGCCGCCAATATCAGCGGAAGGATAACAACCAGAGGCCTCACCGCGCCGCTCAGCTGTCCGCGCTGCCGGGCGTCCACGCTTCGTAATCGCCAACGGCGCGGGCGCGCTGGCCGCCACGCTCAAGCGCGCCTTGCGGGCGATAGGCCTGCGCGGTGCCGGTTGCGTTGGGGGTGTAATCCACTTCCCAGATCTTGGGCGGGGGCAGGTGGCTTTCGGGCACCTCGTCATAGGTGCCGTGCAGCCAGCCATGCCATTCGGCCGGCACGCGGCTGGCATCATTGGCGCCGTTGTAGATCACCCAGCGCTTGTCGCGGCTGGTGTATGATCCGGTGTTGAGGCCTGCGGCAGCCGCCGGGCGGGCGCGGTAATACTTGTTGCCCGCCGCGTCGGTGCCAACATGTTCGCCCTTCGCGCGGCTGGCCCAGAGCTGCGTGCCGATGGTGGCACCATCCCACCAGGTGAAGATTTTTGCGAAGATACCCATGCCGGTGCGCCTAGCGGATTAGAGCGGATGCGCCAAGGGGTGAGAGTGCTTGTTTGCGTGCCCGCCTCCGCGGACACAAACTAGAACGTCACCCGGTCGCCCGGCACGATCCCCAGCGCCTTGGCCCGGCCCGCACGCAGTTCCAGAACGGCGCTGGCGAGGCCCTGTGACGGGACCGAATCGAGCGAATAGGGCACGGTGTTGGCGGCAATGTTGAGAATCCGGCCATCCGCCCCGATAAAGATGATGTCGAGACTGAGCGGCGTATTCTTCATCCAGAAGCTGCGCGGCTCGGGCGCGGCGGAGGGAAAGATCATCCCTTCATAATCGCCCAGCGCCGTGCGGAACATCAGGCCGCGCGCCTGCGCCTCGGGTGTGTCCGCCAGTTCGACCTTGAATGCGAGCGGCGTGCCCGCGCGGTCGATCGTGAGATCAATCACCGCAAGCCCCGACACCGGATGGCGCGCCGCAGGCTCTGCTGCCGGTGCGGGCGATTGCGCACTGGCGGTCGCACTTGTTCCCGGTGAGCACGCCGCCAAAGCGCCGAGCATCAACGCCGCGCCGGCCAGCATCTGCCTTACCATTGGTCTTCGGTTCCTTCTGCGTCGGCCGCCTCGGCCAGCCAATTGTCGATGTCTTCGATCCGTGCTGCGGCGAGCACGAACCGGACGTGGTCGTACTGGTGGCCTGCACGCAGCATTGCTGCAACGGCTTTTTCGTGGGCCTTGCGGGCGGCAAGGGGGTCGCCCCCGTCGTTCTTGCCCGCGCCATAGGGGCCGATCCGCCGCTTTTGCGCCATCAAGGCCGCAGCACGGCGGCTGGCAGCCTCTCCCGGGGCATGATCGCGCCGCACCTGCTCGCCCACGCCCGCATGGCGCAGCGTTTCTTCGACCCGCCGCCCGCCATAGCCTCGCCCGCCCAGATCGCGCGCGCGCATCCGGGCATAGGCGTCATCATCGACATAGCCCAGTTCCACCAGCCGGGCGACGAGGGCGGAAATATCGACATCCACGGTCCGGCCATCCGCATCCTCGGCCAGCCCCCGTTCGCGGATCTTGCGCAGCAAATAGGCCTCGACCCGCGCGGCGGTGGTGGCAAAGCGGGCAGCGTAATGCAGCGCCAGATCGCGCAGTTGTGCTTCGCCGAGCGGAGGTTTCACCCGCTTTTCGCTCCGGCGTTTCCACCCGGAATCTTCCCCTGCTGCATGGCCGGGTGATGACGAATTCGCTTTACGTGAAACCATTTCGCCTTATTCGTGCCACTTTCCTTATCAAATGCGGTGCATTGGACACGGCCGGACTATGCCCGGCATCACGGGGTTATGCCAGAGCGCGGAAGGGCCACCACCATGAACCGCGCCGCAACTTACGGGTATCGTTGAATAATATGACCGAGGCCGTTCTGACGCCGACGCCGAATGATTGCGACCTGCCGCGGATTCGTGCGCAATTTGCAACCTTCAACGACGCGATCGACTATGCTGCGCAGAGCCTGAAGGGGCTCAATTTCCATGACATGCGCGGGGAATTGGCGCGGGTCTATCCCTATTCGCAGATGCGCGAAGATGCGCTGGTCATGGCCCGCCGGCTGTTCGCTGCCGGGATCGGCAAGCAGGACCGCGTCGCCCTGATCGCCGAGACCGGCCCCGATTTCGCGGCCTTGTTCTGCGCCTGTGTCTATGTCGGCGCATGGCCGGTGCCGCTGCCGCTGCCGACCAGTTTTGGCGGCAAGGAAAGCTTTATCGACCAACTGGCGGTGCAGCTGCAAAGTTCAGACCCGAAGCTGCTCCTCTACCCCGAAGAAATCGCCGAGATGGCCGCCGCGGCCGCTGCCCGGCAGGGTTGCCCGGCAGAAAGCTGGCAGGACTTCGCGCTGCGCCCCGCCCCCGATTGCGACCTGCCGCAGGCCAGCCCGGACGATATCTGCTACCTGCAATATTCCTCCGGCTCGACCCGTTTTCCCACCGGGGTAGCGGTGACGCACCGGGCGCTGCTCCACAATCTCTACGGCCATTCGACCACAATGGAGCTTGGCGCGAATGACCGCTGCGTCAGCTGGCTGCCGTGGTATCACGACATGGGGCTGGTCGGCTGCCTGTTGTCGCTGATCGCCAATCAGGTGTCGGGCGATTATTTGAAGCCCGACGCCTTCGCGCGCCGCCCGCTGGCGTGGCTCGATATGATCAGCCGCAATCCGGGCAACACGCTCTCCTATTCCCCCACCTTCGGCTACGACATTTGCGCGCGCCGCATTTCGAGCCAGAGCCACGTGGCCGAACGCTTCGACCTATCGCGCTGGCGCATCGCCGGCAACGGCGCGGACATGATCCGGCCGGACGTGATGCAGAACTTCGTCAACGCCTTTGCGGAAGCCGGCTTCAAGGCCTCGAGCTTCACCCCGTCCTATGGCCTTGCCGAAGCCGTGCTGGCGGTGACGGTGATGCCGCCGGGCGAAGGCATCCGGGTCGAACTGGTCGAGGAAGAGCGTCTGTCGGGCGCCCCGCGCGATCTGTCGCGCCCGGCCCGCTACCGCGCCATCGTCAACTGCGGCAAGCCGCTGCCCGACATGGACGTCGCGATCCGCGGCGAGAACGGTGAGAGCCGCGCCGATCACCAGATCGGCAAGGTGTGGTGCCGCGGGCCGAGCGTGATGCACTCCTACTTCCGCAACGAGGAAGCCACCAGCGACTGCTTGGTCGATGGTTGGCTCGACACCGGAGACATGGGCTACACCGCCAAGGGCTATCTGTTCATCGTCGGCCGGGCGAAGGACATGATCATCATCAATGGCAAGAACCACTGGCCGCAGGATATCGAGTGGGCGGTGGAACAGCTGCCCGGTTTCAACCACGGCGACATCGCAGCGTTCTCCATCGAAATGGAAAACGGCGAAGAAGCGCCCGCGGTGCTGGTGCATTGCAAGGTCAGCGATCCCGAAGAGCGCGTGAAGCTGCGCGACCAGATCGCGGACAAGGTGCGCTCGGTCACGGGCATGAGCTGCATCGTCGAACTGGTACCGCCGCGCACCTTGCCGCGTACGTCATCGGGCAAACTCAGCCGCGCCAAGGCGAAGAAGTTGTATCTGGCGGGCGAAATCGTGCCGATTGATCTGGCGGCGTAAGGCAGGCACCCGCGTCCGCTTTTGACGCACGCATTCAAGGGCGTTCATGGCCGGACGTGGGTGGAAAGCTTCCGCCTCACTTCATCGTCGCCCCGTGCTTGACACGGGGCTTGGCTTTTCTTCCGTCGGCGTTGGCGCGATACGCGGTGTATGGAGCAGGGTGGCTGGGTCTACATCATGGCAAACCACTACCTGAGCAGAAGTAGCCAAGCCCCGTGTCAAGCACGGGGCGACGAAAAGGGGAACGTCCACTTCGGGGTCGCTTCCCGAACTTCCGCTTTTTGGCGGAGACCCCGCCAAAGCGGGCGCCCCTACTCCTCCTGCACCGCCCACCCGGCTCGCAGCGGCGCTCCGCCTGCGCGTACTTCCACCGCCACGCCTGCCTCGCGCAAGGCCTCCGCTGCCGCCTCTGCCTCGGTTGAAGGCCCTGTCAGCACAACGCCGCGATCCAGCCTGAGCGCCGCCCATTGCACGAGGCTGACCGAGCCTGCGTCTGGTTCGCCATCCTCCACCGCAATCGTGGCATCAAGTGGCATCGCAGGCGGGATCAGTTCGATGGTCCAGTCAGGCTCGCTGCCTGCAATGCGCAATTCCAGCGCCCGGTAGGTCGCAAGGCTGGCGCCTTCCAATCGCTTGGCCCGCACCAGCGCGCGGCGGCGGGCTTCGTCGATCAGCACATCCTCCGAAGCGACACCGGCCGCCAGCGCCAGCCGCACGGCCAGCGCTTGAATGCGGGCGGATGCCTCACGCTCTTCGCGGGCACGGGCGGAAGAAAGCTGCGCGCGTTCCGCCGCCGAATCATTCGTGCCCACCTCGTATTGCACCAGATCGAGCCGCACCTCCTCACCCAGCCGCTGCGACAACGCCGCCGATAGCCCCGCCTCGACCCCCGGACGCAGCACCGGCGTGAACACCACCGCATGGATCCCGACCGGCGCGGCGGCAAAATCGATCTCCAGCAGATCAAGCTGCGAGCGGCCGTCGAACTGGTCGCGGATTTCCGTACGCACGATGCGCTGGGCATTGGTCTCCCACGCGATCCGTTGCAGCGAAAAGGCGAGCGGCACGGCGAGTGCTACAAACACCGTCGCCACCGCGATGTTCTGGAACATGGTGTTGCGCGCGCTCAAGGCATTGCGAAAGCCATAGAGCTTCGCCATCCCGAAGGCCGTCAGCGCGATAGTGATGAAGTTGGTCACAAACAGCAGCAGCGCGCCCGAAAACACCGGCCAGTTCCACGTCGCCAACCCAAAGCCTACCACTGCGAGCGGCGGCATCAGCGCAGTCGCGATCGCCACGCCGACAATCGCGCCCTCGCGCCCGCGGATCATCGCATAGGCGCCCGCCAGCGCCGAAAACAGCGCGACAAACAGATCGAACAGATTGGGCCGGGTGCGCGCCGCGATTTCGCTGGTGACAGTCTGGATCGGGGACAGAAACACGAGGCACGCACACAGCAGCACGGCCATCACGCTGCCGATCAGCAACGTGCGGATGGATTGCTTGAGCCAGTTCCAGTCGCCAATCGCCAGCGCAAAGCCAAGGCCCATGATCGGCCCCATCAGCGGCGACAGCAGCATCGCCCCAATCACGACCGCAGGCGAAGACAGCAGCAGGCCAAGGATCGCGATCCCCCCGCTCATCACTGTCATGAACAGATAATGTTCGGACAGCTTGCCCTCTTCGCGGCGGCGTTCGGTCACTTCGATCTGATCGACCTGCCCGATGACATTGACGGCCCACCAGCTGCGCAATTCGTCCAGCGCGGACCGCAGGGATGCGGTTTTGGTGGTTTCGTTCATCCGCGCAAGCCCTCGCCCAATCGTCTGTTATGGCGGCGATAGCCCGGCTTGCAGCAGGTTGCCAAGCCATGCACGCCGCGCATGGACGAAATGCCCCTTACCGGCGTAGCATGCGCGCCAGCTTGAAAGGCGTGTTTTAGATCACTAATACAGCAAGGGTGACCGCGCGCGCTGCGGCCAGCCTCAGGGAGCACGAGACAAGGCATGAGCACCGAAACCCAGACCGTGACCGCCAATGCGTTTTCGCTCACGCCGCCCGATCCGGTGCCGGTGGTCGCGCCCGAGCAGGCGGCAGGCCTTGTGCCGGTGTCGGCCGAGCAGAAGTCCAAGCTCGACACCAAGGTCGATGCCTTCGTGAACGAGTTGGTGACAGTGGATGCCAATTCGCCCCAGTTCGGCGAAAAGGTCGATCAGATCACCCGCATGGGGCAGGAACAGATCCGCGCCGCGGCCGCCATGTCGAACCGTTTCCTCGACCGTCCAGTGCGCGCGATGGATGGCGATGGCACCGTGGGCAAGGACCTGGCCGAACTGCGCCGCACGGTAGAAGACCTGGATCCGGGCCGGCAAGGCAAGCTGTCAGGCCCGCGCAAGATCCTCGGGATCATTCCCTTCGGCAACAAGATCAAGAACTACTTCGACAGCTATACCTCGGCGCAGGGGCATATCGCCTCGATCCTCCAGCGGCTGGAAAGCGGCAAAAAGGAACTGCATCTCGATAATGCCGCGATTGATACCGAACGGCAAAAGCTGTGGGCCGCGATGGGCGAGCTGGAGCAGATGATCCACATCGCCAAGACGCTGGACACGCGGCTGGAAGCCAAGGCGCTGGAACTCGACAGCTCCGATCCGGCGAAGGCCAAGGCGCTGCGGGAAAGCGCGCTGTTCTATGTCCGCCAGCGCACGCAGGATTTGCTGACCCAGATGGCGGTGAGCGTGCAGGGCTACCTCGCGCTCGATCTGGTGAAGAAGAACAATGTCGAACTGGTGAAGGGCGTTGACCGCGCCAGCACCACCACCGTCGGTGCGCTGCGCACGGCGGTGACGGTGGCGCAGGCGATGACCAACCAGCGGCTTGTGCTCGGCCAGATCACGGCGCTCAACAAGACCACGGCTGACATCATCGATTCCACCAGCACGCTGCTGCGCGAACAGACCGCGCAGATCCATGAACAGGCAGCGTCCAGCACAATCCCGCTGGAAACCCTGCAACGCGCCTTCCAGAACATCTATGACACGATGGACGAGGTCGACGCCTTCAAGGTGCGTGCATTGGATTCGATGAAGCAGACGGTCAATGTGCTGACCAGCGAGGTCGAGCGGTCGAAGGGCTATATCGCCCGCGCCGAAGGTCAGGCGCAGGCGCAGGCCAAGGTCGCTGCGCAAACGCCCTCGCTGCTCGCACTGGATAAGTGATGGCAGACAGCACCCGCGACAGCGACCGCATCCTGCGCGAGGCCAAGACCAGCCTTGCCGTGCAGCGCGAGGGCGGAACGCACCGCCCCGCGCCGCGCAGGGCAAGCATCGGCAAGGCTTCGGCCGAGCTGAAGACCAAGGCGTTGCTGAAAAAGGTCCGCAACATCGCGATTGCCGTGTTCGCGCTGTATGTGGGGGCCGGCATCACCGGAGCGATCATCGGCGGGATCGGTTTCTGGGGAGTGATGACTGTCGTCGCGCTCACCGCGTTCATCTTCGCCATGTTCGCGGCGACCGGGAAGGTGAAGGTTCCGCAGCGCGCTGAACTGAAGCAGGGCAATCCGCAGGGCATGGTCGCGCGCACCGAAATCTGGCTAGAAGCGCAGCGCCCCGCATTGCCCCCGCCCGCGCAGGCGCTGATTGACCGGCTCGGGGTGCAGCTCGATGCGCTCGGACTGCAACTGAAGGGCCTCGGGGACAACGAACCGGCGATGGCGGAGGTACGCGAGCTGGTGGGCGAGTACATCCCCGAGACGATCGAGAATTATCGCAAGATCCCGGCCCACCTGCGCACAGAGGAGCACGCGGGCAAGACCGCCGACCAGCGCCTGACCGAAAGCCTCGAAAAGCTGTCCGGCGAGGTTGACCGGGTGACCCGGCGGCTGGCCGAAGGCGCGCTCGATGATCTGGCGATCAAGAGCCGCTATCTCGAATACCGCTATGGCGGGGCCGAAGCGCTGGAGGATAGGCGCCAACCCGATACCGGCGTGCCCCTGCCAGATTTCGCCGCTGCACCCCAGCCCAAGGAGCGCTGAGCCATGCGCGTGACCCTGCCCCATGATCTGACCAAGGATGAAGTGCGCCGCCGGATGCGGGCCCATGCCGATGAAATCGCGGGGTTCTTTCCGCCGGGCCTCGCCAAGGTCACCACCACCTGGCCGAGCGAAGACCGCATGACGATCACCGCTGAGGTGGTCGGGCAGACCATTCCCGGCGGGGTTGAGGTGCGCGACAATGACGTCGTGATCGAAATGGATCTGCCGCTGCTGCTGGGCCTGATGCGCGGCCCCTTGGAGGCAGCGGTCAAGAAGGAAGGCGGCCGCCTGCTCGCCCCCTGATGACAGCCGCGCGGCTGCCGGTTCGCAATTGCCAAGCCCCTGCCCGTATGTCATAATATTTGGACATACACTTTTGCCTAATTCATCTTACACTCCGGCTGTAACCCGAGGATAAGGCGGCAATTCGGCTGAATCGCCGAATCGGGCAGGAAGGGCGGATCACATGACGCCGGGGAAGCATCAGGCAGGGGCAAGCGCGACATTGCGCGATCACCTGCGCAGCGCCACCATGGCGGCGCACGATCTGCTCGACCATGCCATGCAGGCCGCCAGCGGCTGGCAGACCCGCAGCGATTATGCCCGCTTCCTTGCGTTGCAACATGCCGCACGCGCGCCGCTGGAAACGTGGCTGGCCGACCATGCGCCCGCCGATCTGACACCGCCGGTGCAAACCCCCCTGCTGGCCGCTGATCTGACCGCTTTGGGCATGGGCTTGCCCCCTGCTTGCGCCCCGTTTGATCCCCGCCAGACCGCCCTTGACCCCGGCGGCAGATCTCCGGCAGGCGCTGCGCTGGGCACCGCCTGGGTGCTGGCGGGCTCGGCGCTCGGCAACCGCGCCATTGCCCGGCAGGTCGCCCGGATCGGCGGCGGCGCATGGCCCGCCGCATTCCTTGAAGACGCCGCGATGATGGCCTTCTGGCAGGCCCTGCGCGCCCGGATCGATCAACCCGCCGCGCCGGAAGAAGCCGCCGGTGCAGCCCATGCCGCCGAAGCCGTATTCGCGCATTTTCTGGCCGCAACCGATGCCAAGCAGGGTGCTGACACCATCCGCGAAAGCCTGGCATCGTGAACTATCAGCAGCGCACCGATACGCTGACCGAATGCGACCGCGAGGCCATCCACCATATTGCCGCTGTCCAAAGCTTTGGCGGCCTGATCGCAGCGGGCGAAGATGGGCTGGTGGCGCATGCATCGGCGAATGTCGCCGATCTGCTGGGGCTGGCCCAAACCCCTGCGCCCGGCACGCCGCTCGCCCGGATCATCGCCGCCCCCGCGCTCGGCACGTTGCTGCAAGCGCTTGCCAATCTTGCCGGAACCGACACGCAAGAACGGCGCTTTGGCATTGATTTAACGGGCAAAGGCCACTTTTTCGACTGTGCGGTGCATATCAGCTGCGGGCTGCGGGTGATCGAGTTTGAACATCATGCCCGCAATGATTTTGCCGACCATGTCAGCATGATCGTGCCCGTGATTGCGCAGCTTGAACAGGCCGCCACGGTGGCTGCCCTGTGCGATACCGCAGCGCGGCTGGTGCGCCAGATGACCGGTTATGACCGGGTGATGATCTACCGGTTTCATGCCGACGAAAGCGGCGAAGTGATCGCCGAGGACCGCGATCAGGCGATGGAGCCGCTCAAAGGCCTGCGTTATCCTGCGGCCGATATTCCCCAGCAGGCCCGCGAGCTGTTCCGCCGCAACCGCTTCCGCATCATCGCCGACATGGATTCGGAGCCGGTCCCCATCCTCCCTGCCACCGGCCCCGACGACGCGCCGCTTGATCTGTCGATGTCGATGCTGCGTTCGCACTCGAAGATGCACTTGGCCTACATGCGCAACATGGGCGTGGGCGCGAGCCTGGCGATTGCGATCGTGCGGCACGACCGCTTGTGGGGCATGATTTCGTGCCACCATCGCAGCAGCCGCTTGCCGCCCTACTCGCTGCGGACAGTGGCCGAATTGCTGAGCCAGACCTTCTCGCTGATGCTCGACCGCATTCTGGTCGCGCAGGCCGAAGCCTTGCGCGAACGGGCGCGGCAATTGAACGACCGGCTGCTGGTGCGGCTGGTCGGCGGCGTGACGCTGGCCGACAGCCTGCCGCTGATCGAAGAACTGCTGCGCGAGGCTGTTCCCCACGACGGCATATCCCTGTTTGCCGATGGCGAATATCGGGCCAGCGGCGCAGCGCCCGATGAGGCAGAGTTTCGCGCCATCGCCCCGCTGCTGGCCAGCACCCTCGGCGGTGCCACCCATGCCAGCACGCGGCTGGCCGACCAGCTTCCCGAAGCTGCCAGCTTTGCCGGCCGCGCCGCGGGCGCGCTGGTGCTGCCGCTGGCGCGGGGTACGCGCGATTCGCTGGTGCTGTGGCGCCGTCCACTCGACCGGGTGATCCAGTGGGCGGGCGATCCTGCCAAGGCCGTCGCCGCTCCGGGCGAACCCCTCCAGCCCCGCTCCAGCTTTGCCGCATGGCAGGAAACCGTGCGCGGCCACAGCGCCGATTGGAGCGCCGATGAATGCGAAATCGCCGCCCGCCTGCGCCGCACGCTGATCGAGGTGATCCTGCGGATGAGCGAGGATCTGACCCGCGAGCGCGCCCGCGCCGCCGCGCAGCAAGACTTGCTGATTGCCGAGCTCAATCACCGCGTTCGCAATATCCTCGGCCTGATCCGCGCGCTGGTATCGCAATCACAGGCCGAGGCGCTGAGCGTGCCGGGATTTGCCGCGATCATCGGCGGGCGTATCGCCGCGCTGGCGACAGCGCATGAAAACATCACCGCCAAGAACTGGGGCCCGGCCAGCCTGACCCGGCTGATCGAGGCAGAGCTGGCACCCTATGGCAGCGCTGATCGCCCCCGCTTTCGTCTGACCGGCGACGATGTTCTGATCGCACCGGAGGCTTACACCATTCTGGCGCTGGTGGTGCACGAACTCGCCACCAACTCAGCCAAATACGGCAGCCTTTCCGCGCCGGCCGGCAGCGTCGCGGTGGAGCTGGCGCGCACGGCCTTTGGCGATCTGGCGTTGCACTGGCGCGAGGTCGGCGGTCCGCCGGTCACAGCCCCGACACGGGCGGGCTTTGGTTCGGCCATCATCACCCGGTCGGTTCCGCATGATCTGCAGGGCGAGGCTGATGTGCGCTACAAGCTGGCAGGGGTGGAGGCAGATTTCCTTGTCCCTGCGCGCTATCTCACTGATGCCGGGCCACCACTTTCCCAGCCCATCGCAGCGCGCCCGGTACCCGCACCGCAGCACGAACCGCCCGCTCCGCTCCAGCCTGCCCGCGTGCTGGTGGTGGAAGACAGCATCATCATCGCGCTCGATACCGAAGAAAACCTCAAACGGCTCGGCGTGGGCGACGTGCGGCTGGAAAGCTCGGTCGCCGGCGCGCTGGCCGCGATTGCCGAAAGCCCGCCGGATTTCGCGATCATCGACTTTAACCTCGGCGGCGAATCCTCCGAACCGATCGCCGAGGCCTTGCGCGCGGCGGGCGTGCGCTTTGTGCTGGCGACAGGCTACGCCGAAGGCGCTGGCAGTTTTTCGCGGCTGGGCGCGGATGCGGTGCTGCGCAAGCCTTACGGCATGACCGAGATCGAGCGGCTGCTCACCGGCGCGTGACGCCTAAAGGTGACGCGTCAACAAGGTCACGCCTGCCCCGCTGAAATCGAGGCTGCCAAGGCTGTCTGCGACAAGGCATTCCCCGGCCACGGCGCGGGCCGATCCGTCCCTGGCTGCCACTTCGCCCGCCAGCGGCAGGGCCAGCAGCGCGCCCGAATAGGCGGACAGCGTGGCCGCATCGGGCGCGCCCACCACCCGGTCGAGCCGGAAATGCGGGCCATCGACCAGCACCTGTCCGCTGGCAATCGAACGGCGGTGCGCTGCGGCATAAGGCGCGCCATCAGCCACCGCCAGCGCGCGCTCCAGATGCAGTTCGCGCGGGCGGCCATAGTCATACAGGCGAAACGTCGTATCGCTGGCCTGCTGCACTTCGACAATCGACAGGCCCGGGCCAATCGCGTGGACTGTGCCGGCCGGCAGATAAAACAGATCGCCCGCCCGCGCCGGATGCCAGGTGAGCAGGCTTTCGATGGTGCCATCACGCGCGGCCGCGGCGATCTCGCCGGGTGTGACAGCACGCTCAAAGCCAATGGCCAGGCGGGCGTCTGCCTGCGCGTCGAGCACCAGCCAGCATTCTTCCTTGCCCGCTTCACCGGGGAGCGCGTTGGCATCAGACGGATGCACCTGCACCGACAGCTTCTCGCTGGTGAACAGGTACTTCACCAGCACCTGCGGCACTTCAGGCGGCGGCTCGAACCAGATTTCCCCGATCCGCACACCGGACGGCGCGCAGAATGGCGCAGGCAGGACATCGCGCCCCCAGACCTTGTCGACCAGCCGCGTGGGCAGCTGACGGACCGGGGACGGGCCGGCGTTCATTGGTGGGTGGCTCCGGGCAGCTTGCCCACCGCCTGCGCGCCCGCCCGCGTGGTCACCAGCACCTCGTCGCCCGACACGATGATGCAGATATCGGTGAGGCCAACAGCGGAAATGCGCGGGCCATCGGTCATGGCGAAGACGCCGCTGCATTCCGCAAGATCGGCAGCGCCTGCCCGAACGATATTGCCGTCGGCGTCGGCTTGGTGGGTCAGCGCATCGGCCAAGGCCGCCCAATTGCCGATGTCGGACCAGCCCATGTCCGCTGGCACCATAGCGGCGCGGGCGGTGTTTTCCATGACCGCATAATCGATGGAATCCCCCGCGATCGCGGCAAACGGCGCTGCGGCCGGGTGGAAGCACCCGCCTTCGGACGCGCCGCCGGCAACCGCTTCGGCGACCAGCTCCGCCATGGCCGGGCGATAGGCTGCGAGCTCAGCCAGCAAGTGCCCTGCGCGGAACGCGAAGATCCCGCCATTCCAGCTATACTCGCCGGTCGCCAGATAGGCCTTGGCGCGGGCAAGGTCGGGCTTTTCCACAAACTGGCGAATGGCAAAGCCCCCCGCGAGCGGTTCGCCCCGTCTGAGGTAGCCATAGCCGGTTTCGGGCCGGTCAGCCGCGATGCCAAAGCTGACAAGGTAATCGTCGCGCGCCAGCGCCGCGGCGGCCAGCGCAGCGGCGCGAAAGGCAGCGCTGTCGGCGATGTGATGATCGCTCGGGCAGACCAGCATCACGGCATCGGCCGGCAGCAAGGCAGCGGCAAGAGCGATGGCGGGCGCGGTGTTGCGCGCCACCGGTTCAATCACCAGCCGCGCACCGGGAAGATCGCCCAACTGCGCCCGAATAAGATCAGCATGATCTGCCCCGGCCACCACCATCGGCGCGGCAAAGCGATCATCGCCAGCCACCCGGCTGAGCGCCTGTTCAAACAGGGTCTCGTCACCGACCAGCGGCAGAAACGGTTTGGGCACCGCCCTGCGGCTCACCGGCCACAGCCGTGTCCCGCTGCCGCCGCACAAGATGACCGGATGGATCGCAGTCACGTAAACCCCCTTATTCGCGGCGACGCTATATCAGCAAGCGTCCGCGAAACGAGTCTGATCTGGCGAATAATTGGCACCGCGCCGGTCAGAACCATTGCTGGCGCCAATAGAACGGGGCCGCAACGGGATTGCCGGACGCATCAGTGGCAGGCCGGAAGCCAAGACGGCTCTCGATCAGCTGGCAGGTGATCCGGTCGGCCTCGGGATCGGGGCTGGGGCGGATCACCGCGCAATCGCGCGCGCGCCCATCAGTGCCCACGGTCACGCGGACGATCACCTGCGTTCCGCGCCGGGCCGCACGGCCCCCAGCGGGCACGGGAAAATCGCGGGCGTTGTCGATCCGGCCCGAAATATGAACGGGCTTGCTGACAGCGATCCCGCCGCGCCCGGCCCCGCTATTGCCGCTGCCCGTGCCAAAGCCGGTGCCCGCCGCCCCGGTGCCCTCGCCCGCCGCAGCCGCGCCCGAATTGCTGGCGGTGCCGGTGGATGCGGCTTGCGGGCGCGGGTCATCCTGCTTCACCCGCACCCGGGGCGGCGGGCTGGTGACAGGCTGCGCCGACGCCTTGCGCCCCGGTGCACCTTGCGCCCCTTCATCCGGTTCCGACTGGTTCTGCGGCGGCGGCGGCGCAGGAGGCGGCGGCGCCTCAGGCGTCAACGCAAAAGCCGCCAGTGCCTCCCGCACGACCGCGCCCGTCATGTCGGGGGCAAGCGCGCGTGCCAGCCCGTAAAGCGCCGCCAGATGCAGCGCCGCAATCCCGGCGATCAACGGCCAGCTGAGCCGCCGCGGGCGCGATTGGAAGCTTCGGTTGGGCGCCATGCCTGTCATCCCGCTCTGCGATTGATCCGATCCGGATGCACTTGCCCCGGCAAACGGCCGGCAGCTGTTATATCAATCTTGCAACAATTGGCGATGGACCGGAGTGATCAAGCACACACGGATCAAAAGCAGCCCGGCAGCACCATGAAGCCGGAGGCTTTGGCAGGCTTCGTCATCGATGACGCGGCCAGTGGGCCCGTGCGGCTATCGCGGTTTGAACGCTGGCTGGAACGATGCGGGATCGCTGCGGGCCCGCTCGACCGGGCAAGCCTGATCGCCGCCCTGCTTGGGGCCGCAGCCTATCTGGCGCTCGCTGTGCTCAGCCTGCTGCTGACCCATGCCGACGATACTGTCAGCCCGATCTGGCTGCCGAATGCCTGCCTGGTCGCACTGCTGCTACGCGCCCGGCTGCGCAATGAGGTGCCGCTGCTGCTCGCCTGTTTTGCCGCCAGCCTTGCTGCCAATGGTGTGCAGCAATTGCCCAACTCCATCGCCATGTTGTTCTCGTTTGCCAATATCGCTGAAATTGTGGCGGTTCTCGCGCTCACCAGAAAAGCTGGCACCACGATGGCGGGGCGCGGGCAGCCGGATATGACCCGCCTCGGCGATCTTGCCCGCTTCGTCTGGGCTGGCGGGCTGATCGGACCGCTGATCTCCGCGACGCTGACCGCGCCTGCCATGGGAGATACGCTGGCAGAGCTGCGCGCCGGGGCGATGGCCTGGTTTCTGACAGACAGCATGGCGATGGTGCTGATCGTGCCGGTTGCCCTGCTGGTGATCGACCGCGCACGCGGGCTGATGCCTGCCGCTCCGGCCCGGCCGCTGGAAAGCATCGCCCTGCTCAGCGGCGGGGTGGCTTGCGCTTCGCTGGTGTTCAACCAGACCCACTATCCGCTGGTGTTCCTGATCCAGCCGATCACGCTGCTGCATGCCTTCCGGCTGGGCAGCCTGGGCAGCGCGCTGAATGTGGCGGGGGTGGCGCTGGTCGCCGGGTTCATGACCTTTGCCGGGCATGGCCCGATCGCTGCGGCAAGCGGCGGCGGCATTGCGCAACTGCATCTGCTGCAAGCCTTTGTCGCCGCCAATTTCCTGACCGGACTGCCAGTGGCCGCGATCCTTGCCGGGCGTGACCGGATGATGGCGCGGCTGGAAGCGGGCAAGCGCGAGGTCGATTTGCTCGCCGAAAACATCAGCGATGCGATCCTGCGTTACGATCTGGCGGGAATATGCACCTACGCCTCGCGCTCGGTGCGCGAGGTTTTGGGCGTGCCGCCGGAAACCTATGTCGGCCGCCATGCCACTGCGCGCATGCATCCCGATTCGCTTGACCGCACGGTGCAAGCGATGGAGCGGTTGTTGAGCGGCACCAGCGAGCGTGAGCGGGTGACCTATCGCCGCTTTGCCGATGATGGCGATGGCGCGCCGGTCTTCGTCGAGGCCGACTGCGCTGTCATGCGCAACCCCGATACCGGCGCGCCCGAGGGCGTCGTGGTCGCCGCGCGGGACGTGACCGAGCGGGTGGAGCTGGAACTGCTGCTGACCCGCGCCCGGCGCAGCGCCGAAAACGCGGCGCGCGCAAAGTCGGAATTCCTCGCCAATATGAGCCATGAGATCCGCACCCCGATGAACGGTGTGCTGGGTTTTGCCGAACTGATGCTTCAGGGTGAGCTTGAAGGCGACCAGCGCCGGTTTGCCGAACTGATCGTGCAATCGGGCCGATCCATGATGATGCTGCTCAACGATGTGCTCGACCTCAGCAGGATTGAAAGCGGGCAATTCGCCATCGACCGTGCGCCGGTGGATATCACCGCCTGCCTGACCGAATGCGCGGCGCTGCATCGCCCGGCGATCGAACGCAAGGGTCTGCGATTCGAGCTCGTCAACGAAAACAGTGATGACGCCGCCGACGCCCGCATGTCCGTGCCGTGGGTGCTGACAGATGGCCTGCGACTGCGCCAGATCCTGCTCAATCTGCTGAGCAACGCGGTCAAGTTTACCGAAGCCGGGCATATCACGGTCAGTTACCGGATCAGCTGGCAATCGGTTAAAATCACCGTGGCCGATAGCGGGATCGGGATCAGCCCGCTCCAGCTTGAAACGATCTTCCACCCCTTCACGCAAGGGCAGGCTGATACCGCGCGGCGGTTTGGCGGAACGGGGCTGGGCCTGTCGATCAGCCGCCAGCTGGCTGCGTTGCTGGGCGGGCAGATCGCGGTCGAAAGCACGCCGGGCGAAGGGTCGCGCTTTACGCTGGTGCTGCCTGCGACGCTGGCTCCGCCGACGCCCGAACCGCCGCTGCCGGGGCGCACCCACGCCGACGATATGCCGCCGCAGCCGCTTGCCCCCTCGCGGATCCTGCTGGTCGAAGATCATGACATCAACCGGCTGCTGGTGAGCGAGATGCTGGAACGCTGCGGGCAGGAGGTCGCCGTGGCGCATGACGGGAACGAGGCGATTGCCATGGTGATCGATCAGGTCATGCGCGGCAGGCCCTATGATCTGGTGCTGATGGACATCCAGATGCCCGATTGCGACGGATTGGCCGCGACCCAGGCGATCCGGGCCGAAGGGATTGGGCCGGAACTGCTGCCGGTGATCGCACTCACCGCCAATGCCTTTGCCGAAGATGTCGCCGCCGCGCGGGCCGCCGGGATGCAGGGGCATCTGGCCAAGCCGGTGGTGTTCGCCCAGCTGGCCCGTGCGTTGCAACGCTGGTTGCCGACGCGGATTGTCGAGGCCGATCAGGCCGCCGCAGCCGCTCCCCACCGCGCGCCATCGCCCCCCACCGCGCGCGCATCGGCCTTGGCCCGGTCGCCCCGGCTGGTGGCGCGCTGGCACGGGCGGCGGCAGGAAATGGTCGATGCCGTGCAAGTGGCGCTGGACGAAGGCTGGCTGACCGCTGCCAGCGCGCCGCCGCTGGGCCAATGCGACAGCCTCACCCGCCTGCTGCACAAGGTTGGCGGAACTGCCGCGATGTTCGGCGAAGCGCCCTTGGGAGAAGCCGCCGCCGCGCTGGAGCGTGCCTTGGTGACCGGTGCCCCCGGCGCGCTGCGCAGCAATCTGGTGCACGCCCTGCTGAACGCGGCCGAAAGGGCGGGCGCAAATGGCGCAAAGCCAACCAGCAGCAGCACGTTACGCTGATCTGGGCGCCGATCTGGCGCTTTTCACGGCAACGCCTGCCCCGCGCGTGCCTGCCTTGCCGCGCCGCCCCCTTGCCCCAAACACAAACGGCGGAGCCCGAAGGCCCCGCCGCTCATGGGTAAGATCAGCGTGGTTACGAATTAGAACTCGTAGCGCGCACCGACCTGAACGCGCCATGCCGAAGCCTGCGCCACGGTTTCAGCGAAACCGCCATTGCCTGGCTGGCCTTGCGGACCGGCCGCCTGGAAGTTGGCCAGCACGTAACGGCCCTGCGCATCATAGCCACCCTGGATCAGCGCCACGCGGCCATCAGCTCCGCCCAGCGTGTTCACGTTGTTCCAGGTCGCATCGACCAGGTTGAGCACGTTGACGACGTCGGCAAACAGCTCGATCCGGTCATTCTTCACACCCGTCAGCTTGCCGAGGAACGGCAGTTCCTGGCTGATCCGCAGGTCAAGATCGAAGATCCAGTCATTGCGGCAGGTGTTGCGGTTGACCGTCTGACCCGGCGTGAAATCGCAATCCAGCTGCTGGCGCACGTTGCTGTTGGGCAGCGGCACGCCATTCTCCAGCGCATCGAGGAAGGCCAGAACCGCCGCCTGATTGCTCAAGGGCGACAGGTTGGGATCATTTACGCCGGTCGGGATGTACGCCAGTACATTTTCTTCCGCCGACGAGTTGCCCCGGAAGAACTGGACTGACTGTGCCGTGTTGAACGGCGGGGTAGTGCCCCGTGCCGGTGTGTTGAAGGTCAGGCTGTACGGACGGCCTTCCGAGGCACGGAAGAACAGACCCAGGCTGGTCTTGTAGTCATCGATGAACTCTTCGGCAAAGTTCATCGCCAGCGTGAAGTTGTGCTTCGTCTCGAAGCCCGACTGCGACACGCCGACATTCTGCGGATCGAACGCGGCGGTGCCATCGAAGAACGAACCCGCGGTCGCATCGCGCGCATTCACCGACTGCTGGCTTTCGCTGAAGGCATAGCCAAAGTTGATGTTCACGCTGCCGCCGTCGGTGATGATGCCGCCGTCGAACTGCTTGGTCAGGATGACCGACACGTTATGCGCTTCAAAGCTCGGCCCGTTGGTGAGCTGGAGGAACTCCTGCAGCACCGAGTTTCCGGCATTGAAGCACGCCGGGCTCAGACCCGTCCACTGCGGGTTGTTACCGCCGGTGCCAACCAGCTGGGCCCCGCAACCTGCGTTCAGCGGGTCGATCGGGCGCAGGATCGGACGACCATCAACGGTCCGGCCACCGCGGCCCTCACGCGGATCGACCTGCTGGACAAGGTCCACCACGGTCAGCGTGTCGTTGAAGCGCGTGTAAATGTAGTCGAGGTTCAGACGCCAGTTGCTGAAGAACCCGCCCTCGGTGCCGAATTCCGTAGCGAGGCCGATATTGGCGCGCACGGCGGTCGGGATGTCGAGGTTGGGGTCGATCGACTGGACCGCTGCATTGCCGCGGTCGGCAATCGCTGCGCCGGCCGTGGTCAGACACTGCGGCACGCCGGTGAAGTTACCGGCCGCATCCAGCACGCTCACCTTGCCACCCGGACCGCGCGGCAATGTCCCGGCGGCGCAGAGGTTGGTGTTCGACGTGGCGAAGTTGTTGCCCGTGTTCGAGAACGCGTTCGAGAAGAACACCACCGGATCGCCGCCCGCAAAGATGCCGACGCCGCCGGTCAGACGGGTGTTCGAGAAGAAGCCTTCGTTATCGAATGCATAGGTCGCCGACAGACGCGGCAGGATCACCGGATCCAGCGACGAGAAGCCAACCGAGTTGCTGAAGCCAAAGCGCTGGGCAAACAGCGGGTTGGCCGGCGGCGAACCACCGTCATACAGCTGCACACGCACACCGGCGTTGATCGCCAGCTGATCGGTCGCCTGCCAATCGTCCTGCGCGAAGAACGAGTAGATCTGACGCGAGAATTGCGCGGCCGCATTGTCGAAATCGACCCCGCGCGGGACGTTGATGTCGGCCCCGATGGTTTCGTTACCGACCAGACGGTCGGAGTTGACCGCCGTGTTATTGCCGCCGGTAATCAGGCCGCGCTCAAAATCGTCGAGGTTCTGGAAGTACAGCGAACCGGTCGCGTTCTGCAGGAACAGGTTATACACTTCGAGATTGTTGTATTCCGCGCCCAGCTTGAAGTTGTGGCCGCCGCCCGCATCGATGTTCATGATGAAGCGGGCCTGATCGACCGTCGAATCAAGCTGGTTGAGCGCGCGCGAGAAGCCCGGGCCGGAGAACAGCTGGCCGTTCACACCGCCGGGGATCTGACCGCTGGTGCGGTTGGGCGTGCCGACCACCAAACGCGTGGCCGGGTTGGCGCCGTTGGCTTCATCGAAGCCCAGCGGGCCCTGCACGTCCGACACGTCGGCGCGGCTGATGCGCAGTTCGGTCGAAACCGAATCGCTCCAGTTCGAATAAAGCTGCGCCGAATAGTAATCCGAAATCGTGCCTTCGTTCTCGAACGAGTTGATGCCGGTGAAGGCTGCGCCCGAATCGTCTTCGATCTTGCTTTCGTCGAGGCGCTGATAGGTCACAACGACGCGGTGATCATCGTTGATCTGGCCATCGAGACGGCCAAAATAGCGCACGCTGGTGTTGGGCAGCGACGTGGCGATCGGGCCGGTTTCCTGACCGTAAACATCGCGGGCAATCCGCGAGAAACGCTCAAAATCGGCAACCGTGACGCCCAGTTCCGGGTTGCCTACGCCAAAGCCGAAGGGCGAGGAGGCTGCGCCTTCAACCAGATCGGTTTCTTCATAGGCGAAGCTGAAGAACAGGCGATCCTTGATGATCGGGCCCGACAGCGTGGCGCCCCAGCGCTTTTCTTCGCCGGCGTTGAACGGCCGGGTGGTGCCGTCAGCCAGCGTGATTTCGTCGTTCTGCATCCCGCCATCGAAATACGTGATGAAGGCAGAGCCCGAAAACTCGTTGCTACCGGCCTTGGTCACCACGTTGATGAGACAGCCGGTGAAGTCCGAATATTCCACGTCGAATGGCGCGAATTCAACCGAGGTCTGGTCCACCGCATCGAACGGCAGGGGCAGCGAGTTGCGGGCTGCAAACGGCGTGCCGTTCAGACCGAACACGTCGGCCTGCACAATGCCGTCGACCGTGAAGGTGTTGGCGCGGTCATTGCCGCCAAGGCAGGAAATACGGTCAAACCCTTCGCCGCCGTTGAATTCAAGGCTGACGCGCGGGTCGAGGCGAATGATGTCGCGGATGTCGCGGGTGATCGACGGGAACGCGCCGAGCTCAATCGAGCCGAACGCCTGGCCCGGACCGACCGCCAGCTGCTTCACACCGGCGCGCGAGCCGGTAACGATGATGACGCTGTCTTCGGCGCCAGCCGCAGTCTGGGTGAGCGCGAAGCTGAAAGTGGTGGGGCGGCCGAGCGCGGTATACACGTCCTGCACGGTCTGGCCTTCGAAGCCATCGACATCAGCCGTCACTTCGTAGGGGCCGCCCGGCGGAAGCGCGGAGACGCGGAAATTGCCCTGGCTATCGGCGGTGGTGGTGCGCACGGCATTGGTGCTGGTGTTGGTCACCGTGATGGTCGCGCCGCCAAGCGGGTTGCCCGATTCGTCGGTCACGCGGCCTTCGACATCGGTAACGATCTGCTGCGCCGAAGCGGGCGCGGCAACAAAGGTGGTGGTCGCGGCAAGGCTGACGATGCTCGCGGCGAGAAGATACTTAAGCTTCATGGATGAAAGCCCCTGTAACGATGGAGAGAGTAACGGTGGAGAGAGACAAATCGTGTGATGCGGCCTGCCCTAGGCCTGAACGCTTGCGGCAAAGCGACTGTTCTGTGACAGTTTGATGAAATGCTACGCCCCTGCGCGGCGTTTCCATAGTGGGAGTCTCCGCAAACGCCACAAAAGTGTCGGATTTGCGTTGGTTCTGGCCGCCAGTGTTGCATCGCAGCAACGGCGACAAGGAATTTCCCGGAGAGCCGAAAACGGCCGGAAACGCTGCCGTCAGACCAGATTGATCTCGCGCAGGCGCTGCATCAGGTAATCATGCGCGCTGATCGGTGCGGGCGGCGGATTCGCGGCGCCGGCATCGATGCATTCGGGCAGCGGCTCGATCATGAAATCGGGCCGGAAATGCAGGAAGAACGGCATGGAATACCGCGCCCGCCGCGCCGCATCGCCGCGCGGGTTGACCACCCGGTGCGTGGTCGAACGCAGTCGCCCATTGGTCTGGCGTTGCAGCATGTCGCCAACATTGATGACCAGCGCGCCCGGCGGCACATCGACCGCGTGCCATTCGCCTGCGCGCGTAAGCAGTTCCAACCCGGCTTCCTCCGCCCCCAGCAGCAGGGTAATGGTGTTGATGTCTTCATGCCCGGCGGCCCGAATCGCCCCTTCGGGTGCGCCTTCTTCCAGCGGCGGGTAATGCAGCAGCCGCATCACCGAATTGCCGTCCGCAACGCTCGCCGCGAAGAAATCGCGCGGGCGGCCAAGGTGGAGAGCAATCGCTTCGAGCACGCGGCCACCGGCAACCTCGAAGGCTGCGAACAGCGCGGTCATGGTTTCGCGGAAATCCTCGACCTCGGCCGGCCAGACGTTGGGCGCCATGAATTCGCGCAAGGCATGGCCTTCGGGCAAATCGCGGCCCACATGCCAGAACTCCTTGAGATCGAACACTCCGGCGTCCTTGGCCTTTTCGGTGCCGAACGGCGTATACCCGCGCGCGCCGCCGCCGCCGTCGATCTTGTAGGCACGCTTGACCGCATCGGGCAGCGCGAAGAACGCCTTGGAGGCCGCCTCGGCGCGGTCGATCAGATCCTGCGGGATGCCGTGATCGCGCACCACGGCAAAGCCGTTTTCGCCAAAGCTGCGCCCCAACTCATCGGCGATGGTTTCAAGCGGCTGGGCGAGGGAAACGGAAGCAATGTCGGTCATGCCCGGGCCCTTACACCGGCCTGTGCGGCCCTGCCAAGCCCTGCGCGCCGGGGACAGGGCCGATCAGTAAGGCAGGAACAGGCTGGCCAGCGCCGCGCTCATCAGGTTGGCAAGGCTGCCTGCCGCCAGCGCCTTCAGCCCCAGTTGGGCAATCACCGGGCGCTGGTTGGGCGCAAGCCCGCCGGTCACCGCCATCTGGATCGCGATGGACGAGAAATTGGCAAACCCGCACAGCGCAAAGGTGATGATCGCCCGGCTACGCGCGGTCAGTTCATTGCCCTGCATCGCACCCAGATCGATAAAGGCGACGAATTCATTGAGCACGATCTTGGTGCCGAACAATCCGCCGGCAATCTGCGCCTGATTCCAATCCGAAATGCCGATCAGGAACATCACCGGTGCAAACACGTACCCGAGCAGTTTCTGGAAACTGATCCCTTGCAGCCAGGCAGCAGCCTCGGGCGAAAACGGCGCGCCCATGCCATCGGCAAGGCCCACGATCCCGCCGCCGATCCCGGCAAGCATCCCGTTGGCGAGCGCCACCAGCGCCACAAACACCATCACCATCGCGCCGACGGCCACCGCCAGCTTGACCCCGGTCTGCGTGCCTTGCGCGGCGGCTTCGATGATGTTGGCAGGGCGCTGGCCTTCCTCGAAGGTTTCCGCCGTGCTGACCTCGTCAGTCTTGAGCCCGCCTTCAAGGATCGCTGCTGGACCCACGGCGCTGATGCGCGCCTGCGGCAATTCGACCTGCTGGCCGTTTTCGTCATACATCACGACCCGGGTTGCCTCGGTCATCGTGTTGGGCTTGCCGCGTGCGCGCGCCACGGCTGCGGCGGCGACCGAGCCTTCATAACCGGCCGGCTTGTGCGGCTCGTCAGGCATGATGATCTTGGCCATCAGGATGCCGCCGGGCGCCGACATGAACGCCGCCGCCAGCAGGAAGGGCACGGCCTCTTCTCCGATGAAGCTGGCGTAGGCGGCAAGGATTGTGCCCGCCACGCCCGCCATCCCCACGCTCATCAGCGTGAACAGGCCCGCAGGCGAGAGCGCCGCAAGATAGGGCCGCACCACCAGCGGGCTTTCCGATTGCCCGACGAAAATATTGGCCGCCGCGCCCAGCGCCTCGACCTTGCTGATCCCGGTGATCCACCCGATCGCCCCGCCCACCCAGCGCACCAGCCGCTGCATGATGCCGAGGTGATAGAGGATCGAAACAATCGCAGCGAAAAACACGATCACCGGCAAGGCGCCAATTACGAAGGTGTTGGCGAAGGGATTGTTCTCCATAGGGCCGAACACCGACGTGATCCCGACCTTGGAGAAATCGAGCAGCGCAATCACCCCGCGCGACAGACCGCCGATCACGGCAACGCCCGCTTCGGTCCGCAGCACGATCAAGGCGGTAATCGCCTGAAGCGCAAAGGCTGACCCGACCACGCGCAGGTTGATCCGCCGCCGCCCGTTCGACAGCGCAAAAGCTATCGCCAGAATGGCGGCGACCCCTGCAAGGCTAAGCAGGATGGACGTGATACTCTCGTTCACGGCAGCAAATGCCCCTCGATTTGGCTGGAAGCGTCCCGACCTTCGTGCCGCGCGGGGGCGCTTGCCCTGCGTGCAGCACCTTCGGGCGTGGCAGTTTGCGAACCGACTTGCAAGCCTGATGCGCGCGGCAGCCCGTACCGCCCGCCAGCAAGGGTGCCGGTGACAGGTGCGCGGGCGGCGCTTTTCTTTTGTCCGTGGGCTGGCTAGCACACCGGCGATGACCACACCGCAACCGCAGCCGCCCGCCGCCGCCGCCGATCCGCTGGGCTCCATGCCGCTGGGCCTGTTTGTGTTTACTTTGCTGTATGGCGGCATGACGGTGCTGGCCGGCGTGCTCGCCTTCAAGCAGGTGCAGCTGTGGCCGACCAGTCTGGCCGTGGAGAGCGGGATCTTCCCCTTCCTGCTGCTGGTGGTGATTTCGAGCACGCTGTCCCAGCTTTACGGGCGCGATGCGGCTAAGCGGATTGTGTGGTGGGGGTTCTTCCCGCTGGGGCTGTCGGCGGTGCTGATGTGGCTGGTGCTGGCGCTGCCTGCCTCGCCCGAGATGGTGGCCTTTCGCCCGGATGATCTTGCCGCGTTTGAACGGGTGCACCGGTCGACCTGGCGGGTGTGGATGGCGGGCCCGGCGTCCTACATCACCTCGCTGCTGCTCAATATCTGGATCTTCGACCGGCTGCGCGGGTCAGGTGCGGAAAGCACGATCGGATTGATGGTGCGCGGCGCGATTGCTTCGGCGCTGTCACAAGCGGTCGATTCGGTGATCTTCATCACGCTGGCCTTTTACGGCGAGTTCGACATCACCGATCTGATGATCGGTCAGGTGCTGGCCAAGGTGGTGCTAAGCTTGGTGCTGGTGCCGTTCCTGATTACCGGCGGAGTGAAGACAGCACGCTGGCTGGACCGGAAGAAGGAAGGCTAGCCAGCCATTCGCGGCGACATCTCGCTAGGCGCTGGAACGGGCGCACAGCGACCGCAAGCCCGACCGGGCGCCCGCAGCGACGCGGCCTTCAGGCCGTGAGAGCGAGGATATCGCGCGCCGGACGGCGTGCGAAAACAAAAATGGTGGACCCGTCGGGGCTCGAACCCGAGACCTACAGATTAAAAGTCCGTTGCTCTACCAACTGAGCTACGGGTCCACCTGGGTAACGCTGGCGCAGTGCGCTCACGCGAAGGGCGCTCCCCTAGGCAGGGGGCGCGGGCGGGTCAAGCGGGCTTGATGGTGGGCGAGCGTTAAACCCGTCGCACCAGCGCGCCAACTGGCGGCAATCGTACACGCCGGGGTCAGCACAAACCGCCGCTGCGCAAAGGCTGCGTGGGGGATGGTGAGGCCGGGGCTGGCCCAGCGTCCGCCGCTCCACAGGATAATGTCGAGGTCCAGCACCCGGTCGCCCCAGCGCTGACCGGGGCGCCGCCCGAATTCGCGCTCGGTGCGCTTGCAGGCCGCGAGCAGGGCGGTGGGGGAAAGGTCGCTGTCCAGCACCAGCGCGGCGTTGGCAAAGCGGCGCTGCGCCGCGCCCATCGCCGGCGTCGCAATGACGGGCGAGCGCGCTGTAACGGTGCCAAGGCTTGCGCATTCCTCCATCGCTGCGCGCACCACGGCTTCGGGCGCGCCAAAGCGGTGGTGCCGCCGGTTGCTGCCGACCGCGATCAGATAGGTGCTGGACACCGCCTCAGATGTCCTGCGCGATCCGCCCGTAAAGCTGCGGCCGGCGGTCGCGGAAGAAGCCCATGCCTGCGCGGTGCTTTGCAGCCTGCGCCAGATCGAGCCGGGCGATCAGCACGCCGGTCTCGCCTGCGCCATACTCGCCAAGGAAATCGCCCCATTCGTCGGTGATGAAGGAGTGCCCGTAAAAGCGCTGCCCGCCTTCGGAACCGATGCGGTTGGCGGCGACCACCGGCATGCAGTTCGATACCGCATGGCCAATCATCGCACGCCGCCACATGCGGCTGGTGTCGAGATCGGCATCATAGGGTTCGGAACCGATCGCGGTGGGATAGAGCAGCAATTCCGCCCCCAACAGCGCCATCACCCGCGCGCATTCGGGATACCATTGGTCCCAGCAGATACCGACGCCGATCTTGACGATCGCTCCGCCCTCACCCGGCACATCCCATACCTTGAAGCCATCATTGCCGGGACGGAAATAGTATTTTTCCTCGTAACCCGGCCCATCGGGGATATGGCTTTTGCGGTAGGTGCCCTGCACCGCGCCATCGGGGCCGATCATGGCGAGAGTGTTGTAATAGTGATGCCCGTCGCGCTCAAAGAAGCTGGTGGGGATCGTTACCTTCAGCCGCGCGGCAAGGTCGCGCATGGCGATCACGCTGGGGTGTTCCAGCGTCGGGCGGGCGAGCGCAAATAGCGCCTCGTCCTCCTCGCGGCAGAAATAGGGGCCGCTGAACAATTCCGGCGGCAGGATCAACTGCGCGCCTTGGGCGGCGGCCTCCTCGACCAGCGCCGAAACGGCGGCGATATTGGCGGCCTCGTCTTCGGAACCAAGGGGAAGCTGAAGGGCGGCGACAGTGAGTGCGGTCATGCCGCCGCCCCTAGAGCATTATGCCGACTTCTTGAAGAGCAGTGTCATCCGGTCGCTTTCGCCCTTGTCCTTCAGGTCTTCACGCTTGGTCGCCAGCGTCGGCGGCATTTCCCACACGCCTTCGGGGTGGTTGGCGGTGTCCATCGGATTGGCGTTCACTTCGCTTGCAGCGACCAGCGTGAACCCATTGAGACGCATGAAGTCGATCACATCCTGCTGCTTCAGGTAGCCCTTGGTGCCATTGGCATAGGACCAGGGCGCATCGTCCTTGGCCCGGTGCTGGACGATGCCGATCATCCCGTCATCTTTCAGCAATTCGCGCATGGCCCGGATTTCGGTATCGGCGATCCCGGCGCGGGTGATGCCGTGCAGGGCGCGGATCACCAGAATACGGTCAAAAGTGCCCTTCTGGTCGGCAGGGATGGTCTCCAGCGTCATGCCGCTGAACTTTTCGGCCGGCAGCCCGGTGTAGCCTGCCACTTCCTTGCCGAAGCCTGCCGCCATGTCACGGATGCGCTGCTGGCGGGCGGGATCGGCGGTGGCGGTCAGCGGGTTGTTGTAAAGGCCCACCAGCTGCCCCTCGCCGCCCAGATAATGGCCGAGCAGGCGCGAATACCAGCCGCCGCCGGGCGAATATTCACCAACCTTCATCTCCGGGCCGACATGGAAGAAGGCGAGCACTTCGGCCGGGTGGCGATGCACATCGCGCACCCGGTCTTCCTTGCGGGTGGGGTGATTGATCGCGCCCGACACAGCCTCGCCATGCATTTTGTTGAAAGCGGCGGTATCGAGCGCATGCGTCTCGCCGTGATCGGCGTGACTGGCGTGCTGGTGCGCCATCAGCGGGGCCGCGAGGGCAAGCGCGCTCGCGGCGGCGGCAAGGATCAGTTTTGTCATGGGGTCTCTCTCCAAGGCATGAAATTTCGCTCGCCAACGCATGGCAATCGCCGCGTGCTAGCCTATCTTTGCGCAATACCAATGGAGATTTCGATGAGCAACTTGGACACGGCAATCATTGCAGGCGGATGCTTCTGGTGCACCGAGGCGGTGTTCCGCGATGTGGTGGGGGTGAGCCTGGTGGAAAGCGGCTATATCGGCGGCACCAAGGCGAACCCGACTTACAAGGAAGTGTGCACCGGCACCACCGGCCATGCCGAAGCGATCCGGGTGACCTTTGACACGGATGTGATTGGCTTGCCGCAAATCTACGACGTGTTCCTCGGCACGCATGATCCGACGCAGCTGAACCGGCAGGGCGGCGACATCGGCACGCAATACCGCAGCGCGATCTTCCCGCTGTCGGCAGAGCAGGGTGCCGAGGCCGAAGCCGCGATTGCGCGCTGGAATGCCGATCATGGCAAGGTGGCTGTCACCACGATCGAAGGCCTGTCAGGCGGCGCGCAGACAGCGGAATGGTATCCGGCCGAGGATTACCACCAGGAATACTGGGACGGCGAAGGCCAGCGCAATCCCTATTGCCTCGCGGTGATCCCGCCCAAGCTGATGAAGCTGCGCAAGAGCTTCCAGAAGTATGTGAAGGATTGAGCTTGAAAATGCGGCTTGCCTGCGCGTTGCTGGCTATCGGCTTGCCTGTCGCAGCCGCAGCCGCCCCCCCGCCGCCACCGCCGCCCGGTGTCGTGTCTGCCGAACAGGCGTTTTTCGACGCTTTGCCGCAGTTTATGCCGGCTGAGCATTCCGATGCGCTCAAGGCAATGATTGCCGAAGATCTGGTCGTCACCAACGACGGCGAGCCGATGTTCGACAATCGTGCGTCTTGGCTGGCGTGGCGTGAAGGCCTGGCTGGCGGGCGGGTGGAACGCTTCCAGATGCTGCGCGAGAAGTTCTGGCGCGATCGGCAGGGCCGCATTGTGGTCGAAGAGTTCTGGACCCCGATCGCCAAGGATGTCTTTTGGCATCCCGATCGCCCCCGCAGGCTGGTGGCCTATACCTTGAAGAATGGCGTGCTGACCCAGGTCGACTATCTCATCGCGCTCGACAGCATATCCTATCTTGATCCCAAGCCGACGGGTTAGGGTTTCACCCACCGCCCTGCGAAAAACCCGTCCAGCCCGCCGTGTTCGGCGAGCATTCCCGGATGGGTGCGCAGCCAGCCTTCGGGTGTGGGGGTTAGCCCTGCCGGCAATTCTGCGGCTGTGATCGGCACGGGCGTAAGGCCGCAATTCGCATCGATCCACGCCGCCTGCCCTTCGCCCTCCTCGGCCTCCAATGAGCATACCGCGTAGACCAGCACGCCGCCGGGGTTGAGCCACTCCGCCGCCTTGGCGGCCAGCGCGCGCTGCTGTTCGACCATCTCGGGGATCTGCCGCGCGCCGATGCGGTGGAGCACGTCGGGGTGGCGGCGGCAGGTGCCCGTCGCGGTGCAGGGGGCGTCGATCAGGATCGCATCAAAGCGGTGCTTGGGCTCCCACGTGAGCGCATCGGCCCGCACCGGCGAGGCTTTCAGGCCCGTGCGTTTCAGGTTGTCTTTCAGCAGTTCCAGCCGCCGTTTGGAGCTGTCGAGCGCGGTCACGTTCCAGCCGTTTGCGACCAGCTGCATCGTCTTGCCGCCCGGCGCTGCGCACAGATCGAGCGCGTGTTGGCCCGCCCCCTCGCCCAGCAGACGGGCCGGGATCGAGGCCGCAAGATCCTGCACCCACCAGTCACCGGCCTTGTAATCGGCAAGGCTCTCCACCGCCGCGCCGCGCGGCAGGCGGACATGGCCCGGCGCCAGCGTCACCCCGCCCATCGCCACGGCGCGGGTCTCGGTCTCGGCGGCGTCTTTCAGCGCCAGATCGAGTTCGGGCGGGAAGGCGAGGCCCGGCGCGATCGCCGCGGCTTTCTCAGCGCCCCAGCGGGCCACCACGGCATCCGGCAGCGTCGGCACTTCGGGCAGCACGCTGCGGCCCGGCTTGACCAGCGCGGAGAACACCCCGTGCGCCAACCGGCGCGGGCCGCCGGCGAGCAGCGGCAGCCCGGTCGCGATCACCGCGTGGGCCGGGGTGTCGAGCCGGAGCGCCTGGGCCAGCATGATCCGCAGCACCATCCGCGCCTTGGCATCATCGGGCAGGTTCTGCTTGGTCGCGCTGTCGATCAGCGCATCGAGATCGGTCAGCCAGCGCAGGGTCTCGCCCGCAATCGCCTTGGCAAGCGCGCGGTCGGGTGCCTTGCGGATATCGCCCAATGCGCCGCCTTCGGCCTGTTCGAGCGTCTCGCCCCGCCGGAACACGGCATCAAGCAGGCGAAGCGCAGCGCGGCGCACGGGGAGACCGGGGGTACTGACCATCCGGCGGCCCCTAACCGTTCTTGAAACCAAGTGCCAGCATGCGCATTTGGATCATATGACCAAAGAGAAGTCGCAAGCCGCGCAAGCGTTCAAAAAGCCCGCCCACTGGACCAACGATCCGGTGCCCGCGCCCAAGGCGGTGACAAACGACGAAAAGCTCTCCCCCACCCGTTACGGTGACTGGGAGCGGGGCGACGGGATCGCGGTGGATTTTTAAGGAGCGGCGGGGTGAGCAATTCACCAGTCGGCGAAATAGCCGCCGCAAGGCCGACCGGCCGCCCGCAGCGGCGCGGCCTTCAGGCCGTGTGAGCGAGGATTTCGCAGCGCGGAGGCGCTGCGGAAAATCAAAGCGGCGTAAACGTCACCTTCAGCCCATCCTTGGGCTGCGGGATCGGCCAATCCTGCCATTCGGGGTTGTAACCCGGCGCAGCCTCGATCCGGTAGCGTTGCAGCAATTGCGCCAGCAGGATCTTGACCTGCATGTAAGCGAAATGCAGCCCTAGGCACATATGCGCGCCGCCGCCGAACGGCACCCAGGCGTATTTGTGGCGCGCCTTCACCTGTTCGGGCGAGAAACGCAGCGGATCGAAGGCGAAGGGATTGTCCCAATATTCCTCCGAATGGTGGGTCCAGTAGATATTGATCCCGACCATCGCGCCTGCCGGGATGCGATACCCGCCATATTCGAAGGCGCGCAGCGCGCGGCGCGGCATTGAGGGCACCGGCGGGATCATCCGCAGCGATTCCTTGAACGCCATTTCGGTGAGCTCAAGCTTGGCCAGATCGTTGTAATCAAGCGGGCGCGGCTCACCCGAACCGTCCGGCCCGCCGGTGACCGCCATGATCTCGGCCCGCAGCTTTTCCTGCCATTCGGGATTGGTGGCCAGATGATAGATCAGCGAGGTGGCTGACGAGGTGATGGTGTCGTGCGCGGCCATCATCAGGAAGTTCATGTGGTCGACCACCTCGTCGACCGGCAGCAGGCTGCCATCTTCGCGCGTCGCGGTGGCGAACTGGCTGAACATGTCCTGCCCCCCGCCTTCCGCGCGGCGGCGCAATGTTTCCCTGGTGAAATAGTCGACCAGAAACGCGCGGCCATCCACGCCCTTTTTCATCTTGGTAAAGGGCAGTGGCTTGCGGATCGGCGCGACCGAGGCCTGGACCATGTCAACGAAAGCTTCGTTGATTGTGTCGGCTTCCGGCCCCCACGGCAGGCCGATGAAACTGTCCGCGGCCAGATCGAGGGTGAGCTTCTTGATCGCCGGATAGAACGCGCGCGGCCCGGCCCAGCTTGCCACTTCGCGGGCGATGCCGCGGTTCAGCGCGGCCGAATAATGCCGCATCGGTTCCGGCTTGAAGGCGATCGAAAGCGCGCGGCGGTCGATCCGGTGATGGTCGAAATCCAGCAGCATCAGCCCGCGCGGGAACAGCTGGTCGAGCACCGGGCCCCAGCCCTGTTCGCTGGAGAAGATCTTGTCCTTGTTGAACAACAGCAGCTCATTTGCCTCGGCCCCGATCAGGGCGATCTGCCAGCCGCCAAAGGCGCGGTTCTTGTAGACCTTGCCGTGGGTCTTGATCATGCGCGCCGCAAAGGCGTGCGGGTTGGCCAGCATGGTGAAGGTGTTGCCAACGACGGGCCAGCCCGCATCGCCGGGGATATGGGCCAAGTCGGCGTCAGTCAGCCGCCCCTCGCCCCAGTGGCGGGGTGCCTCGGCAGAGGCGCGCTCGGACAAACGCGTGGCTTCGGCAGTGGTCGCCATAATGCTGTGATGCTCCGTCAATCAGGTTCGGATTCGCAACTTACATTAGTGGCAGTTTCCGAAGCGTCAAACCCAACCCGACAATTCGCGTTGCAGCATTGCTTCGATCATGGCCAGACCATGATCCGAGGTGTTGAGGCAATCGAGCACGGCATAATCCTCGCCCCCATGCTCGATGAACTCGTCGCGGCCTTCCAGCGCCAGTTCTTCCAGCGTCTCGACGCAATCCGCTGCAAAGCCCGGCGCGGCGACCACCAGCCGTTTGGTGCCCTTGTCGCCTTCGGCCATCAGCGTCGCATCGGTCGAGGGTTCCAGCCACGCCGCCGGGCCGAAGCGCGACTGGAACGTGGTTTCAAACCGCACGCCTGCAAATTCGGGCCGGGGGGCCAGCGCTTCGCGCAGCAGCCGCGCGCTCTTGCAACAATGGCAGTGATAGGGATCGCCCTTTTCCAGCGTCTGCTGCGGCATCCCGTGGAAACTGAGCAGCATCACTTCGGGCTTGAAGGTCAGGGCGCGCACCTGCCGGGTCAGATCATCGGCCAGCGCGGCGATAAAGCCCGGCTCGTCATGATAGGGCGGCACGAAGCGCAAGGCCGGCTGCCAGCGCATCTTCTTGAGCACGCGGGCGACCTCATCGAACACGGTCGCGGTCGTCGCGGCGCAATATTGCGGATACATCGGCGCGATTAGGATGCGGTCGCAGCCGTCGGCCATCAGCGCGGTCATCCGGCTTTCGATCGAAGGGTTGCCGTACCGCATCGCCCAGTCGACCTGCACCTTGTCGCCAAACCTGCCGACCATCGCTTCGGCCTGGCGCGAGGTGATGTCAGCCAGCGGCGATCCGCGTTCGGTCCAGATCTTGGCATAGGCCTTGGCGCTTTTCTGGGGCCGGGTGTTGAGGATGATCCCGCGAAGGATCAGCTGCCAGGCAATCGGCGGAATCTCCACCACCCGCGTGTCGGACAGGAATTGCTTGAGGTAGCGCTTCACCGATTCCGTGTCGGGCCCGTCGGGCGTGCCGAGGTTAACCAGCAGCACGCCGATCTTGCCGCTTGATACAGGAGGATGATCGCCCGGAAGGCGCTGGGTCTGCCAGGTCATAGCCCGCCTAACGCCTCGCAGCGATTTCGTTTCCGGGCAAAGTGCTTTGCCCAGACGCAGTGTTGCAAAAATGTGCGGGTCATATGCCGTCCGAAAGTAGGGGCAGGCGTCTCAGGCGCAACCCCGTAGCCGAAAACAGCGCATTGGCAATGGCAGGCGGCGCGACCACCGCGCCCAGCTCTCCGGGATCGGCAGGCGGGGCTTCGCTGGCGATGAACTCGATCCGCATTTCGGGGCAATCGGTCAGCGTCGGCAGGCCCAGAGCGCTGTCATCGGCTGCGTCGGGAAAACCGCCGCGCAAGCGGATGGGATTGCCCAGCGCAATGCCGATGCCGAACACCAGGCCGCCTTCGATCTGCTGCTTGGCGATGTCGTGATTGACGATCCGGCCAATATCCACCGCCGCCGAAAGCCGGATCACGCGCACACCGCCTTCGCCCTGCCGCGCGGTCGCCACGCAGGCAATGCGCGCGGCCTCTGGCCCGTCGCCGATCCGCGCGCAGGCAAGGCCCTGCCCGCTCTGATCCGCGCCGCCATCCCATCCCGCCAATTGCGCGGCCCGCTGGAGGCAGGCGGCCAGCCGCACATCGCTGCCCAGCATCGACATCCGGAACGACAGCGGTTCGCGCCCGGATTGGGCCGCGATTTCATCGATAAAGCTTTCGATGCCAAAGGTGGTCGGCCCATAGGCATTGCCGCGGACCCGGCCGACCGGCAGGCCAATTTCGACCGGCACGTGTTCCACCAGCAGCGCGGGCAGCTGATAGGGCGGGACCGCGCCTTCGCAGGCGAGCGGATCGGCCTCACCCGTGGTCTCGCGGATCGCGGCCATGCTGGTAAGATTGCCGAACAATCGCTTGCCGAATTCGCGCGCGGCAGGCGGCGTCGCGATACGGATGCGCATGGCATCAATCGCCCCGCCTTCGCCCTTGGCCCCGCCTTTGGCCAGCTGCGCGCCGAGCAGCAACCACGCCGGCGCGCGCGGGCGGGCCCGGATGAGTTCGTCGCGGCGCGGCCAGACCAGCTGCACCGGGCGGCCAAGTTCGCGCGCGATCAGGGCGATTTCGATGGCGTGGTCATGTTCAAGCCGCGCATCGAAGCTGCCACCTGCGGGCATGGGATACAGCGCGACATCCTCGGGCGAAATGCCGATCGCCCGGGCCGCGGCAATGCGCGCCTGTTCCGGCTCCTGGCTGGCGATCCACAGATCCAGCCGGCCATCGGCGAACCGCGCCGTTGCGGTGGCTGTTTCGACCGGCGCAGCATAGGCCGGCTCCACCTCGTAACGCCGCCCGATATCAACCCGTTGCAGCGCATCGCCGCCAAACCCGGTTTCGGCAATCACATGCGCATCGCCGCCCGTCAGCAGGCTGTCGAGCCGCGCATCGATATCGGCGCTGTTGACCGGGGTGGCGGTCCTGAAGCGCGGCTTCATCGCGGCCAGCGCGCTGTCGGCGCTCCACCATGTCTCAGCCGCCACAGCCAGCCAGCGCCTGCTTTCGACGATCCCTGCCAGCCCCTTGATCCCGACGGCAGCCTTGGCATCGAACCCGGCAAGCTCCGATCCGTCGGACGGCCCGTGACGGATCGAG
The DNA here is from genome assembly GCF_002855495.1 of Porphyrobacter sp. TH134. GTDB lineage: Bacteria > Pseudomonadota > Alphaproteobacteria > Sphingomonadales > Sphingomonadaceae > Erythrobacter. Next base: position 39,959 of record NZ_PKRO01000020.1, read on the forward strand.
GCGAAGACCATGCCCGGCAACCGGACATCGCCGGCGAAACGATAGGAACCATCAACTTTCGATGGCAGATCGATCCGCGGACAGGCCGGCGCGCCATCAACATCGGCGGGCAGCGGCTTTTCGCGCGGCGGCTCAGGCCGCAAGGGAGGCGGGTCGGGCGGCGTATATTCCGCCGCCGCCTCGGCCAGTTCGCCAAAGGTGGCGCGCTGGGTGCCGTGGGTCACAAAACCGCCTTCGACCTCGCACTCTTCCCACGCCACGCCCCAGCGCGAGGCGGCTTCCTGGGCCAGCATCGCGCGGGCGGCCGCAGCGGCTTCGCGGCAGGGTTGTTCATAGGCGGCAAGGGATGTGCCCGCCGCTGTCGCATTGAAGCGGTGCGACCCGGCAAAGCGTGCGGCAATCACAGCATCGCTGGCAGCAGAAAGGCCCGCGCCAAACGGATCCCACAGCGCCATCCACTGGGCCGCCAGCGGGATATTGGCATAGGCGCCCGAAACCGGCGCAGGCTCGACCGCGATCTGCCGCCAATCCGCCCCCAATTCATACGCAACAATCTGGGGGAGCAGCGTGGAGATCCCCTGCCCCATTTCAAGCTGGGGAACCGCCACAGTCACCACGCCGTCCTGCGCGATTTTCAGCCAGGCGCCAAACACGTGCTCACCGGTTGCGGCGACCAGCGGGCTGGCATAGGCGCGCGGCATCAGCCACCAGGCCAGAACCAGGCCGCCGCCCGCCGCTGCCCCTGCCAGCAATCCGCGCCGCGAGACCGGCATCGCCTAGACGGTCCCGGTATCGAGCCAGCGCGCAAGGCTTTCCGCAAGGGCGCGAAACGGCGCGGCAGTCTCGTCATCGCCGGCCGCAGGAGGCTCGCCCCGATCGCCTGCGATCCGCGTCACCAGCGTCAATGGCACGCGGCCCAGGAACGGGATGTCGAGCGCTGCGGCAAACTTCTCCACCCCGCCCGACCCAAAGGGATCGCTGATATGGCCGCATTCGGGGCAACAATAGCCGGCCATGTTCTCGATCAGGCCGATAATCGGCACATCGCCTTGTTCAAACAATTGCCCCGCGCGCGCGGCATCGATCAGCGCGAGATCCTGCGGCGTCGATACCAGCACCGCGCCGTCGGGCCGATGGGCGGACAGCATCGACAGTTGCACATCGCCCGTGCCCGGCGGCAGGTCGATCAGCAGCAGATCGGCATCGCCCCAATCTGCATCGACCAACTGCGACAAAGCCTTGCCGGTCATCGGCCCGCGCCATGCCAGCGCCTTGCCCGGTGCAACGATATGACCCATCGATAGCACTTTGACGCCATAAGGGCTGTCGATCGCGATCAGCTGTTTGCCATCGGGCGTGGCGGCGGGTTTGATCCCTTCGGTCTTCAACAGCTTGGGTTGAGACGGCCCGTAAATGTCACCGTCAATCACGCCGACCTTGCGGCCCATCCGGGCGAGGGCGACAGCAAGATTGGTGGTCAGCGTCGACTTGCCGACCCCGCCCTTGCCGCTGCCCACCGCGATCAGCCGCCGCCGGCGCCGTTCCCCGATCAGCGCGATCCGCACTTCGTCGATGTCAGCCAGCGGGGTCAGCGCCGCCGTGATATCCGCCTCCAACGCAGCGCGGGCGGTATCGCCCAGATCGCCCGCTTCGGCGACGATCACCGCGCGGCGCGCCACAATCCTGGCAGAGCGCAAGCGATGGTCGATTTCAGCAGGCAAGGCCGCGCGGATCAGTGCCTCGTCAGCACCTGTTTGTGCAGGTTTGGGGGGTGACTTGTCCATTTGCGCACGCCTCTACCACCAAATTCACGCAGCGGACCCCTGTTTTTCACGAGAACCCGTGCCTATAAACAGCTTATGCAAAGAATGGACGGCTGGAGAGAACGCCTTGGCGCAGGTCTGAAAGGCCTTGCCATGGCTGGAAAGAACAACCCCTGGGGCGGCGGCGGAGGGTCTGGTGAGGACGGGCCTTCGGGCGACGGCGGTGGCAGTGACAGCGGCCCGCGCAACCCGTGGCTTCCCGGCGCAAACGAGCCCGGCAAGCGGCGCTCTGCCAGCATCGAAGACATCTTCAAAAGCCGCGGCCCGGAAGGCCCGCGCCGCGCTGGCGGCGGCGGCGGGCCGGCCTTTCGCTTTCCCGAACGCCCCGATGGCAAAAGCTGGCTGCCGGTGATCCTCGCCGGGGTTGCTCTGGTGTGGGTGGGCGCAACCAGCGTGCATTTCATCCAGCCGGGCGAACAGGCGGTGGTGACATGGCTTGGCGGCAAATATTCCCATGAGCTGAACTCGGGCACGAATTTCACCGCGCCTTGGCCACTGCACATGGTCCAGAAAGAAAACGTCACGCAGGTGCGGCTGGAAGAAGTGCCCGGCACCAAGACCGAAAAGCTGATCCTCACCGGCGACCAGAACCTGGTCGATCTGAGCTATCTGATCCGCTGGAATATTTCGGACCTGACGCTCTACCAGTATCAGTTGTCCGATCCGCGCAACGCCCTGCTTGAGATCGGCGAGGCCGCGATGCGTGCGGCTGTGGCGCGCCAAAAGCTCGACACCGTGCTGACCGGCGAAGGCCGGGCCGAGATCGAACAGGATGTGCGCGCCGCCATGCAGGCGCGGCTTGATGCCTATCGGTCGGGGATTTCGGTCCAGGGGATCGAAATCAACAAGGTCGATCCGCCCAGCCGCGTTGAAGAAGCGTTCAAGGACGTCTCGTCAGCCCAGCAGGATGCCGATGCCGCGATCAACCGGTCGCGCGCTGTTGCGCAGCAGCTGCTGGCCCGCGCGCAGGGTGATGCAAGCGAATTCAACGACATTTATGCCGAATACAAGCTGGCCCCCGAAGTGACCCGGCGCCGGCTGTATTACGAGACCATGGAGCAGATCCTGTCGAAGACCGACAAGACCATCGTCGAAACCGGCAATGTGACACCATACCTGCCGCTGCCCGAATTGAAGCGCCGCGCGCAAGCGCCAGCCCAGCCCGCGCCGCAATCGCAGCAGGGGGAGTAAAGCCATGACCAACCTACTCCAGAACTACAAAGCCCTGGGGATCGCTGCGGCTGCGCTGGTGGTCGCCCTGCTTTCGAGCGTGGTGATCATTCCCGAAACCCATCAGGCGGTGGTGGTGCAGGCCGGTAAGCCCGTCCGCGTCTTCAACCAGTTCCGTCCCGATGTGCCCTATGGCCAGACCGGCGCGGGCTTGCAGCTGCGCATCCCGTTCCTCGAACAGGTGCAAATGATCGACCGCCGGGTGCTTGATCTCGATATGGAGCGCACGCAGGTGCTTTCCAACGATCAGCAGCGCCTGCAAGTCGATGCCTATGCCCGCTACCGGATCATCGATCCGGTCACGCTGGTCGAAAAGGCCGGGACAGAGCGCCAGCTTGAGGCCCAATTGCTGCCGATCCTGACCTCGGTTCTGCGTCAGGAATTGGGACGCCGGCCGTTCTCGGCGCTGATCAATGCCGAACGCGGCACGGCGATGGCGAACATCACCGCCACGCTTGATCGGCAGGCGCGCAATTACGGCGCGCAGGTGCTCGATGTGCGGATCAAGGCGGCCGACCTGCCCGAAGGCCGCCCGCTTGATGCAGCCTTCACGCGGATGGAAACCGATCGGCAGGAAGAGGCCGCGACGATCCGGGCCGCCGGGCAACGCGATGCCCAGATCATTCAGGCCGAAGCCTCGGCGGCAGCAGCCAGCATCTATGCCGAAGCCTATGGCAAGGACCCGAAGTTCTACGACTTCTACCGCGCCATGCAGAGCTATCGCCAGACATTCCTTGCCGGCGAAGGACAAAGCACAATGGTCCTGTCGCAGGACAGCGAGTATTTCCGCCAGTTCAAAGGTGAATGAGGCCGCAATCGATCAAGCGACGACCAGCGCCGCCGAATGCTGGTCGCGTTCAATCCGCGTTCAGCCCGCAAAAGGGCATTTGGGGAAGTGAAACCGGCCCTGCGTGGCCGGCCCTGTCAACGGTTTGCGGAACGCTGCGGTAGGCCTGCGCGTTCTTGCACAGTATAAGGACCATGAGGACGTGAACAACGTGCGCTACGTATACGGATTGTCGAGCGCGCTGCTGCTGGGCGGCGCTGCCATGTCACTGATTACCGGATCGCCGCTGGGCGCTCAGGTTGCGCAAAACGATGGTGCGGTCATGGACCGGGTGGTGCCGGTTGCCGGCGCGCCTGCCAGCTTCGCCGACTTGACGGCCCAGTTGCAGCCCGCGGTGGTCAATATCGCCACCCGCCAGCGGGTCGAAGTGGCCAACAACCCCTTTGCCGGCACGCCCTTTGCCGAACTGTTCAACCGCCGCGGCGGCGGAAGTGGCAGCGGGCAGCCGCAAACCCGCGAAGCCCAGTCGCTGGGGTCAGGCTTCATCATTTCGGCCGATGGCTATGTGGTGACCAACAACCACGTGATCGCACCGCCCGATACCCGCGCCAAGCTGGAGGCCATCACCGTCACGCTGCCCGATGGCACCGAATATGAAGCCGACCTTGTCGGCGCCGATCCGGCGTCCGACCTTGCCGTGCTCAAGATCCGCGCCAACAAGACCTTCCCCTTCGTGCAGTTCGGCGATTCGAGCGCGGCCCGCGTGGGCGATTGGGTGGTCGCAATCGGCAATCCCTTCGGGCTTGGCGGCACCGTGACCAGCGGGATCATCTCTGCCGTGTATCGCAACACGGGCCAGGGCGGCCCCTATGATCGCTTTCTCCAGACCGATGCCAGCATCAACCGCGGCAATTCGGGCGGCCCGCTGTTCGACATGCGCGGCAATGTGATCGGCATCAACAACGCGATCTTCTCGCCCTCGGGCGGCAGCGTCGGGATCGGCTTTGCCATTCCTGCGGAAATCGCTGCACCGATCGTCGAGAAACTGCGCGAAGGCCGTGAGATCGAGCGCGGTTATCTCGGCGTTGGCCTGGCCCCGATTGACGAAGATTTCGCTGCCTCGCTCGGCCTGCCCAAGCGCCGGGGCGAGCTGGTTCAGACCGTCCAGGACGATAGCCCTGCGGCCCGCGCTGGCCTGAAGCCGGGCGATATCGTCACCATGGTCAACGGCAAGGACGTGACTGCCGACCAATCGGTTTCGTTCCTGGTCGCCAATCTCCAGCCGGGCGCCAAGGTGCCGGTCGAAGTCTTGCGTGACGGTGCCAAGGTCAACGTGAATGTCACGCTGGGCAAGCGCCCGACCGAAGCGGAATTGCAAAGCCAGGCGCAGACCTTCGATCCCGATGCCGAAGAACCGATGGCACCGGGAACCTCCGACAGCACGATCGAGCAGAAGCTGGGCATGCAGGTCATGCCGATGAGCGCGCAGATCGCCCGTTCGCTCGGCGTACCGGCCGAAACGCAAGGCGTTGTGGTCGCCGCGGTCGATCCCAACAGCGATGCAGCCCGCAAGGGTCTGCGCCGCGGGGACATCATCCTGTCGGCCAATTACCAGTCCGTCGCCACGGTCGAGGCACTGCTGGCGCAGATCAATGCGGCAACCGCTGAGAAACGCGACGCCATCCTGCTGCGCATCCAGCGCCGGACCCAGCCGCCGCAGTTCGTGCCGATCCGTCTGCGCTGACGCAGCCGCAGTTTGACTGCCTTCAAAAAGGGGGCGCCGGGAGCATATCCCGGCGCCCCTTTTTTTACGCCACCACTCTCGTCAATTCGCTGCCGAGAGTGGGCCCGCCTAATCCTCGACCGGCTTGAGAGCCGGCGGCAAGGGCGGCGCGCTGCGCCGCGGCTCCCGCGGCGGACGCGGGTTCTGGGTCAGCGCCCCGCCGGTCGCCTCCTCAAGGAAGTCCTGACTGGCGGCTGGCGGCGCGTTGGGCCCACGTTCGCCCTCGACGCCGAAGGGTTCGCCATCCGGTTCGCGCCGCGCCGGCTCGACCATGTTGCCGTTTTCGTCGATGTAGTAATAATCCTCTGGGGCGCCGAACATGGCCTCTTCGTCCGGCTCAAGCTGCCAGTCGGGCAGTTCGAGCTTAACATCGAATTCCTCGACCGGGCGGCTTCGCACAGCATAGCGCATATAGGCGGCAAAGGCCTGCGCCGGTGCGCGTCCGCCTTGCAGCCCCGGCACCGCCTTGGCGTCATCCCGGCCCATCCAGACGCCGGTGGTGATCCCGCTGGAAAAGCCGATAAACCAGCCATCCTTGTTGGACGACGTGGTGCCGGTCTTGCCCGCCACCGGCCGCCCGATATCGGCCGCCCGGCCCGTGCCGGTCTGCACGGCGGCTTGCAGCAGATCGGTGATCCCCGCGACCACGTAATCGGGCACGGCGGCCGACTGGCGCTGGGCTTCGCGGCGGTACAGCACCTCGCCGCTCGCGCCGGTCACCTTGGTGATGCCATAGGGCGCCACCGGAACCCCCTTGGCCGCGATCCCGGCAAAGGCCTGTGTCATCTCGATCACGCGCATCTCGGACGCGCCCAGCACCATCGAAGGATTGGTGTCGATCTTGGAATTCACCCCGAACCGCCGGGCCATCGATGCGACCGTGCCGAACCCGACCTCGTTGCCAAGCTGGGCTGCGACCGTGTTGATCGAATAGGCAAAGGCCGTGCGCAGATCGGTCTCGCCGACGTTGCGGCCATTGGAATTGCGCGGGCTCCACCCGTCAATCGTCACCGGCGTGTCGACCACCTTGTCTTCGGGCGTGTACCCCGCTTCCAGCGCGGCAAGATAGACAAACAGCTTCCATGCAGAGCCAGGCTGGCGCAGCGCGGTGGTGGCGCGGTTGAAATTGCTGGCGACATAATCCGTGCCGCCGACCAGCGCCAGGATCGCGCCGTCCCGGTCGAGACTGACCAGCGCGCCCTGCGCGCCGCCGGGCGTGTTCGCCTCGATCGCAGCGGTGGCCGCGCGCTGCATGCCTGTATCAAGCGTGGTCCACACCTCGATCGGCTCGTAGGTTTCGGGCAGGATGATATCGAGCTGCGGCAGCACCCAATCGGTGAAATAGCGCACCGAGTTTTGCCCCGCCTGCTCCTTCAATTGGACCGCGCTGACATCGACCATCGCCTGATCGGCAGAAATGTATCCCTGCTCGCGCATCAGGCCGAGCACCACCTGCGCCCGGTCGACCGCAGCCTGCACATCGGCGGTGGGTGAATACTGGCTGGGGGCTTTGACCAGCCCGGCGATGATCGCCGCTTCCTCGACGCTCAGGGCATTGGCCGGGTGGCTGAAGAACTTGCGGCTGGCGGAATCGATGCCATAGGCGCCGCCGCCGAAATAGACCTTGTTGAGGTACAGTTCGAGGATCTGCTCCTTGGAGAACTTCCATTCGAGCGCCAGCGCCAGCACCGCCTCGCGCGCCTTGCGGTCGAGCGAACGGTTGTTGTTGAGGAACAGGTTGCGGGCCAGCTGCTGGGTGATGGTTGACGTACCGCCAAGGCGCGAGCGTGATCCGGTTACGCCTTCGATCAGCGCCCCGGTCAGGCGCACAGGATCAACCCCGAAATGCGAGCGGAAGCGCTTGTCCTCGACCGCGATCATCGCGTTGGTCATGTTTTCGGGGATGTCGGGATAATCGATCCATTCGCCAAAGCTTGGCCCGATTTCAACCAGTTCGCGCCCGTCGCGCGCGCGGATGACGATGGTCTGGCCCGGCTGGGTCGCTTGCAGGGTTGCATAGTCGGGCAATGACGACGCGGCGAAACCCACCGCAAAGGCGAGGAAGATCAGACCCAGCAGCGCCAGCCCGCCGCTCCACACGGCCACGCGCCCGACCCACCGCCTGACGCGCGAGGGCTGCGCATCGCCATCGCCGCCATCCGAGGCAGGCCCGGCTGTTCGCTGCGTCGCTGCCCGGCGCGTTCCGCGTCCCCCCTTGTTCTGCAACCGCTCACCCCGTTTCGACATTATCTGCGCCTATCTGAGACCCCCCGCATAAAGCGGGAGGCGCGCCCATGCATAGGCAAGTTGTAACCGGGGGTGAACCCGGGTTTACCATGCCTTCCCCGGCGCTGCCCCGACCGCGCCCGCCATCAGACCTGCACACCTAGGCAGGCGTAAAGATCAACGCAGCCGAATTGATGCAGTACCGCAAGCCGCCCTGTTCGGGCGGGCCATCGGGGAAGACATGGCCAAGGTGGCCGCCGCATGTGCCGCAGCGCACTTCGGTGCGGATCATGCCGTAGGCTGTGTCGCGGTGTTCCTCGATCACGTCCTCGTCCGCCGGGCGGGTAAAGGCGGGCCAGCCGCAGCCGCTGTTATACTTCGCGGTCGAATAAAACAGCTGCGTCCCGCAGGCGGCGCAGTGGTATTCGCCTTCGTCATAGAGCTTGTCATATTCGCCGGTGAAGGCGCGTTCGGTGCCGGCTTCGCGCAGGATGTGATACTGCAACGGCGATAGCTTTTCGCGCCATTCGGCTTCGGTCAGTTCAAGCTTCTCCATCGCCTTCTCCCTTGGATCGTCATGCCTTTTGTCCGTCCGGCATATGGGTGATAGTTAGCACCGGACAAGTCTGACAATCTACGACGATCGCCAAGAAAGGCTGCTATGCAGACAGAAGACAAAAGCGCTCAGATCATCTTATTGCGGACACTCGGCTCGGTCCTGGTGCTTATGGCATTGGGCATGACCGCCGCACGGATTTTGGGCTGGCTCGATATCTCGGGCGTCGTGATTGGCAGCCTGTTTACGGTCGCCATCGCGAATTGGACGATCGCCCACGCCATCAGCAACAAAGAAGACGAGGCCGAATAAGCGCCCGCCGCCGCCGGGCCATCACCCATCCAGCAGCGCATAGTGCGCAGGCGGCTTGATCGTGTCCATCCGCTCGGTCAGCAGCGGTCGAAAGCTCGGGCGGCTTTTGAACACGGCATACCAGCCGCGCGATTGTTCGTGGCCCTGCCAGTCGATCCCGCCCAGATAATCCGCAACTGAAATCTGCGCTGCTGCCGCCAGATCGGCAAGGCTCATCGTCGATCCCGCCACCCACGGGCGATTGTCGATCAGCCAGTCGAGATAATCGAGATGCCCATGCGCCATCTTCATCGCATTGCGCAGCGCGCCGCTATCGGGCGGCTGGCGCAGGATGCGCTTCTTCATGCGTTCGGACAGCAGGGGCGCGGTGACATCGGCGTAGAAATTCTCGTCGAACAGCGCGACCAGCCGGCGGATTTCCGCCCGCTGGGTGGCGGTGCCATTGATCATCGGATTGCGGTCCACCGTTTCCTCGAAATATTCCGCGATCGCGCGGCTATCGGGGATGGTGATGTTCTTTTCGGCATTGACGATCACCGGCGTGCGCCCGGCGGGATTGAGGTTGAAGAACATATCCGACGCAGACCACGGGTCTTCGCGCGCCAGATCGAAGGGCACGTTCTTCTCGCTCAGCAGCAACCGGATTTTGCGGCTGAAGGGGCACAACGGAAATTGATAGAGGAGCCACATAAGGCGCTTAGCTGTGCAGCATTTTGCATACCAAATCCAGCGCACGGCGCCACTAACGGGGGAGTATTCAAAGCCGCGTCGCCTCAAGCATCAGCATGCACGATGGCATGACCTTGTAAGCCTCACCATTGGCGGTCAGCGCCTGCGCCTCGGCATTGGCCAGCGCGGCAATGCCAGCCCGGTCGCGCCCGGTCGCATCCATCAGTTGCGCCATCGCCCGGACAAAGAACTCCCGCCCGCGCACCGACAGATCGGGCCAGGCCTTGGCCTGCGGATCGCCTGCGGCCTGTCCTTGCGCCACCAGCGCAAAACCCGCGGCACAGCGCAGCAGCGCGCGGTTTTCCTGGGATAGCGGCGCGGGTTCAGGCCCCGCCGGTGCGGCGGCGGCCATCGGGGCAACGGATTGCAGGGTCAGTGCAGCGGCAAGAATGGCGTTGAGCATAGGCCGTTCTATGGCCTGCAAGCTGAACCGGGCGCTACCGAAATCTGTCCCGAAATGCCGATTGCGGGCGCGTGAATTCCGTCCTAATCCGCAACCCGTCCTTTGAGAGGAGACGCAAATCCATGTTCAGTCACATAATGGTCGGCACCAACGACTTTGACCGCGCCAAGGCGTTTTATGATGCTGTGCTGGCGACGCTGGGCGCTGGTCCCGGCAACGTCAACGAGGCGGCAACCGGCCACAAGCGGGCATTCTGGTTCCACAAGGGCGGGATCTTTGCGATCAGCCAGCCGATCAACAACGAACCGGCGACCTGTGCCAACGGCGCGACCATTGGCTTTGCGTGCGATTCCCTGGAACAGGTGCAGGCATTCCACGATGCCGCGGTGGCAGCGGGCGGCACATCGATCGAAGACCCGCCGGGCCCGCGCACCGGCGCGATGGGGACGCTGAACCTCGGCTACGTGCTCGATCTGGATGGCCACAAGCTGTGCATGCTGCATAGGGTTTGATGGGAAGGGGTCACGCAGGTGCCCCCTCAGACCGCCGGCCCCGCCTCCCCGCCCGGCCACCATAACATAGTGGTACTATTGGTGGCCGGGTGGGGAGGCGGGGCGGGGGGTCTGCGCCACCGAGAGATGGCCGCAAAACTACCTACTCAATTCAAACACCGCGAATTCGGCGCGCCAGTTAGCGGCTGGCGCGCCGATTTGTTTTTCGTTGGCAAAAAACCACGCGCGTTCAACCTTCGCGCCCTTCATCCGGGCGAGGTCACGGAAATCCTCGACCGTGACGTGGTGGATGTTTTGGGTTTCGTACCAGCTCACCGGCAGCGCGCGCGTCACCGGCATCCGCCCGCCGAACATCAGCACCGCCCGCGTGCGCCAATGGGCAAAGTTGGGGAAGGAGACGAACGCCCGCCGCCCGACGCGCAGCAATTCGTCAAGGATCAGGTCGGGCCGAGTTGCGGTCTGCAATGTCTGGCTCAGGATTGCGTAATCGAACGCCTTGTCGGGATAGTTCGCCAGATCGAGATTGGCATCGCCCTGCACCACGCTGAGGCCGCGCGATACGCAGCGTTCCACCAGCGCGCCATCCAACTCCATGCCCCGCGCATCGCAGCCGCTGACGCTTTCAAGCTCCGCCATCAGCGCCCCGTCCCCGCAGCCAATGTCGAGCACCCGGCTGCCCGGCGCGACATGGGCGGCAATCGCGGCAAGGTCCGGGCGCAGGTTGGAATTGGAGGGCGTCATTCCACAAACCCCTTCACCACCCGGTCAAGCTGATCGTGTTCCAGCAGGAAGCTGTCATGCCCGTGCGGCGCGGAGAGTTCGACAAAGCTGACCTTCGCGCCGGCCGCGTTCAGCGCGTGGACGACATGGCGGCTTTCGGCGGTGGGGTAGAGCCAGTCGGTGTCGAAGCTGACGATGCAGAAGCGGGCCTGCGTCCCCCGGAACGCATCCGCCAGCTTGCCGCCCCCCGGGACATCGGAAAACTCCTCGGCGATGTCGTAATAATCCATCGCGCGGGTGATATAGAGGTAGCTGTTGGCATCGAACCGGCGGGTGAAGCCGCTGCCTTGATAGCGCAGGTAGCTTTCCACCTGAAACTCGGCGTCAAAGCCGAAGCCCTTGGCCTCCCGGTCCTGCAAGCGGCGGCCGAATTTCTCGGTCAGCCCCGCCTCGGACAGGTAGGTGATATGCGCCGCCATCCGCGCCACGGCGAGGCCGTTGTCGGGCTTGGCATCGCTCGCGTAATAATCGCCCCCGGCCCACGCGGGGTCAGCCATGATCGCCTGGCGCCCGACCTCGTGAAAGGCGATGTTCTGCGCGGAATGGCGCGCGGTCGATGCGATCACCAGCACCCGCGCCGCGCGCTCGGGCCAGTTGGCGGCAAGGCTCAGCGCCTGCATCCCGCCCATCGACCCGCCCACCACGGCGTGCAGCCGTTCGATCCCCAGCCCATCGAGCAAGGCCACCAGCCCGCGCACCATGTCGCGGATGGTGATGACGGGGAAGCGCATGGCGTAAGGCTGACCATCGGGTGCGAGGCTGGCAGGCCCGCTCGATCCCATGCAGCTGCCGATGACATTGGCGCATATGACGAAGTGGCGGTTCGTATCGATCGGCTTGCCGGGGCCGACCATCCGCTCCCACCAGCCGGGCTTGCCGGTGATCGGGTGCGGGCTGGCAAGATACTGATCGCCCGTCAGCGCATGGCACACCAGCACCGCGTTGCTTTTGTCAGCGGCCAGCGTCCCGTAGGTTTCGTAAGCGATCTGCGCATCGGCAAGCACCTGCCCGCTGTCGAGCGGCAGGGGGTGGGGGATCGCATAGACCGGAGAGATGGATGGCGCGGCGTTCATGGAAAAGCTGCGAAAGCGGAAAAACGGCCCTTCGACAAGCTCAGGGCGAAGGGTCAGGGGAGATTTTTTGATTTCGCCTTCGGCTTGCGCTTGTCGAAGCACCGTCTTTTCTTCAAGCGACCGGTTACGATGACCATGCTCAGACCAGAACCCAAACCGTGGATCAGCGCGATCCACGCCTATGTGCCCGGCAAGTCCAAGTCGGCGAGCGGAAAACCGCTGACCAAGCTGTCGGCCAACGAGAACCCGCTAGGCGCCAGCCCCGCGGCGCTCGCGGCCCTGTTTGAGGGGCACAACCCGGCCGATTATCCCGATCCCGATGCCCGTGCCTTGCGCGAAAAAATTGCTGCGGTGCATGGCCTCGATCCGGCCCGGATCGTGTGCGGCACGGGTTCGGGCGAGCTGCTGCATTGCGCGGTGCAGGCGCTGGCCGGGCCGGGAGACGAGGTGCTGGCCTCGCGCTATTCCTTCTCGCTCTATCCGCTGCTCGCGCAGAAAATCGGGGCGACCCCGGTGTTCGCCGATGATGTCAGCTATGCTGCCAGCGTGGACAATCTGCTGGCTGCGGTCACGCCCGCCACCAAGGTTGTGCTGCTTGACAATCCCAACAACCCGGTCGGCAGCTATCTGCCCCCGTCCGAAGTCGCACGCCTGCATGCCGGGCTTCCGCCGCACGTGCTGTTGATCGTCGACGAGGCTTATGGCGAATACATCGATCCCGCCCTCCAGCACGCCGCCTTCGAACTGGCCGCGCGCCACGAGAACGTGCTGGTCAGCCGCACCTTCTCCAAGGCCTATGGCTTGGCGTCCGAGCGGGTCGGCTGGGTCACGGGCGCCCCGCATCTGATCGATCTGATCAACCGGCTGCGAGGCGCGTTCAATGTTTCGGTCAGCGGACAAAAGGCGGCGCTTGCGGCGCTGGGCGATCAGGATTTCGTCGCCGCCAGCCGTGACCACAACACCCGCGAACGCACGCGTCTGGCCGATGCCATCGCCATGCTCGGCAACCACGGCATCTCGGCCAGCCCGAGCGAGGCGAACTTCCTGCTCGTGCAGTTTGAAGGCGATGTGACCGCGCTCCAGGCCTTGGAAGCCCTCGCAGATGCCGGCTATGCGGTCCGCCACCTTCCCGGCCAAGGCCTGCCCAATGCGCTGCGCATCACGATCGGGAAGACCGACGATATGACCCGCGTCATCGCGACCTTGCGGGCGCTGTGCGGAGAAGCTGCGTGACGGTTTCCCGCGTCGCCATTATCGGGCTGGGCCTGCTGGGGGGATCGATCGGGCTGGCAATCACGGCGCGGGGCCTCGGCATTGCCACCACCGGCTGGGACCGCGACGCAGCAGTGCGCGCCCGCGCGGCCGAGCGCGGGCTGGTTGGCACCGTCTGCGACACGGCCGAAGCCGCCGTTGCTGAAGCCGATCTGGTGATCCTGTGCGTCCCCGTCGGCGCCATGGGCGATGCGGCGCGGGCGATTGCGCCGGGGCTCAAACCCGATGCCATTATCAGCGATGTCGGCTCGTCCAAGGAAGCGGTGGCCACAGCCCTCGCCGAGGCCTTGCCGGGTGCCTGCATCATCCCGGCGCACCCCGTCGCCGGGACCGAGCAGAGCGGGCCGGACGCCGGGTTCGCCACGCTGTTTGCTGGCCGCTGGTGCATCATCACCCCGCCCGAAGGCTGCGATCCGGCGCAGCTGGAGGCGCTCAGCCAATTCTGGGCCGCGCTCGGATCGAAGGTCGAGCTGATGGATGCGGCGCACCATGATCTGGTGCTCGCCGTCACCAGCCACATCCCCCACCTGATCGCCTACACTATCGTGGGCACCGCCAGCGATCTGGAGGATGTGACCCAAAGCGAAGTGATCAAGTATTCGGCAGGCGGCTTCCGCGATTTCACCCGCATCGCCGCGTCCGACCCGGTCATGTGGCGCGATGTGTTCCTCAGCAACAAGGGCGCGGTGCTGGAGATGCTGGGGCGGTTCACGGAAGACCTCACCGCCATGCAGCGCGCCATCCGCTCAGCCGATGGCGACGCGCTGTTCGACCTGTTCACCCGCACGCGCGCGATCCGGCGTCAGGTGATCGAACAGGGGCAAGACGACGAGCGGCCTGATTTCGGGCGCGAACACGGGGGCTGAACGGGGGGCTGCTTTTGCGGTAATTCGGAAGAAAGCTGCCGTTCGGGTTTCGTTTAGAGTTTCGGACGCCGTGAGGCGTCGGAAAGTCGACGGTGCCCGAACCTGCGGGCCGCATGCGCTGAGCTATGGGGATTTCGATTTTGGACC
>NZ_PKRO01000021.1 GCF_002855495.1 Porphyrobacter sp. TH134
CCCGCTCGGGCTACGCCCTCCCAGCGCTCGCCAAGGCGCGGATCAAGTGGCCTGATTTTGCGCCGCCCAATGGCCGACTTTTACTCCGCCGTTGACAGTCCACAGGGGCGCATGGGCACTTAGCCACGCATGAACCTCTCCCATCATGGGGCCGCCTTCCTCAAGTGAGGAGGCGCTCAGCAGCACCAGGCGCCCGGGAACCTGCGAAACCGCCCGTTCAAGAAACGGACGCATGACGGACAGATGCTCGGTCTGGTCGGTCGGAGCGACGAGATAGACGGCGCCAACTCCCTCGAGCGCATCGATGTGGGTCGCCGGGTCATTCCATTCGAAGCGAAGCTGATCGGGCGATAGAGGGTTTCGTGCCGCGATCCGCACCTCAACGCCCCGAAGTGCCAGCTGGCTGGCGACAAGCTGCCCCGTCTTGCCGGTGCCGCCGGTTATCAGGATCCGGTCATGCATGGTCCGCATCCCCGCCCGTCAGCGCATCGACGAACGCGGCACCTTTCGTGGCGCGCAGCACAGCGATCGGGTTCCAGTAATCGCGGTAGTGAACGATACGACCGCCTTGGGTGCGGATCACCGAGATATAGCGTTGATCATAGGGATCGCCTGTCGCAACGCCGTGACCGAACCCTTCGAACTCGAGGATGACCATGCCGGGATCGGTCGACGGGTGAACGTCCGGCTCACCCATCCGGTCGAAGGCAATCAGGCTCGCCGCCATTTCCAGATGGCGGGCGATGGCATCCCGGCCATCAAGACGGACAGGCAAGCCGGGCGGCGCATAGGGGAATTCCATCACCGCGTGTTCGGCCAGCATATCGGTAAAGGAACAAGCGCCCGGGTCGATCCTGTCACCGAGAGCGCTGCGAAGCATGGCCGAGAAGCTTTGAATATCTTCACTCATGATCTATCTCCGATTCGTCGGAACGATTGCGTTCCGTCCATAGATAGGGGATTTTCGATGGAACGCAACCGTTCCGACGATGTCGCATCCAGAAGCCGTTCGCCAAGCGGCGCGGCTGTCATGCGTGCCGATGTCACGGATGCGCTGACCCGCGCGTTCTTCGAGGAGTGGGCGCGCGCCGGTTATTCCGGCCTGAGCCTCGAGCGTGTCGCCCGCTCGGCCGGGGTCGGCAAGGCTGCGCTCTATCGGCGTTGGCCCGAGAAGTTTGCGATGGCCGGCGACCTTCTGTCGCGTGCCGGGCTGACGATAACCGATGTCGGCGACCAAGGGTCGCTCGAGGGTGATCTGGAAGCTGTTTTGCTCGCGCTTCGCCGGGTGCTGCGGCATCCCCTGATCAGGCGGATCATCACGGATCTCCATGCGGAGATTGAGCGCACGCCAGCGCTGGAAGCTGCCATACGGCCATTCCAGCGCGCAAGACGCGAGCGGATCAATGGCTTGCTCGATCGCGCCATAGCAAGAGGCGAGTTGCCGCCTTCAGTGGACCGCGAAACAGCAGCCGATCTCGTCGCGGCACCGCTTTACTGGCGCATGGCTGTTCTGGGTGGTCGATCCGACAGGCACCACATTGCCCGCCTCGCCCGCATGCTCGCCGCTGCCCTTCGCGCAGATGGATGATCTGCCGCGAAACTCAGTGTTCCGCTCTGCTGCGCCTGATTCCGCAACGAAAACTGAGACACAAATCTGGGCGAACCGATTTGATCTGGTTATCCTGCTGATATGAGCAAGCCGCATTATCTGGATGCGCTCGGCAGGGTTGGGGTTTTGTCCGCGCTGTCGCAGTTCGATCCCCATGTTGCAGGCACGCCGCCGCTGGAGCTTGATCTCGCTGACAGCGACATCGATGTACTGTGCCACGCGCCCGATCCGGTACGCTTCGTTTGCGCCATATGGACGGCTTTTGGCGAATATTCGGATTTCTCGGCCCGGCAACGGAAAGCGGGTGACCGCCCGGTGATCGCGCAATTCAGCGCCGAGGGCTGGGTGTTTGAAGTTTTCGGGGGCGTGCAGCCCGTGCGCAACCAGATCGGCTGGCGCCACTTTCGCATCGAACAGCGGCTGCTATCGCTGGGCGGAGCCACGCTCCGCACCCTTATCATGGAACAGCGACGCAGTGGCCTGAAGACTGAGCCCGCGTTTGCCGCGGTGCTCAATCTTCCCGGCGATCCTTACGAGGCTTTGCTGGCGATCGAGACATGGTCGGACGAGGCGCTGAACGGCCTGCTGGCCGGGGTCTGCACGACGCCAAGCTGGACGGGTCATTGACCTTTGCAGCGTTTACAACGGGCACCCAGCCGCACCCGCGCCGCTGCTGTCACGGCGGGCATACAAGTCACCACCGTCAAGTCACGCCTATCGTGTCGCCCCAGAAGGTCGAGGTGCGCCGCATCGGCAGCGTAAAATGCTTACGGGCATTACCTTCTGTGCCGATGACATGCCATCTGTCCCGGAGGACTCAGAAATCGTAAGTCAGTGATGCCTTGAAGGTCCGCGGCGCGCCCAGTTGAAGGTCCGGACGAAAGCTGTCGAAGGCAGAGGCCCAATAATCGGCATCTGCCACATTATCGAGCGTTGCCCGTAAGGTTAGCGGGCGATCAGCCACCACCGCCACATATCGAAGTCCCAGATCAACGCGCGTCCAATCCTCAAGGAAGAGCGTGTTGCCGATGTTCGCGGCCTGATCGCCGGTGTGGACGACGCGGCCCGTAAGCGTCAGCGCTGGAATGAAGGGCACATCCCATTCGAGATTGGCGTTGAGCAGATATTCCGGCACGCCGACGGCCTGATTGCCTTCGTTGACGCCGTTCTGGGTGCGCCGCAGCTTGGCATCGATGACCGAGCCACCCGCAATCAACCGCAGACCTTGGGACAGCTCACCGGCAATAGTGAATTCCACCCCGCGATTGCGCTGGATTCCAAATGGCCCGAATTCGAGCGCGCCCGCCTGATCCGGGGCGGATCGCAGGATCGCAGTCTCCCGGTCGATCTGGAACAGGGCAAGGCTCATGTCGATACCGCCCAGCGCCAGTTTGCCGCCGATTTCATATTGCTCGGAAACGAAGGGCGGCAGGATCTCGCCAGCATTCGTGACGGGAAGGTCCGCCCCGCCAGCGGGGTTCGGACCGCTCACGGGTGCGACATCGCCCTGTACCAGTGCTTCGATCCGGTTGGCGTACAGCGAAAGGCCTGCCGCCGGCTTGACCACAAGGCCGAACACCGGGGTGATCTTGTCCTCGTCATACGCGTTGGTCAGAGCGCCGGTCTCGTTAGAAAAGGACCTGACATTGATTGATTGCACCCGGAGCCCAGCGGTCAGGAAAATGCGATCATCCCAGAAGCCGAGTGTGTCCGAGATGAATCCGCTCGTAAGCCGCGTGCGGCCCGCAGGGCGGGGATTGTCGAGATCGCCAGATGCAAAGGTCACTGTGCTGGAAGGCGTGACCTCTACCGGCGCATAGAGATTGTTGCTTTGGGCCGAAAGCGCGAAGAATTCGAAGGCATTGCGGTTGACCAGCCAGTTGATCGAACCGCCTGCGTTCACCTCGTGGGTTATGTTGCTTGTCGCGAATTTCGCGCGGACTCCCGCCGTGGCCGCCTCGTTGTTGTCGGTGCGCGGGATGAAGGAACTGCCAACCGTCATCTCGCCGGTCGCCGCGTTGACGAGACCAGGCGTGCTGTAGATGCCCTCTTCAGCACCGTCGCGCGCGCCGAACGCGGCATACGCCATCACGTCTTTGGCGATGTCATACTCGATGCGCGCCTGCCCGAAGATGTCGCGCAGCGTTGTGAACTGCCAGGGCTGGCCGAAATTGGTTTCGGCGTCGGGCGCAGCGGGAATTGCTGACACGGAATTGATCTGCAGCTTGGGCCGGAAGTGCGACACCTTGACGCGCTGGTAAGCGAGATCGAGCGAGGCCCGAAGCGGCCCCGAATTGTAGTCTATGCCCGCGCCCAGCACATAGGCGCTCCGGAACTCGTCGTCGATCGCCACATCACCGCTGCGTGCCGTGCCATTCACGCGAATGCCCCACTCGCCGTTCGCGCCCATCCGGCGCGCGATGTCGAAGCTGCCACCGATATGCTCGGGCGCGGTAAAGCCCACCGTCGCCCGGTTGAGATCATTCTCACCCGCGCGCTTGGGAACCAGATTGACGCTGCCGCCGATCCCGGTCCCCCCCGGCGCCGCACCGTTGAGAAAGGCACTCGCGCCGTTGAGAACCTGCACAGACTGGTAAAGTTCGGGTGCGACCAACTGGCGCGGCATGATGCCGTAAAGCCCGTCATAGCCAATATCGTCGCCTGCGAGCGCGAAGCCGCGGATCACGAACAATTCGCCGGCGATGCCGAAGCCGGTGGTGGTGCGGATCGTCGGGTCGTTTTCCAGCACCTGCCCCAGCGTCTGGGGCTGCTGGTTGAGAATCAGCGCCTCGTTATAGCTTCGGATGCTGAAGGGCACGTCGGCAGCGTCCTTGTTGCCCAGTACCCCCGCGCTGCCTTGCTGTTCGACCCCGGACTGGTTGGCGCGCTGGGCGGTAACGACGATGACATTTGTATCCTCGCCGCGCTCCTGCGCGGCGGCCGGGATGGCAAGCCCGGTAAGGCCAAGCCCAGTAAGGCCAAGCGACGTGGCAAGCAGCAGGCGCCGGCGATAGGGAAGGGTGGTCACGGTCGATGATCCTTGTGAATGCAGGTTGGCGAGGGTCAGGTCCGGCGCCGGGCCATCGCCCAGATCACGGTTGCAAGCGGTGCGGCGAGTACGGTCCATGCCGCTGCGTCTCGCCATCCGTCTCCGGTCAGCGCGATGGTCAGGCCCGCCAGACCGGCGGTGAAGATCGCCAGCGGCCATGCGAGAATGGCAGAGGTCGGGCGCGGACGCCTCATTCGGCGGGCTCTGCAAGTGATGCCCCGGCAAACTCTGGCGCGAGCGTAGCCGCGCCGGCGCGGCGCTTGGCCAGCCACAGATAGAGGCCTGTGCCCAGTACATGGATGGTGAACAGTGTCAGCGCCGCCCACAACAGCTTCAGGGGCAGGCCGCCGTAATCGCCGAAATGCAGCGGACGTGAAAGCGAGAGCGCCTGATAATACCACGGCATCGGACGGGCGGCGGTAAACTCGCCCGTTTCCGCATCGATAAGGGCCGGGGTCAGCAACCGCTCGGTCAGGGCCGTGTCACCCTGAAAGAACACGGCGTAGTGATAGTTGGAACTGAATGTGCCGCCCGGAAAGGCAATGAATTGCGGATTGTTGCCAGGCAGGGCTGCGCGCGCTGCGGCCATGGCCGTGTCGAGTGAGCCATAGCGCGCCGGGTCGAGCGGTTCGCGTCCGGCATAGGCCTGGGTCATCGCCGCCAGTTCAGTGGTTTTCCAGCTTTTTTCTATCGGAACCGCGAGCGCGTTTATCACGCCTGTTAGCCCCACCACCAACATCCAGGCAAGCCCGACGATGCCCAGGAGATTGTGATAGTCGAGCCACTTCGTGCGGCGGCTGCGCGAAATGCGCAGCGTGCCAAAGGCCAGCTTGCGCATGAACGGGACGTAAAGCACCACGCCCGATACCAGCGCTGTCACGAACGCTGCGCCCATTGCGCCCAGAAAAAGCATTCCCGGCAGGCCCAGAAACATATCGGTGTGCAGTTGCAGGATGAAGTGCATCACCGCGTCCACACCTTGGGCGCTATCCTCCGATATCGCCCCGATCAGCTCGCCGGTCGAACGGTCGAAGGACTGGATCGTCATCTCCGTCTCCGGCGAATCAGGCCTGGGGCCGGTGGTGATCGTCATTGCGGGCTGGTCATTGTCGAACGCCATGTAGAGCGGCACTTCGCCCGGCCGGTTCGCCAGCGCGCGGGCCAACATCGCGTCAAGCGGCATCAGTCCTTCGGCATTACCTGATGAGCCAACATCGGGCATGCCGAATACAGGCTGCTCTTCGGCAAGCCAGTCGATCTCGTCATGAAAAATCAGCGGCAGTCCGGTAATGCACAGCATTAGCAGAAAGGCAGTGCACACGAGGCTGGACCACTTGTGCACCCAGACCCAAGCCTTGATGGTTCCGCGGCTCATGTCGGCTGCCGCTCTGCAAAAGCACGCCGAAAAGCACCGCCTGACCCGATGGTTGCGATCGCACCAACCGCGTGCAGACAGAATCTGTTGGAGAGGACGCCGTTCATGGGCGGACTGCTAGCCAAAAGCCCCATCCATGTAAATGCGGATCATTCGCAAAAATATTCGTAAGGTGGCGGGTTTTCTGCTTCCCTGACCGATGCATTCCGATCCTGCTGCGCAGGGTCTTCGCCAAAGAGGGATGCAAGCGGGTGCGAGCGCGGACAGGATTATATCGAGAGCCCGGCCAGCCGCTCAGCTGACCGGGCACTAGGGCTATGGCGATCAGGCCGGGGTCGACACGTCGAGGCTGACGGCGATGTTCCCGCGCACGGCATGCGAATAAGGGCACACGGTATCGGCTTCAGCGACGAGCGCCTGCGCCTCAGCCGCGCTCAGCCCCGGCAGCACGATCGCGAGCGTGACGGCAAGGCCAAATCCCTTGTCGGCGCGCGGGCCGATCCCCACCGTGGCGCTGACGCTGGCATCGGCCGGAACCTTGGCATGTTTGCCCTGCGTGCCCACGAACTTCATCGCGCTGAGGAAACAGGCGGCAAAGCCAGCGGCAAACAGCTGTTCGGGATTGTTGCCTTGGCCGTTGCCGCCAAGTTCCCTCGGCGTTGCCAGCGCCACTTCAAACGTTCCGTCATCGGTGCGCGCGCGGCCATCGCGGCCTCCGGTCGCGGTGGCGCGGGTGGTGTAGAGGATCTTCGTCATAGCTTAGTTCCTTGTGTGAGCGGGTGGGGGATGTCAGTTGCCGAAGGCATCACGAAGACGTGCTGCCCCCTGTGCGATAGCGGCGCGGGCCGGTTCGCTTGCGGCCAGCGCGTTGAGCATCACGAAATCATGCATCGTTCCGTTGAAGCGGGTGGTTGCGACCGGCACGCCGGCTTCGATCAGGCGTCGGCCATAGGCCTCGCCCTCGTCACGCAGCAGATCGTTCTCCGCCACGATGATGGTCGCCGCAGGCAGGCCCGAAAGCTGCTGTCTTGAAGCGCGCAGCGGGAAGGCCAGCACATCCTCGCGATTTTCTGCGGGGAAGTTCGCTTCGAGGAAGTAGTCCATCGCCTTGCGGGTCAGGAACGGGCCGTCGCCAAAGGCGCGGTAGGACGCATTGTCGGAGACATCATCGGTGACCGGATAGAACAGCAACTGGTGGCTGATGGTGGGGCCGGCACGGTCCTTGGCCATCATCGTGACGGCGATGGCCATGTTGCCCCCCGCGCTGTCACCCGCCACCGCCAGCCGTGCGGGATCAATGCCCAGCGCCGCGCCGTTCGCCGAAACATATTCGAGCGCGGCATAGGCTTGTTCGTTATTCACCGGATAGCGGACCTCGGGAGCGTTGTCGTATTCGACGAAAACGACTGCGGCACGGGTCTGCACCGCCAGCTCTCGGATCAGGTGATCATGTGTGTTGCGGTCGCCCATGACCCACCCGCCGCCATGGTAGTAAAGCACAGCGGGCAACGCGGCTTCGGCATCGGCGGGCCGGACAATGCGAATCCGCACCTTGCCGGTCGGGCCGACGTTCCAGACCAGGTCCTGCGTGGTGGTGGGAGCCGAAGCGCCCACCTTGTCAGCCTGCACGCTTGCAAGCACGGCGCGGGCATCGGGATAGGACAGATCATAAATCGGCCGCCCGGCAGCGGCAGCTTCGGCAAAGGCTGCGGCAGATGGTTCCAGCGTCTCGGCAAAAGCGGGGACAGGCGACAGGGTCAGCATTGCGCTGGAGGCGAAGGTGGTCAGCAGGATCGACTTGGTCATGGCGTGGCTCCATTTCATATCGGTAACGATTAAATCGCGTACGATATAAATAGCCCGGAGCCGCGTTCTGTCAATCCTTGCGATTAAATCGTGTGCGATTTATATTGAATCCATGACCCAGACTCCCGCTTTCACCCCCATGGACGAACCGCTCGATGCGTTCCTGTGCTTTTCGGTCTATGCGGCGGGACTGGCATTCAACCGCGTCTACAAGCCGCTGCTCGATCCCTATGGCATCACCTATCCGCAATATCTCGCGCTGGTGGCGCTGAGCGGCAAGCAGGGGCAGACTGTCAGCGAGCTCGGCGAGAGACTGCATCTCGAATCGAACACCCTGACCCCGCTCATCAAGCGGCTCGAGGCGGCCGGACTGGTCACCCGCACGCGCGACAAACAGGATGAACGGGTTGTGCGGCTTGGCCTGACGCAGGCTGGTTCCAGTCTGGCAAAGACGGCCCTCGGTTGCGTTCCGGCCGAGGTTCTCAAGGCGACAGGCCTCAATCGCGCTGCACTGGCCGCCCTCAATGCCGAACTTGCCGCGCTGGGCAAGGCATTGCGAACAACTGCGGCCAGATAGGATCCGGGGGGCGGATTTTCGCCTCCAAGCCCTCCCAGATCCGCAACATTCCTTCGTGATTATGCCGCCGCTGAAGACCCAGCCGCAGCTTGTATGGCCGGCGCAGCACTGCTGATCGCGCTCTGCCTCGTACCGGGCACCTCAGCTTGCGCTTCTGACATCGGCACCCCCGAAAACGACTTGGTTGCGCGCAGGCGGCCGCGAGAGGCTGTACAGCATGCTCTCGCCCGCCGCGCTCACGCTGTCGAGGGCAGCGCGGTGCTCTTCGGAGAGCGTGAAACCAAGGGCATCAGCATTTTCGGTCACCTGCCCGGGCCGGCTGACACCCATCAGCGTCGAGGTAACACCGGGTCTGCCGATGACCCAGGCGAGGGCCACGCGTGCGGGCGTCTGTCCCGCCTCGGCAGCGATACGCTTTACCTCGTCCGCGATGCGCCAGTTCCGGTCTGTAAAAAGCATGTCGCCGAACGGGTTGTCACCATCAAGCCGCTTGTCTTTGTCCGGACGTTGCTGTTCTTCCCGGCCGCCGGCATTGGGAACGCCGTTCACACGCGGACCCGCCGCCTCGACAGCCGCACGATCATATTTGCCGGTGAGCAGACCATAGGCGAGCGGGCTCCATGGCATAAATCCCATGCCGAAAGCCTGTGCGAGGGGAAGGTGCTCGCTCTCCACGCTGCGGTCCGCAAGGGAATAGAAATATTGCAGGCCGACCGGCGCGGGCAGGCCCCGAACCGATGCAAGGGTCGCAAGCCGTGCTGCATACCAGGCGGGCGTATTGGAGATTCCCCAGTACCGCACTTTGCCCGCGCGGACGAGGTCCGCCATCGTCTGCAAAAGCTCGTCAGCCGGGGTGATCCCGTCCCAGACATGGATCCAATACAGGTCGATAAAATCGGTTCGCAGACGCTTCAGCGATGCATTGATCGAGGCATTGACGTGCTTTGCTCCATTTCCCCCTGCCAGCAGACCCCGACCGTTCGAGAACCCTGATTTGGTTGCGAGAACGATCTCCTCCCGCAAACCTCTTTCAGCGATGAAGGAACCGATGATCTCCTCGGACTGACCACCGGCATAGACGTCGGCGGTGTCGATGAAGTTGCCGCCCAGTTCATTGTATTTTTCCATGATTGCGCGGCTGCCGGTTTCGTCGAGGCCCCAACGGGGGGTGCCGAAGGTCATTGTCCCCAAGGCAAGCGGACTGACGAGCAGTCCCGATTGGCCGAGCGGCCGGTATGTGCGCAGGTTCATGACAGGCCCTCTTGTTTTGCGGGGACCATCTAGCTTTGGAATCAGCATGATATCAGGTACTGATTGCCGCATGGGTTGCTGAACGGAATTCATGAATGGACAAGGACATATGGGCAGGGCTCTCGGTATTCGCCGGGATCGCTGAATCCGGAAGCTTCGCAAAGGCAGCCATCCGGCTTGGCGTTTCGCCTTCTGCCCTGAGCCATGCCATGCGGAACCTCGAGACGCGGCTCGGTATCAGGCTGCTTGATCGCACGACCCGCTCGGTCTCTCCGACGGCAGCGGGCGAGACGCTGCTCGCCAGCCTGCAGCCGGCACTGGCTTCAGTTGAACAGGTGCTGGGCGTGCTGGATGCTGGCCGGAATGAGCCTGCGGGCAGCATCCGGATCAATGCACACCGCCCGGCCGCGGTCTACGTTGTCATGCCGCGCCTTTCGCGCCTCGCCGCCATTGCTCCCGGGGTGACAGTCGAGCTCGTCGTCAATGACGGCATGGTCGATATCGTCGCCGAGCGCTTCGATTGCGGGATCCGCCACGAGGGCAAGCTCCAGCAGGACATGATTGCGCTGCGGATCAGCGAGCCGATGCCCCTGATCTTCGTCGCCTCGGCGGCCTATCTCGCGTCGCATGGCATGCCTGACGGCCCGGATGATCTCGGCAATCATCGCTGCGTCGTCTATCGCCACACATCCTCAGGCGTGGTGCACCGCTGGGAATTCGAGCACGAGGGCCAGCGCATCGAGAAATCGGTGCAGGGTTCATTTGCGACCAACGATGTCGATCTCATGCGTGACGCCGTTGTCGCCGGCCTCGGGATCGGCTGTCTGTTGCGATCACAGGCCGAGCCGTTCCTGAAATCGGGCGATCTTGTCGAGGTACTGCCGGGACAGGCGCCCCCGCTTCCCGCCAATTACCTTTATTACCCGAGCAGACGACAGCCGACCGCGGCGTTCCGCGCCTTCCTCGAAGTCATGCGGGAATGAACACGGCGGGCCGCCTCGCTTGCCGCGTCCGTCAAGGGGCAGGAGACGCTCGCCCGTAATCCATGGCCTGCAAATCCGCGATCAGGCCCGGGCCCTTCGGCTCCCAGCCAAGCCTTGCTCTCGTCCAGTCGTTCGACGCTGCACCATTGCGGCCAATGAACATCGCCAGCCAGCCGAAATGGGCTTCGGCCTCGGCCGGTGAGAGGGAGACCAGCGGAAGATCGAGACCGGCGGCGACTGCTTCGGCGATCTTCCGGAAAGGGACGCCCGGCTCGCCCACGGCATGATAGGTCTCGCCTCGCGACCCTCGCTCCAGCACTGCGGCAAACATCCGCCCGACATCGCTGACATGCGCCGCCGCCCAGCGATCATCGCCTGCGCCGACATAACCGGCGAAGCCTGACGCGCGGGCGTGGTCGACGTAGAAGCTGATGAGGCCCTGCCTGACCGGATCATGCACCTGGGAAAGCCGGATGATCCGCACATCGACGCCCGAGGCGAGAACCGACCTTGCGGCAATCTCGGTCGCGACGCGGGGGATGGGCGCGGCGGCGTTGAACACGGTTTCCAGCGCCGGCTCGCCATCCTCGCTGTCACCGACCACGGTGGCCGAAGTAACAATGAGCGGCCGGTCAGAGCCCTGCAACGCCGCGCCAAGCGCGGTGATTACGCGGTGATCCTTTTCGCAGTTGGCCGCATAGTTCGCAAAATCATGGTCAAAGGCGGTGTGGATGACCGCGTCAGCCTGCGCTGCCCCTGTCCGGAGGCTCTCCAGATCCTCGATCGCCCCCAAATGCGGGCGGACACCAGCGGCCTCGAGTTGGCGCCTGCCGCTTTCGGAGCGTGTCAGCCCCACAACCTCGTGCCCCGCGGTCAGAAGTTCAGGAATGATGCGCGAGCCGACGAAGCCGGTCGCGCCTGTCAAAAATACACGCATCAGGCGCCTTTCACGATAGTTGCGAGGCCCTTTTTGGCATAGAGAATACCCTGTTAAAGTAGTGACTTTATCATGTTATAATGGCTGACAGGATCCCGATGCCCGAAAGCAGCAGCACAACCACACCGCTCGGCGCTTTTCTCAGGGACCGGCGCACACGGATGGATCCGGCGTCATTCGGCTTCGGTGGGCGACGACGCACGCCGGGCCTGCGCCGGGAGGAAGTGGCGCAGCGCGCCAATATCTCACCGACCTGGTACACCTGGCTCGAACAGGGGAGGGGCGGGGCGCCGTCCGCCGATGTGCTCGACCGTCTCGCCAATGGACTGATGCTGACCGCTCCCGAGCGTGAGCACCTGTTTCTGCTTGCGCTCGGGCGGCCACCGGCGGTGACCTATTCCCGGCCCGATCATGTCACGCCGCGGCTGCAACGGGTGCTCGACGCGCTGCCGAACAGCCCGGCGATCATCAGGACGGCCACATGGGACGTGATCGCCTGGAACACGGCGGCGACCCGGCTGCTCACCGATTACGGCAAGCTCCCGCGCGAGGAACGCAATGTCCTGCGTCTGATCTTCACCAACTCTGCCAGCATGGCGGCGCAGGAGGATTGGTGGAGTATCGCGCGTTATGTCGTGGGCGCCTTTCGGGCCGATGCAGCCCGCGCCGGGGCGACCGCAGAAATCACGGCCTTCGTTGACGAGCTGTGTCGTATCAGCCCCGAGTTTAAGAGCCTGTGGCGCGAGAATGCGGTGGCTGACCATGCCGACGGAAGGAAACGTCTGCGGCACCCGGAACTGGGGCTGATCGAACTCGAATTCTCGATGTTTGCCGTTGAGGGGCGATCCGACCTGGGCATGCTGGTCTTCAATCCGGCGACGCCCGATAGCGCCGGGCGGATTGCAAGGCTGATGTGCACCTGAACCGGTGGCGGCGGCTTTATCCGGACATGATGATCTCGAAGCGGTCGGCGGGCATGATGGCCGTAAAGTAATGCTCTTCCGCCTCGTGCCATTGCCGCTCCCACGCACCGATGCTGCCTTCGCGCGCCAGCAGCCGGGCCTCGCGCTCAACGTCGCTAACAGTCATGAGAATACGCAGATCGAGCAGATCAGCCAGGTCCGGGCGGGCGGAATAGGTGCCTTCCAGCAGAATCACCGCACGCGGCCTCAGCCGTGACGCAAGAGCGCTCCGCGAGCCGTCGAAGGCATCCCAGTCGAACGGGTGCCAGCGCGCCTCTTTTCCGGCAAGCAGGGCTTCGATCACAGCCCGCTGCGCAGACGAGTCGATGCAGGCCGATGCACGCGACGCCGGGCTGTCATCACGAAGCGCTGTCCCTCCCGCATAGAAATCGTCCCCTTCGATCACGGCGGCATCCAGATCGCAGGCCAGCGCTGCGGCGAGAGTCGATTTGCCCGCTCCGCTCCTGCCGTCAATCGCAACGACAAGCGGACGCGCCTTTTGCCGCGCGTCCATGGCGATCCGGTCTGCCAGCAAGCGAGGCGAGCCGATATGCTCAGGCATTTCCGGTCCGCCCGCGGGGTGGCTTCCCAAAGGCTCTTTCGTAGGCCCAAAGTTCAGGACTTGCGCCCCGCCGCGTTCGCCAGCGCAATTGCGCTATCCTGCCGTCTGCCGGCGGGGCCGCTGATTGAGACTTCCTGTCAGGTCTGTCACGATAACCCCCCTGCCAGGACTTCGAGCTGGTTGAGGCACGTGCCCCAGCCATCGTGAAAACCCATCTCCTCGTGCTTGCGGCGATCGGCGTCTGACCGGTGGCGGACGATGATCCTGTACCATGTGCCGCTTTCTGCCGCGGTCATGGTGATGTCGACGGCCATGAAGCTTTCCGGATTGGGCCGGAACCCGGGGCCGAGAGCATCGGTCCAGACCAGCCGCTTTTCCGGCTCCGCCAGAAGCACGCATCCCGGCGTCTCGTCCATCTCGTCGCCCTCGGGTGAGGCCATGACAACCGAGAAGATGCCGCCGGGGCGCGGGTCGATCGCAGCGCGGGGTGCCTGCCATGGTTGCGGTGCGAACCATTGCGTGAGCAGCGCAGGGTCGGTCCATGCCCGCCACAACTGCGCCGGGGTGGCCTTGACCATGCGTTCCAGCACGAGGTCGAGCATGGGGTCGAGGGTTGCACCGGGCCCGGCTTCAGATGTCATTGCGGTGTTCCTTTTCATTGATGGTGGCGAGAAAGGCATCGAGGCGGTCAAGGCGCCCCTCCCAGAGTGAGCGTTGCTGGCCGAGCCAGCCTTCGGCGGCCTTGGCAGCTTCAGGCCTGAGCCGGCACGTCCGCACGCGCCCGCGCTTGCCGGACTCGATCCACCCACCCGCCTCAAGCACTTTCAGGTGCTTCATGAAGCTGGGCAGGGCCATCGCGTGCGGCGCGGCCAGCTCCGATACAGGTGCGGGGCCTGACGCTAGGCGGGCGATCACCGCGCGCCGCGTGGGATCGGCAAGGCCGTGGAAGATGGAATCAAGGTTAGCCATGTGGCTATCTAATGGCGCGACGCTGGCGCCGTCAAGATACTTAGCTGAATGGCTAGGTATCATGCAAGATCCGGGAGGGGCAGGCTTTCTCCCGCGCCCGAGCCGGTTTATCGGCATCAATCCGGCTATGCTGCGCCTTGCGATCGATACGGCACCACCTGCGCCCGCAAGTCGGGGACAAGCGACAACTCCATCAGGAAGACCAACAGGCGGAAGCGGTTGGCGCAGATCAACGCGTCCGGGCGGCTTGCGCCGCCCGCCAACTGCTGAATATTGTAGGAAAAATGGAGCGGGCGAAGGGATTCGAACCCTCGACCCCAACCTTGGCAAGGTTGTGCTCTACCCCTGAGCTACGCCCGCTCACTGGCGCTGACAGAAACCTGCGATGGCGTGGTTCCTGCCGGAGAGGCGGCGCGATTAGCAGCGCCTTGCCACACCTGCAAGCGCTAAATTGGTGCGATTGGGACTTGATCGCCTGTTCCATAGCCGCCAGCACATTTGGGCGCTTCACATCCTTGCACAAAGCCCCACATGACAGGCAAAGGCGTTGCGGCGCGCGGCGACACAGCAGGAGCATCTATCTTGGCCAGCATGGGACTGAGCATCGACGAACAAAAGGCGGTTGACCGTTTCCGCAAGGACGTGGTCGAACCGTCGCAATCCAAGCTCGTGATCCTTGATTTCTGGGCCGAATGGTGCGGGCCATGCAAGGCGCTGACCCCGGTGCTGGAAAAGGTCGCGGCAGACTATGCGGGCAAGGGCGTCGTCCTTGCCAAGCTGAATGTCGACGAGGAACAGTTCATCGCCGCGCAGTTTCAGGTGCGCTCGATCCCGACGGTTTATGCCATGTTTCAGGGGCAACCGGTCGCCGATCTCACCAGCGCCCGGACCGAATCGCAATTGAAAGCGATGCTCGATCAGTTGCTCAGCCAGCTGCCGATTGCAGCCGGGGCGGCCGACGACGCGGCTGGCGGCGCAGCCCGGGGCCCGTCGCCTGAAGAGCTCGCGCAGTTCATCAAGCTGGGTGACGAAGCGCTGGCAGCCGGCGACCCGCAGCGCGCGGCGGGCATCTTTGCGCAGATCACCGAATTCGCGCAGGACAATGCCCCTGCCCACGCAGGCCTCGTGCGCGCGTTGGTGCAATTGGGCGAAATCGATCAGGCCAAGCAGGTGATGGAAGTGATCGACAGCGATCCGCGCCTCGCCACCGATCCCGCCATTGCGCCTGCCCGCAGCGCGTTGGAACTGGCCGGTACCCGCGTCGACGATGGCGAGCTTGCCGCCCTGCGCGCCGCCGCTGCTGCCGCGCCCGAGGATATGGACGCGCAATTCGCCTTTGCCGAAGCCGCTTTTGCCGCCGGCCAACGCGATGATGCCGCCGACACGCTGCTCACCATGATCGCTGCGGATCGCGAATGGAACGAAGGCGCGGCGCGGGCCAAGCTGCTCAAGATTTTCGAGGCGACTGGCCTTGAAGACGAATGGGTGGTCGGCGTCCGCCGCCGCCTTTCGCGCGTATTGTTTGGATGACCGCCAACACCATGACCCGCCGCCTTTCCATCTTTCCGCTGACCGGCGCCGTGCTGTTTCCCGGGATGCAGCTGCCGCTCCACCTGTTTGAGCCGCGGTACCGCGCGCTGGTGAGCGATGCGTTGATTCGCGACCGCCAGATCGCGATGATCCAGCCGCAAAGCCCGGTCGAAGGCGCGCCGCTGTACAAGGTCGGCTGTATCGGCAAGATCGGCGAAGTGCAGGCGATGGAGGATGGGCGCTATAACATCATCTTGGAAGGCACGGCCCGGTTCCGGCTGGTGCGCGAGCTGGATGTCGCCACCGCTTTCCGCCAGATCGAAGCCGAGGTCTATGCCGAGGACGAGGACGAAACCCTCTCCCACGCCCAGCGCGGCGGGTTCGAGCGTGAGGCGCGGCGCTTTGCCGATATGCAGGGTTACAGCGTCGACTGGGATTCGGTCGAACGGCTGGATGATCGCTCGCTCATCAACGGCGTTTCGCAGATTGCTCCGTTCGATCCGGCCAGCAAGCAGGCGCTGCTGGAGGCCGAAACCCTGACCGACCGGTGCGAATTGCTGGTGCAGTTGATGCAGTTTTACGGGCGCACCGACGGCAGCGAGGAAATCACCACCCTGCAATAAAGCGGGGTGTTAGCCCGCCTTTTGCTTATCGATACAGGCGCTGATGACCGGCAATTCGCGCTCCAGCGCCTCGCGGGTGGCCAGCACCCGGGTTGAGGATACCACCAAAGCATCGACATCCGCGTCGGCCATGTCAGGCGCTTTCAGGCGGCCGGCCCGGTCATCCCAGTAGCCCACAATGGCCGGGGTGATTTCCATGATCTTGGCAGGCACATCGCCGGCGGGCATGATTTTCTGGGCAGCCGCTGCGGCCGAAACAAGACCGCGGCATTTCCAGGCTTCTTCAACTTCGGCCCGGGTGGCGGGGGTTGTTTCGCTGGTCAGAGCGGCCGCGGTTACGCTGCCGGCGGTGCTGGTGCCCGCCGGGTCTGGAGCGCCATCTGCCCCCGTATCTGCGCCGGTTTCCGAACCGCAGGCCGCAAGTCCGGCCAGAACAAGTGTGAGTGTCAGCATCCGCATGGCTTTTTCCTTTCGTGGAGAAAACCGCAAATGATCACAAAAGCGGACATGGGATGCGCACGCTGGCGCGATTCTTTTCACAACGGCGCGTTGGTTCGTGCCTTCTTTTCTACGGCAAAAGCCCGGAACCTTGCGGTTCCGGGCTCTGCAGGCCGCCTCCAAGGGGCGGAAGGCGGCCCACGGGAACGGGGGCGTAGGGATTAACGCAGCAGCGACAGGACGTTCTGTTGCGACTGGTTGGCCTGCGCCAGCATCGCGGTGGAGGCCTGGCCGAGGATCTGCGCCTTGGCGAGCGCGGTGGTTTCCGCCGAATAATCGGTGTCCATGATCCGCGAACGCGCGTCGGTCAGGTTGGTCGAGACGTTGGTGAGGTTGTTCACCGCCGACTGGAGCCGGTTCTGCACCGCACCCAGACCGGCGCGGGCGGTGGTGACGGCACCGATGGCGTCATCAAAGTTGGCAAGGGTGGGGGCAGTGGTATTCAAGGTGCCATTGGTAATATCGATGACGGTGGTGATTTCGGTCGCACCTTCGAGATCCGGCAATTCAATCTCGACGACGTCATTGGCTGTTGCGCCTGCCTGAATGGACACGGTGCCAGCCGTGCCGCCCGAGCCATCGAACAGGTTGATACCGTTGAACTGCGTGTTCTGAAGCACCGACGTGATCTGCGCGGCAAGGGCGTCCTGTTCCACAGTGATATTGGCAAGGTCGTCAGTCGAATAGGTGCCGTTCTCGCTCTGCACGGCCAGTTCGCGCATCCGCTGGAGCATGTTGGTGACTTCGTCCAGCGCGCCTTCTGCCGTCTGGGCGAGGCTGATGCCGTCGTTCGCGTTACGCACGCCCTGCGACATGCCGCGGATCTGCGAGGTGAAGGAGGCGGCAATCGCAAGGCCGGCGGCGTCGTCAGCGGCGCTGTTGATCCGGCTGCCGGTCGACAGACGCTGCATGGACGTGCCGAGCATTTTGCCGGCCGAGACGCTGGCGTTGGTGGCGCGGAGCGCCGAGATGTTGGTACCGATAACGTTCATTGGTCGAAACTCCCGGATGGTCAGGCAGGACGAACAAGCCCGTCGCTGCTGGCGATTAGAGCGGCTGGCTGCCGGGAAGTTTAAGCAAGAAAAATAATTCCCTTTTATCATTGTGTTAGATCAATGGAGCGCCCCCGTTCGCGGCACGTCGCCACCGCGCTCTACGTGTTCGCCGCTGGCGTTCTAGGGGAAGCTACGGGGGCTTAAATTTGCCACCTGTCCAGCCTGATTGCGGCAGAGGATTGCCGAGACCAACCTCCACCAACGGCACAGGGGCTAGCATGATGGAACGGGCAAGAGATGCGGTGCACCGCGCAGCCGCGCAGCCGCACAAGGCCGCGATGCACGACATTCTGATCGGCATGACTGTGCCGCTGATGGGCGGGCCGTGGCAGCGCGACCGGATTGTGCTGGGTGATGACCTGCGCCAGCCGATTGCTGCGGCCATTGCGCGCAGCGGCAAGGTGGCGATTGCGCTGGACCATGCGGCGGTCCCGTCCCTTGCGCTGTCCGGGGCGAACCGGATCGCGCTTGCCTATGATCCCGCGGCGCTGCCCGAAGCGCGCGCGGCGTTGCTCGCGGCGGCGGCGCATGGCGGCTGGCCGGTGGCGGGCGATCCGCAATCGCTGGCGCTGCTGACGCTGGCCGAACGGATCGCGGCCAGCGAAATCCCGGTGCTGCTGGAAGGCCCGACCGGCACCGGCAAGGAAGTGCTGGCGCGTTTCGTCCACCGCCTGTCGGCGCGTGCCGATGGCCCCTTTGTCGCCGTCAATTGCGCCGCGATGCCCGAAGCGATGCTGGAAGCGCTGTTGTTCGGCCACAAGAAGGGCGCCTTTACCGGCGCGGCTGAAGCGGCCGAAGGTCTGTTCCGCGCGGCCGATGGCGGCACGCTGCTGCTCGACGAGATCGGCGAACTGCCGCTGGCCCTGCAATCCAAGATGCTGCGCACGCTTCAGGAAGGCGAGGTTTTGCCGCTGGGCGCGACCAAGCCCTTGAAGGTCGATGTGCGGGTGGTGGCAGCGACCAACCGCCATCTGGCCGCCGAGGTCGAGGCCGGGCGCTTCCGCGAGGATCTGCTCTACCGCCTCAACGTGTTCCCCCTCACCCTGCCCGCCTTGCGCGACCGGCCCGGCGATATTGCCCCGCTCGCCTTTGCGATGCTGCTGCGCCACGCGCCGCAGCCGGGCTGGATCGCCGCCGATGCGCTCGCCCTGCTGGAGAGCCACGCCTGGCCGGGCAATGTCCGCGAGCTGGAAAATGTCATCCGCCGCGCGCTGCTATTGGCAGGCGAGGCGCGGGCCATCGCGTCTGACCACATCATCTTTGATACCGCCGTGCGCGCCGTGCCTGACCCTGCGGCCCTGCCGCTGGCCGAGGCCGCCAATCAACGCTCGCTGTCCGATGTCGCCTTCGCGTCTGAAGCGCGCGCGATCCTTGATACCCTCGCGCGCCACGGCAACAACCGCGCCGCGACCGCGCGCAGCCTGGGCATTTCGGAACGCACGCTGCGCTACCGCCTCGCCTCGATGCGCGGTGCCGGGATGCTGGCTGTGGAAGGTGCAGCATGAGCGGGGTGAGCGGCATTGGGCGCGCCAGTTTCGGCATCGAGGACGTGATGGCGCTGCGCAGCCAGGTGCTCGCCCGCAGCGCCGCCTTGCGCGATGTGCGCGCGGCGAGCGAGGCAGGCCGCGCCTTTGCTCCCGCGCAGGCACCCGGATCAGGCTTCGCCGATACGCTGCACACGGCCTTGAAGCAGGTCAGCGCCGTGCAGGAACATTCGTCGCAAATGCAGGTCGCCTATGAACGCGGCGCCGTGACCGACATCGCGCAGGTGATGCTGGCCCGGCAGGAAGCGGGCGTTGCCTTCGAGGCCACGCTGCAAGTGCGCAACAAGCTGCTCAACGCTTATCAAGACATCATGCGGATGGGGGGCTGATAGATGGCTGACGCTCTGCCCGTGCCTGCCAATCCGGCGGGCCTGCCGCTTGATCCTGCCACCGCCCAAGGTGCGGGCGGCTGGCGCACCATGCTGCCGCCGCAGGTTGCCGGCTTTGTCAGCCAGCCGGCACTCGCCCGCGCGCTCCCGGCGCTTGCCGGGGTCGGCGCACTGGCAGCGGCGGCTGGGCTGTGGCTGGCGATATCGTCCGGCCCTGACCGGGTGCTCTACACCAGCCTCACCGATGCCGATCGCGCCAAGGTGGTCGAGGTGCTGGAAGCGGGCGGGATCGAATACGCCATCGACAATTCCACCGGCGCGCTGTCGGTGGCCGAAGGGGATGTCTACCGCGCCAAGATGCTGGTCGCCAGCGATGCCGGGATCGCCGCGCCCGAAGGGGCTGAAGCGATGCTTGATGCGATGCCGCTAGGCACCTCGCGCACGCTGGAGGGCGAACGCCTACGACTGGCGCGCGAACGCGAGCTGACACTGACCATCCGCGAGATCGACGGGATCGAAAGCGTGCGCGTCCACCTCGCCACGCCGGAACGATCGGTGTTCGTGCGCGAAAATAATGCGCCAAGCGCATCGGTGATGGTGCGGCTGGTCAGCGGGCGCAGCCTGTCGCCCGATCAGGTTTCCGCCATCGTCAATCTGGTCGCAGGATCGGTGCCGGGGCTGACGGCGGATGCGGTGCGGGTGGTCGATCAGAACGGCCGCTTGCTATCCGACCCGCGTTCGCAGGAAGGCGAGGGGCTGACCCTGCAACGCGAGCACGAGGCCAAGCTGAGCGAGCAGCTTGATGCGCTGCTGCTGCCCTTGCTGGGCGAGGGCAATTTCAGCGCGCAGGTGCAGGTCGAACTTGATCGCAGCGAAGTGACCTCGGCCCGCGAAACCTACGAGAAAGAAGGCGTGGTGCGCACCGAGAGCGCGCGCGAGGCGACCCGCACGGGCGCAGGGCCGGTGGGCGGGGTGCCGGGTGTGCCCGCCAACACGCCGCCGCCCCAGGCGCAGCTGGTCGACGGCGCGCCGCAGCCTCCCGCGCCGCCCGCCGCCGCTGCAACCGACACCGAAACCGCGACCGACCGCAGCTACGAATTGGGGCGCGAGGTTGCCGTCACCACCGCCGGGCCGGGCAGTCTCAAGAAGCTGTCGGTTGCGGTCGCCGTCAGCGATGCCGCGCTCAAAGCCGCAGCGCCCATGACCGCGCAGCAATTGCAGGCGCTGGTCAGTGCGGCCGTAGGGGCCAATCCCCAGCGCGGCGACATGGTGCAGGTGGTGGCCAGCAAGTTTGAACCGACCGATCTGGAACCGCCCGCTTTCTATGAACAGCCGTGGTTCGCGATGCTGGTGCGCTATGGCACCGCGCTGCTGGCCGTGCTGCTGGTGCTGCTGCTGGCGGTGCGTCCGCTGATTGGCAAGTGGAAGGGCAAGGCCGCGCCGCCTGCCTCCGCCGCCGCTGGTGATGCCGTGGCAGCAGACGGCGCCGAGGGCGAGAATACCCAAGCCGAAGAGCTGGCCAGCGATGCGGCCGCGCAGGACATCGGCACCCCGCTTGGCGATTTGCCGCGTCAGGTGGAACTGGCCCGGCGGCTCGCCGCCAGCCAGCCCGACCGCGCGGTCGAAGCGCTCCAGCGGATGCTCGAAGCGCCTGAAACGCGTCCCGCCGAAGCCGGTGCCGCATGAGCGCCGAGCTCCCCATCACCGAAGCCGGCACCGCGCTGCTGAGCCGGGCCGACCGCGCCGCAGTGTTCCTGATGCTGCTCGACGATGCCGAAGCGACCAGTCTGCTGGCGCGCCTCAGCCCGGCCGAGCTTGAAAAACTCGGTGCGGCGATGATGGCACTGGGTGAGATCGATCAGCCGCACATGGCCGAAGCGCTCGCCGATTTTGCGGGTGAGGCCGCGCGCGAGCTGCTGCCCCAGCGCGGGCGCACCGACCGGGTGCGCAATCTGCTCGACAAGGCGCTGGGCCCGGCGCGGGCCGACAGCATGATGCAGCGGATCGAGCCTGATGCCGCGCCGCGCAGTCTGGCGCTGGCGCAATGGTTGGCGCCGGGCGTGCTGGTGCGGCTGATCCTGGATGAACACCCGCAGGTGATCGCCGCGCTGCTGCTGCTGATCGAGCCCGAGCCTGCCGCCGAGGTGCTGGCCATGCTGCCGCTGGAACTGCAAACGCTGGTGGTCGAGCGCGTGGCGAAAAGCGGGGCCATATCGGCCACCGCCATAGCCACGATCGATACGCTGCTGACCCAGCGCATTTCGGCAACCTATGGCACAGCCGCGCTGATGCTGGGCGGCCCGCGCGATGCGGCCAACCTCATCAATCTGGCCGCGGGCGAGCTGCGCAACACCGTGCTGCCCGCCATTGCCGAACGCGATGCGCCGCTGGCCGAAAAGATCGAAGAAGAACTGTTCACCTTCGAAATGCTGTTCGCGCTCGATCCGATGTCGATGGGCAGGCTGCTGCGCGATGTCGACAACGAGAAGCTGGTCGATGCGTTGAAGGGTCTCAAGGATCCCGACCGTGCGCCGTTCTTTGCCGCCATGTCGAGCCGCGCGGCGGACGGCGTGCGCGACGAGATCGACCTGCGCGGACGCCTGTCCAAGGCCGATGTGGCCGCAGCGCAGAAGGCGATTGTCGAGATTGCCCGCGGGCTGGCCGAAGCAGGCGAAATCGTGATCGGGAATGGCAATGGCGAATTCGTCTGATTGGCTGGCGCGTCTGGCCGCGCCCGCCCCTGATGATCGCGCATGGGCCGATCTGGCCGCGCCGGATTGGCTCGCAGCGCTGGATGCGGGGCGGGATGCTGGCGCAATGGCGGGCGATGGCTTTCGCGCCGCGCTGCCATTTGGCGAGACCGCGCCGCCGCCGCCGCCTGACCCCGAGCCAGTGCCCGATCCCGAACCCGAACCCGAACCCGATCCGGCTGCTGCCGCGGTAGCGCTTGCCTTTGCCGAGGGGCAGGCGGAAGGGCGCGCTGCTGCCATAGCTGAGGCTGAGGCCCACGGCGCGCGCCAGCGTGCGCTGCGGCTGACCTTTCGTGCGCTGGATGAAGCCGCGCTGGGCGTGCTGGCCGATGACCTTGCGGCCACCGTTATGGCCTTGTGCGAGAGCGTTCTGGGCGAGGCGGCGCTGGACCGCGGCGCGCTGCTGGCGCGCTGTCACGGCGCGGCGCGGCGGATTGGCGGGGCGGCCGATGCCCTGACGCTGCATCTCCATCCCGTTGATCTGGCGGTGCTGGGCGATGATGCGCTGGCAGGCTGGCGAGTGGTGGGCGACGCGGCGCTGGAACGCGGCACGGTGCTGATCGAAGGGGCCGATGGCTCGGTCTGCGATGGCCCGGCGGAATGGCGCCGCGCGATCGCCGCGGCGGTGCGCGGATGATCGCCGAATTGCAGCTTGATCTGGCGCGGATGCGGGCCGCTCCGGTGGCGTCCGGCCCGGTGCTGACAGGCCGCGTGGTGGCCTGCGATGGCGGCCTGATCGAAGTTGCGGGCCTGCCGCTGCCGATTGGCTCGCTGGGCCTCATCGAAAATGATGCCGGCGCGCCCTGCCTTGCCGAAGTGATCGGCTTTCGCGCGGGGCACTCGCTGATGATGCTGCTGGGCGATACGATGCTGCTGCGCCCGCAGGCCCGGGTGCGCGCGCTGGGCAGCCCCGGCGAGGTGCGCGTGGGTGAGGCGCTGCTGGGCCGCGCGGTTGATGCGCTGGGCGATCCGATCGATGATGGCCCGCGGCTCGATCTGCCCCACGTCTGGCCGCTGGCAGGCAAGCGCGAAGGCGCGCTGGAACGGGCGAGCGTCGAAGTGCCGTTCGATTGCGGGGTGCGGGCGATCAATGCCCTCGCCACAATGGGCGTCGGGCAAAGGCTGGGCATTATGGCGGGATCGGGGGTCGGCAAATCCGTGCTGGTCGATACCATCGCGGGTCATGCGGTCGCCGATGTCACCGTGGTCGCCCTGATCGGCGAGCGGGCGCGCGAGGTGTCCGACTTTGTGAACCGGCACATGGCAGGCCATCGGCGGGGCGGGATCGTGGTGGTCGCGGTGCCGGCCGATCACGCCCCCAATCTGCGCCTGCGCGCCGCGCAATATGCCAGCGCGATTGCCGAATATTTCCGCGGTCAGGGCAAGCGCGTGCTGCTGATCCTCGACAGCCTGACCCGCGTGGCGCACGCCGCGCGCGAGCTGGCGCTGGTGCTGGGGGAGCCGGGCGCGGCGCGGGGCTATCCGCCCTCGGCGCTGGCGGCGGTGACGCGCATTGTTGAGCGTGCAGGCAATTCCGCGCGCACCGGCGGGGCGGTGACCGGGGTCTACACCGTGCTCGCCGATGGGGACGATGCCAATGACCCGGTGGTCGATACGGCCCGCGCCATTCTGGATGGACACATCGTCCTGTCGCGCGAATTGGCGCAGCGCGGCCATTATCCGGCGATCGATATTCCCGCGAGCCTCAGCCGGGTGATGGATGATATCGTCCCGCCTGATTGTGCCGCTGCCGCGCGGCGGTTGCGTGCGCTGATTGCGGCGCGCGAGGCGGGGCGCGATCTGGTGATGATGGGGGCCTACCGCGCCGGCGGCGACGCGCTGCTGGACGAGGCGCTGGCGCTCTCCGCGCCGATTGACGCTTTCCTGACGCAGCGGCGGGGCGAGGCCGAAGCGCTGGCGGCGAGCCAAGCGGCGCTGACCGCGCTGATGGCCCGCAATGACCCGTGAAGCGCGGCGGTTGGCGCTGCTGCGCCGCCAGAGCCTGATCGCCGACGTGGCGCGCAAGCAGGCGCTGCGCGCGCTGGCCGAAGCGCTGGATGCCGAAGCGCGCCACCAGGCGCTGGCGCAGCGCAGCCGCGCGCTGGTGGCCGCCAGCGCGCCGCGCGCCGGGGCGACCACGGGCGCCGCCTTGCAGGCCCGCGCGGGCTTTACCGCGGGGCTGGCGCAGCTGGCCGCCAGCGCCGGGGATGCGGCCCGCGATGCGTCGCGCCAAAGCGCGTGGCAGGCCGATAGCCTCGCCCAGGCCGAAACCCGGGCCAAGCGGCTGGCCGAACGCACCGCGGAAGCCCGCGCCGCCCACGCCTCGGCCCGCGCAAGGGCCGAGGCGGCCCGCACCATCCCGCTGGCACGCAAGTTGCAAAGCCGTTCGGGCGGCTGATCCGCCGCCTGTTTTTGAGGATGATGCGATGATCCCGTTCATGCCCGACCTGTCTGCCGCGCTGCCATCCCAAGCCGCGGGCGGCGGAATGCCGCAGATGGCGCCGACGCCGGGGACGCCGCTGGCAACAGGGATTGATTTTGCCGGGTTGCTGGATGCGGCGATGCCATCATCCCCTGCGCCGGACTGCGCGCTGCCGCTGGCCGGGCTGAATGTGCTGCCGCTGGCTGGGCCTGATGCCGGGCCGGGCGGCAAGATCTTGCCGGTATCACCAGCGCAACCGGGCGAAGAATTGCCGCCCGCCGTGCCGCTGGCAGTATCTGTGCCCCTACCCCTGCCTGTTCATTTGCCGATCGCCCACACGGTCACCCGCCACGCTGACCTTTCCGCGCCCGAACCGCCCAGCGACATGATGACGCGCGCCGATGCCGAGCTGTCAAATGCTGCGGTCACAGGCGGCCCTGAAACCGGGGAGCTGCCAGCGGCAGCCATGCCCGATCCGCTGACCGATCAGGCCGCGCCCGATCCAGCGCTGGCGGCGGTTTTGGCGCCAGTGCCCGAACCAACGCCGCTACTGATACCAACCCTGGCGCCAACGCCAACGCCAATACCTGCGCTGGTCGCCGCGCTGCCCCCGCCCCTCACGCCGCCGCCCACTATGCCGCCCGCTGCGGGCATGCCGCAAGGCACCGCCGCGGCGCGGATGCTGGCGGCTGCGACCACACCGTCTGTCCGCAGCCCCACCAACGCCTTGCCCGTGCTTGCCCCCGAAGGCAGCGTGGCCCCCGAACCGGCCCCCGAAGAAGCGGCCCCTGCACCGGCCCCCGCTGGGGCCGCGCTGCCTGCCGAGCCAGCGTCTGCCGCGCCCGCAGCGGCCGCGCCCGCGCCCGGCACTCCTGTGGCCCCGCCCCCGCCTGCACCCCCGCTCGCCATGCCCGAGCGGATCGAGGCCCCCCGCGCGCCCGCGCCGCAGCAGGAAACCGCCATCGCGCAAGTGGGCGACCTGCGTGAGGCGCTGCGGTCGGCCCGGCCTGAAATGACCCTGCGCCATGCCGAATTCGGCCATGTCTCGCTGCGGCTGGAAGCCACCGGCACCGCCGATTGGCGCGCCGTGCTGGCCAGCCGCGATCCCGGCTTTGTCCCCGCCATTCAGGCCGCGCTGGCCGAGCGCGCCGTCGCGGCCGCCTCGGCCAGTGCCGAGAGCGGCGCATTCATGGGCCAAAACGGGACATCGGAGCAGCGCTACGGGGCTTCCCCTAATGGGGGCAAGCAGGCCTTTCACCATACCTGGGCCAATCGGGTGGACGAGACGGCGAGGCTGCGCCGGACCACCGCCGCACCTCCACCGCCGCCGCACTGGCAGCGCGGTCAGAGGGCGAGGAGGACCACGGCAGCCAGACCGGCCAACAATCACGCGGCATGTTCGCCTGACCGCAACCAGCGGGCGGGGCGCGACGAAACACAGGGAACTGACACACCATGGCCAAGGGTAAGGATAAGTCCGATGCCGCAGGTGAAGGCGGCGGCAAGTCCGGCAAGGGCGGGGTTATCAAGATCGCGCTGGGCGCGGTGTTGCTGCTGGGGCTGGGCGCGGGCGGGGCTTACGGCGCCTTTGCGATGGGCCTGATCGGGGAAACCGGCAAGGACGAGCCCGATCAGCCCAAACTGGTGCTGAAGACCGAGATCGATCCCTATGCGCTGCCCGGCGCCGAGAAGGAAAAGGACGCCGCCGCCCCGGTTTACGGCGAAGGCGGCAGCAAATACCGCACGGCCTATTACAGCTTTTCCGACAGCTTCACCTCCAACCTCGCGGATTCGCCGGGGCTGGTGCAGGTCGAACTGGCCGTCTCCACCCGCCGCGATGGGCGCGTGCTGCAATGGGTCAAGACCCACGAATTGGCGATCCGTTCGGCCATTCTCGCCCAGCTGGCCGCCAGCACCGAAGCCGAGGTTTACGATGTCGAGGGCAAGAAACGCCTCGGCATGCGCCTGACCAAGGCCGTCAATCAGGTGCTGGAGGAAAACGAAGGCTTTGGCGGGATTGATGCCGTGCACTTTCGCGGGTTCCTGGTCCAATGAGGATGGGGCACGCCTTTGCGCCGGTCCGTGCGGCCGCGGTGCACTGTTCTGAACTGACGGCCCACGGTGCCGGGCGCGGCATCAACGCCGAAGAAAGCGCCAGCCTGCTGGCCGCGTGGCGGCGCGATCTGGCGCGGCTGCTGGCCGATGATCTGTCAGGGCTTTTGTCGGGGGACCGGCTGGATGTCAGCATTGCCGAACCCGACCGGATCAGCGGTGCAGATGCGCTGCGCCGGATCGGGCCGATTGCCGCCAACAGCCTGCTCAGGGTGGGTGCGAGCGGGGAGACCGCGCTGCTCAGCTTCGATTTTGCCACCGCCATTGCGCTGACCGACCGCAGCTTTGGCGGGGACGGGCGCATCACCGGCGCGGTGCCCGATGCGCTGCCGCGTTCCGCTGCGCTGCTGGCCGAGGAGACCGCGACCATGATCGCGGGCGCCATCACCCGCGCCAGCTTTGGCGACATGCCGCCGCCTGCGGGCATGACCACGCGCGGCGAGGTGATCGTGCGCAGCGAAAGCGCCGCGCGGTTGAAGCCCTTTTCGCTGGAGGCCGAGGCCCTGCTGTTCACACTCGACATCGCCAATCGGCAGGGCTGCACCTGGCGCGCCAGTCTCGCCATCGCCGCTGACCGGATGGCCCGGGTGTTGCCCGGCGGCGGCCGCCGCGCGCGGGCACGCGCGGTGCGCCCGCCTGCCACGGGGATGGCGGCGCCGTTTGCCGACATGCCGCTGCCGCTGCATGTGGTGCTGGCGCAATTCGACCTGTCGCTCGCCCGGCTGCAAACGCTCAGCCCCGGCGATACCATCCCGCTGGTGATGGGCCGTCAGGTGCCGCTGCTGGTGGGCGATACCACGCTGGCGCATGGCAGTGTCGGCACCTGCGAGGATCGCATGGCGATCCGCCTGACCCGTCTTCCCGTTCCCGCATTTGCCGAAGGTGTCGCACCATGACCGCTTACCAACCCGCTGCCTTTTCCCGCTTTGGCGATGTGGCCGTGCGCCTGTCGGTCGAACTTGGCCGCACCGAACTGCCGCTGCGTGATGTGCTGACGCTGGGGGAGGGCAGCACCGTCACGCTCGACCGGCTGACGGACGAATTGCTCGATGTGACCGCCAATGGCCGAGTGATCGCGCGCGGCGAAGTGGTGGCGGAAAAGGGCCGCTTTGCCTTGCGGATCGTCTGCCTGGTGGGTGAGGATGGCAAGGACGTGCCGCCGCAACCGGGCGCGCCGGGTGTCAGCGCCTACGCTGACCCCGTTCCCACCCCTGCCTCTGCCCCTGCCGCTGCCCCCGCGCCGATCAGCGATGGGATGGCCGATGGGCCCGCCGCGCCTGAAGCTGCCGCTCCGCCGCCGCCCCCGCCCCCGGTCGATCCGCTGACCTCCGCGCTCGACGATCTGTTCTGAGCGGGCGGGCGGAGCGATGCTCGAATATCTCTTGCGCCTCGCGCTGCTGCTGCCGCTGCTGGCGGGCCTCATCTGGGGCAGCCTGTGGCTGACCCGGTATCTGCAAACGCGCCTGCACGGCGGCGCGGCAAGGCAGGGGGGCGGGCGGCATCTGCAACTGGTGGAAACCAGCCTGATCGCGCCCGGCATGAAACTGGCGGTGGTGCGCTTTCATGATCGCGAGATCCTGCTCGGCTGTACGCGCCACGGGCTGGTCCGGCTGAGCGAGGCCCCTGCTGCGACCCTGCCGGAGAGCGCGTGATGCAAGGCCCTGTCAACTGGCGTCCGGCCCTCATGTGCCTGCTTGCATTAACCATGTTTTTTGCCGCGCCTGATCTGGCACTGGCCGCCGCCCCTGCGCCCAATCCGGTGACAGCGGGGGTCGGCACGGCCATCGAACGCGCGCTGGGCGACGGGCAAGCGGGTGAGGACAGCCCCTTGAGCATGTCGCTCCAGCTGCTGGTGGTGATGGGCCTGCTGACCATCCTGCCTGCGCTGGTGCTGATGATGACCAGTTTCTTGCGCATTCTGGTGGTGCTGTCGATCCTGCGGCAGGCGCTGGGGCTGCAAGGCTCCCCGCCGGGGCAGGTGCTGGCCGGATTGGCGCTGTTCCTCAGCTTGTTCGTGATGGCCCCGACGCTGGACATCGTGAACGCGCAGGCGATTGCCCCCTATGCTGCCGGAACTATCGGCGCGGATGCTGCCATCGGCAAGGCGGGCGAGGCCTTCCACGCCTTCATGCTGGCCCAGACCCGCGAGGCGAACCTTATCATGTTCACCGACATCGCCGGCGGCGGCACCTTCAAAAGCGGCGCAGAGGTGCCGTTCTCGATCCTGCTGCCCGCCTTTGTCACCAGCGAGCTGGAAACCGCCTTCCAGATCGGCTTCATGATTTTCCTGCCCTTCCTCGTGATCGACCTGGTGGTGGCCAGCGTGTTGATGAGCCTTGGCATGATGATGCTGTCGCCCACCATCATCTCGCTGCCCTTCAAGCTTTTGCTGTTCGTGCTGGTTGATGGCTGGGCGCTGCTGATGGGCAGCCTTGCCCTGAGCTTTGCGACATGAACGAAGATGCTGCCCTGCTCGCGCTGGCAGACCAGACGCTGTGGGTGACCGCACTGATCGCCGGGCCCGTGCTGATCGCGACGCTGGTGGTGGGTCTGGTCGTGGGGATCATCCAGGCCGCCACATCGGTCAACGAACAGACGCTCAGTTTCATTCCCAAGCTGGCGATCACCGCGCTGGTCTTTGTGGTGCTGGGCGCAGCGATGATGGGCTTGCTCACCGACTTTACCCGCGAGATCATGGCGCAGGTCGCCGGGCTTTCGGCGTGAGGGGGCAGGCGTGAACGTCCTCGATACTGGCCTTGGCAGCCTTGAAGCGCAGCTGTGGCAGATCCTGTTCCTGTCGGTCCGCTGCGGGGCGGCGCTGATGGCCGCGCCGATGGTGGGCGGCACGGCGGTGCCCGCGCCGGTGCGCATCCTGCTAAGCCTGACGCTGGGCTATTTCATCGCCGCCTGGGTGCCGCTCGCCCCGCCGCCTGCCATGCTGAGCTTCGCCGCCGTGCTGGCTGTAGTGCAGGAAATCGCGGTGGGGCTGATGCTGGGCTTCGTCCTGCAACTCGCCTTCGCCATCCCCCTGATCGCGGCCGAGCAGATTTCGGGCACCATGGGCCTTGCCATCGCCACCTCGATTGATCCGGCCAGCGGCACGCAATCGGGCGCGCTCGGCACGTTTTTCGGGCTGGTGCTGAGCCTGCTGTTCTACGCCATCGGGGCGCATCTGCTGTGGTTTGAGCTGCTGATCGAAAGCTACCGCTTGCTGCCTGCGGGCCAGTTCGCCTTCGGGGCATGGCGCGCGCAAAGCGTGGTGCTGTTCATGGGCTATGGCCTTGCCACGGCGGCGGCCATCGCGCTGCCGGTGGTGCTGGTGTTGCTGCTGGTGCAGGTGGTGACGGGTCTGATCGCGCGGTCTGCGCCGTCATTGAACCTTTTTGCGCTTGGCCTTCCGGCGGGCGTTCTGGCCGGCATCGCCGCACTGATTAT
Organism: Porphyrobacter sp. TH134; assembly: GCF_002855495.1. Taxonomy (GTDB): domain Bacteria; phylum Pseudomonadota; class Alphaproteobacteria; order Sphingomonadales; family Sphingomonadaceae; genus Erythrobacter. The sequence continues at coordinate 30,379 of NZ_PKRO01000021.1, forward strand.
CGCGCTTCCCGTGATGGTCCACCAGTTCAAGGGCGTGATCGAAAGCGCGCTCGACCATTCCGCCATGCTGATCGAGGGGCGCTGACATGGCCGAGGAAACGCCGGGCGAAAAAACCTTCGCGCCAACCGCCAAGCGGCGGGAAGACGCTGCCAAGAAGGGCGATGTGCTGCGCTCGAAAGAGCTTGCCACGCTGGCGGGCACGGCGGCAGGCGCGCTGGCGTTGTGGGGGCTGGGGGCGTGGCTTAACGACAGCATGGCCCAGATCGCGCGCGCGGGTTTCCGCTTTGACCGGGCGGCGCTGGATGGTTTTGCGCCGGGCGCAGTGCTGCTTGATGCGGCAAGCGTTGCGCTGCCGCCGGTGATGGCGCTGGGGCTGATCGCCGCTGGCCTCACCGCCGCATCGCAATTGCTGCTGGGGCAGGATGGGCGCTGGGTGGCGGCCAATGCGGGCTTCAAGGCTTCGCGCATCAATCCGCTGTCGGGCTTCAAGCGCATCCTTGGCTGGCAGGGTCTGATCGAACTCGGCAAGGGGCTGGCCAAGCTGGCGCTGCTGGGCGGGATCGCGTGGTATTGGGGCAAGGGCCGCATCGCGCCATTGCTTGCCCTTGGCACCCTGCCGCTGGAGGCGCAGCTGGGGCAGGCGCTGGAGGCCTTCACCAGCCTGATCGGCGCGCTGCTGATCGGCCTCACCGTGATTGCCGCCATCGATTACCCGCTGCAACGCTTCCAACGCGACAAGCGGCTGATGATGAGCTTTCAGGACCTGCGGGATGAAAACAAGCAATCCGAAGGCTCGCCCGAGATGAAATCGGCCCGCCGCCAGCGCCAGCGCGATCTGGCGCGCGGCGGGGTGGCACGCGCGATGCAGGAAGCGCAGTTCATCGTCGTCAACCCGCTGCATTTTGCCGTGGCGCTGACCTATGATCCCGCCCGCGCGCCCGCGCCGCTGCTGCTGGCTAAGGGCCGCGGCGAAACCGCGCTCGCCATGCGGGAAATCGCGGCGGAAACCGGCCTGCCGGTGCTGGAATACCCGCAGCTTGCCCGCGCCGTCTATTTCACCACGCGCCCGAACCAGATGGTGCGCGAGGAATTGTATGTCGCGCTCGCCTCGCTCGTCGCTTTCGTGATGGCGCTGAAACGCGGGGCCCGCCCGCTCCGCCCGGTGGTGGAGGTGCCCGCTGCGCTGCGGTTCGATGGTGATGGCAGGCCCGAAAACCATGCTTAAACTTGTCCGCCAGCGCCCGTCCTACAGCGCATGAACACCTCCGGCTCCTCGATCATTTCGGCACTTGGCGCAGGCAGCGGCGTCGACTTCATCAAGCTGGCGAGCGACATTTCGGCGGCCAGCTTTGCCGTGCAGCGCGATAGCATCGCCGCGCGCAAGACCAGCCTTGAAGCGCAGATTTCCGCCGCCGGGCAGCTGCGCGCCAGCGTGACCGGGCTGGCCGCGGCGCTGGGCGACCGGATCCGCAACGGCGATCTGGCCCCGCGCGGCGAGTTGGGCAATGCCGCCGTCGCCCGCGTCAGCGTGCCGCCGGGGGTTTCGCCGCGCGGCAATTTTGCGCTGGAAGTCACCCAGCTTGCCCAAGGCCAGACCCTGCTGGGCCGCAGCTACGCCAGCCGCGATGCGCTGGTGGGCGAAGGCACCATGACGCTGCGGTTCGGCACAGTGGCAGGCGCCAGCTTCGCCCCGGATACCGCGCGCGCTGCCATCGATATCGCCGTCACCGCGACCGATACGCTCGCCAGCCTGTCGGCCAAGATCAACGCGGCCACTGGCGGCGCGGTGCAGGCCTATGTCGCCACCGGCACGGGCGGCGCGCAGCTGGTGATGAAGGGGCGCGAAGGCGCGGCCAATGGCTTTGTGATCGAAACGGCCGGTGCGGGCGGGGCAGCGGCGCCGGGCGATCTGAGCTATCTTGGCTGGACCCCGGCCACCAACGCCGGCCAGTTGCAAGGCACAGCGCGCGATGCGGCGTTCCGGCTGGATGGCGTGGCGATGACCAGCCCCACCAACCGCGTCACCGGCCTGCCGGGCGGCTTCACGCTCAACCTGACGGGCACCAACACAGGCGCGCCCACCAGCCTGAACTTCGCCAACAACACCGATGCAATTGCTGGGGTGATGAGTGATTTTGTCGCTGCGCTGAATGATATTGCCGGGCAGGTGAACCAGCTGGCCGCCCCGTTGGGCGGCGAGCTGGGCAATGATCCGGGCGCGCGCGAATTGCGCCGCGATCTGGCGCGGCTGGCGGGCCAGGTGGTGATGCCCGGCGCGGTGGATGGCGAGCCGCGCACGCTGGCTGACCTTGGCGTGGCGCTTAACCGCGATGGCACCTTCCGGCTCGATACCGCGCGGCTGAACCGTGCGATCGAGACGACGCCCGATGCCGTCGCCGCCATGTTCACCACCGGCGTTTCGGGCGTGTTCGGCACGATTGACCGGTTCGCGCGCGAAAACACGGTGGTGACTGATCCCGGCTCGCTCGGCAGTTCGCTGCGGCGGTTCGAGGCGCAGGTGGCCGCCAGCGACGAACGTCTCGCCCGGATTGCCGAGCAGCAGGAGGCGCTGCGCGAACGGCTGACCCGCCAGTTCACCGCGTCCGAACGCCAGGTTGCAGCATCGCAATCGACGCTGACCTTTATCCGCCAGCAGGTCGACATCTGGTCGGCGCGCGACAATTAAGGGGTGCCCGCAGTGCAGATGCTTGGCCAAAATCCCGCCGCCGCCTATCGCCGCGTCACGCTGGAGGCGCGGATCGAGACATCGGGCAGCGCTGATCTCACCCGCATCTGTCTTGACGAGGCGCAGGCGGCCCTGGGCCAGGCCCTGATTGTTCTGGAACGCGGCCTTGCCCCTCCCCGAGAAGCGCTGATCCGGGCCCAGACGATCATGGTGTGGCTGGCCCAGTCGGTCGCAGCGGACCATCCGCTGGGCACAAGCCTCAAGGCGTTTTACGGCGGGCTCGCCAGCCAGATCGGGGCCAATCTCCTACAGGCGGATGCTGCGTCAATTGCGCAGATAAAGAATGATATCAGGGATATACTGGACGCCGCCGGGTAGGCGGAAGCAATGTTTCACGTGAAACATTTGCAGAACATCGTCACATTTCGATCCATTCCGCAATGATCCGCGCGGCATCGGCGGGGTCTTGGAACGGGTGGAAATGGGTCATATCGGGCCGGTAGAGGTCGGTCCCCTGCGGCAGCTGCGCGGCAAGTTCCGGCCAGGTCGGCGAGCTTTTGAAATCGTTGAGATCCGTGTGCTGCGCCCGCACCACCAGCACCGGAATGTCCACGGTTTTGGCGGCGTCCAGAATGCCCGCGTTGCTGCGGCTTGAGGCATAGACGCTGGCTTCCACTTCAGGCGCGCAGGCCAGTTCCAGCCCCGCGCCAGAGGCCGCCTTGGTCAGACCGTAGCGGCAGTAATCGGCAAACACGCGCGGCGCGAACAGGTTGTACGGATCGCGGCTCTGGAAGCGCTCGATCATCGCCTCGGGCGAGGCAAAATCGCGCTTGCGGCGGATCGCAGGGTGGGGGTTTTCGGCGGTGTAGAGCGGCTGGCCGGGGGCGTAGAATTCCGGTGCGAGGATGACGGGATCGAACAGCACCAGCCGGGCAAAGCGCCCCGGCGCATCGGCGGCGACTTGCAGCAGCGTATGCGCGCCCATCGAATGGCCGATACCGACAGCGCCGGTCAGGCCCGCTTGCCCCAGAAAATCAGCGACATCGCTGGACATTGTGCGCCAGTCGCCAATGGGTCCGGCGCGCGACTGGCCGTGTCCGCGCAGGTCGATGGCATAGGCGGGATGGGCGGGGAAGGCTGCGATGATGCTATCGAACACCCGCCCGTGAAACCCGGTGGCATGGGCGAACACCAGCGGTGCTCCGCCACTTTTGCTGTCGGCGACGGGCGCCCATTCATGCACGGCCAGATCAATGCCGTTGGCGGGATAGAAGCGCGTGGTGGGAGCGGGGCGGGCCATGGTCATGATGCTGGCCCAACCGCATCACCGGCCCCAAGTCAATCGCGCGCTTTTGGCAGGGGCAGGGTCATTCGGCGGCAAGCGCGTCAGGCTCCCCGCGGTTGCGCACGAAGCGCAGCGCTTCGGCCAGACGATCGGGCGCGATGAGGTGCAGCATCCCGAGGTACAGCGCAACGCCAAGCAGCACAGCGCAGGCCAAAGCGATGATGTCCGGCATATCGGGCAAGGCCCGCAGCATCAGCGCTACCCCTGCCGCCATCATCAGCGCCGCAGCAAGCGGCGGCAGGATGGCGCGCGCCAGCCCGGCATAGCTGAAGCCCAGCACGCGGCGCGACAGCACAATCGTCGCCCCGGTCAGCACCGCCATTCCGCCAACCCAGCCCCAGGCAAAACCGGTTACGCCCCAATGGGAACCGATGAAAAAGCCCAGCGGCATGGTAACGCTGCCCAGCATTGTCACCCGCAAGGCGATCCCCGGCCGCCCGCGCGCATTGGTGGCGGGCGCGAACAGGATTTGCAGCGTCAGCATCGCCATCGCCGCAGCAAGGATCGGCAGCAGCGGGACGATTTCGATCCACTTTTCCCCCAGCAAGACCGGCACCAGCACCGGGGCGACCACGGCCAATCCGGCATAGGCAGGCAGGCCCACCAGCATCACCAGCCGGATCGTGGCGATAAGAGCGGATGATCCCCAGTCGCTCGTCCCCTCGCTGTGCTGGCGCGAATAGGCGGCATAGGCGACCTCGTTGATTGGCGGCACGAACTTGGCCGCCAGCAATTGCGCCAGAAACAGCCCGGTGGTGTAGACGCCCAGATCATGCGGATCGAGCACGCGTCCGGCGATCATCACATCGGCCTGGCTCTGGACGAACCAGAACAGCTGCGTTGCGGTCATCACTCCGCCAAAGCCTGCGATGTGGCCTGCGCCCTTGAAGCGGAAGCTGGGGCGGATCGGGGAACGCGCGGCCCAGGTCATGCCGACCGCATCGGTGAAGAACATCGCCATGGGCGCGAAGACCAGCGTCCACACCCCCCAGCCTGCAAGTGCCCCCGTCAGCGCCATGATCGCGCCGGCCAGCGCGGCGGCAAGGCGCACCTGTGCCGGGCGGCGGAAATCCATCCGGCGGCTCAGGATCGCATGGGGCAGCGCGCAGAACGGCACGGAAAGATATAACAGCGATTGCACCCGCAGCAGGTTTGTGACCATCGGCTGTTCGAACCATAGTGCCACCAGCGGCGCAGCGATGAACTGGGTAACGGCCAGACCACAATTGAGCAGGATCAGCATGCCCAGCGTTTGGCGCAGTCGCTCCTCGCTGACATGTTCCTCGCGGATCAGCGCCGAGGCGAGGCCCCAGCCGTTCATGGTGCTGAGCAGCATCAGCATCACCTGCGCCATGGCGAACAGGCCATAATCCTGCGGCGCGAGCAGGCGGATCACGATCAGGGTCGAAGCCCAAGAGACGATCTGGGTCAGTACCTGACTGCCCGACCGCCAGATCACCGCCGTGCGCACCTGCGCGGCGAGCGAGGGGGGCTTGATGTTGGGGTCAGCCTCAGCCACCGGCCATCTCGTGCGGCTTGAATGCTTCGGTTCCGGCAGAGGGGGGCCATATCTCGCCCCATGCCTGGGCCAGCACATGGGCGGCAGAGCGGCTGCGGACAAACAGCAGATCGGTCATGTCGTAGGCCGCTACCGCGCCCATTTGCTCTTTGTAGCCGGTATCGCCCACGCCCATGTCCATCACGGATTGGCCATCGGCAATCGCATCTTCGATGGCGCGGTAATTGGCGAGCTTGCCAATGCTCAGGTGTCTGAGATCCTGAACATAGCTGCCTGCGATCCCATACTGCACCGGGCCATTATCCAGATCAAAGCTGAAGGCGACCGGGCGATCATCCAGCATCAGGATGGTGGCGCACAGCATGTCGGCGAGCACCGGGTCGGTCAGCGCATGGCTCCACAATGCGCGCAGGGCCGGGGTCATGAACTTGGCCCCGCTGCCATTGGTGCGGCGCGCGATCCAGCTTTGCGCCTCGATCCGGCCCATCGCTTCGAGCGTGCCGGTGTCCCACTGCGCCCCGCGCACATAGCGCCAGCGCGGCGTGCCGATTTCCTCAAGCTTGCGCCACGCCGCGCGCAGTTTCCTGGCGGTAGAGGCCCGCGGCCAGCCAGCCGCGCGGGCGGCATCAAGATCGATCACCCAGCTGGTTCCGGCCGGGCGTCCCAGCACTGTCCAGTTGGCCAGCTGCGCCGCCGCGACGAGCAGGCGGATCGCCGGATCATCGCCGCGCACAGGGCCAACCCGCCACACCCCGCCAAGGCAGCGCGCGGCGCAATGATCAAGCCCGTGGGCCAGTTCGAAAACATCGCAGTCAGGTGCGATCAACGGGCTGCGCAAAGGCCAGTATGATCCGGGCACCTTGCGCGCGCGGCCGATGGCCGGGCCAAAGGCGACCGTTGGAATCGCGGCAAGCAGCGCACCGTCGGCCTGACGTTGCACCAGCAGCGTCCGGCCGCGATGGGGGGCGCGGGCGGCATACCACGCTGCGCGCAGAAAGCTGTGTCCTGCAAGGTTGCAGGCTGCAAGCGTGTTGATTTCCGGCGGGAAGCCTTCCACTGCCGCGACCCTGAGGTCGCCCGTTGCAATCCTGCTTTCGTACATCACCCGCCAGCCTTAGCCGGTTGGCGTAACCACGCGGTTAACCACAGGCCTCGCGGGGCAAGAAGGTGGTCAGAACACCACGACGCTGCGGATCGATGTGCCTTCGTGCATCAGATCGAAGGCGGTGTTGATCTCTTCCAGACCCATGACGTGGGTGATCATCGGGTCGATCTGGATCTTGCCGGTCATGTACATGTCGACGATCTTGGGCACGTCTGTCCTGCCCTTGGCTCCGCCGAAGGCCGTGCCGCGCCAGTTGCGCCCCGTGACGAGCTGGAACGGGCGGGTGGCGATTTCCTTGCCCGCTTCGGCAACCCCGATGATGATCGAGGTGCCCCAGCCGCGGTGGCAGGCTTCAAGCGCTGTGCGCATCACCTCGGTGTTGCCGGTGGCATCAAAGGTGTAGTCCGCGCCGCCATCGGTCATCTCGACGATCCTGGCGACGGTCTCCTCGCGGCTTAGCCCCTTGGAATTGAGGAAGTGGGTCATGCCGAAGCGGCGGCCCCATTCCTCGCGGTCAGGGTTGATGTCGACGCCCACGATCAGGTTCGCGCCGGCCAGCCGTGCGCCTTGAATGACGTTGAGGCCGATCCCGCCGAGGCCGAAGACCACGACATTGTCACCCACCTGCACCTTGGCGGTGTTGGTCACCGCGCCGACACCTGTGGTGACACCGCAACCGATGTAGCAGGCGGACTGGAACGGCGCGTCTTCGCGGATCTTGGCGACCGCGATTTCGGGCAGCACGGTGAAGTTCGAAAAGGTCGAGCAGCCCATGTAGTGGAAGATCGGCTGGCCCTTATAGCTGAAGCGCGTGGTGCCGTCGGGCATCAGGCCCTTGCCTTGCGTCGCGCGGATCGCGGTGCACAGGTTGGTCTTGCCCGACAGGCACGACTTACACTGGCGACACTCGGGGGTGTAGAGCGGGATGACGTGATCGCCGGGCTTCACGCTGGTGACGCCTGCGCCAACCTCGCGGACGATGCCTGCGCCTTCGTGGCCGAGCACGCTGGGGAAGATGCCTTCGCTGTCCAGCCCGTCGAGCGTGTAGGCATCGGTGTGGCAAATGCCGGTCGCCATGATTTCGACCAGCACTTCGCCTGCCTTGGGCCCTTCAAGATCAAGCTCGACGATTTCGAGCGGCTTTTTGGCTTCAAAGGCAACGGCAGCACGGGTCTTCATGGGGAGGGTCTCCGATTGGTCAGCGGCGGGGGGTTACGGCTTCGTGGCCATAAGGGCAATGGCGGCAGGCCGATCCGCAACACTTGCCGCGCTTGAGATGCGCGAGCCGGGTGAACACGGTGTAGCCGGTGGCAGGATCGCGATAGGTCGCCTCGCCGCGGGCGCAGGCGGCTTCGTGCAGGGTGTGGACATCGGTGTCTTTGGCGGGCTGCGTCATGGCGAAGCGCGATAAAGCGAAAGTGTCCGCGATGCCATGCACGAAACAAAATTGCCGCGATGGGCAGTATAGCGGCTTGCGCGCCTCACGCTTTTACGCTCTCTCACGGGTCTGCCATTCTTGCCGGAGAGCGCCCTTGCGTTTCGTTCTGCTTATTGCCGCCCTGTTCATCGCCGCCCCCGCCTCTGCTCAGGGCATCCAGCAGACCAAGGGCAATTTCGAAGACAAGTTCCGCCAGCTCGATGAAGTGCTGCCCGACGCCAACACGTACCGCAACGCCAGCGGTGCGCCGGGGCATGAATATTGGCAGCAGAAAGTCGACTACAACATCACCGCCACGCTCGACGAAACCAAGCGCCGCATCACCGCGCGCGCCACGGTGCGTTACACCAACAACTCGCCCGACGCGCTGCCGTGGTTGTGGATGCAGCTCGATCAGAACATCTTCAAGACCGATTCGATGGCGGAACTGACCGATGCTTTCGGTGGTCCCGGCCGGCGCGGGCCCAAGGTCCAGCTGGGGAGCGGGAGCGAGCCGACCAAGCTTTCCTTCGATGAACTGCGCCGCCAACAGGCGATGGCCGACAACACCTACGGCTATGATATCTCCGCTGTGACCAGCATCGACGGCGCCAAGCTGCCGCACACCATCGTCGGCACGCTGATGCGGATCGATCTGCCCGCGCCGCTGGCGCCCGGGCAGACCACCGAATTCGCGATCGAATGGGCGTTCAACATCGTCGAGGAAGACGCGGTCAACGCGCGGTCGGGTTACGAGCATTTCCCCGATGATCCGCGCAAGGGCGGCAACGACATCTTCCTGCTCGCGCAGTGGTTCCCGCGTATGGTGGTCTATTCGGACTACGAAGGCTGGCACAACAAGGAGTTTCTGGGGCGCGGTGAATTCACGCTGGAATTCGGCGATTACACGGTCGATCTGACCGTGCCGAGCGATCACATCGTCGCCGCCACGGGCACGATCCAGAATCCGGACGAGGTGCTGACCGCCGCCCAGCGCCAGCGGCTTGAGACTGCGAAGAACGCGGACGCGCCGGTGTTCATCGTCACCCCGCAGGAAGCCGCCGCTGCCGAAGCCGGCAATCCCAGGGGCACGAAGACCTGGAAGTTTGCCGCCACCAACGTGCGCGATTTTGCCTGGGGTTCCAGCCGCAAGTTCATGTGGGACGCGCAAGGCGTGAAGCAGCCCGGTGCGGAAAACGAAACCGTGCTCGCCATGAGCTTCTGGCCCAAGGAAGGCGGCGACTTGTGGAAGAAGTATTCCACCGCTGCGGTGGTGCACACGCTGAAGGTCTATTCGCGCTTCAGCTTCGATTATCCCTATCCCACCGCGCAGTCCGTCAACGGGCCGGTCGGCGGGATGGAATATCCGATGATCACCTTCAACGGACCCCGCACCACCCTCAACAAGGACGGCAGCCGCACCTATTCGCTGGCTGAGAAGATGTTCCTGGTCGGCGTGGTGATCCACGAGATCGGGCACATCTATTTCCCGATGACGGTGAACTCGGATGAACGCCAGTGGACCTGGATGGACGAGGGGTTGAACTCCTTCCTCGATTCGGTCGCAGGCTACGAATGGGATCCGAACATGCCCTGGACCCGCAGCCTGGCGCGCGATCTGGTGCCCTACATGGTGTCGAACAACCAGCAGCCGATCATGACGCAGTCGGATTCGGTCACCGACCTCGGCTCCAACGCCTATGGCAAGCCGTCCGCCGCCTATCACGTGCTGCGCGATACCGTGATCGGGCGCGAACGGTTCGATTTTGCGCTGAAGGAATATGCCCGCCGCTGGAAGTTCAAGCGGCCCACCCCGGCCGACTTCTTCCGCACGATGGAAGAGGCTTCGGGCACCGATCTCGACTGGTTCTGGCGCGGGTGGTTCTACACCACCGACCACGTCGATATCAGCCTTGATTCGATCTACCGCCTCAAGATGGACAGCAAGAACCCCGACATCGATCTGCCCCGCCGCCGGGCCGAACGTGCCGAGGAACCCGATCCGGTCGGCATCGGCTTCAACCAGCAGCAGGGCCTGCCGATCTGGGTGCTGGAAAACCCCGGCGTGACCGATTTCTACGACAAGAATGACGAATTCACCGTCACCCCCAAGGACCGCAAGGGTTATACCGAGTTCCTCGACGGTCTGCTGCCGTGGGAACGCGCCGCCTTTGACCGCGCGGTGAAGGAGGACGCCAATTACTACGTCCTCAACTTCACCAACAAGGGCGGGCTGGTGATGCCGGTCATCCTTGGTCTGACCTTCAAGGACGGGTCGAAGGAAAAGCTCAACATCCCGGCCGAAATCTGGCGGCGCAACAGCCGCGAGGTGGCCAAGCTGCTGGTCTATCCCAAGGGCAAGGAACTGGTCGAAGTCATGGTCGATCCCGATTGGGAAACGGGCGATGCTGACCTTGAAAACAACCACTATCCGCGCCGCATCATCCCCAGCCGGGTCGAAGCCTTCAAGGACGAAGCCAGCAAGAGCCGCGTCAGCCGCGATCTGATGGGCGAAGCTGCCGGGGCCGAACCGGACAAGAAGAAAAAGTAATGCTGCGCCGTCTGTTGGTGTGCCTCGCGCTGGTGCTGGCCCCGATCGGGGCTGGCACGGCGAGCGCGCACCAGCAGAAGTTCACGATCAGCACGGTCAGCTTTAACGCGCGCACCGGCATGATCGAGATCGCGCATCAGGTGCCGGTTCATGATGCCGAACATGCGCTGGTGGTGCAGCGGACCGGCAATCCCAACATCCACACGCCCGATATCATCGGCAGCGAGGACAGCCGCGAGGCCTTTGCCCGCTATGTCAGGCGGCGGTTCCTGCTGATGGTCAATGGCGCGATCATCACCCCCGATTATGTCGGAAGCGAGATCACGGGGGGCAGCCTGTGGGTCTATCAGGAAACGCCCGCGCCCGAAGGCGAGGTGCTGGTCCGGCTCAATTCCCAGATCCTGACCGATGTGTGGGCGCGGCAGGAAAACCGCGTCAACATCGGCGGCGGCACTGCTGTCACAACCTTCATCTTCCACGCCGGGGATGTGCCGCAGGCAGCGCCGCTGCCGCGGTAATCACGCGCGGCGGCGCGTAGCGGCGTTGTCTCCGGCAAAGTGCGCCTTCAGGTCGGGCAACAAGGCCGGCTTGCCATAACGATAGCCTTGCACATGGCAGCAGGCGATGGCGCGCAGGAAAATCTCCTGCTCTTCTGTCTCGACCCCTTCGACCACCACCCGCAAGCCCAGGCTGTGACCCATCTGGACAATGGCTTGAATAATGAGCCGCGACTGGTGATCCTCACCGATGGCCGCGATGAAATCGCGCTCGATCTTGACCTTGTGGATCGGGAAGGCCCGCAGGTGCGTGAGCGAGGAAAACCCGGTGCCGAAGTCATCCAGACAGATGGTGAAACCGCATTCATTGAGCAGGTCGAGCGATGCGCGCAGTTGCCCGCTCGCGTCGATCAGCATGGTTTCGGTCACTTCGATGGTAATGTGCCGGGGGCTGAGCGCGCTGTCGTCGATCACGTCGATCAGGTGGCGGATAAAATCGCCGCGTCTCAGGTCGGCTTCCGACAGGTTGAGGCCGATCCGCGTGTCGGGGCCAAACAGCGCCATGATCGCCGGGCCATCGGCGACGACCGCATCCAGCATCACCCGCGAAACCCGCAGCGACAATTCCGGATCGAGCAGAGCGGAAAACACGTCGCTTGCGGTGATGATCTGGCCATCCTCGCTGCGCAGCCGCAGCAGCGCCTCGACCGACACCACCCGGCCGGTTTCCAGCTCGACGATCGGCTGATAGGCGGCCATCACCCGGCCCGCATTCAGCGCGCCGCGCAGCTGGGCCATGGCGGTTTGCCGTTCGGATTGGCGGGCCTCCATCTGGCGATCCCAGCACACCACCGCCCCCCGGCCGGCTTCCTTGCCGCGGTAAAGGGCGAGGTCAGCGCGGCGCATGATTTCTTCGCTGCTGGCGGATGTCGTCATGCGCGCCACGCCGCAAGTTGCGCCGATCCGCAGCAGTGCAGCGCCAAGCGGCGGGATATCGCCAAGGTCGGCCAGCAAGCCATCAAGGAACCGGACGACCGCATCGAGGGTCATGCTGCTGGGGAACAGCAGCGCAAACTCATCCCCGCCCCAGCGCGCCAGAAAGGCCCCGCTGGTCGCCTTCTTGTGCAGTTGCTGGGCAATGGTTTCCAGCACCCGGTCGCCGACCAGATGTCCGAGCGAATCATTGACGTCCTTGAACCCGTCGAGATCGATCAGGGCGACGGTGACAGGCTGGGTCTCCACCCGCTGCATCGCTGCCGCCAGTCGCCGGTCGAAGCTGGCGCGGTTATACAGCCCGGTCAACTGATCGCGCTCGGCTGCCCGCTTCAATGCGACATTGCGCAGGTGTTCCTCGGTGCAGTCGAGGATGATGCCGGCGACGCAATCGGGCCGCCCGTCGACATCGACCCGCTCGCCGACCACGCGGATGCGGCGCTGTTCGCCATCACGGCGGTGGATCGTGGTTTCGAACATGAACGGCTTGCCGCCCTCGATGGTGTCGTCCATCGCCTTGCTGACCATGGCGCGGTCTTCCGGCTGATAGAGCTGCACGACATCGCGCACATTGATCGAATGGCCCGGCTCAAGCCCGGTGATGGCATAGACCTGATCCGACCAGCGCAGCTGCCGCGTCGCCATATCCGCCCACCAGCTGCCGACATTGACCGCGCGTTCGGCTTGCTTGAAAATCTGGCTCGATTGCTGAAGCGCGGCATTCGCAAGGCTGAGAGCCCGGGTGCGGGTGTGCAGGGCCAGGCTTTGCTCGGCCAGTTCTGCAAGGATCGCCAGCCGGTCAATCTGCGCCGCGCAAAAGGCGTTCGGTTCGGGCGAGATGACGCATAGCGCCCCCAGCAACATACCGTCGTCCGCGCGAATCGGCACGCCGAGATAGGATCGGATGAACGGCGCGCCGGTAACCAGCGTGTTGCTGTGCAAATTGGGATGCAGCGCCGCATCATCGATCAGCAAGGGCTTGTCGCTCATGACGCAGATCGCACAGAACGAATCGTCGACCGGCGTTTCCAGCAGATCCGTCCCGGTCCGCCCCAGAAACCACTGCCGATCCTGTTCCACCACCGACAAGAGCGAAATGGGGCAGTCCAGCATCATGCTGGCAAGCAGGGTAATGCGCGAAAACAGGTCACGATCGGGGATCGCATCAAGGCCGAGACGGCGGATTGAATGAAGGCGGGCGGCTTCCTGCACGATAACTGCCATGCACCGCTGGCTCTTAATAAAGCGTGCTACGCGGCCTGCGTAATTGGGTGAAGGGCGATGGGCGGTTGCCCGGATGGGGGCTTGCAATCACACGGCGGGCCATGGCCGGTAATGCCCACGCTCGACCTGGCCCCGCACGTTTGGCGGCCCATTGCATCGGGCATCGCGGGGGGGCCGTTTCTGCAAAGCCCAGCTGGTGCGGTCGAGAAGACTCGAACTTCCACGGGCTTTCGCCCACAACGACCTCAACGTTGCGCGTCTACCAATTCCGCCACGACCGCACTCAGGTTCTGCCGAGGCTGCCCAATGGCTCGCCCCGCGGTAGGAGCGGGCCCCTAGCAAGGGGTTTGCGCAGGCGCAAGCCCTTTGACGTGCCGGCGCGAATGCCGCTTATCGGGGGGCCCAGCCAAGGTCCGCCATCGCCGCGCCCGCCGGAATATTGGCGATCGCCTCGGTCACTGTGACGGTTTCGCCCGGAGCCAGGCGGCGCTTGGAGGGCACCACCACCCAATCCCCGATATTGCGTTCACGCTGGTCGCTGAACACAACCAGCAGGTTGGGCACATCAAGGCTGGTGCTGGCAGAATTGGTGATGGTGCCGCGCACGCGGAAAATCACTTCACCGTTTTCGAGCGGCTCCTTGCGTTGCTCGGACTTGGGGAAATCAAGTTCGAGCCCCGGCTGGCCGACGCCGAAGGTCGGGCGTTGCAGCGGCAACCATTCGGGCAGGCCATAATAATTGACGGCGACAGCTGTGCCGGTTGCCAGCGCTGCAAAGAGCACGGCGGCCAGCGTCCACATCTTGAGGGTGTTGCGCGGCCGGGTGAACGGCGCACGATAATCGAATTGCGACCCGTCTGCCTCATCGTCGCCCGGTTCATCGTCATCGAACGGCCCGTCACCGGCCGCTGCGGTCAGGCCAGTGTCTGGCAGCGCGGCCGGAGGGGCGGCTGGCTCAGCCGCACCACCACCTTGCTGATTCAAACCGCGCCGCAGGCTGCGCACCGCGATTGCGGCCGTGTCGTCCGTATCCCCGCTTGCATCCCGGGTTTCGGGCGCCCGCCAATGGCTGACCGATGGCCCGTCCTGCTGCGGTTCGGAAACGGGTGCCGGCTGGGGGGCAGGCAGGGTTACAGCGGCTGCGGTCTGCGCCGGCGCAACCGCCGGTCCCGGGGGAGGGGCGGCTTGCGGCGCCGGGGTTGACTGGGGCGGGGGCGGCGCCGATGGGCGGGGCGCGACTGGCACGGGGTTGTTCGGCGCTGCCTGTTCGGGCGGATCCTGAAACCAGCTATGCTTGCACTTGGCGCAGCGCACGGTGCGGCCCTCACTGCCGACGGCAGCGTCAGGCACGGCGTAACGGGTGCCGCAGGCTGGGCAAGCGATGATCATGTCATGATTGGAATAGGCTTCGCGCCTTTGCGCACAAGAGCAAGCACGCCTTATCGGCCCATTTACCTGCTGTTTTCCACATTGAGGGGTGTAAATCGGGCATTCTGAGGCCCGTTTGCGATCTTCGGCTTTTCGCTGGCCTGCCCCCCTGATAGGTGCGCGGGATGAGCGACACCCTTGCCGGACACGTGAAATTCGACAATGTCGGGCTGCGCTACGGCACCGATCCCGAGGTTTTGAGCAATCTCAGCTTCACGCTTTACCCCGGCAGCTTCTATTTCCTGACCGGGGCGAGCGGTGCGGGCAAGACCAGTCTGCTCAAGATGCTGTACCTCGCCCAGCGCCCCTCGCGCGGGGCGATCCGCATGTTCGGGCAGGATCTGGTCACCATGCCGCAAAGTCGGTTGCCGGAGCTGCGGCGGCGGTTGGGGGTGGTGTTTCAGGACTTCCGGCTGGTGCCTTATCTCACCGCCTTCGATAATGTCGCGCTGCCGCTGCGGCTGGCCGGGACCGACGAGAAGAAGGTGCTGAAGGCGGTCGGCGACATGCTGGATTGGGTGGGCCTGTCGCACCGCGCCCATGCCGTGCCGCCGACGATGTCGGGCGGCGAACAGCAGCGCGTCGCGATTGCCCGGGCGGTGATCGGGCGGCCCAAGATGCTGATTGCCGACGAGCCGACCGGCAATGTCGATCCCGATATGGCGCTGAAGCTGCTGCGGTTGTTTGAAGCCTTGAACAACCGGGTCGGCACCACGGTGGTGGTGGCAACCCACGATGTCCACCTGCTCAAGAAGGTGCCGGATTCGCTCATCATGCGGCTGCACAAGGGCCAGCTGTCCGATCCCACCGGGGCGCTGCGCTATCCGCCGCGTCCATCGGGGCCAGCCGCAGGTGGGCCGGGATGACCACGCCGCCCCCGCTTTCGGCCGCTCCGCAGAATGATGGAGACGAGAGCCAGCCCGAGCGTCCGCGCGGGCGTGCGGCGGCGCGCCTGTTGCCGCCAGCGCGTCTGACCGGGCCGATCCCGTGGGTCATCGCCATCCTGATCGCGCTGGTCGTGATCGCGGCAGCTGGCGGCCTTGCGCTGCGCAATCTGGCAACCAGTGCGAGCGCAGGCCTGTCGAGCGCGATCAGCGTGCAAGTGATCGAGCCAGCCCCGGATCTGCGCGCCAGCAAGGCGGCGGCAGCGGTCAAGCTGCTGACTGGCATCGAAGGCGTCGCGGCGGTGCGGCTGGTGCCTGAGGCTGAACTGGCCGCGATGCTGGAGCCCTGGCTGGGCGAAGGGGCGGCCAGCGAAGACGTACCGATCCCGGCGCTGATCGATGTCGAGCTTGGCCAAACTGCGGGGCCCGCCGACGTCGCGCGGATCGAGGCCGCGCTGGCGGCCAGGGTGCCGGGTCTGCGGGTGGATGCCCAGGGCGATTTCCTGCGTCCGGTCAATGATGCGCTGGCCGCGTTGCAATGGCTCGCGCTGGGGCTGGTGGCACTGGTTGCGCTGGCCACCGCGGCGGCGGTGTGGCTGGCCGCGCGCAATGCCTTTGCGGGCGCGCGCGACACGGTGGAGATCATGCACTTGCTGGGCGCGAGCGACCGGCAAATCTCCGCGGTTTTCCTGCGGGACGTGCTGCGCGAAGCGGCCGCAGGCGCGGTACTGGGCGGCGCGCTGGGGGTGGCGGCGATCTGGCTGCTGGGCCAGCAGTTTGCCGCGCTGGGGAGCGGCATGGTGGGCGGCGGCGGTCTGGTGCTGGCGGATTGGCTGATAATCGGGGCGATTCCGCTGGCGGGCGTGCTGCTGGCATGGCTGACCGCGCGGATCACCATTGCGCTTGCCTTGCGCGACATGCTTTAGGCTCTGACTGATGATCAGGCGCGCCATATCCTTGCTGTTCCTCGCGTGGGCGCTGGGCTTTCTGTGGTTCATCGTCGCGCTGCCGCAGCCAGCCGACAGCGCGAAAACCGACGCCGTGATTGTGCTCACCGGCGGTCCGGGCCGGATCGCGCGCGGACTTGCGGTGCTGGATGCCGGGCAGGCGGACAAGCTGCTGGTCAGCGGGGTCGATCCCGAAGTGCGCCCCGGCGAGTTTGCGGCGGAATTCGGCGTCTCCCAGCGCACGATGGCATGCTGCCTGTCGCTGGGTTTCACCGCCGTCGACACCCGCACCAACGCCGCCGAAACCGCCAAGTGGGTGGCGCAGAACGAGGTCCGCTCGCTCCGGCTGGTGACGACCGACTGGCACATGCGCCGCGCAGCGGGCGAGCTTGACCGGACGCTGCCGGCCCACGTCACTGTGATCCGTGATGCGGTGCCCTCGCAGCCCGATCTGGGCACCTTGTTCCTCGAATATCACAAGCTGATCGCCAGCCGCGCAGCAGGATTGGCAGAGCTTTGACCTGGCTGCTGGCGCTGCTGCGTTCGCTCGCTTTTTATGTGCTGTTCTACGGCGGGTCGGCGCTGCTGGTGGCGGCCTCGGTGGTTGCGGTCACGGCCCGCAAGGCGTGGCTGCGCACAGTGGTGGCCAAGTGGGGCGATTGGCACTTGTGGTGTGTGCGCAACTTGCTGGGCATCGAGGTGGTGCTTGACGGCACTCTGCCCGAAGGCCCGGTGCTCATCGCGGTCAAGCATGAGGCCTTCTTCGAGGCGATCGATACCCCGCGCCTGTTCACCGACCCGGCCGTCTTTGCCAAACAGGAACTGTTCCGCATCCCCGGCTGGGGCTATTCGGCGCTGGTTTACGGCCTGATCCCGGTCGCGCGCGAGGACGGGGCCAAAACGCTGCGGGCGATGCTGGCGCTGGCGAAGCAGCGCGTGGCAGAGGGGCGCCCGCTGGTGATTTTCCCCGAAGGCACCCGCGTCAAACACGGCGCCGCCCCGCCGCTTCAGGCAGGTTTCGCGGGCCTGTACAAACTGCTCCGCCTGCCGGTCGTGCCCATCGCGGTGAACAGCGGGGCGGCCTATCACCATGTGGTGAAACGCCCGGGCCGGATCACCTACAAGGTGGGCGAGATGATCCCGGCCGGCCTGCCGCGTGCTGAGGTTGAGGCGCGGGTCCATGCGGCGATCAATGTGCTGAACGAGTAGGGTTGGAGTGCGCTATGACCGCTTTCGGGAGATAGCGGGGGTGGCGGTAATGACCGAAAGTGGGTGGAAAGTTGCCATTCGCTGGAAACACCCGTTGCGAGCAAGCCAGCAGGCAAGCTTGATCCGCTTTCATACAGCAGCGGCGCTCGGTGACACCGGATCAACTCATTTGCCCTGGCCGAGTGTATTCCGGGTCAAAACCAGCCTCATTTATCACGTCCGCAAGACCAAATGCCCACGCGTGATCGTCTTCGAAAGTCCACCCTTCAAGATTACAGTCACAGGCATGCGCCATGACGTAGATCAAAGGCAACCGTTCACTCACCCAAGATACGGTTGGCCTGATATCCTCCCAAAGCCAAAATGCCTCGCCGTACTTTTCACCCATATGGGTATAACCCATTCGAAGAAATTCGTGATGAGGTTGAAGTTCCTCATAAATTTCACGAAACTTCCAATAGGAATGTTGTACGTTGTTTTCCCAGTCGTTGAGGTCGCCACGGCGATTAGGTAAAAATATCCATTTGACGCATGGCGGTCGGCTATCGCTATATTTCGATCTGTCCGGGAGCAACGGTGTGATCTTCTCTACACCCGCCGCCAAGGCAAGGCTTCGGGTCAACAAATCACGATATGATCTGGGCGTATAGCAAGGCATTGGCAACATTATATCTCACCTCCTCTGGAGGTAGTCTGCGATCAATGCCTTACGACCACAATGGGGTCGGTGCACGAACCCGCTTCGCGGGAGGGGCGCTGGCGGCGAGGGTGATGTAGAACGACAGGCGTAGCGCCTGATCCGAGAGAGGCAGACGATTGTGGCTCC
>NZ_PKRO01000022.1 GCF_002855495.1 Porphyrobacter sp. TH134
TCAGCCGCTCAGCGCAAAACCTCTGCATCCAAAGCGTGAATCAGATTTTACGCCAAACGGGAATCCCCTAATCCCCACTTTCGCAACAGGTCTATTGTTGCGCTGCCACATCGCGGTAATCTCGTAGACGGCGCCCGCTGGCATATGCAGGGCAAAATCCTTGCAGCCGGGCAAGGCGTGGAACAGCCGCACGCTCACCCCGGTTTCGGATACATCGCGGATAACACACACGAATTCGCCCTGCGCGGAGACCAGCTTGGCCGCGCGGATCAGCAAGGTAAAGCGCGGCGCGGCGCGCTGGTCGGATTCCGGCGTGCCCGGCGCCGGGTCAAGCCGCGCTGTATTGGTCCCTGTGTCCATCGGTTATTGTCCCAATCCGTCAGCCCCTGGTCCTGGCACTGGCGAGACGCACGAGGGCAAACCCCGCACTTCAAGCCAAGGAGGGTTACGGGAAAGGCGTTAAGGGCGAGATAACCGGGGCGGCTGCGGCCGTCAGGGCGGCTACGCCAAATGACGCAGGTGGTACGGGCGGCGGGACTCGAACCCGCACGAGCAAAGCTCAGGGGATTTTAAGTCCCCGGCGTCTACCATTCCGCCACGCCCGCATCGGTCTGGCCCTTGCCACAGATTGCGGCATGAATGCCAGAGCTTGCCACCCGCAGCATCATCGCCCATCCCGCACACAGCAATTTCACAAGCGGGGCGCGGGACATGGCGGGCGAAGCATCTGACGCGCATTCGGTGGTGGCGACCATCCAGCCGGCGATTACGTTGCTGGGCCTCGGCATTGGCGCCGCGCTGGCGAGCCGCGCGCTGCGGCTGAACCCGATTGTCGGCTATCTCGGGCTCGGGCTGGGTCTGGCCAGCCTTGGCATGGCGCAGGATTTCAGCGGGCCGGTGGTGGCCGCCATGGCCGAAGCGGGCGTCATGTTCCTGCTGTTCAATCTTGGCCTGCATTTCTCGCTGGGCCGCATCCGGGCCGAGGCGGGCAATATCTTCGGCTTCGGCAGCTTGCAGATGCTGGTGGCAGGCGGGGCCTTTGCCGGGCTGCTGGCGCTGCTCGGCCTGCCGGTGATGTTTGCGGTGATTGCGGGCTTTGCGCTGGGGCTCTCGTCCACGGCTGTCGTGATCGGGCTGGTGCGCGAGCGGGGGCAGGAAGATTGCCCGGTGGGCCGCGCGGCGCAATCGATCCTGATCTTTCAGGATATCGCCGCGATCCTGCTGCTGGTGACGGCAGGCGCTTTGGCGAGCGGGGGGGCGTTGGCACCCGCATTGGGTATTGCCGGGGCCAAGGCGCTGGCCGCCTTCGCCATCGCCGTGCTGTTCGCCCGCTATCTGACCGAGCCCCTGTTCGGCCTGATCGCCCGCGCTGGCACGACCGAGGTCTATACCGCCACCGCGCTGTTCATCGCGCTTGCTGCCGGGTGGGCGACGGGGATGGCCGGGTTATCACTGACGCTGGGCGCGTTTCTGGGTGGGATGGCGGTGGCCGATTCGCGTTACCGCATTCTGGTGCAGACCGAGATCGACGCCTTTCGCGGGCTGTTTTTGAGCTTTTTCTTCATCTCGGTCGGCCTCAGCATCGATCCGGCGCTGCTGATGCGGGACTGGGCGCTGGTGGTGGGTGTGGCGCTGGGGATGATCGCGCTGAAATGCGCCTTCAATGTCGCCGCCGCGCTGCTCAACCGCTGGTCTGTGCCCGGCTCGATCCAATTGGGCTTTCTGCTGGGGCAGGGGAGCGAATTTGCGCTGGTGCTGCTGGCGCTGCCTGCGGTGGCAGGGCTGGCCGAGCCGCGGCTGGTCTCTGCGCTGGTGACCGCGATTGCGATCAGTCTGGCGGTCACGCCGCTCATCTCCAACATCGGACGCAAGCTGGCCGGGCGCCTGCGCGCCGGGCCGCCGGATGCCAAGCTGGCGGGCGATGATGCGCCGGTGCTGATTATCGGCATGACCCCGGCGGGCCGGACGCTGGCCGATGCGCTGGACTTCAACGACATCGCTTATCTGGCGCTGGAGGCGGATCACGACCGGTTCCAGCTCGCGTTGGCCGATGGCTACCACGTCCACCGCGCCAATCCCGCCGATCCGCGCAGCTGGGATGCGATCGGCATCCACCGGCGCGAGGTGCTGGTGGTGGCGACCGGCGATACTGCCGTCTCGCGCGAGGTCACACCGCTCGCGCAGCAGCGCCTGCCCGGTGTGGCCCGGATTATTGCTGTGCCGGGGCCGGACGAGCTCGATGACATGACCGCGCTGGGCCTGCTGCCGGTCGACATGAGCCTGAGCGGCGGAAGCGAGCGGCTGATCGAGCTGGTTTTCGCCGCGCTCGGGCAGGAGCGCGCGCTGCCAGTGCCGGGTCTTGCGCGCGCGGCGTAGCATGTTTGCGAAGGCGCCTGCGCGCCTTCGTCCTCGGTGCGTTTTAAGCCCTGCGGGCTTGAGCACCTGCGGGCGGGCAGTCGCCCTTGCGGCCCGTCCGTTGGCGGGCCGATACATTGCTTAGGTTGGTGTGTCGCGCTGGTCACGGCCCCGCAGGGGCCGCGAGCGCACGGCGCGAGCCGCAGGCGCCCCGTAGCAAAGCGGAGGGAACAGCGCCGAGGACGTGCCCGCGGAGGCGGGCACGCAATCCTATTTATTCAAGCGCTCGCGGATTTCCTTGCCGGCCTTGAAATAGGGCACGCGCTTGGACGGCACATCGACCGTTTCGCCGGTGCGCGGGTTGCGCCCGCTGCGCGCTTCGCGTTCGCGCGTCGAGAATGCGCCAAAGCCGCGCAGTTCGACCCGGCCGCCTTCGGCCAGACGTTGAGCGATTTCATCAAAGAAAATATCCACCACCTGCTCGATCTCGTCGGCGCGCAGCTCGGGATTTGCTTTGTGCAGTTCCTGCAACAATTCGGATCTGATCATCGTGATCTCCGGGCGTGCATCAACGGGTTGTCCGCCATGTTACGCCGCAATGCGGGTTGCCCCATGTTACCTGTTATCGCCCTCGACCCGTAAGGCGGCCCCATTAGTCGCACAGCGGGGGCAGATGCAATCCCGCATAATACGAAGATATACAAAGTGTCACATCATGGGAAAGTGCGCAATGTGCATTTATGTCAACGGCCTGAGCGCGTCGGCGTCACCGCAAGGTCCGCAGGATCAAGACCGAGGCGCTGCATCCGGCTGCGGATCTCGGGCCATTCTTCGCGCAAGAATGCCTCGCGCTCGGCCATGCGCAGCCGGGCGGCGGCGCCGCGCACCACATACATGCCAACCCCGCGCTGGACTTCGACGAGGCCGTCGTTCTGGAATTGCTGATAGGCCTTGGCCACCGTCAGCGGATTGGCCCCCTGTTCAGCCGCCAGCGCCCGCACCGATGGCAGCATCGAGCCCTCGGGATAGACCCCGTCGATAATCGCCGCCGCGATCTGGTCGCGCAGCTTGAGATAGACGGGCCGGGTTGAGCTTGGGCGGTTGGGGTTCATGGCATGCCAGACATCGGTAAGAGCGTCCCTCGCGAGGTGCATCAGTGCCATAATACAGCCATGCGGTCAATTTGTTTGCGTGCGCGCCGCCGGGTTCCCATCCTCGGTGCTGTTCCCTTCGCCACGCTACGGGGCACCTGCGGCTCGCGCACGTGCGCTCGCGGCCCGTCCTGTGGCGGGTCGATGATTTGCACTGCCATGATCCTGCTGCACGCATTCCATTACGTCCTGACGCAACAAAAGCTTCACATGGGCGCGGCAGGCGCTAGGGTGCGCGGGCATGGGATCGCGTCCGAGGGGGCGCGCAGAAGGGATATCTGCTTACATGGCCACCGCCGATCTTCCGCACGGGGACAGCGCCGGGACTTTCCTCGGCCACCCCAAGGGCTTGTTCGTCCTGTTTTTCGCCGAAATGTGGGAGCGGTTCTCCTATTACGGCATGCGGGCGCTGCTGATTTTCTACCTGACCAAGCATTGGCTGTTTTCCGATAGCCAGGCTGGCGTGATCTACGGAGCCTATACCGCGCTGGTGTACATCACCCCGGTGCTGGGCGGCTATCTGGCGGACCGTTATCTGGGGCAGCGCAAGGCTGTGACCTATGGCGCAGTGCTGCTGACCTTCGGGCACTTGCTGATGGGCTTTGAAGGCAATGGTGGGCAGGACGCCGCCAGCCTGAGCATCTTTTGGCTGGCACTGGCCTTTATCATCGTCGGCTCGGGCTTCCTCAAGGCGAACATCTCGGTGATCGTCGGGCAGCTTTACCCCCGCACCGATGTGCGGCGCGATGGGGCCTATACGATCTTCTACATGGGCATCAATCTTGGCGCGTTCCTCGGCTCGCTGCTGTGCGGTTATCTCGGCGAAACCTATGGCTGGGCTTACGGCTTCGGCGCGGCGGGCGTGGGGATGTTGCTGGGCCTGATCGTCTTCATCGGCTTCAAGCCGCTGCTGCTGGGCCGGGGTGAGCCGCCTTCAGCGCTGGCCAAGGGTACCGAATGGGGCCTTTATGCCATCGGCATCGCTGCTGTCGGCGCGTGCTGGTGGATGGTGCAGAACCAGGCTGTCGTCGGTTATCTGCTGGGCGGCTTTGGCCTGCTACTGGTGGCCTATGTCATCTTCACCGCCGTGGTTAAGCTCGAACCGCATGACCGCGACCGGATCTTTGCAGCCATGTTCCTGATCCTCGGATCGATTTTGTTCTGGGCACTGTTTGAACAGGCGGGTTCGTCGCTCAATCTCTACACCGACCGTTATGTCGACCGGGGCGGAGTGCCCGCTTCGGTGTTCCAGTCGATCAACGCGGCTTACATCGTGCTGCTCGCCCCGCTGTTTGCAACGCTGTGGACGTGGCTGGGCCGCAAGGGGCTGGAGCCTTCGGCGCCGGCCAAGTTCGGCCTCGCGCTGATGCAGCTGGGCGGGGGCTTCCTCGTGCTGGTGGCAGGGGCGGCGACAGGGGACATGACCCCGGTACTGTTCATTTTCCTGATTTACCTCCTGCACACCACCGGCGAGCTGTGCCTCAGCCCCGTGGGTCTTAGCGCAATGAACCGTCTGGCCCCGGCGCACATGGCATCGCTGATCATGGGAACGTGGTTCTTCGCCTCGGCCACCGGCAACTTCGCTGCCGGACTGATCGCGGCGGCAACGGGTTCGGAGAAGGCCTCGGGCGAGGGTGCGGGCAAGCAGGTTGTGCTCGACGTTTACAGTCAGATTGGCTGGATCGCGATTGCTGTGGGCGTCGGCGTGCTGGTGATCAGCCCGCTGATCAGGAAGCTGATGCACCTCGACACGCTCAGGGACGATTCGATACAGGCGCAGATCGAGGACGTCTTCGGCGACGCCCCGGCAAGCGCCCGCCCGGCCGAGTAAGCCTCGCCAGACACCTAATTCGTCCAACGGCATGGACAGACCTTGCGTTTCCCGTCACACATCGTGACCGGGAAACGCAAAGGGGTTTGGATGATTATCGACATCAAGCGGCGCGCGCGCATGGGTGCGCTGGCCACGATTGCGAGCGCATTGGCGCTGAGCGCCTGCGCCACGACCGGCAGCAGCGGAGACACCGCCAGCGCCTCGGCCAAGTCGGATGACAAGGCCTTCGCCGCCACGCCGGCGGGCGAGCCGGTCTTTGCCTCGACCTACAAGCCCTTCCCCAATATCGCCACCGCGCTGACCGGCGCGACGGTCTATGATGGCAAGGGCGGGAAGATCGAGAACGGCACGGTCTTCTTCAGCGGCGGGAAAATCGTCGCGGTGGGCGGACCCGACACCCCGATCCCGGCCGACATCGCGGTGTTCGACGGCACCGGCAAGTTCGTCACCCCCGGGATCATCGACATTCACTCGCACCTTGGTGATTACCCCTCGCCCGGCGTGCAGGCGCATTCCGACGGCAACGAAGCGACCGCGCCGACCACGCCGGAGGTCTGGGCCGAACATTCGGTCTGGCCGCAAGACCCCGGCTTCAGCCGCGCGCTGGCCAATGGCGGGGTGACCGCGCTCCAGATCCTGCCGGGCTCTGCCAACCTGATGGGCGGGCGCTCGGTGACGCTCAAGAACGTGCCTGCCCGCACGGTGCAGGGGATGAAGTTCCCGGGCGCACCCTATTCGATGAAGATGGCCTGCGGGGAGAACCCCAAGCGGGTCTATGGCTCCAAGGGGCGGATGCCTTCGACCCGGATGGGCAACCTCGCCGTCAACCGCGAAACCTGGCTCGGCGCGATCGATTACGCCAATGATCCGAAGGCTAAGCGCGATCTCGGCAAGGAGACGCTGGTGGGCGTGTTGAAGGGCGAAATCCTGATCCAGAACCACTGCTACCGCGCGGATGAAATGGCGCTGGTGCTCGATATGGCCAAGGAGATGGGCTACAAGGTCGCCGCCTTCCACCACGCGGTCGAAGCCTACAAGATCGGCGATCTGCTGCGCGAGAATGACGTGTGCAGCGCGATCTGGGCCGATTGGTACGGCTTCAAGATGGAAAGCTACGACGGCATTCTGGAAAACGCCGCCTTCCTGCAACGCGAAGGCGCGTGTGTGGTGATCCACTCGGATGACCAGAACGATATCCAGCGCCTGAACCAGGAAGCCGCCAAGGCGCAGGCTGCCGGGCTGCGACTGGGGATGGATATTCCCGATGCGACGGTGATCCAGTGGCTCACCTTCAACGCCGCCAAGGCGATGGGGATCGACAAGATGACCGGCAGCCTTGAGGTCGGCAAGATGGCCGATGTGGTGCTGTGGAACGGCGATCCGCTGAGCGTTTACTCGCGCCCCGAAAAGGTCTGGATCGACGGCGCGCTGATGTTCGATGCGATGAACCCCAAGATAAGGCCCGTCAGCGATTTCGAGCTTGGCCAGCCCGGTGAAGGAGATGTGAAATGAAGCGCCTCCTTGCACTTGCGGTGAGCGCGCTCGCCCTTTCGGCCCCTGCCTTGGCGCAGGATGTCACCATCACCAATGCGAAGGTCGTGATCGGCGACGGGAGCGCGCCCATTGAAGGCGGCACCGTGGTCGTGCGCGGCGGCAGCGTGGTCTATGCCGGGCCAGCCAGCGGCGCGCCTGCGGGCGGCACGGCGGTGGATGCGGGCGGCGCGTGGGTCACGCCGGGGCTGTTCGCCACCGTGACAACGCTCGGCCTCGCCGATGTGTCAGCGGTTGACGAGAGCAACGACATCACCGCGCGCGAAACCCCGTTCAGCGCCGCGCTGGATGCTTCGACCTCCATCAACCCGACCTCGCAGCACATCCTTGTCCACAAGGCCGCCGGGATCACGCGGGCAGCGACCGCGATGATGCCCGCAGGCTCGATCTTTGCCGGACAAGGCGCGATCATCGATCTGGATGGCGATGCGACCCCCGTGATGCAGGCGCGTGCGTTCCAGATGATCAATCTGGGCGAGGCCGGGGCTGACCGCGCGGGCGGCAGCCGCCCTGCGGCCCACGCGCTGCTGCGCGCGGCCTTGCGCGAAGCGCAGGCGC
Organism: Porphyrobacter sp. TH134; assembly: GCF_002855495.1. GTDB lineage: Bacteria > Pseudomonadota > Alphaproteobacteria > Sphingomonadales > Sphingomonadaceae > Erythrobacter. Next base: position 7,450 of record NZ_PKRO01000022.1, read on the forward strand.
TGTCAGGCAAGACCGGCATCCCCGAAACGACCGAAATCGGCAAGGCGGATGAAGTCCTGCTCAGCCGCTTCGATGCCGAGGCGCTGGTGCCGGTGGTGACGGGCAAGCAGAAGCTCTATGTCGCGGTGGACCGCATGGCCGATATCCGCGCCGTGCTTGCACTCAAGACGGAATACCCCCGGCTCGATCTGGTGCTGGTCGGCGCGACCGAAGGCTGGCTGGTGGCGCGTGACATCGCGGCAGCCGGCGTTCCGGTGATCGCCAACGGGCTCAACGATCTGCCCGAAACCTTCGAGCAACTGGGGGCAACCCAGTCCAACGCCGGGCGGATGGCCGCCGCAGGGGTCAAGGTGGCGATCAATGCCGACACCCTGCAAAACCCGCGCCGCTTGCAGCAGGTGGCGGGCAATCTGGTGGCGCTGACGCGGATGCCGGGGGCGAGCGGGATGGACTGGGGCAAGGCCTTCGCCGCGATCAGCTCTGTCCCTGCCGACATCAGCGGCATGGGCGGCAAGGCGGGCGTGCTGAAAGCGGGCGCGCTGGGCGATGTGGTGCTGTGGACCGGCGATCCGCTGGAGGTCGGCTCTGTGCCGACGCGGGTGTTCATCGGCGGGGTCGAACAGGATCTCACCAACCACCAGACCCGGCTGCGCGACCGCTATATCGACCTTGATGAAAGCGACCGGCCCAAGGCTTACGACTGGTAATGCGGATGCTGACAAAGACAGGCGCCATGCTGGCCGCGTCGCTCCTGCTCGCCGTGCAACCGGCACAGGCGCAGGACGCACCGGCCGATCCCAACGCGCAAAACCCCGCGTGGCATATGCAGCAACAGGCCTATCTGCTGGGCCTGACGGCTGAGGACGGCTGGCATTTCGAACCGGGCGGGGTGCGCTGGCGCTGGCTGCAATACCGCGCGGCGCAGGCCAAGCCCACCGTCGCGGACGTGGTGACGGTGCATTACGAGGGCAAGCTGCTCGACGGGACCGTGTTCGACAGTTCGTACGCGCGCGGGGAGCCGGCCACCTTCCCGCTCGCCCGGCTGGTCAAGGGCTGGCAGATCGCCATCCCGCGGATGGGCGTGGGCGAGATCATCGAGATCGCGATTCCCGCCGACCTTGCCTACGGCCCGGTCGGGCGCGGGCCGATCCCCGGCAATGCGACACTGGTGTTCAAGGTGGAACTGATCGGGATCGGCGGCTAGGCTTCCAACCTCGGTTCGGGGGATGGGGTAATGAACAACGCTTTGTGGCTTTTGGTCGCGGCGAATATCGCCTTTGTCGGCACGCATTTTGCCATGTCGCACGCCCTGCGGGCACCGATGGTGGGAGCACTGGGCGAAAAGGGCTTCAGCCTTGCCTATACCGCGGTCAGCTTTGCGACGCTGGCGTGGGTCTATTTCGCCTTCATCGCCGCGCCGCCTGCCGACTTGCCCGGATCGGGCGCGGCGGGCTGGACCGCGGCGACGATCATCACGTGGCTCGCCATGATCCTGCTGGCGGGATCGTTCATCGGCAATCCCGCGCTGCCCACACCCATGGCCGAAGCACAGGCGCGCGCCGAGCCGGGCGGGGTCTTCAAGGTCACGCGCCACCCGATGATGTGGGCCATCGGGCTATGGGCGGCCTCGCACATCATCCTGTTCTGGAGCACCCGCACGCTGATCACAGCGCTGGCGATGGGTGTGCTGGCGCTGGTCGGCGCGAAGATGCAGGACGCCAAGAAGCAAACGCTCATGGGCGCGGCGTGGGCCGAGTGGGAGCGCAAGACCAGCTATTGGCCCCGGCTGGGCCGGCTCCTCAGCGTTGGCGCGGTGCCGCTGCTTGCGGGCACGGCGCTGTGGCTGGCGGGCAGCTGGGCCCACCTGTGGCGCGCGGGCATTCCGGCAGGGGTGTGGCGGTGGATCGGGTGATTACTCGCCCGTAAACACCGCCGCGCGCTTCTCGATCAGCGCGGCGACCCCTTCGGCATGGTCGGCGGTGGTGTGCATCATCGCCTGTGTGTTGGCAGCGAGTTCCAGCGCGGTGTCATAGCTGGTCTGCTGGCCCTGCCGCAGCAGGTTCTTGGTGTGGCGCAGCGAATGGGGCGGGAGCAGCGCAATCTTCGCCGCCAGCGCGCGGGCTTCATCCATCAGCGCGTTTGCCGGAACCACGCGGCTGACAAGGCCCCAGTCCTTGGCCGTGGCCGCATCGATCACATCGCCGGTGTAGAACAGCTCCGCCGCCCGGCTCATCCCGATCACGCGCGGCAGGATCCAGGTGCCGCCATCGCCGGGGATGATCCCCAATTTGAGGAAGGTGACGCCGAACTTCGCCGCCTCGCTGGCGATGCGGATATCGGCGAGGCAGGCGACATCGCAGCCCAAGCCTATGGCGGGGCCGTTAACCGCCGCGATCACCGGCACCCGCAACCCGTACAGCGCACGCAGCATCTGGTGGATATTGTCGCGGTAGCCATCGGAAATCGCAGGTGTGGTGCCGCCGAAGGTGCCGGTCTTGTCGCGCATCGCCTTTACGTTGCCGCCCGCGCTGAAAGCCCGGCCCGCGCCGGTCAGGATCACCACGCGGCATTCCATGTCGCGGTTCACAGCGTTGGCGACGCTGACAAACTCGTCCCCGTCGCCCGGCGCGCCCAAGGGGTTCATGGTCTCGGCCCGGTTGAGCGTGAGGGTGGTGACAGGGCCGTCTTTGGCGATCTGGATCAGGGACATCAGGAACCTTGCAGGAATGTGGCGAATAATTCACCTTGCGTATAGGCGGGGGGTGCCAAGGGCAAGGCTCGCGCCCCGTGGCCTGTGCTATTGATAGGGCCGATGCGGAGAATGTGATTGCCCAGTTTGAGCCTGCTTGCCACGTCGCCTTCGCTGCTGAGCGCCGCTCTGGCGGTGGCCACGCCGACGCCTGTGGCCGAGCAGCCCGATATCGCGCCCGTGGCATGGACTCTGTCCGCCGCGCAGGAAGCCCCCGCCGCCCCGCCCGAAGAAACCCCCGCGCCGCCGCCCGAAGATGACGCAGCGCCGGTGAACGAAATTCTGGTCGAGGGCACCTATGGTCCGCCCAAAAGCGATCCGCTGGAAGACCTGAACGAAGAAAGCTTCCGCGTCACGCAGGCGCTCGACGGGGTGTTCCTCGAACCGGTCGCTTACGCCTATCGCGATGGCCTGCCCGAACCGATCCGCGATGGCCTCGGCAATGTCGTGCGCAATCTGGGCGAGCCGAGCAACGCGCTGAATTACCTGCTGCAAGGCAAGGTCGGCAAGGCGTTCAAGACGCTGGGACGGCTGGCGATCAATTCGACGCTGGGGATTGGCGGATTGTTCGACGTGGCGGGCAAATCGAACATCAACCTGCCCTACAAGCGCAACGGGTTTGCCAACACGATGGGCTATTACGGGATCGGGCCGGGGCCATACATGTATCTGCCCGTGACCGGCGCGACCACCGTGCGCGACCTGATTGGCAACACGCTCGATCAGGCGCTGCTGCCGTTTGCCGTGGGCGCGCCGTTCAACCGACAGGATTATTCGGCGGCCTATTTCGTGGTCAATTCGCTGGAGCTGCGACTGGAGTTCGATGCGGAAATCGCTGAAATCCGGGAGACAGACGATCCCTATCTGGTGCGGCGCGAGACCTACCTTGCCCAGCGCCGCCGCGAAATCGCCGCGCTGAAAGGCAAGGTGATCCCGCGGGATGAGGACCGCTTCATCCTGCGCAGCCAGGACCCGGTTGAGCCGCCGACACCGCAATCAAACGCTCCGGTCGAAGCGCCCGAAAACCCCGAAGCCCTGCTGATCACCCGTCCGCGTTAAAGGCGGGGCGCAGCGGCAAAGCTGTTACGCCCGCACTTCCTCGCCCGTTTCCACGCCCGTGCTGTTGTGCTTCAGTGCTTTCAGCACTGTATCCACGATCTGCGGGGCGTTGAGGCCAGCCTCGTCATATTGCTTCATCGGATCGTCGTGATCGATGAAGGTATCGGGCAGGCGCAGGGTGCGCACTTTCAAGCCGTTGTCCGTAAGGCCTTCGTCGCTGGCGAAGGTCAGCACGTGCGCGCCCAGCCCGCCGATGGAGCCTTCCTCGACCGTGACAATCACCTCGTGGGTGCGCATCAGCTTGGCGATCAGGTCTTCGTCCAGCGGCTTGGCAAACCGCAGGTCGGCGACGGTGGTGGAGAGGCCCTTGGCCTCTAGCGTGTCGGCTGCCTTCAATGCTTCGGCGAGGCGGGAGCCCAGCGAGAGGATCGCAACCTTGCTGCCTTCCCGCACCAACCGGCCCTTGCCGATTTCCAGCTTCACCGGAACTTCGGGCATGGGCACGCCGGTGCCGTTGCCGCGCGGGTAGCGGAAGGCGATCGGGCCGTCGTCATATTCGGCCGCCGTGTAGGTCATGTGGACTAGCTCGGCCTCGTCGGCGGCGGCCATCACCACCATGTTGGGCAGGGTAGCGAGATAGGTGATGTCAAAGCTGCCAGCGTGCGTGGCCCCGTCGGCGCCCACCAGCCCCGCGCGGTCGATGGCGAAGCGCACGGGCAGGTTCTGGATGCACACATCGTGCACCACTTGGTCATAAGCGCGCTGGAGGAAGGTCGAGTAAATCGCCGCAAAGGGCCGCATCCCTTCCGCCGCCAGGCCCGCCGCGAAGGTCACTGCGTGCTGTTCGGCAATGCCAACGTCAAACGTGCGGGTGGGGTGCGCCTTTGCGAACTTGTCGACGCCCGTGCCCGACGGCATGGCGGCGGTGATTGCGCAGATGCGGTCATCCGTTTCGGCGAGCTTCGCCAGCGTCAGACCGAACACGTCCTGATAGGCGGGCGCGGACGGCGCGCTCTTGGCCTTTTCGCCGGTGACGACGTTGAACTTGGGCACGCCGTGATACTTGTCGGCGGAGTTTTCAGCCGGGGCATAGCCCTTGCCTTTTTCCGTCACGACATGGATCAGCACCGGGCCTTCGGAGGTATCGCGGACGTTCTCCAGCACCGGCAGCAGGTGATCGAGATTGTGCCCATCGATCGGGCCGACGTAGTAAAAGCCCAGTTCCTCGAACAGCGTCCCGCCGGTCACCATGCCGCGGGTGAATTCTTCCGCCTTGCCGATGGTGTCGTGCAGGCGGCGGCTCATCTTCTTGACCGCGCGGCTCGCAAGGCTGCGGATGCCGAGGTATTCGCTCGAAGACACCATGCGTGCAAGATAGGCCGAAAGCCCGCCCACCGGCGGCGCAATCGACATGTCGTTATCGTTGAGGATCACGATCAGCCGGTTGCCCGCCTGGGCTGCGTTGTTCATCGCCTCGTAGGCCATGCCCGCGCTCATCGAGCCATCGCCGATCACCGCGATGCCGCGGCCTTCCTTGCCTTGCAGCTTGTTGGCAATGGCAAAGCCCAGTGCCGCGCTGATCGAGGTCGAGGAATGCGCCGCGCCGAAAGGATCATATTCGCTCTCGGACCGCTTGGTGAAGCCCGACAGGCCTCCGCCCTGCCGCAAGGTGCGGATCCGGTCACGCCGGCCGGTGATGATCTTGTGGGGATAGCACTGGTGCCCCACGTCCCACACCAGCTTGTCATCCGGCGTGTTGAACACATAATGCAGCGCCACGGTCAGCTCGACCACGCCCAGCCCGGACCCCAGATGCCCGCCTGATGTGCTGACCGCATCGATCATCTCGGTGCGCAGTTCATCGGCGAGTTGGCGGAGCTGTTCAGGCTTGAGGCGGCGCAGATCGTCGGGCGTATTCACCTGATCGAGCAAGGGCGTGTAAGGCGATTGAGTCATAGCGCCAGCCTTACACACGGAAATCAGGCCTGTCGATTGAAGGCTTGAGCCAGATCAATGTTGCCGGGCCAACCGTGCCGAACCGCGCGGCTTGCCAGAACGCCTCAGGCGCAGGATTTGCACAGCCCGCGGATTTCCAGCACCGGACGCTCCGCCTTGAAGTGGCGGGCAACGGCGATAGCGCGCACGGCGCGGCTCACGTCTTCATCATCGACATGCGCGGCCTCGCCGCATTCATCGCACACCAGGAAGATGCAATCATGCGCGCAGCCGGGATGCGTGTTGGCAAGGTAGGCATTGGCGCTTTCCACCCGCATCGCCAGATTATTGGCCACGAACACATCAAGGATGCGGTAGACCGAATTGGGGGCGACCCGCTTGCCGCGTGCGGCGGACAGGTTGTCGGCAATGTCATAGGCAGAAACGGGGCGATCATGCCGGGCCAATTCGGCGAACACGGATTCGCGCATGGCGGTCCACTGCTCGCCCGCCGCGCTCAGCGCGCGCGCTGCTTCTGCCACAAGGCCGGGGCCGGAATGTTCATGATGGCTGTGCGCGTGCTGTCCCATAGCGCGTGATATAGGCGCGCCGGGTCGAATCGCAAAGCGTGCTTGTGCGGGGATCTAGCCCGCGTCGCGCAGGAAGCTGGCCCGGTAGAGCGAGGGGAACATCGTCTTGAGCGCCGCCACCTTGGGCGCATCCCAGCGGGTGATGTACCCGTGGCGCGGGTTGTTCGCCATGAAGTCCTGATGATAGGCCTCGGCCGGGTAGAAGGCCTTGTACGGTTCGATCGCGGTGACAATCGGCTTGTCCCACAGGCCTGATTTGCCGAGCTGCGCGATATAGGCCTTGGCGACGGCGGCCTGTTCGGCATTGGTGGGCACGATCGCGCTGCGGTAATGCGCGCCGACATCCGGGCCTTGCCGGTTCTTCAGGGTCGGATCGGCGACCACCGCAAAAAAGATGCGCAGCAGCTGGTCGTATCGCACCACAGCCGGATCATAGGTGATCTTCACGCTTTCGGCATGATTGGTCACGCCGGAGACCACGATGTCATATTTGGCACCCGCAGCATTGCCGCCGTGAAAGCCGGATACCGCTGCCGTCACGCCCTTCACATGGCTGAACACGCCTTCGACGCCCCAGAAACAGCCGCCTGCAAAGACTGCGGTCTTGAGGCCCTTTGCTTCCTTGGCGATACGGGTGGCAGCCGGCGCAGCAACGGGCTCTTCTGCGGCCGTGGCTGGCCCGGCGCAGGCGCTCAGGCTCAGCGTGGCGGCGGCAAGCACAAGAGCGATGGTGCGCATGGGATCAGCCTTGGTCAGGCGCAATCACGAATTCATCTGAAGGTGCAGGTGCCTGAGGCACTTCAGCCGCCTGTGCGGGCGAGGCGACCGCCGCGCTCCAGCTGTCCGCCTGCGCGCCCACCACCAGCACCGCCCCAAGGACGAAGCCAATGCCGAAGTTGCGGTAAAGGTCAGAAGCAAAAAGTCGCATGGGATGCTCGCAGTGAATGGGCGTGATTCGCAGTGGTTTCTGCCGGTCAGATGCCCGCCACCGAATTGCGGCGGGATGAACATGGCAGTCAGGCCGGATTAGATCATGGCCCATAAGTGGTTACGGAACGCCTGAAGAATAGTTGCGCGCACACGGGGCAGGCCGAAGCGTGCGGCGGTTGCGGCGGGGGGAGGCGTGCGCAGGCCTTTTCTTCAAGCGGGCGGCAAGCCTCGGCGCACAGCGCCGCAAGGCCGACCGGCCGCCCGCAGGTGCTGGGTCCCGCAGGGATCGAAGCGCACCGAGGACGCTCGCCCGGAGGGGCGAGCGCAAACTATCAGTGCCGGAAGTGCCGCATCCCGGTGAACACCATGGCAAGGCCGGCTGCGTCAGCCGCGGCGATCACCTCGTCATCGCGGATTGATCCGCCCGGCTGGATCACGGCGGTCGCCCCTGCTTCTGCGGCGGAGATCAGCCCGTCAGCGAAGGGGAAGAACGCGTCCGAGGCGACCGCGCTGCCCACCGTGCGGGGGGCGGCCCAGCCGTGGGTTTCGGCGGCTTCCTGCGCCTTGATCGCAGCGATGCGCGCGGAATCGCGGCGGTTCATCTGGCCAGCGCCGATACCCGCGGTGGCCCCGTCCTTGGCATAGACGATGGCGTTGGATTTGACGTGGCGGGCCACGGTCCAGGCGAACAAGCAGTCCTTCAACTCCTGTGTCGTGGGCGCGCGCTTGGTGACGACCTTGAGATCATCCGGCCCGATCGCCCCATTGTCGCGCGACTGGATCAGCACGCCGCCGGCAATGGTCTTGAGCGCCAGCCCGGGGCGGCGGGGGTTGGGCAGGGCGCCGCATTCGAGCAGGCGCAGGTTCTTCTTCCTGGCGAAGATTTCGCGCGCTTCGGCCGAGACGCTGGGGGCGATCACCACCTCGGTGAAGATCGCGCTGATGGCCTCAGCAGTGGCGGCATCGAGTTCGGTATTGACCGCGACGATCCCGCCAAAGGCCGAGACGCTGTCACACGCCAGCGCCGCTTCCCACGCCGCCAGCAACGAGCCGCCCTGCGCGACGCCGCAAGGGTTCGCGTGCTTGACGATCACCACGGCAGGTTCTTGCCCGGCAAATTCCGCCGCCAGCTCCAGCGCGGCGTCGGCGTCGTTGAGATTGTTGTAGCTCAGTTCCTTGCCCTGAAGCTGGCTCGCTTGCGGAACGCCCGCGGTGCCCGAGACCTGCGGCACATAAATCGCCGCCTGTTGGTGCGGGTTTTCGCCATAGCGCAGCGTATCGGCGCGTTTGAGGGCGATGGGGAGGGTGTCGGGGAACGGCGCAAGCTCGCCCTCGGGATCGCCAAAGGCGAACCAGCTGGCAATCGCCGAATCATAGGCCGCGGTGCGGGCATAGGCTTTGCCTGCCATCCGCGTGCGGAACCCTTGCGTGGTCGCGCCGCCGTTCGCGTCCATTTCCTCCACCAGCGTGGCATAATCGGCGGGATCGGTGAGGATCGTCACGAACCCGTGGTTCTTCGCGGCCGAGCGCACCATCGAAGGCCCGCCGATGTCGATATTCTCGATCACCTCCGCGCGGTCCGCACCCTTGGCCACGGTCGCTTCGAAGGGGTAGAGGTTGACCACCACCAGATCGATCCCGCCGATCCCGTGGGCCTGCATCGCGGCGACATGTTCGGGGTTGTCGCGCAGGGCGAGCAATCCGCCGTGCACCGTGGGATGGAGCGTCTTCACCCGCCCATCCATCATCTCGGGAAAGCCGGTGAGGTCGGACACGTCCTTGACGGCGAGGCCTGCATCGCGCAGCGCCTTGGCGGTGCCGCCGGTGCTGACCAACTCGACGCCGCGCGCTGCAAGGGCCGCGCCGAGTTCCGCCAAACCGCTCTTGTCGGACACTGACAGCAGCGCCCGCTTGATCACACCCTTGCTCATCGCAAAAAATCTACCCTGTTTTCCTGAACAGCCAGGAGAATTGCCCCCCGCTGCGCAATGCCAGCCCTTCGATCACCAGCTGTTCGGTTGCATGGGGCCGGCCGTCACCGTCGACCCACAGGCTATCCTCGGCAGTCAGAGTGATTGCGTCGGCGCCGCCCCTATCGCCGCCGAGCCGGAATTGCCAGAGCCGACCGTCGGGCAGCAGCAGGCTGGCCCCGCGCTTGTCGGGCGAAAGCTGCACCTCGACCCCGCGCCCCAGATGGAACCGCAGCGCGAAGGCGATCTTGCCGCGCTTGCCGTTCTTGCTCGCCGGGATCAGAATATCTTCGCCCGCCAGTTCGGTGCCATCACCCGTCAGCGTTACGATGCGCTGGTGGGTGAGGCCAAAGCGGCTGGCATAGCCATCATGCGCCGCTTCGATCCGGGTCGCCTCGCGCCCGCCCCGGCTGGGCACCATCCGGCGGTCGAATTCGACGGTTTCGACCCCCTTGCCCAGCTGCCCGTTCAGCAGCACGGCGGTGGAATTGGCATTGTCGAGCACCAGCGTCGAAAAGGCGGCGGTCGCGCGCAGCCCTTGCCCGATGCGCGCAGGCACCTGTCCGCCAGCGAGCGCGGCGCCGCCGCAATTGACCACGATCCGCTGCGGCCCGTCCGACAGTTCAAACGCCAGCGTCGACGCGCAGCCGGTGCGCGCGTGGCGGGTGCGCGGCGGCGGGGCGGTGTCGAACTGCAGCAGGGTCTCGCCCGCCTTGATCCGTTGATAGCCCCAGCTTTCGGTGACGCTGAGCGGGCGGGTGCGCACGCCGGACGCTTCGATCACAGCGTTCACCCGGTCGGCAGACACAGCGCCCTGTCCTTGCCAGCTGCCCAAGGCGCCGTCCCCGTGACGCAAGGCCAGCAGCGGCGGCACCAGCAGTTCGCGCATGACCGCCAGCGCCGGGGGCGGGGTGACCTGCGCTGCGTCATAGCAGGCCAGAATATCGGTCAGCAGGCGGATCGCATCCAGCTGCGCGCCGGGGCAGCGCGACAGCACGCCGCCATCCGCGCCCACCATATCGCCCAGCGCCTTGACGAGGCCCGCTTCGCCGAACAATCGCCGGGGCTTGCCGAGCGGCAGCAGCAGCCCCGCCGCCACGATCCCCGCCCAGGCGGCGACCGCGGCAAACCCGGCAGCCTCGCGCGGGGCGCGCTTGTCGAGCCAGCCCGCCGTGTCACCGATGGCGGCCAGCAGCCGCGATTTTAGCGCCTTGTCCTGCCCGCCCAGCATCAGCGGGGCATGGACCAGCCATGCCACCAGCCTGAGGCCCGCCAGTTCCACCTCCCACGCCGGCCCCTTGCCGGGCGTGCTGTGCGCATGGAGCCACCGGGTCGCGATCCGTTCCGCCACACCGGCCCCATCGGCCCGCGCTGCACTGGCGGCGAGATCGGCCAGCCAGCCAAAGCTGTGGACCACCCGCTCCACGCCGGGCGCATGGCGCGCCGCCGGAGAGAAATCGAAGCTGCCGATAGCGAGGCGAACACCGTGGATCAGGAAATGTCCGGCGCGCAGGGCCGTGCCGGCGGCGCGATCGCCGCGGTTGGGGCTGTCCACCGTCGCGAGCACCCGCAAGGGCTGCGGACGGCGGAAGGGGGCCGCCAGCGCATGGCCCGGCACGCCCAGCCGATAGGCCAGCCGGATCAGCGTGTCGCCCGGCCCCGCCTGCACCGCGATCACATCGGACAGCGCGAGCGCGCGGGACGGCTCGGCCAGGCGTGGCTGCACTGGCTGCGGCGCAGCCGCTGCGTCGCTATCCGCCCCCGCCAGCATCAGCATCGGCGCATCCGCCACCCGCTCCACCAGCGCATCGGCACGTTCGCCGGCCGCGGTGCGCAGCAGCGTTGCCATTACCTCGCGCCTTTCAGCGCCGCGATATTGGCAGCATAGTGATCGGGCCCGCCCTTGAAGGTGGCAGAGCCTGCCACCAGCACATCGGCCCCCGCCTCGACACACAGCCGCGCGGTTTCGGCATTGACCCCGCCGTCGACCTCAAGGTGGATCGCCCGGCCCGAGCGCGTAATCATCGACCGGATGCGGGCAATCTTGTCGAGCTGGGAGGGAATGAAGCTTTGTCCGCCAAAACCGGGGTTGACGCTCATCACCAGCACCAGATCCGCCAGGTCCATCAGGTTGTCGAGCACTTCGACCGGCGTGCCGGGGTTGATGACCACGCCGGCCTTCTTGCCCAGCGCCTTGATTGCCTGAAGGGTACGGTGGATATGCGGCCCGGCTTCGGGGTGGACCGTGATGATGTCGGCGCCGGCATCGGCGAAGGCCTGAAGATAGGGATCGACCGGGGCGATCATCAGGTGGACGTCGAACGGCTTGGCCGAGTGCGGGCGCAGCGCCTTGATGACATCCGGCCCGATGGTGATGTTCGGCACAAAATGCCCGTCCATCACATCGATATGGATCCAGTCGGCCCCGGCGGCGTCAACGGCGCGCACGTCTTCGCCCAGCCGGGCAAAATCGGCGGACAGGATCGACGGGGAAATCAAAGGTGCGGGCATGGCGGCGGCAATGGCCTTTATGATGACGCTTTACCAGCCATACGGGAGGCGCGAATCGGGCGACAAGGCGCGCGGGGCGGTTTTTCCACCATGTTGCGCCTTTGGCCGCGGGATTAAGCCGCAATTCAGGCGCGGTCCGCCATAGGGCACGGCCTGCCAACGCCGCAACCAGCGCCAACAGCTTGCGCGCAGGCCGCTCTCCCCTTAACCAAGGAAGCCCATGAACGCTTTTCTGCCTGTAACCCTGCCTGATACCCGGCGCGTTCCTGCGCTTGGGCTGCGTATGGCAGCGGGGCTGGCGCTGGCCGGTCTGGTGGCGACGCCTTCGGGCGCGCAAGGCCCTGCCTATGCGCGCACCGGCCCTAATGATCTGAACATGTGCGCGCCCGGCCAGGGCCCGGCGGTGCGGGTGACGATCAGCGGGCTGAAATCGGGGCAAGGCAATGTGTTCGTGCGGGCCTATGTGGCCGACAGCCGTGACTGGCTGGTGAGCAAGCGCTACATCATGCGGGTCGATGTCAAGCCGCAAGCCGGCGCTGTGACCGCGTGCGTTCCACTGCCTGCGGCGGGTGATTATGCGATCGCGGTCCACCATGATGTCAACGGCAACCGCAAGTCCGATCTGTCGGACGGGGCCGGCATGTCGAACAACCCGAAGATCAAGAAGATCCTCGGCCTCATCCCGCGTGCGCCATCGGTCGACAAGGTTCGCTTTTCGGCCGGCAGCGGCGTGACCCGGGTGCCGATTACCATTCAGTACATGTAAGGTGTAAGGACGCGCGCTAACCGCCGCTGCGCTGGCTGCGGCGGTGCGCGCGCAGTTCCCACAGCACTTGCGGCGCGGCGAGCAGCGGGTAGCGTTCGCGGAACGCTGTCAGCTTGACCGGCATCCCGGTGTGCCGTTCGATCTTCCAGGCGGCATAGCGTGCTGCGCCTTCAAAAGTGGTGCTGGCCTTGACCAGCCGCAGCAGGTTCAACGGCTTGCCCATCCGGCGGCGGCGGTTCCACCAGCCCAAAATGCGCCCGCGCTCACCCGGCATCAGGCGCGGGGTCAGGATCGCGCCATGCTGGCCGGCCGGAATCCCCGCCGCCTCCAGCGCCTGCGGAAGCAGCCCGGCGAAATGATCGGCGTTGACGCTGAGGATATCATTCTCGCGCCCGCCTTTTTCGACCCGGAATTCCGCACTGTACGTCGCGCGGAACAGCGCGCGCCAGTAATCTTCGGCCGTGCCGCTGACCGGCCCCAGCGCCGCAGCCAGCCGCGCGGCGGTGGCGGACGCGGCGGCAATCGCAGCGACAACCTCGGCGCGGGCTGCGTCATCTTCGGCCCAGATCAGGGCGCTCGGCTGGACGAAGCGCGCCCAGATCGTGGTATCGGTCAACGCTCCGCCAGCGGCGCGGGCGAAGGTGACAAGGCGCATCGTGGCGACCTTGGCGCGCAGGGTCACCCCGTCATGATCGCGTTCGTGATAGCTGACGCGCGGCCAGATCGCGCTTTCCTGCGTGCCGGGGAGCAGGAGGTAGAAATCGAGCACGCCGTCGAGCGATCCGGTGCGCAGGTTCGATCCATAGAACAACACGGCGCGCGCGCCTGCTGCATCAGCCAGTGCGCGGGCGAAGGTGGCAACCGCAGGGTCGACGGGCGCCGCAAGGCGCGCGGCGATGCGTTCGGCCAGCGCCGAGACATCGCCGGTCATGGTGCGACGAAGGCGAGTTCCGGCCCCTGCTCGATGCGGTAATCGCCGGCGGGGAAAGCCTCACCATCCAGAATGAACTGGTCACCGATCGACAGGCTGAACTGTGTGGCGGTCAGCTGATGGATGCCGCGTTCGCGCAGCCCGTTCCTGATCTTGCCCATCAGCACCAGTGGCACCAGTGCGGTGGTGCGGCGCGAAATCTGATCGACAGCGACCAGCTTCAACCCGCCTTTCAACGCGCCAAACGGCTTGATCCCCGCAGGCAGGCGTTCCAGCGTCGAGGCGAAGAGCAGCTGGCGCATGGCCGGATCGCCGTGGCCGCTATGGGCCATCGGGGCATCGGCGCTGCCGAGACCGATCTGCATCGGCGCGCCCTTGCGCCAGGCATTGCTGCGGGTGGCGAACATTGATTGCAGCAGCGCCCAGGTGCCGGTGACGGCAACCACCATGCTGTCAAACGCGCCCAGCTTGTGCGCGCTCTGCCCGGCCTGGGTCGCCTTGGTGAAGGCCCCGGCGCCCATGATGAACCCGGCAACGCGCGAATCCGGCGCGTCCTTTCGGGACACCGCCATCGGGCGGCGGTAGACCCGGCTGCCGTGATCCAGCGCCTCGATCGCGTCCTGCAAGGTCCAGTCGTCGGGCACGCCAAGATCAACGGTCAGCGCATTGGTCTTGCCTTTGGGGAGCACCGCAACGGCGGGCCAATCATCCCCGAAGATCGCCTGCCCGCAGGTCAGCACATCGCGCACCGTGCCATCGCCGCCGTTGATAACCAGCAGGTCGATGCCCTTGGCAGCGAATTCGGCCAGGGCGACGGGCAGCTGTCCGCGCTCACGCGGCTGGGCGATGTGGACATGCGGACACACGCCGCAATCGAAATCGGCCCCCAGATTGCGGTGGCTGCGCGGATTGTAGATCACCCCGACCGTGGGCGCCTGCCCGGCATCGCGAACCCGCCGGACGCGCGTTTTGGCGCCAAGATCGGTCCGCGGGATTTTCGCAAATTCGTAGATAGGGGTCGCCATTATCGTCCTATACGTGTCGGAAATGTAACTTTCCACTGCAATAATGTCCCGGAACTGTAACCGGAAAGGCCGGGCAGATCGGGTTGCTGCGGGAAAAAACAAGCCCATGCCGGGCGCGCGGCAGCGCTATTCGCCGCCTTCCAATGTACGGATGGTGAACTGGCTCACCAGCCGCTGCACACCGGGCAGAGCCGAGAGGATTTCGCGGTGAATGCGCTCGTAGCTGTCATCATCGCGCACCAGCACCTTGATGAGATAGTCCGATGGCCCGCTCATCAGATAGGCTTCGGCGATCTGGGGCGTGCTTGCCATGGCCTGTTCAAAGGTCAGCATGGTCGCCTGGCGCTGATCGGTCAGCGTCACCTGCACAAACACGGTCGAGGGATTCCCGCGCGCCGCCTTGGACAAGCGCGCGCGGTAACCGAGGATCGCGCCGCTTTCCTCCAGCGCCTTGACCCGCCGGTGCGCGGCCGAGGGGGAGAGGCCGACCCGCTCGCCCAACTGCTCGCCGGTCAGACGCGAGTCTGCGGCCAGCAGTTCAAGAATTGTTCGGTCAATGCGGTCCATATGCCAAATCCCTGCGCTTTTGTGCCGTCACACGCAAGATTTGCGCGCAGTCCGCGGCTGTGCGCCCCCGTTATCGCTGAGATTGTGCAAGTGAAATAAGTTATAACTGCGCGCACAAAAATTTCAGGAGAGAGATCATGCGCGTCGGCGTTCCCACAGAGATCAAGAACAACGAATACCGCGTTGGCCTGACCCCGGCAGCCGTGGCTGAATTGACCCGTGCGGGCCACACGGTCGTGGTGCAGGCGGGCGCCGGGCTGGGTGTCGATTTTGCCGACAGCGCCTACGAAGCAGCGGGCGCGGAAATCCTGCCCGATGCAGCCGCGGTCTTCGCAGCCGCCGACATGATCGTGAAGGTCAAGGAACCCCAAGCCGCCGAGGTTGCGATGCTGCGCGCTGACCACGTGCTGTTCACCTACCTCCACCTCGCCGCCGACAAGCCGCAGACCGAAGGGCTGATGGCTTCGGGCGCGACGTGCATCGCCTATGAAACCGTGACCGCTCCCGACGGTACGCTGCCCTTGCTCAAGCCGATGAGCGAAGTGGCTGGCCGCATGAGCGTCCAGTGCGGCGCGCATTATCTTGAAAAGCATCAGGGCGGACGCGGGGTGCTGCTCGGCGGCGTGCCGGGGGTCGAACCGGGCAAGGTGGTGATCCTTGGCGGCGGGGTTGCGGGCGTGAATGCGGCGCAGATGGCCGTGGGCCTGCGCGCCGACGTAACGATCTTCGACATTTCCAACCGCCGCCTGGCCGAGCTTGACGCGCAGTTCGGCAACCAGATCAAGACCGCCTTCGCCTCCTCAGCCGCGATCGCCGATGCGGTGCGCGATGCCGATCTCGTGATCGGCGCGGTGCTGGTGCCGGGCGCCGCTGCGCCCAAGCTCGTCACCCGCGCCATGATCGCGAGCATGCGGCCCGGCGCGGTGGTGGTGGATATCGCCATCGATCAGGGCGGCTGCTTTGAAACCAGCCATGCCACCACGCACGAAAACCCGGTCTTCGTGGTCGACGGCGTGATCCATTACTGCGTCGCCAACATGCCCGGCGCGGTGGCCCGCACCTCCACCATTGCGTTGGGCAATGCGACACTGCCGTTTGTGCTGAAGCTGGCGAATATGGGCGCAGAAGCAGCGCTGGCCGCCGATCCGCATCTGGCCGAGGGGCTGAATGTGTCGCACGGCAAGCTCCACGTCGCTGCTGTGGCCGAAGCACTGGGCCTGCCACTCGGCTGAACGGCATACTGGCATCGACGAACGACCCTTCATCGCCTGTCCCCTGACCGCTAGGCAAGCGGGTAACGCGGGCCCCACGCCCGCCAAGGGGACAGACGATGATGCACAGGCTTTCTCTCACCGCGGCGAGCGCGCTCGCCCTTGCCATCCTTCCCGCAGGGCCCGCGCTGGCGCAGACGGCGCCTGCCGCTGCCTCTGTGCAAAGCGAAGACGCACGGCTGACCGCCTTTCTGGACGCCGAGTTTGCCGAATGGGTGAAGCGCCAGCCGCAGCTGGCAACCCGGCTCGGGATCAAGGACGGCGGCGATCGCTGGAACGACACCAGCGATGCTGCTGCTGCCGCCGAGGTCGAATGGCGCAAGGCGAGCGTTGCCAAGATGCGCGCGCAGTTCGACCGCGCCAAGCTGTCACCCGAAGCACAGGTCAATTTCGATATCTGGGCGCTGGAGGCCGAGCGGGCGGAACTGCAATTCGCCAACCGCATCTATCGCCCGCCGTTCTACTCGCGGCTTTATTCGGCGCACAGCCAGCTGCCCGATTTCCTCGTCAACACGCATACGGTCGCCGATAAGACCGATCTGACAAACTATATCGCCCGGCTCAAGGGCATGCCCGCCGTGCTCGATCTTGCGATTGAACGGACCAAGGCAAGCCAGGCCGCCGGGATCAACCCGCCGCGGTTCCAGATCGAAACGATCATTGCCGGCAGTCGCAATCTCACAAGCGGCGCGCCTTTTGGTGAGGGCGATGATGCCGCGCTCTGGGCCGATGTGAAGGCCAAGACCGAAAAGCTGGTCGCCAATGGCACCCTTCTCCGCGCCGAGGCTGATGCCTTGCTGGAGGAAGCCCGCACGGCCATCCTCGCGCTTGCGCCTGCCTATGGCCGCGTCATCGCATGGGCCGAGGCCAGCTTGCCCACCGCCCCCGGCGGCAAGGTCGGCGCGCTGACGCTGCCGGGCGGCGATGCCTATTACGCTGCCGAGCTGAAGCTCAACACCACCACCGACATGACTGCCGAGCAAATCCACGCCACCGGCCGCAGCGAAGTCGCCCGGATCGAGGCGGAGCAGGATGCGCTGGCCAAGCAGGCCGGCTTTGCTGACCGCCACGCCTATTATGCCGAGCGCGCGCGGTTGAACCCGCCGCGCCAGTATGATGATGCGGCGCGCAAGGAATATCTCGACACTGCCAACGCCTTTGTCGCGCGCACCCGCACGCTGCTGGCGCCGTATTTCGGCACGCTGCCCGCTTACGGGATCGAAGTGGTGCGCGAGCCGGCGTTTTCGGAAGTGGCAGGCGGCGCGGCCCATGCCTCGGCCCCCAGCCCGGATGGCAAGCGTCCGGCCAAGACCTATGTCCACCTCGTCGGCACCGTGCCCGACCCGGCGGCGATGTACACGCTGATGTGCCACGAAGCGGTGCCCGGCCATAATATGCAGGGCGATATTCAGGTGCGCCAGCAGGGCGGCCCGAAGTTCCGCGCGGTCACGGGCTATGTCGCGTTCGGCGAGGGCTGGGCGCTCTATGCCGAAAACCTCTGCAAGGAGATGAACGCCTTCCCCGATATCGCCGCGGATTTCATGCGGCTGGACGCCGAACTGTTCCGCGCCGCGCGGCTGGTGGTTGATACCGGCATTCACGCGATGGGCTGGACCGAGGACGAGGCGGTGACCTATCTCAATGAAACCGGGCGCCAGCCGATCGAGCGGTCACGCTCTGAAGTGCGGCGTTATATCACGCTGCCGGGTCAGGCGACCGGCTACAAGATCGGGATGCTCAAGATCATGGAGCTGCGCGCCCGCGCTGAAAAGACCTTGGGCGACAAGTTCGACATCAAGGGCTTCCACGATCTGCTGATCGCATCCGGTTCGCAGCCGCTGTCGATCCTTGAGCGGCGGGTGGATGAATGGATCGCCGCATCGGCGGGCTGACCACGCCTTGGCCAATAGCCCGGAGGAGCGGTTGCAATCCTCCTCCGGGTGGCCGACACCTGCTGGCCTGAACGCGGCGATCCGCCGGCAGGAGCAGCATGGTGACATCAACAGCAAGCGCCCATCCCGACGATCCCCATTACGTCACCCGCACCGGCTGGCTGAGAGCCGCAGTGCTGGGCGCGAATGACGGGATCATCTCGGTCGCGTCGCTGATTATCGGGGTCGCAGCCGCCACGCCCGATCCTGCGGCGGTGCTTGTCGCCGGGGTGGCTGCGCTGATGGCCGGGGCGATGTCGATGGCGGCGGGCGAGTATATCTCGGTCTCGTCCCAAGCGGATTCCGAACAGGCCGATATTCGCCGCGAGCAGGAGGCGCTGGCGCAGACCCCAGCCGCTGAGGAGGACGAACTGCGCGCGATTTACCGTGCGCGCGGCCTCAGCGCTGAAACGGCTGCTGCCGTCGCGCGCGAACTGACGGCGATCGATCCGCTGGCCGCGCATGTGCGCGACGAGCTTGGCCTGTCGGACCACCTTGCCGCGCGCCCGCTACAAGCGGCACTGGCGTCCGGGGTGACCTTCAGCACAGTGGCGGCGGTCCCGCTGGTGGCGGCGTGGCTGGCTCCGGCTGATGCGATCATTATGGTTGTGGTGGCGGTCTCGATTGCCGCCCTGGCGATCCTTGGCGCGTTGGGCGCCAAAGCCGGTGCCGCGCCGCTGGTGCCCGCGATGCTGCGGGTGGTGGGCTGGGGCGTGTTCGCCATGGCGATCACCGCTGCGGTTGGCCGCCTGTTCGGGGTGAGCGTTTGAAGCGGACGGGCACCGCGCATGGCCCGCCCGCTCCAGCCGTGTCTCAGGATGCTTGCAGCTTGGCTTCGCGGAAGCTGACGAGCTTGCGCTGCTGCTCGTCCCACAAGGTCAGCACCAGCGGCCGCAGGGTTTGCGACAGGGTAAAGCGGTTGACCTCGCGCAGTTCGGGATAGGCCTTGAGCACATCCGACAGCCGGTAAAACGGGATCCGGCTGACGAGATGGTGGACGTGATGCACCCCGATATTCGCAGTGAACCAGCGCAGCGGTTGCGGCAGATCCAGGTGCGAGCTGCCGCGCAGCGCGGCTTCGTGGAACGACCAGTCCGCAGCCTTGTCCCAATGCGCCGCTTCGAACTGGTGCTGGATGTAGAACAGCCACACGCCGGTGGACGCGGCGATCAGCAAGGTGGGGATGATAACCAGCGCCGTGGCGGCAATCCCGAACTGGAACGCAAGGCCGGCTAGCACGATGGTGGTCGCCAGATTGGTGACAATCGCGTTGACCCAATATTGTGACCCCGCCTTCATCAGGCCAATCGGCAAGCGGTGCTGCAGCATGAACAAGTAGGCCGGCCCGATGCCGAACAGCACCACCGGATGGCGATAGACACGATACTTCAGGCGTTGCAGCCGGCTGGCCGACCGGAACTCTTCCACCGTCAGCGTATCCACATCGCCAAAGCCGCGCGCATCAAGATTGCCGGTGTTGGCGTGGTGCAGCGTGTGCGACCGGCGCCAGCAATCATAGGGGGTGAAGGTCAGCACGCCCAGCGCCCGGCCGGTCCAGTCATTATGCGCCCGTTTGACGAAAAACGCGCCATGACCGCAATCATGCTGGATGATGAAGACTCTGAGCAAAAACAGCCCGGCCAGCGGGGTGAGCAGCAGCGCGGCCGCATAACCGGCCTGGACCGCAGCCAGCATTGCCAGAACGATGCCGATGAAGGGGATGACGGTGATCGCCAGTTCCCAGATGCTGCGTCCGGCCTGCGGGTTCGAGAACGGTTTGAGGTCGGCGACAAGTTTGCGCGGTTCAAGCGGAGCGGGGGTGAGGGTAGCGGTCTGGTCGGACAGGGAAAGTCTATGCAAGGTCGTCAATTCCGGCTGTTGGTGCCCGCGTCCTTGTCGGCCCGCCAGATGCGGCGGTCAACCCGGCTATGGGCGTGCTGTGGTATTGCTGAGAAAAATGGCAATCAGATTGCGCAGCCCGGCTGGGCGCTGGTTTGCGTTCAGCCGTGATCCGATCCGCAGCCAAGGCGGCACCGGCGGGGTGCGGCTGGCGGCTTGACAGTCGGGCCGTTGCAACAGGCCTGAACCAAGGGGCGGGATGGGGCGACTGTCACGCGGTCAGGCACCGACCCGCGGGTTGCGCACGCGGCTTTGGCGGACCAGTTCGGCCATGCGAATGCTGGCGCCGGCAGCGGTCACGCGGGCATGATCCGCGCCGACCGCCTTGGCCGTTTCCACCGCTTCGGCAAACAACCGTCCGCCAACCGAAATCACCATCGGCTGATCGGCAACTGCCAGGCGGCTGCGTTCGATGGTGGCGCGCAACCGGCTCACCGCATGCTGGCGCAGCATCGCGTCGGACAGACCGATATCCAGCGCATCGGGGTGCTGTGCGCTGACCTGATTGGCGAGCGCTTCGTTGCTGCCGGGAAAGGCCATTTCGACCCGCCAGCCCGCATCGGTGAACTGGTCGGCCAGCAGCGAGGTGCCCAGCATGTGCTGTTCGCCCGGCGCAGTGGCCAGCAAGATGCTGTAGCGGCTGTTCTTCATCGGCCGCCCGTTGGCCTCGTAACGCACCGCGTGTCCGGCCATTTGCAACATGCTCAGCCCGATGGTGAGATCAAGCTCGCTGCATTCATCAGCAAACCACGCATCACCCATGGCCCGCGCCGTCGGCTCGATCAGCAGGGTGAGGATGGCGTTGCTGGTCCAGCCTTCCTCCGCCAGTGCCGCGATAAAGGCGTTAAGGCCAAGATCATCGGCATTCAGCGCCAGCGTCACCAGCTGATCGATCTGCGCTGCGACAGCGACCGGCGCCTTGCGGGCTTTCGCGGTGGGTGCAGGCGCCTGATCGACGCGGCTGTGCAGCAGCAGATCCCAGTCGGAAAACAACCGTGCAGGCGCGATATGCTCGCTCAGCACTTCGATATGATCGTGCCGCGGGTCCTGCTTGATCGAGGTCCACAGCGCATCGAGCTTGTCCGGCGGGCCTTCCAGCGTTTGCAGGAATGCGCCTTCTTCGTAAAGCAGCATGCCGGTGATGCTCATCGAACGGTTGCGCCCGCGCGCTTTGCCGACCAGCGCGTGCAAATCGCCGGCGCTTGGGGAGGCCGTGGCGATGCTCTTGTATGTCAGGCAACCAATCCAGCCTGAATCGCCGGCAGCGCTGCTCGAATCTTGCAACATCAGCTTGTCCCCTCGTCAGCGGCAGGGGATCAGCGGTTGGCGGGAACGCGGAGGCCCCTTGCCTGAATTACCCGGTAGATGATCCCCATCCACCACCTTGTCTGCGCTGACGACAGTGCGGCTGCTACAACCGACTCGCCGCCGCCCGGTTCCGATCTTTTTTATCGGGCTGCGATGGAACATCAGGCAAGCGGGCCAAACCGTCAAGTGACAAGCGTGCAAGCCGGCGTGATTGCCCGCTCCGGCAGGATACCCTTGATCCGGATCGGTGCCCTGTTCGTCGATTAAGTCACGCGCTTCGTCGTGTGGCGGGCCCGGTGGCGGGGTGGGGTTGCTAGCGCTGCAACAACGGGGGCGCACCGCGCCGCAGCGCGGGTGCATGGCCGATGGTCAACACCAGCGCGCGCATGGCCCCGTCGCAACGCAACTGCCGGACGCCCTTCTGCTTCCTGAAGGGCGGGCCTGGCCGGGATGGGGAGTAAACATATGGATCGCAGGGATTTCTTGGCGCTCAGCACCTTTTTTACAGGTGCCGCGCTGTCGCCCTCCATCTTCGGCAAGGCGATTGCCGCCAGCCAGTTGCAGGATGGGATCGAAATGGCCGTCAAGAAACGGCTGGCTGACGCAGCGCTCAGCGCGGCGACCGCTGCCGGGGCGACCTATTGCGACGTGCGCGTCGGGCGCTACCTGCGCCAGTTCGTCATCACCCGCGAACGCAATGTCGAAAACATCGTCAACACCGAAAGCACCGGCACCGGGGTGCGCGTGATCGCTGACGGGTCGTGGGGCTTTGCCTCGACCAACACGATGACCGAAGATGCTGTCGCCGAAGCCGCCCGCCAGGCCACTGCGATCGCCAAGGCGAACGCCCGCATCCAGTCCGCAGCGGTCCAGCTTGCGCCCACGCCGGGGGTCGGCGAAGTCAGCTGGCGCACGCCGATCAAGAAGAACGCGATGGACGTGCCGATCGCGGACAAGGTCGACCTGCTGATGAGCGTCAACGATGCCGCGCTGGGGGCAGGCGCCAGCTTCGTCAATTCGCTGCTGTTTCTGGTCAATGAACAGAAGTATTTCGCCTCGACCGACGGGTCGTACATCGATCAGGATGTCCACCGCATCTGGGCGCCCATCACTGTCACGGCCGTTGATACCGCGACCGGCAAGTTCCGCTCGCGCGAGGGCCTGTCGGCACCGATGGGCCTGGGCTGGGAGTACATGGACGGGCGCGCCGAAGACAAGTTCGTGCTGCCCAACGGGCTCACCACTTACGGTAATTCCTATGACATGAAGGAAGACGCCATTGCCGCCGCCAATGATGCGCAGGCCAAGCTGAAGGCGCCTTCGGTCAAGCCGGGCAAGTATGATCTGGTGCTTGATCCCAACCATCTGGGCCTGACGATCCATGAATCGGTCGGCCACCCGCTCGAACTGGACCGCGTGCTGGGTTACGAGGCGAACTACGCCGGCACCAGCTTCGCCACCATCGACAAGCGCGATGCCGCCTTCAAATACGGCAGCGAGATCGTGAACCTGTTTGCCGACAAGACCCAGCCCGGAAGCCTCGGCGCGGTCGGTTATGACGATGAAGGCGTGAAGACCAAGCGCTGGGATCTGATCAAGGACGGCACGCTGGTCGATTATCAGACCATCCGCGATCAGGCCCATATCGTCGGCAAGACCGAAAGCGATGGTTGCTGCTATGCCGATAGCTGGTCGTCCGTGCAGTTCCAGCGCATGGCGAATGTCAGCCTCGCGCCCGGCAAGACCAAGATGAGCCCCGCCGATATGATCGCAGGGGTTGAAAACGGCATCTACATTGCGGGCCGCGGATCGTTCTCGATCGACCAGCAGCGCTACAACGCGCAGTTCGGCGGAACGGTGTTCTACGAAATCAAGAACGGCAAGCTCGGGCCAATGATCGAGGATGTCGCCTACCAGATGCGCACGCCGGAATTCTGGGGCGCCTGTTCGGCGATCTGCGACGAAAGCGATTACCGCCTGTTCGGCTCGTTCTTCGACGGCAAGGGTCAGCCCAGCCAGATTTCGGCCGTGAGCCACGGTTCGTCGACCACCCGGTTCGACGGGGTCAACGTCATCAACACCGCCCGGTCGCTGGGTTGAGCCAAGCGCAGGAGAAGCAGACATGAGCATTCTTACAGAAGCGCAGGCGAAAGCCATTCTCGACAAGGTCATCGCCTTTTCCACCGCCGACGAAGCCAGCGCGCAGTTGAGCGGCGGCACGCGAGGCAACGTCCGGTTTGCGCGCAACGATATCTCCACCTCGGGGATCGTCGATGATGTCGAACTGGCCGTGCAGGTCGCCTTCGGCAAGCGGGTCGGCACCGCCACCATCAACCAGTTTGACGATGCCGCGCTCGAACGGGCGGTGCGCCGGGCCGAGGATCTGGCCAAGCTGGCGCCGGAAAACCCCGAATTCATGCCCGCCGTGGGCAAGCAGACCTATCAGGCGACCAACACCTTCAGCAAAGCCACCGCGGCGCTGACCGCAGAGGCGCGGGCCAAGATCGCCGAAGCGTCGATCCTGCCCTGCCGTGACAAGGGTTTGATCGCCGCGGGTTTTCTTGAAGATGGCAACACCTTCTTTGCCCATGCCAATTCCAACGGCAATTTCGGCTATCAGCGGTCGACCGTGGCCGATTACACCTGCACCGTGCGCACCGAAGACGGGCGCGGTTCCGGCTGGGTTGCCAGCAATGTGCAGGACGTTGCGGCGATGGATGCCGGCAAGGATGTCCAGATCGCGATGCGCAAGGCGGCGGCCTCCGCCGATGCCCAGGCGCTGGAGCCGGGCAAGTATACCGTCATCCTTGAACCGGCGGCGGCTTCAGGCCTCATCAGCTTCATGATGAACTTCTTCGATGCGCGCTCGGCCGATGAAGGGCGCAGTTTCCTGTCCAAGCAGGGCGGCGGCAACAAGATCGGCGAGCAGATCATGGACCCGCGGGTGAATATCTACACCGACCCGGCCCACCCCGGCGTGCCCGCCATGCCGTGGGACGCGGACGGCCTGCCGCGCACGCGCACCACGATCATCGATGCGGGCAAGGTCGCCAACCTCCAGTATTCGCGGTATTGGGCGGCAAAGCAGGGCAAGCCGGAAACCGCCGGGTGGGGCAACACGATCATGGAGGGCGGCACCAAGTCGACCGCAGACCTGATCGCCAGCACCGAACGCGGCATTCTGGTCACGCGCACCTGGTATATCCGCATGGTCGACCCGCAGACCGTGTTGCTGACCGGGCTGACCCGCGATGGCACCTTCTACATCGAGAACGGGCAGCTGAAGTATCCGATCAAGAACTTCCGCTTCAACGAAAGCCCGGTCATCATGCTCAACAATATCGAAGAGCTGGGCCGGTCGGTCCGGGTCGAGGATGGCAGTTTCATGGTGCCGTCGATGAAGATCAGAGACTTCACCTTCACCTCGCTGTCTGACGCGGTCTAATCTTCCGGCGATGCGGGCGCGGGTGATATGAGCAAGACGGCGATCACCCGCGCCGGCTTTCTGCGCCTGGCCGCCGCCGGGCTGGCCAGCGCGCTGACCGCCCGCCCGCTTGCCGCCGCCCCGCGCCCCGGCGGTGCAGCGGCGGGCGGCTATGATTTCTGGTTCACCCGCCTCAAATACAATTCGGGCGATTGGGATGTGGACCAGCGCATGCCGGCCAACCTCATCACCTCGCTGATCGACTATACCAACCTGCGGGTCGATCCCAAGGAACACACCCTTGCGCTCGCCGATCCGGCGATGCTGTCAGCCCCGTTCTGCTATCTTGCGGGCCACAAGGCGGTGGAATTTTCGCAAGCCGAGCGCCGCAACTTTGAACGCTATGTCCGGAACGGCGGCTTCGTGTTCGTCGATGATTGCAACCACGATATCGACGGGTTGTTCGCCAAGTCGTTCGAGGCGCAGATGGCGGGGATCTTCGGCAGTACAGCGATGAAAAAGCTGCCCAATGACCACCCGCTCTATTCCAGCTTCTTCACGTTCAAGGGCCCGCCCGCGACCAGCTTTGAACTGAATGGCTGGGGCGACGACCTGATCCACGATTACCTGAAGGGCATCACCATCAACGGCCGTCTGGGCGTGCTTTACAGCAACAAGGACTATGGCTGCGAGTGGGACTATGACTGGCGCAACAAGCGCTTTCTCGCCGAAGACAACACCCGGTTCGGGGTGAACATCATCATGTATGCACTCAGCAATTGAAGGGTTTTGACGAGGTGGCTCAGCAAGCTGCGGCGAACGCCGCCGAGATCGAACAGCGCACCGCCAAGCTTGGCGCATTGAAGCGCGCGATTGCCACTGCGATCGTCGGGCAGGAGGATGTGGTCGAACAATTGCTGATCGGGCTGCTGGCGGGCGGGCATTGCCTGCTGGAAGGCGTGCCCGGGCTGGGCAAGACGCTGCTGGTGCGCACCTTGGGCGAGGCGCTGGAGCTGGATTTCCGCCGCGTGCAATTCACCCCCGATCTCATGCCGAGCGACATTCTCGGCACCGAATTGCTGGAGGAGGATCATGGCACCGGCCACCGGTCTTTCCGGTTCCAGCAAGGCCCGGTGTTCACCAACCTGCTGCTGGCAGACGAACTCAACCGCACGCCCCCCAAGACGCAGGCCGCGCTGCTGGAGGCGATGCAGGAAAAGACCGTCAGCTATGGCGGGCAGACCTATCAGCTGCCCAGACCCTTCTTCGTGCTGGCGACGCAAAACCCGCTGGAGCAGGCCGGCACGTACCCGCTGCCCGAAGCCCAGCTTGACCGCTTCTTGCTGCTGGTGCGCGTCGGCTATCCGACGGCGGAAGAAGAGCGCGATATTCTGGCGCTGACCACGGGCCGCGCGGGCGCTGCGGTGCCCTGCGTGATGCAGGCTGCCGATGTGCTGGCGCTGCAAGCCCATGTGCGCGAGGTCTATCTCAGCGATGACCTGCTCGGCTGGATCACGGCGCTGGTGCGCGCCACCCGGCCCGGCGATCCGGCGGCGCCTGCGGCTGTCGCCGATTATGTGCGTTGGGGCGCGGGGCCGCGCGCCGGGCAGGCGCTGGTGCTGTGCGCCAAGGCGCGCGCGTTGCTGCACGGGCGGCTGGCCGCCACGCGCGAGGATATCGCCGCGCTGGCCGCCCCGGTGCTGCGCCACCGCCTGCTCTTGTCCTTCGCCGCCGAGGCCGAGGGCAAGAGCGCCGATGATATCGTCGCCGCGCTGCTCGCCCACCTGCCGCCGCCTGCAGCCTGACCGATGGGGCGCACGCCGCTCACCCTGCCGCCCGAAATCCGCAGCCGGCTGAGGCGGCTGGCCCTGCGCACGCGCCGCGATTTGGGGTCTGGTGGGTTCGGAATGCATCCCAGCCGCAACAAGGGCGCGGGCCTCGAATTCGCGCAATACCGCGCCTACGAGCCGGGGGACGAGCCGCGCCGGATCGACTGGAAACTGTTTGCCCGCTCCGACAAGTTCTTCGTGCGCGAGGCCGAGCAGGAAAGCCCGGTCGCGGTCTGGCTGCTGATCGATGCCAGTGCCTCGATGGCGCAGGCTGACCGGGCGCGGCCCGACTGGTCGCGGCTGGATGCGGCCAAGCTGCTGGCGCGGTGCGTGGCCGAACTGGCGCTGATGCAGGGCGACCGCTTCGGGTGGATCGCCTTGCAGCAAGGCGCGCTCGCTCTGGCGGAGCCGCGCGGCGGGCGCGCGCAGCTTGACCGCTTTCAGATTGACTTCGCGCAGCTGGATGCTGGGGGCACCTTTCCCGATGCCGCCACGCTCGCCCCGCTGTGGGAACGGATCGCGCCGCACGATCTTGTGATCTTCCTCAGCGACTGTTTCGATGAGGGCGGGATCGCGCTGATCGAACGGCTGGCCAAGGCCGGGCGCGAGGTGCTGGCGGTGCAGATGCTCACGGTCGAAGAACGCGATTTCCCCTTCGACGGCGGTTACCGGTTCCGCGATCAGGAAAGCGGCGCGGCGCTGATCGGTGACGGCAAGGGGTTGCGCAGCGCCTTCCTTGCGCGCTTCGCCGCTGCCCGTGCAGAGCTTGACGCGCGGCTGGACAAGGCCGGGATCCGCCACACGGCCTATGTGCTGGACGAGGCGATCGACCGGCCCTTGCACAGCTTCTTCGGCCGGGGAGGCCTCCCTGCGTGACGCCGTTGCTGCTCGCCCCGCTTGGCCTTGCCGCGCTGGCGGCGCTGGTCATTCCGCTGCTGATCCATCTGCGGCGGCGGACCGAGGAAATACCGGTGGATTTCGCGGCGCTGCGCTGGCTCGATCCGCTGCCGCGTCCTCGGCGCAAGCTGCGGTTTGACGAATGGCTGCTGCTGGCCTTGCGGCTGCTGCTGATCGCGCTGTTGGCGCTACTGCTGGCGCGGCCTGCGGTGCTGGGGTGGGACGATGACAGCGCGCGCGTGATCGCTGCCCCCGGCGTCGATCCCGCCGCCGCCCGCGCTGTGGCCGGGGCGGAGGCCGACCTCCGCTGGATCGCGCCGGGCTTCCCGGGGATCGACGGTGCGCCCCCGCCCCCGCCCGCGCAGGTGTCAGCGCAAACCGCCAGTCTGATCCGCCAGTTCGATGCCGAACTGCCGCCGGGTGCGCCGCTCACGATTCTGGTGCCGCCGGTGCTGGACGGCGTCGATGCCGAGCGGCTGCGGCTCACCCGCAAGGTCACGTGGCAGATCGCAGGCAGCCCCGCTCCCGAAGCGACGCCCGCCCCGCCGCCCAGCCCGGCCCTGGCGGTGCGATACGCGCAAGGGCAGGGTGCGCCGCTGCGGTTCTTCCGCGCCGCCGCCGCCGCCTGGAGCGACACGCCGCGCTTTGAAGCCGCGGCCGGAGCAGCGCTGCCGCCGCGCGGGCAGGTGCTGGTCTGGCTGACCCCAGGCCCCGTGCCGCAAGCCGTGACCGACTGGATCAGCGCAGGCGGCACCGCAGTGCTGGGCACCACCGCTGACATCGCCATGCCTGCCGCGAGCGCGCCGCTGTGGTCCGACGCGGCGGGGAACGTGTTGGTAGAGGGCGGGCCGCTAGGCGCAGGGCGGGTGCTGCGCTTTGCCCGGCCGCTGGTGCCATCGGCGATGCCCGAACTGCTCTCCCCCGATTTTGCCGCCACCTTGCGCGATCTCGTCAGCCCGCCTGCGCCGCCGCCTGCGCGGGTGGCTGCCGCCACCTTCGCGCCGACCTCAGGGGCTGCGCCCTATGCTTTGCTGCCGCGTGATCTTGCGCCGTGGCTCGCGGTCATCATCACCCTCGTCTTTCTGGCCGAGCGCTGGCTTGCCGCCCGGCGGCGCAGGTTTGCCTTATGAGCCGCGAGGATCGGTTCCACGATTGGGTCCGCCCCGCGCGCCGCCGCGCTGCGCTGGACCGGGTGCTGGTGGGGGCTCCGCTGGTGACCGTCCTTGCCGCGCTGGCGTGGGCCATGGGCGGAGTCCTGCTGGCGCTGGGCGTTTTCATCGCCGCCGCCGCAGTGCTGGGTTGGAGCGCTGCGCGTCTGATGGCCCGCCTCGACCGGGGTTGGCTGGTGCGCCGCCTCAACGCGCGCGAGGCCAGCCTTGAAGACAGCGCCGCGCTGCTGTTTGCGCAAAGCCAGCTCGCCCCGCTTGAGCGCTTGCAGGCCGAACGCATCGCCGCGCGGATCGAGACGATTGAACCGGCCAGCCTTGCCGATGACTGGTCGCAGCGTCGGATCGCGCTGGCCTGGGGTCTGGGCGCGCTGGCGCTGGGGGGGATCGCCCTCTGGCAGGCGCAAGCATCCGCGCCCCCGCCGCTTGCCCCGGCGGCGCAGACCACCGCTGCCGCACCGGGTGAGCCGCGCCTCACCGGCCAGCGCGTGCGGATCGTGCCGCCCGCCTATACCGGCCTGCCCGCGCGCTATGCCGACAGCCTCGATATCCGCGCGCCGCTGGGGTCGCGGATTGAATGGACGCTTGCCTTCACGCCGCAGCCCGATGCCGCCGCGCTGCATCTGGTGGGCGGCCAGCGCATCCCGCTCGCGCGGGGGGATGAGGGATGGAGCGGGTCGCTGCGGCTTGATGTGCCCTCGCTCTACCGGGTCACCGCCGCAGGCCTGCGCGCGGCGCAGCCCTCGCACCGGCTGGAACCTATTGCCGACGAGCCGCCGCAGGTGCGCGTCGTCGAACCGGCATCGGGCCTTGTCACGATGCAGCCCGGCCAGCGCAGCTGGCGCATCGTGTTCGAGGCGAGCGATGATTACGCGGTCGACCGGCTCGCCCGCCTGACGCTGACCACGGCCATCGGCGAGGGCGAGAATGTCCGCTTTTCCGAACGCAGCCAGACCGTCACCGGAACTGGCGATCCGCGCCGCCGCCGGTTTGTGATCGACCTGCCGCTCGCGTCCTTCGGGCTTCAGCCGGGCAGCGATCTGGTGGCGCAGCTGACCATCGCCGACACCCGCACGCCGGGCCCGCAGGTGGTGCGCGGCCCCGGTGTGATCCTGCGTTACCCCGCGCCGCGCCCGGCCGAGGCCGAAGGGCTCGACATGATGGCCAAGCAGCAGATGCCCGCCTATTTCCGCAGCCAGCGTCAGGTGATTATCGACACCGAAGCCCTCATCAAACAGCGCCGCAACCTCAGCGCGGACGACTTTATGGTGCGATCCGACACCATCGGGGTCGATCAGCGCCTGCTGCGGCTGCGCTATGGCCAGTTTGTCGGGATGGAAGCGGAAGAAACGCCGCGTCCCCCCATGCCCACCGCCGACAAGGATGCTCCGGCCGAGCCTGAACATTACGACGGTGACGGCCACGATCACGGCGCTGCGCCCGAAAACCCGGTGTTCGGCGATCTGGGCAATATCACCGCCGAATATGGCCACGTCCATGACGAGAGCGAAGCGGCAACCTTGCTCGACCCGGACACCCGCGTGCTGTTGAAGGCGGCGCTCGATGCGATGTGGGAGGCGGAAGTGAACTTGCGGATGGGCAAGCCCGAAGCCGCTCTGCCGTTCGAGAACAAGGCGCTCGATTACATCAAGCAGGTGCAGCAGGCGACGCGGATTTACCTGCCGCGGATCGGGTCACAGCAGCCGCCGATTGACACCGCGCGGCGGTTGACGGGCAAGCGCGAAGGCATTGTCGGCGGCGGGGCGCAGCTCACCCCCTTCGTGATCGAGGACGCGGTCCCGGCGACCGCATGGCGCGCGCTGGCGCAGCCGGGGGCGATCGATCTGGACGGGCTCGGCGGATGGGTGCGAGCCAACATGGCGCGCATCGGTGAACCGCTGGCGGTGCTGGCGGCGAATGACGCGCTGCGCAATGACCCTGCGTCACGGGCGCTGCGGGACAGGCTGCGCGCCCAGCTGTGGACGGTCTTGACCCGTCCGCCGGCGCAGGTGCGGCGGCGTTCTGATGGCGGCACAACCGGCCAACGCTATACGCAGGGCCTGCGCTGATGCCTGGGCCTGAAACCCTTGCCGCACTGCTGACCGGTGCGGGCGCGCTGGCTGCGGCGGTCCGTTTTGCGCTGCTGCGGCGCGGCTGGCTGACGTGGGCGCTGGCGGGGCTGTCGCTGGTGAGCGGTCTGCTGCTCTGGCTGACGCTGTTTCCGCCGCGTTTGCCGATTGGCGGGGAAACCCTGCTGGTCGCCACGGCGGAAACGCCGCCGGGCACGCGCGTTGGAGCGGGCGAGCGGCTGGTTGCGCTGCCTGAAGCCCCTCCCCTTGCCGGGGCTGAGCGGGTGCCCGATCTGGCGACCGCGCTGCGCCGCCACGACGCCGTCCAGCGCATCCGGATCCTGGGACGCGGTCTGCCCGCACGCGACCGGGATGGCGCAGCCGGGTTGCCCGCTGCCTTCACGCCCATGGCCCGCCCGCGCGGGTTGATCCGGCTGGAACCCCCCGCCGATACGCCTGCCGGCGCGGCGTTTGCGCTGGCAGGTGAGGCGTCCGGGCTGGCTGGCGGCAGTGCCGAGCTGCTCGATCCCGCCGGGCGCCGGGTGGATGTGCGGGCCATCGGCGATGATGGCAGCTTTACCCTCGGCGGCACCGCGCGGGCCCCGGGGCTGGCGCAGTTCACGCTGCGGCTGCGTGGGCGTGACAAGAGGATCGTGTCAGACACCCCGGTTCCGCTGCGCACCCTGGCCGAGCCTGCGCCCCTGCGCGCGCTGCTGATCGGTGCGCCCTCGCCCGAAGCCAAATATCTGCGCCGCTGGGCCGAGGATGCGGGCATCGTGCTGCAAAGCCGGCTGGATGCGGGCGGGGGCGTTGATCTGGGCGGTGATGCGGTGCGGCTTGATCCGGCCTCGCTGCGCGCGGTCGATGTGGTGATTATCGATGATGTGTCGCTGGCGGCGCTGGGCAGCGCCGGGCGCACCGGGTTGGCGCAAGGGGTAGCCAGCGGGCTGGGCCTTGTGGTGCGGATGACGGCGCCCGCCACCGCTGCTGCCCGCAGCACCTGGCGCGCGCTGGGCCTGGTGACCGAAGGCGGCAGCGACATCGTACCGGTTGCGCTGGCTCCGCTTGCGCCGGACGCCGATGCCCTTACTGTGCTGCGCGGACCCGGTTCCCCTGACGCCCCGGCAGACGTGAACGCGGTGGATGACCCTGCCCCTGATCTGGGACGCTGGGATATTCGCACCGGAGCGGATGTCGTGGCCGCTGTGACCGACGCTGACGGGGGCATGATCGCAGGCTGGCAGCAACGCGGGCAGGGGCGCGTGGCGGTGTGGACGGTCGCCAACAGTTTCGCGCTGGTGCTGAACGGTCAGGCCGACCGTTATCAGCAATGGTGGAGCGACACCCTCAGCGCCGTCGCGCGTCCGGCCAGCCAGTTTCGTCCCGAGGTGCCGGCCCTCGTGCGCGCGGGCGAGCGAATGGCGATTTGCGCGCTTGCCGGACCGGCGCGAGTGATTGCGCCGGACGGGGCCGAGGCCGTGCTTGCCATCGATCCTGCCGCAGGCTCGCGGTCATGCGCGGCCTATTGGCCTTTGGTGCCGGGGGTGCACCGGGTGGTAGCGCAGGCAGGCCCGCGCCAGCAAACCTTCGCCATGCTCGTCCTGCCCGAAACCGCGCTGGCGGCCATCCGGGCGCGGGAAACGGGTGAGGCCACCAGCCTGTGGGCTGCTGCCCAGACCGCGCCGGCCTCTGCCGCCGCCGCCACAACGCCAGAACGCCGCGGCCCGGCATGGCCGTGGCTGCTGGGGTGGCTGGTGGTGAGCGCGGCCCTGTGGCTTGGCGAGCGCGCGCTGCGCACAAAGCCTGCGGCGTAGCGCTGACCCCGTCAGCGCCAGCCTCAGGTGCATTGGCGGATCACCGCATCCAGCGTGTAAATGCCGCCGTCCGGCGACACCGCGATGATGGCGCCGTCGTCCATGCAAATGCCAAGCCGCGCCGCCTGCTCGGGATCAAGCGCCAGTTTGAATGTGCCCGGCTTGACCTGCTCGATGAAATAGGTGCCGCCCCGCTCGGTCCGGGTCGATGCGGCGATCGCGCCCTCTTTGTCCAGCAGCAGCAACCGCAGGCCCGAAACCCCGCGCGCGCTGTCGGTCCCGGCAAAGGTGATGGTGCCTTCAATCTCGCTGAGGGCGACGACCGGGAAGTCCATCACGTGGAAACGGCCCGCGCGCGGCACGATCTCGACCCCGCGGGACACCGGCGCCAGCAGGATATCGGGCAGGCTGGACGGATCGATCTGCACCGCAACCGGGTTGCCATTGCCCAGCCGCGTCAGCTGCGCCAGGCCCTGCGCATCGGTGGTTGCCGTGGTGTTGAACACGCTGAACACCGCGTCCTTCAGCGGCACATCGCCCGCGCCAAAGGTGCCGTTGCCATCCTTGTCCTGAAACGCCCGCAGGCTGACAGCCCCTGACGAGGCTTGCCCCGGCGGCGCAAAAAAGGCGCTGCGCGTTAGCGGATCGCGGCCGAAGCTGAAGCCGATCCGCAGCGCGATCGAATAGGCCTTCTGCTGAAAGGCGTAATTGCCATCGACCGCCAGCGTAAACCGGTCAAACTCGCGCACCGCCGATGCGCCAAAGCCGAACTCGCCGGTTTTGAACCCATAGAACGCCTGACCGCTGACAAGGGTGCGATCATCGACCTGATAGGCGACCTGCGCGGACGCATTGGTAAGCTCGGGCCCTTGCTGCAGGCTATATCCCACCGATGCGCGCAATTGCACCTGCGAGCGGCTGAAGGTGGCAAGGTCGAAATTGCCGATAAGCTGCGCAAAGCGCGTGCCATCGGGGGCAATGTTGCGCGAATATTCCAAGGTGTTCGACAGCACCACACCGGGCAAACGGAAGGAATTGCGCAAGATCGCATCGGTCTCGGCGCGGCCGTCGGCAAAGGCGGTGTGACGGATGCGGGCAGCGACCGGGATGGATTGCGCGGCCAGAGTGATGCTGCCGTTGAAATCCAGTTCCGTGGCGCGGCGCAGGGGATCGCGCGAATTGCTGCGGATTTCGTCGCGAAACCCGCCGCCATATTCAAAGTGGGACAGCGAAAATGCGCCGCCCAGCAGACGCCCGCCAAGGCCCAGCCCGTAAGCGCTGCTGCCGTCGCTGCCCAGCGCGCTGTCAGCGCGGACGGCCAGTGCGCCCAGCCCGGTGCGCAGCCCTGCCGTGGCAATCGACAGATCGCCGCGCTCTTCCTGAAAATAGGCCAGGCTGGTCACTGCGGTGATGCCCGTGCTCAGCCCGTAGGACAACTGGGCGGCGGCTTGCCAGCTGCCAAAGCCTTCAATCGGGTTGAAATTGGGGCCGCGCACGCCCAGCAGATTTTCACCGCGCTGGACGATCCCGACATCATATTCCAGCTGCCCTTGCGCCAGCCGTCCGTCGCCCACGGTAATGCGCCGCACTTCCTCGCGGCGCTGGCCTTGCGGGCCGTAAAACACGAGGCGAAAGATATTGAGCCCGTAATCGACGGGCACCTGGAGGAATTCGTACTGGTCGTTCGCGGCCGCCGCAATCGAGCCGACGAGGATGTCGTTGCGATAGAGTTCGACCTCGTAACCCTTGGGCAGGATGCCGCGCAGATCAATCTGTTCGAACACGGATGCATTCTGGAACGGGCGATTGGTGACATAGGCGCCGCGCCCGGCCTGTCCGCGCAGGCCCAGCGGCATTGACGCGGTGGCCACATCGCCGAACTGGAAATCGGTGGCGGCCAGCGGGCCAAGCAGGCCGCCGTCCGCATCGCGCCGCCCCATCTGCATCAACGAGGCGACCAGGCCATCGCGCGTGGTGGCGGAGATATAGGACTGCGCGGTCATGAAGGCGAGGTCCGCACCGATCCGCAGATCGCCTTCAAGCCGGGTTCCCAGCGGCGAATCCGAGACAGCGCGCACCTCAACGTCGGTCAGCGGCATGGATGCGGCCAGCCACGGCGTCTCCTGCCGCGGCCATTTTGCCTGATCGGGCGCATTGTCCCTTGCGCCAAGCTGCGCGCGTTCGGCTTCGCGCCGCATGCGTTCCTCGAACGGAAAGGGTTCGCGCGTGGCGAGATACAGCGCCTGCGCCCGCAGGTTGGGTTGCAGATCAAGCGGGAAGATTTCGCCGAACACTTCGCTGCGCAGGAACAGCTCGCCATCGAAGGCCTGCGCCTCGCGGGGGAGCAGCGGGCGTTCGCCCCCCTTGGTTGTCAGCACCTGCTCGCGCAGATTGATGGTGAGAGTGCGGGTTTCGTCCAGAAACCAGCCGCTGGCGTAGTTGCCGTCATCGCTCACCCGGATCGCAAGATCGAGAACGCGCGCGATCTCTCCAAGCGGCAGGTACACCGCATCGCGGGTGCCATAGGCGACCACGGTGTCCGTGGCTTCTATTCCCTTGATCTTGAGCTGAAGGATCAATTCGTCATCAAGGGTAAAGGCCGGATCGGCGTCATCGCTGGGAAAGGTGCGGGTTCCGGGCCGGTAATCAAAGCTTTGCTGCTGCTGGCCCCCCAGTTCCTGAGTGGGCGCAGCCACCGGCAGGCTGGCGGCGGGCGTGGTGGGCGCCGGGGCGGACTGGGGGGCGACTTTGGGCGCAGCCGCCACCGGAAGTGCCGCGCTGACCGGCAGGGCCACCGTTCGCGTCCGGCCCTGGCTGGCGTCCGGCGCGATCGGCGGCAAAGCGCCGCCCGGCTGAGCTGAAGGCGGCTCTTGCACGGGCACGGCCGTCCGATCGCTCAGCGCGGGCACGCCAACATGGCCGGGCGACAGGCGATCATACGGCCCGCGCACCAGCGACCCGAAATCATTGGCCGCAGCCACGCGCTGGGCCGGGGCGAGGCTGAAGGTCGATGGCGTCACCGCGGCGAGGTGCGGCAGCGCTGGCTGCGGGCTAAGCGCAGGCTGGGACGCTGCCGGCTGCACGGATGCGGGCCGGGCGATGAATGTGCTGTCGTTCAGCTTTCCCGGCGCTGGCGTGCTGACCAGCGCAGCAACCCTCGGCGGCGGAACCAGCGGCGGCGCAGGCGGCGGCGCGGGCGGCGGCAAGGGGCGCGGATCGGCCGCGTGCCGGGCGTGAAAGGCCCGTCCCTGATCGGCAGCCTGCCATGGCTCGGCTGTCAGCGGCGCGCTCAGCAATCCGGGCAGAGCTGCTATCGCCGCAAGGACACCAAGCGGGCGCATCCTGTTCACGGGACGACAAATGTCTGCCTGGCAAGGGTGACGCCGGGGGTGACATCATCATCGATGAATGTCGCCGTGACAGTCATCCCAGAGCGCAGCTTGCCAAGATCAAACGCCGGATTGACGGCCAGTTGCACCTTGCGGGAAGCAATTTCCGGATAGACGCCGACGCCGCGCGCCACCACCAGCGGCTCGTCCTGTCCGGGCGCTGTCACGATCAGATCGCCATAGGCCGAGCGCGTGCCGCTGCGGTTGATCGTCAGCGTAACTTGCGCGCCGCCTTCGCCTTTGGAGAAAGCGAAGTCCGTCAGCCCGAGTTCAAGCGTGGTCTCGCCGACCCGAACGATCACCGGGATCGAAATGCCGAAGCGCGGGCGGATCGTCACGCCGACTTTGCCGGCGACCTGTTCTTCGCCGCCAATCGCATCATCGATCGAAAGGCCATCATCGACCCCGCTGGGGACCGACACGACAGTAAAGTGCGCGCGGTATTCCCCGTCCGGCAAGTCAGCGGGCGGTCTGGCCATGATACGGACGGTTTGCGCTTCACTGCCCAGCAGCAGCACGCGGCGCGGTGACCAGCGCAGCATATCGCTGGCGGTCTTCACTTTGCTGGTGTCGAGACCTTCGGGCAGGTTGCTGAAGGGGATGATCCGCCCCGTGTCGGTCATCACCATGTTGGCGAGCGAAATCTCGTATTCGCCCTCATACGGCATCTTGTTGTAGAGCCCGACCGACGCGACCCGGGCGCGCTGATCCATCACGATCCGGCGCGGATAGATATTGATGTCGCCCATCCCGCCGACCGAACCTTCGGGCGCTTGGCCCGGAGCGGCTTCGGGCAGCGCGAGCGGCGGTTCGGCTTCGGCTGCGTCTGCGGCCTCGCTGGCTCCCTCCAATGCAAGGCTTTGCGCCATGACCGGCATGGCGCAGCACAGCGCGCCAAACCCGAGGAAACCAAAAATGCCAGAGACGCTGAAAATGCCAGAGACGCTGAAAATCGAAATCTTGCGTGTCATGTTACCGCCCGAAAAACCCTGAAACCCCGGGTCTTCTACGGAAAACATGGTTAACTAATCGTAAGCTTACGCCCGATCAGTCGTAGATTACGGTCACAGCAAACTCGCCGCGATACGAACCGGGTGCCTGGTTGGCATTGATCCGCAAGGTGCCGCCCAGATCGAGCCGATAGACACGATTGCGGCCGACGCCTCCGGTCACCACCAACCGGCCGGTGATCGCGTTCACCGTCATGGTGGCGCTGCCATTGGTTATGCTGATGTTAGCCGGAATGAACACGGTGCCGCCCCGGTTGCCAGCCTGTTCAACGACAAACTGCGCCGGACCGCGCCCGCTGGCGGGTTGCGCCATGCGCGTCGATGAGACGACTTCGCCAACGGCATTAAAGGTGCCGTCAACATTGATCCGGATCGTGCTGGCATTGCCCGGAGAGGCAAAGCGGCCGAACCGCAGATCAGAAATGCGCCGGATGGTCGCCGGATCGGCGACTTCGGCGGCGGCAGTGCCGCTGCTCGCGGCGTTATCGCCGGGCGCTGCGGCTGCGGGGGCGGCGAGCACCGCTGCTGCCAGAGCAGCCCCGAAAAACAGAGTAAGCTGTCGCATAGCGGCTGGCTGACCGGGTCAGGCGGGTGCTGACCAGGGTTCCCGGAACCCCGGCCCGCAACCCGCCCACACGGATCAGTTGTAAGCAACCGTGACGCTGTACGAACCGGTGTAGGTGCCGGCCGATTCGCCGCCAGCGATGCTGAGCGCGCCGCCGACAGAAAACGCTGCGGTGCCCGAAGCGTTCAGCAGGCCCGACGTCGCCGCCGAGGTGGTGAAGGCCATGCTGTCGCTGCCGTTGCTGACAGTGCCGCCGGTGGTGGCGATCGTGAAGGCGCGGTTGGCATCGCCCGCCACGGTGAAGGCATCGGCAGCTTCAACCGAACCACCCAGCAGGGTCACTTCGCCAGTCGCGGTCCCGACGCCGGCCTGATCGACAACCACGCTGCCGCCGGCATCGCCGGTGGTGAAGGTGCCGAAGTTCAGCGCGGCGCCATTGGTGTGCGCAAGCGTGATCGGCGCCACGACTTCAGCAGTGGCAGCGCCCTGTGCGGTCGACGTATCGCCCGGAGCGGCCATGGCGGGGGCAGAGATAGCGGCTGCGGTCACAGCCAGAACGAGAAGCTTTTTCAAGGTTGGTCCCCTTTGGAATAGTTGGTCTTGGCCCATGAACAAGGTGGCGGGCCAACAGGAATCGTCCCTAAGAATTTCTTCCCGTCGTCCCCGTAGTTACCCCAGGCTCTCTTAAAAACTTACTTACCCGGGCTTTGGACGGAATTAACCATAAGCGGCGCGCTCCTCGGTAGAGGGGGTGCGGGGTTGGTTTACCCGGCATAATACGGGTTAGTCAGTTATAGGTGACGATGACCGGCAGGTCGGCGCGAAACACGTCGGGCCGTGTCCCGGCAGGCACTTGCAGTGTCCCGCCGACGAAGAAGCTATCCTGTCCCGCTTCATCGAGAACACCCTCGGCCAGAGCGGTCCCGGCGTTCACGCTGCGCACTCTGATCGCGACCACCGCCAGGCTGGCGCCGGTCCGCGTGCCGCGCGCCCGGATCTGATCGGGCAGGACGATGCGGTAGCTCCTGCGGGGTTCGCCGGCGACATCGAAGCGGGCCGGATGCGCGGCACATCCCGCTTCCCCCGAACAGGTCGATCGCGCCGCACTGGTATAGCGCGGCGGCGATCCGTCAGGGGCAACTTCGACGGTCCCGTCTCCTGCCGTGCCGACCACAATCAAACCAAACGACAGGTCGGATACCGGCACAGCGCGGATCGGAACGATCACTTCCGCTTCGGCGCGGCCTGTGGCCTGTGCGCCCGCCTGTATGCCCGATTGCGCATGACCCGCCTGCGCCGCTGCCAGCATGGCAAAGGCGGCAAACCCGTGCGCCGCCTGCCGCATTCTTTTTGTGCTTTTTGTGCAGGCCGTCATCACGCCCGCTCCCGTTCCACGATCCGGGCGTCGACGATGATCGGAAGCTCGACCGTGGCCCCGCCAAAGGTGCGCGTGATATCCAGCCGACCGCCCACGGTAAAACTGCGCGTACACACGCGGGCGCGGCAACCGGTCAGGCGAACCGTCAGGATCTCGCCCGAGGCGGCGCGGGGATGGCCGGGAAGGTCCGTCTCAAACCCCGACAACCGCGCCTCGACACCGCCCACCCGCACAGTGCCGGGCGC
Organism: Porphyrobacter sp. TH134; assembly: GCF_002855495.1. GTDB lineage: Bacteria > Pseudomonadota > Alphaproteobacteria > Sphingomonadales > Sphingomonadaceae > Erythrobacter. The sequence goes on from NZ_PKRO01000022.1 coordinate 46,678, forward strand.
GGACATCACCAGTTCGATCGTGATGTCGAGCACCTGTTTGCTTTCATTCCCGCGGTCATATTCCACTGTGAAGCGCGCAGGACGGGGCGCGCTGCCATCAAGCGCGATAATGGCCGTGTCGATCACGGCGCCCGCCGGGCTGATGCTGCGCGTGCCCTTGCCAAACACCATGAAGGTTCCGAAGCTGAGCTTGCCCTGACTGCGAACGCGCACTTCCTGCGGCTTGGCCATAACCGGAGCCGCCGTCAGCGCTGCCAGCGCCAACAGGGCTGCAAAAATCCCGGCCATGGACCCTGGCTTGGTCATTGATCGGACACCTGCTCCAGCGCCGCCGCGCCGCACTGATGCAGCCGGGCCGGCATCCGATGGTATGAGCGCGCAGCTTAACAAACAAGCAGCACCGCCTGTGTTTCGCAGAAACCCGAAGGATGAGGAAAACCCCCGCACCGCAAGCTGGCGCACCCGACAGGATTCGAACCTGTGACCTCTGCCGTCGGAGGCATAAAATTGGCGGCACTTTCTGCACCGCAATAGAACGAAATGCACAAAGAACCTAATGATCTAACACGAGAAAATACGTTCTCGATATTGCAACTCGTTTGCATTTGTTGCACCGTGTTTGGTCACTTTGCACTTACATTTCACTTACGGATCGGCTAGAGTCCAGACGCAACCCCTGTCCCGCAGGCCCCTATGATGAACAACAAGATCGCTCAGCAGGCGCTACCAAAGACGAAGCCCTATGAACTGCGCGATGCCAAGCTGAATGGCCTTCTGCTGCGGGTACAGCCTTCGGGCGTAAAGACATGGTACCTTGAGTTCGAACGCGGCAAGCGCATCCGGCTCGGTCGGCTGAGCAGTATGGGTCACAGCGAAGCTGTTGAGGCCGCCAAGAATGCACTGGGCCCATACTGGGCGGGGACGGACCCGCGCATCGAGCGCCAGAAGCGTAAGCAGGTGTCGACCTTCGGCAACTTCATCGACGAGCATTATGCGGATTGGGCTGCTGCGCATCAGAAAACGGCTACCGCTACGATCAAGCGCCTGAAGGTCTCCTTCAGTAAGTTTCTGAACATGCCGATGGCGACGATTTCGCCGCTCGACATGGAGCGCTGGCGCGCCCAGCGAATGAAGGACGGCGTGAAGACCAATACCGTCAATCGCGACATCACCGCCATCAAGGCAGCCCTCAACCGCGCGGTCGAGTAGGAGCTCATCGCGGTCAACCCGATCGCCAAGGTGAAAAAGGCGCGAGAGGACAAGGAAGTCCGCGTCCGCTATCTTGATGAGGCAGAAGAGCATCGTTTGCGTTCGCAGCTCAAGAGGCGCGAGCAGGATGCAAGAGACGCGCGGGACCGGACCAACCAGTGGCGGCGGGATCGAAAGATGGAGCCGCTGCCGAGCCTTCATGCGGTTCCCTTCACCGATCACCTGATGCCGATGGTGCTTCTTTCGATCAACACCGGCATGCGCCGCGGCGAGCTGTTTGATCTCAAATGGTCCCATGTGAACTTCGACCGGCGGATCGTGACGGTGTCAGCGCAGACGGCAAAGTCGCGCAAGACGCGGCATATTCCGCTCAATGCCGAGGCATTCGAAACCCTTAAGGCGTGGCGATCGCAATGCGATCTGTGTCAACGGCGGAGTAAAAGTCGGCCATTGGGCGGCGCAAAATCAGGCCACTTGATCCGCGCCTTGGCGAGCGCTGGGAGGGCGTAGCCCGAGCGGG
>NZ_PKRO01000023.1 GCF_002855495.1 Porphyrobacter sp. TH134
CAAGCGGTGCGGCTGAAGCCAGCAGCGCAGCGGCAAGTGCCAATCGGTTCATGGTGTTCTCCCTCTCCGCTGCGCAGTGTGGCGCATCGGGGGGAGGGAATGCAAGCACCCCTTTGCTCCCCTCCCCTTGGGGAGGGGCTGGGGGTGGGGGCTCTGCCCTATAGACCGTGGAGCCCCCACCCCCGACCCCTCCCCGCTGGGGAGGGGAGCTAGGCAGTCAGCCCAGCCCTATGGCACAAAGCCCCGCGCTGGTGGTGAGCACCGCCACCGCCTCGCCATCATTGACCCGGTCGAGCCGCTTGACGAGTTCGCCGAGGCCGTAGCCGGTGTCCGGCTCGCCATCCTGCGCGGCCATGCCTTGGCGCAGCTTCCACAGCTGAGGAATGGTGAGCCGTTCCACCATGCGCTGCGCCATGCAGCCAGCGCGGTTCTCGCCGATGCCCGACTGCACCAGCGCGGATTTCACCTGCATTTCGATCAGCGGGTTGGCGAGGCCGGTATACACCGCCCCGCCCACCAGCGCGGCCAGCACCGCGATCCGCACCAACAGCTTCATCATGCAGACAACCGTATCAGTCCAGCGACTTGACGATTTCCTCGACCATCTTCTTGGCGTCGGCCAGCAGCATGACGGTCTGGTTCATGTAGAACACGTCGTTATCGACCCCGGCATAGCCGACGCCCCCCATCGAACGCTTGATGAAGAACACCTGCTTGGCCTTGTCGACATCGAACACCGGCATCCCGTAAATGGGGCTGGATTTGTCGGTCTTGGCCGCCGGGTTCACAACGTCGTTCGCGCCGATGATGAAGGCGACATCGCACTGGGCGAATTCGGAGTTGATGTCCTCCAGCTCGAAGACCTCGTCATAGGGCACGCTGGCTTCGGCGAGGAGCACGTTCATGTGCCCCGGCATACGGCCCGCGACGGGGTGGATGGCGTACTTCACCTCCACGCCCTTTTCCTTCAGCTTGTCGCCCATTTCGCGCAGCGCGTGCTGGGCCTGGGCCACCGCCATCCCGTAACCGGGGATGATGATGACTTTTTCGGCCTGTTCGAGCATGTAGGCCGCATCTTCCGCAGAGCCCTGCTTGTAGGGCCGCTGTTCGCGCGCGCCGCCCGCACCGCCCGCTTCGGGGGCCGCGCCAAAGCCGCCTGCGATCACCGAAATGAAGCTGCGGTTCATCGCGCGGCACATGATGTAGCTGAGGATCGCCCCTGAAGAGCCCACCAGCGCGCCGGTGATGATCATCGCGCTGTTGCCCAGCGTGAAGCCCATCGCCGCCGCCGCCCAGCCGGAATAGGAGTTCAGCATCGACACCACGACCGGCATATCCGCCCCGCCGATCGGGATGATCAGCAGGAAACCGATGATGAAGGCCAGCACGGCGACCGCAAGGATCATCCAGCCCTCACCCGCGCCGCCCTGCGGCGAAACGGTGTAGAGCGCGATCAGGCCGAGGATTGCCGCCAGCGTGCCAAGATTGATGACATGCCGCCCCGGCAGCATGATCGGCGAACCGCCCATCCGGCCCGACAGCTTGAGGAAGGCAATGACCGAGCCCGAGAACGTTATCGCGCCGATGGCAATGCCGAGGCCCAGTTCCACGCGGCTGACGGCAAGGATCTGCCCGGCTGCATCGACGATCCCGAAGGATTGCGGATCAAGCCACGCGCCAAAGCCCACCACGACCGCCGCCAGACCAACCAGCGAGTGGAAGCCCGCAACCAGTTCCGGCATCGCGGTCATGGCGATACGGCGAGCGATCACCACGCCAATCGCCCCGCCGATGGCGACAGCAATCAGAATTTCGGCGATGTTCGCAATGTCATGCGTGACCAGCGTTGTGGCGACTGCAATCGCCATGCCGATCATACCATTGCGGTTGCCCGTCTGGCTGGTGGCCGGGCTGGAAAGCCCGCGCAGCGCGAGGATGAAGAATACGCCGGAAACAAGGTAGGCCAGCATCGCCCAGGCCGGCGTGCCGCCTTCGCCAGCGACGCCCGCTGCAAGAATGGAGAAGCTCATCTCTTACTTCCCCTTCTTCTTGTACATCGCGAGCATGCGCTGTGTCACAGCGAAGCCGCCGAAGATGTTGATGCTCGCAAGCACCACGCCGAACAGACCAAGATACTTGGCAATCGGGCTATTCGCCTCAGCCGAAGCGATCAGCGCGCCGACGATGATGACGGACGAGATCGCATTGGTCACCGCCATCAGCGGGGTGTGCAGCGCCGGGGTCACCGACCAGACGACGTAATAGCCCACAAAGCAGGCCAGCACGAAGATCGAAAGGATAGATATGAAGTCCACTAATTAGCCTCCCCGGCACGGGGAGGGGGACCAGCCGCAGGCTGGTGGAGGGGACTCGCCGTGCGCGCGACAATGGCGTCAGCCGTGTCGACACAATCGCGCAGCACCCGCTGCGCCGAGACCCTCAGAACCCTGAACCCGTTTTCCTTCAAAAACGAAATGCGCCGGTCGTCAAACTTGGCGCGGTCGATATTGTCATGCACGCCGCCGTCGACCTCGACCACGAAGCGCTCGGACAGGCAGCAGAAATCGACCACGTAGGGGCCGATGGGATGCTGCCTGCGAAATTTGAACCCGCGAGGGCGCTGGCGGAGCGATTGCCAGAGCATCCGTTCGGGAAGCGACATGTCCTTCCGCAACTTGCGGGCCAGAACGACTTCAGGCCGCGCGACGAACCGCGAATCCCCACCACCACGCTGCGCGCGGTCCCCCTCCCCGTTCCGAGGAGGATTTTGGCGGTCAGCGTTCAACCCGCCAGCCTCTCGTTCACAACCTTGCCGCTCTGCGTCAGGCGGATGGCCGTGCCGATTTCCTCATCCAGCACGGGACGGCCAGCTTCCTTGTCCCAGAAGGCGCTGAGGAAGTTGTAATGGTTGCGCGCAAACAGTGCCGAGGCGTCGGCGGGAAGCGCGGCGGGGGTGTTGGCGTAGCCGATGATCTTCACGCCGTGACGGATCACGACTTCATCAGGCTTGGAGCCTTCCACGTTACCGCCCTGCGCCACCGCGAGATCGAAGATCACGCTGCCGGGCTTCATCGTCGCAATCTGCGCGTCGGTGACAAGGCGCGGGGCGGCCCGGCCCGGGATCAGCGCGGTGGTGATGACGATGTCCTGCTTGGCGATGTGCGACGAGATCAGCTCGGCCTGGGCCTTCTGGTATTCCTCGCTCATTTCGGTGGCATAGCCGCCCGAACCTTCGCCTTCGATGCCCGCGACATTCTCGACGAAGATCGCCTTGGCGCCCAAGGACTGGATCTGTTCCTTGGTGGCGGAGCGCACGTCGGTGGCCGAAACCTGCGCACCCAGCCGCCGCGCGGTGGCAATCGCCTGAAGCCCCGCGACGCCCACACCCATGATGAAGGCGCGCGCTGCCTGCACGGTGCCGGCCGCGGTCATCATCATCGGAAAGGCGCGGCCATAGGCATCCGCTGCCGCCAGCACGGCCTTGTATCCGGCAAGGTTGGATTGCGAGGACAACACGTCCATACTTTGCGCGCGGGTGATGCGCGGCATGAATTCCATGCTCAACGCTTCCAGCCCGGCAGCGGCATAGGCGTCCACCCGCTCGCGCGCCGTGAAGGGATCGAACAGCGCCGCCACCCATGCGCCCGGCTTTGCGCCCGCCAGCAGCGCCACATCGGGCGCCTGAATGCCAAGCACGATGTCCGCATCCTTCACGCAAGTTGCCGCATCGGCAACCGTCGCTCCGGCTTCGGCATAGGCATCGTCGGTGATCGAAGCGATGACCCCGGCCCCCGTCTCTACCGCGACCGAGCAGCCCAGCGCCGCAAACTTCTTGGCCGTTTCCGGCGTGACAGCGACGCGCGTCTCGCCCGAAGCGCGCTCTTTCAGGATGGCGATTTTCACTGGTGCGGCGGCTTAACTGGCGATTGCCGAAACGACGACAAGCACGATCACCGCAATTACCGGGACGGCCCATTTCAGCGTCGCCATGAAGCCGCCATAGGTGGCTTCGGCCTTTTCCATGTCGTGAACGTTCATCTCGTTTATTTCCCCTTGGGCTCTCGAACGCGCGCCAGCGCGATTGGTTGCCGAATGGTTAGCGAAAAAATCCGGGCCGCAAAGCCCGTGTCCGTTCCCGTATCGAAGCCAGCCTGCTATCTCAAGTCACCTTTAGTGAGAGGCCAGTCGCAAGCATCATTCTGCCGCACCGGCCATCTGTCCCGCCGCGGCACAGCTTTAATCCCGTTTTTACCTCCCCGTCCTATGCAGGGACAACATGGTCGCTACGGGTCACACGCCCGCACGACGAGGGAAAGCGAGCGGCACGATTGATGGCTGAGATGGATTGCCACCCCGAAGCAACGGAAGACGCGCGAATCGTCATGCTGATCGATGATGAGCCTGCACAATCGCGGCTGATCACCGCGATCGCTGCGCGTGATGGCTGGCGCACGATTGTCGCATCCGATGCTGAGACCGCGATTGCGATGCTGGGCACGCGCGAAGGGATGCAGCTTTCCGCGATCCTGCTCGATCAATGGGTGCCGGGCGATGATGCCTGCCAATTGATCGCTGAACTGAAATCACGCCGCCCTGCCCTGCCGATCCTGATGCTGACCACCAGCGCATCGCCACTGCTGGCGGTCGAAGCGATGCGGGCGGGCGCTTCGGATTATCTGGTTAAACCCGTGTCGCCCGACCGGCTGATGGAAGCGCTGCGCACCGTCACCACCCGCGAAGCGCCCCGCGATGAGCTCGCCCCGCTGACCGAAAAAATGTCCGCCAGCCTCGATTTCGATGCGATGATCGGCACCGCGCCGCAATTTCGCGCTGCCTTGGCGCAGGCGGCCAAGGCGGCACGCGGGCACGGCCATGTGCTGATCGAAGGCGAAACCGGCACCGGCAAGGAAATGCTGATGCGCGCGATGCACGGCGCATCGCCGCGTGCGAAAGAAGCGCTGCGGATCATCAACCTTGCCAGCGTTCCGCCCGGATCGATCGATTCGGTGCTGTTCGGCCATGAACCCGGCAGCTTTCCCGGCGCCTTCGACCGCCAGATCGGCGCGTTCCAGCATTGCGATGGCGGCACGCTGATCCTTGACGAAATCGACCGGCTGACCCCGATGCTCCAGCAGCGCCTTGCCGAAGCGCTGGAGACCGGGATCATCCGGCCCGTCGGCGCAAGCTATGGCTTCCGCGTCGATGTGCGGCTGCTGGTTACCAGCAATATCGGGCTGGAACGCATGGTGGCGGCCGGGCAGTTTGATGCAGGCCTTGCCGCAAGGCTGGGCGCGACCCGGATCGTGCTGCCGCCCTTGCGGGATCGCACGGGGGACATCCCGGCGCTGACCCGCCATTTCCTTGCCCGCATCGGCGAGCAACCGGGCCTCAACCACCTTTCCGTCTCCGATTCCGCACTCGCCTTGCTGGCCGCCTATGACTGGCCGGGCAATGTCCGCCAGCTGCAATCGGTGTTGTTCCGCGCGGCGGTCTATTGCGAGAGCAATTCGCTGGGCGCCGACAGCTTCCCGCAATTGTCCGAGATGCTTGGCGAACAGGGCAGCGTCACCGTGGCGAGCGCGCATGAGGGCGTGGGCGTGATGCTTTACACCCCCGACGGCAACCTGCGCCCGCTCGAAGAAATCGAGGCTGACGTGATCCGCCTCGCCATCGGCCATTATCGCGGGCGCATGACCGAGGTGGCGCGCAGGCTGGGGATCGGACGCTCGACATTGTATCGCAAGCTTTCCGATCTGGGGATTGATAACGCGGCTTGATTGGCAGGCCTGCCGGGCTTAGCCCGTGGACATGACACAGATTCAAGATTTCGCCGGGCGCTCGGCGCTCGTCACCGGAGCCGCTTCAGGGATCGGCGCGGCCTGTGCCCGGGCGCTGGCGGCGTGCGGGGCGGCCAAGCTGGTGCTGGTCGATGTCGATGCCGCCGGTTTGGACGCGCTCGACCTGTCGGGGTGCGAGGTGCACCGCATCGTGGGCAGCGTCGCTGACGAGGCGCTGTGGCAGGGGCTGGAACCCGCCTTGACCGGTCTCGACCATGCCGTGGTCAACGCAGGAATCGGTTCGGGCGGGCCGATTGCCAGCATTTCACCGTCGGAATGGCGCCGCGTGATGGCCGTAAACCTTGATGGCGCATTCCTGACGCTGGCCTCCTCGCTGCGGGCGATGGCCGGCAAAAGCGGCAGCGTGGTGGTGGTGGCATCAACCACCGGAATCAAGCCGGTCGCCGGCATCGGCCCCTACGGCGTCTCCAAGGCAGCGGTGGCGCACATGGCCCGCATCGCCGCGGTCGAAAACGCCAGAAAAGGCATTCGCGTCAATGCGATAGCCCCCGGCGGGGTCGACACCGCAATCTGGGAAAGCGGCGATGATTTCAACGCCTCGGTCGCCGCCATCGGGCGCGAGGCGACGCTGAAGGCGATGGCGAAAACGACCCCGCTGGGCCGCTTCGCCTCGTCCGAGGAAATGGCGGACAGCATCCTGTATCTGCTCAGCGATGCTGCCGCCAATATCACCGGTCACGTCATGGTATCAGACGGCGGCTTTACGCTATGAAGGATTGGCCCTGCGCCAATCCTACACCAAGTCCTTGAAATGTTTCACGTGAAACATTGCGCGAACATCACCAGCTGAACATTTGTTCGGCCAGCGTCGCGCTCTGATTGCTTTTCAGCGTCATGGTCAGGCGCTTGGCCTTCCAGTCGATATCGACCAGCCCGTAATTCTCGATCGGGAAGAACGGCGTGAGGCGCGCCGGATCGGGTTCGCGCGCGGTGCTTTTTTCAATGTCGTCACCGAACGCCAGGTTGAGCGAGGAACTGGTCAGCTCCCACATGGTCTCACCCTTGTGCGCGGTCTTGTAGATGCCCGCCGCGTGGCGATCGCCCGACAGGATCACCAGCCCGCTCGCCTCGCGCGCCGTCAGCAGATCGAGCAGCCGGTTGCGTTCGACCGGCATATTGGTCCAGCCTTCAAACTGGTGCGCGGTGGTAATGACCTGCGTTGAGGAAACCACGATCCTGAGGTCGGCGGGCTTGGCCAGTTCCTGCTCCAGCCAGGCCCACTGCACCTCGCCCAGCATGGTCTTGTCGAGGCTTTCGTCCGGCAGATAGCTGCCGAGCGGCGGGCGGTCCTTGGTCCAGGCGGCGCGTTTCAGGTCTGACCGGAAATAGCGCGTATCGAGCAGGATCACCTGCACCCGCTTGCCTTCCGGCCCGGTGATGCTGCTTTCGTAAACGCCGGGGCGCGAACGGACGGCGTCGGACGAACCCCAGAACGTCTCGAACAGAGTCTCGCCCCAGCGGCGGAACGGGAAACCGCCGCCGGCATCGTTCAGGCCGTAATCATGGTCATCCCACGTCGCCATCATCGGGAACCGCGCGCGAAAACCGGTGAATTCGGGGTGCGAGGCTTGCAGCGCATAGGCCGAACGCAGGCTTTCCAGACCGGCATCGGCGTTCCAGCCATTATCGCCGTACACATTGTCGCCGATCATCAGAAACAGCTGCGGATTGGCCGAAGCGATCTGCGCCCACATATGCTGGGGCGCGCTCTGGTGGTTGCAGCTGCCAAAGGCAATCCGCGTCAGCGTGGTCGCCGGGGACAGCGCCGGGTTGGGCCCGGCCACCGGCATCTCCACCTGCTGGCGCAGCGCCTCGTAATAGGGGGCAAGCAACTGATCGGGGGTGACGCTGACCGGCACCGGCGCGGTGTTGACCGGCGCGGGCTCATCATCATGGGCCATGATGGGCGCGGCCATCAGACCGGCAGTGGCAAGGGCAGTGGCGGCAAGCAGGATGCGGCGCATGGGGAAGCTCCTTGGGGGGACGAATGGGGATCTATTGCCCCTGCTCCGTGACAGAAGCGTGGCAGCAGGAAAAGAGGCTTAGAGCGGCGCCAGCGTGCTGAAATCGGTCAGGCCCGCATCGCGCAAGCCCCGCCAAACATTGCGCGCCTGCACCGTTTCAGCCACGTCATGCACGCGCAGCAGATGGACGCCGGCCTCCATCCCCTTGATCGCCAGCGCGATGGAACCGGCAAGGCGCTGACCCGCAGCTTCCTCAGCTGACAGCGCCCCGATCATCCGCTTGCGGCTTGCCCCCAGCATCAGCGGGCTGCCCAGCGCGTGAAACAGCGGCAGCGCATTCATTAGCGCGAGGTTATCCGCCAGCGATTTGCCAAAGCCGATGCCCGGATCAAGGATGATGCGATCCTCGGCAACCCCTGATGCCACAGCCTTGGCGCGGGCGGCCTTGAGGAAATCGAAGACATCGCTGACCACATCGGCATAGGCCGCGCCCTTGTGCAAGTCCTCGCCCGCGCCCGGCGCATGCATCAGCACCACGGGGCACCCGCTGGCCGCCACCACTTCGATGCTGCGCGGATCATAGCGCAGCGCCGACACGTCGTTTGCGATATGCGCGCCCGCAGCCAGCGCTGCTGACAGCACGCCCGCACGCCGGGTGTCGACGCTGATGGCGGCCCCCATGCTGGCGCAGTATTCCACCGCCGGAACCACGCGGGCGATTTCCTCGTCCTCGAAAGTGGCCGCAGCGCCCGGACGGGTGCTTTCCCCGCCGATGTCGATGATCGCCGCGCCCGCTTCCAGCATGGCGGCGGCGTGGGCACGGCCCGCGTCAGCGGTGTCATGCAGGCCGCCGTCCGAAAAGCTGTCCGGCGTGACGTTGAGGATGCCCATGATCTGGGGCTGGTCCAGCCGGACGGTGCGGCTGCCAAGGTGCAGGGGTGCGTGGGCTTTCCTGAGGTTCGCCCATTGCGCTGCGGCATCATCCGCCAGCGAACCTGCCAGCCGTGCAAGCGCCGCCTCGATCTCTTTGGGCGTGCCGACAAACCGATCCGCCACCGCGCGCCCATCGCGCAGCACCAGCGCAAATTCGCGGGCATAGGCCATTGATCCGCCAAGCCTGACCGCATCGCCCTCCACCATTTGCGGGCCGGAAACAAAGGTGATGGGATGAATGTAAACGCTGTCAGCCATGCTGCGGGGCTTACGCGGGCAGCGGCCCGGCGCAAAGCCCGCGTTGCGGCGCTGCCAACAGTCGCGCACGAAAAAGGCCGCGCCCCATGCGGGGGGCGCGGCCTTGTGAGCCTGTGGCCCGGCGCGGATTACCCGCCGAACTTGACGCGCACGCCCGCCGTCAGCAGCGACTGGCCGGTCTCCACACCCAGCGTCGCCGGCAGCAGATTAAGCGGCACTTCGGCGGTATCGGTGCGGTCGCGCCAGGTGTACTGGCCGAAGACCTCGGCAGTGTCCGACAGCGCGAAGCTGGCCCCTGCCATCAGCTGATAGGCAAGCCCGCCATCATTTTCATCGGCAACATCCACGCCCGAGGGTCGATACTTGATGTCGGCCCACTGGTAGCCAAGGCCCGCCCCGACAAAGGGCTTGAAGCCCGAACCGGTGTTGATGTCGTAAAAGACGTTCCCGAACAGGCCGTAATTGGCGACGCGGCCCTGCCCGTCGTCGAGCACCGCGCCGACCGTGGGGTTGGCCGCTGCCGGTTCGCCGCGGGTGAGGACGGCGACATCGGCATTGTCGATATTGGTGCCGCCGACCGTCAGACCGGAATGGCGATCAATGCCGTAGCGGGTGTATGATCCCTCCAGTTCAAGCCGGACGCCGTTGTCGAAGGCATAACCGACCTGCCCGTTGATGGCATAGCCGGTGTCGAATTCGGTCTTCCAGCCGACCGAGGTGTCCGCCGGGATCGCGGCGAAATCGTCAGTCGCGGGAACAGCGGTATCAAAGGCCCCGCTGTTGTTGCTGTCGCCGGGCAGCGAAACGCCCCCGCTCAGCCCGATATAGGGTCCTTCGGCCTGCACAGCAGCGGCGGAGGCAGCGGCAATGGCAGCTGCGCTGACGGCGATCAGGCGGAACCTTCGGATGTTGTTCATGATGTTTCCTCTTGCGTGGTGCGCCCGCCATAGGGGTTGGCGGCGCGCCAGTGCTACGCTTGAGGACCGGATGGGTTGTCGCCGGATGCGACGACTTGTGCCTCAGTCGCGGCTACCTGCAAACAGGCGAAGCTGTTCATATTGCAGCAATGTTTTACCCAAAGCGGCGCTAGTCTTCCGCAGCAAGCAGGTACAGCTGGCGGGCGGCGTCGATCGGCTGGACGTCCCCCCCGGTCTGGTAATGCCAGAACGTCCAGCCATTGCACGACGGCGCGCCTTGCAGGTCCTTGCCCAGCCCGTGGATCGATCCGGTTTTGCCGCCGCATTCCAGGCTGCCATCGGTGCGCACTGTCGCCATCCACCGGCGCTTCTTGTCGAACACCTGTGTTCCGGGCGGGATCAGCCCCGCCTCGACCACCGCCCCGAAAGCCACCTTCGGTGCAGTGCGCGCGCTTTGCATTGTGGTGAGCGCGCTTTCATCCAGCGGCAGCTCCTTGGCGATCCGCTTCATCGCGACCTCGCGGTAGAAATCCTCCCGCTCGCAGCCGATCCATTCGCGGCCCAAACGCTTGGCGACCGCGCCGGTGGTGCCGGTGCCGAAGAAGGGATCGAGCACCACGTCGCCCTTCTCGGTCGTCGCCAGCAGCACGCGGTAGAGCAGCGCTTCGGGCTTCTGGGTCGGGTGGGCCTTCTTGCCATTTTCCTTGAGCCGCTCCCCGCCCGCGCAGATCGGCATCACCCAGTCAGAACGCATCTGAAGCTCGTCGTTCAGCGTCTTCATCGCGCGGTAATTGAAGTGGTAGCGCGCCTTTTCGCCCATGCTCGCCCAGATCAGCGTTTCATGCGCGTTGGTGAAGCGGGTGCCGCGGAAGTTGGGCATCGGATTGGTCTTCCGCCAGACGATGTCGTTCAAGATCCAGAACCCCAGATCCTGCAAGATGCTGCCGACGCGGAAGATGTTGTGGTAGCTGCCGATCACCCACAATCCGCCATCGGGCTTGAGCACGCGGCGCGCCTCGGTCAGCCATTCACGGGTGAACTTGTCATACACCGCCATGCTGGCGAACTGGTCCCAGTGATCGGTCACCGCATCGACATGGCTGCCGTCGGGCCGGTTGAGATCGCCGCCCAATTGCAGATTATAGGGCGGATCGGCGAAGACCAGATCGACGCTGTTGGTGGGGAGCGAGCGCATCGCTTCGATGCAATCGCCCGGCAGGATACGGCCCAGAGGCAAATCACGCCGCAAATCGAGTGCGCGCGCAGTTTCCGGCGTCTTTACAACGCTTTTTGCCCGCGACTTAACTTTTTCTATCACACTCACCGTCTTGATCCCGCCTGCTATCACATGCACTTATCCACAGGCATGAGTCTTTGAAGAGTCGGCGTCAAGCGACTAATTTTTCAACGCTTGTCCGCGGCGATCTGGCAGCGTGCGGAACGAAACGAGTCCGCCACAAGATGTAGAGTCCGGCGCGCAGCGCAGGACTCCAGATGCAGGGGTGTGGCGGGGAGGACTCACATCTGGCTTATCCGTCACCCCAGCGAACGCTGGGGCCTATGGCCGCAAGCGTCGCACTTCGCCGCTCTAGGCCCCAGCTTTCGCTGGAATGACGTTAGGGGCTGATGGTCGCCTAAATCAGCGACAATTGCGCCACGGGCGCAAAGCTGCGGCGGTGCAAGGGGGTCGCGCCGTGCACCCGCAGCGCTTCCATGTGCTCCGCGGTGCCGTAGCCCTTATTGCGTTCCCACCCATAGTGCGGGTGCGCAGCGGCGGCTTCCAGCATCATCCGGTCGCGCCATTCCTTGGCGATGATCGAGGCGGCCGAAATGCACGGCTCGGTCCCGTCGCCGCCCACGATCGCGCGGGCGGGCCACCGCCACTCGGCGCAGCGCCCTTGCGGGGTCATGTTGCCATCGATCAGCACAATGTCCGGCGCTGCCCCCAGCGCCCCCGCCAAGGCATCGGCCAGGCTGGCGACCGCGCGGGTCATGGCCAGCATGGTCGCCATGAAGATATTGACCCGGTCGATCTCCTCGGGCTCGACCACCGCCACCGCCCAGCCGCAGCTCGCCCGGATCGCGGGGTCGAGCACAGCGCGCCGCTTTGCCGAAAGGCGCTTGGAATCATCGAGCCCCGCAGGTATCGCCTCCCCCAGAACCACCGCCGCGGCCACCACCGGCCCGGCCAACGGACCGCGGCCAGCTTCGTCAACCCCGATGACGACCGTCTTGCCTGCGTGCCTGAAACCCGGAGTGACCCCTAGCATGATCCGTTCTGCCCGATTGTTCGCTGCTCTTTCCGTCTCCGCGCTGGCGCTGGCAAGCTGCGCCAATGCCGAAGGTGGGGAAACCGCCCCGCCCGCTGCGGCATCGACCATGCCGTTTGCGGCCGAAAAGGTCGCCGTTTTCAATGAGCCTTGGGCCATCGCCTTTGCTCCGGGCACAGGGGTGCTGTTCGTCACCGAAAAGGCTGGCACCATCAAGGTTGTCGATACGGCCACCGGTTCGGTCGGCACTGTCAGCGGAGCGCCGACGGTTGATTTCGGTGGTCAGGGCGGTCTGGGCGATGTCGCCTTCCTGCCCGCTGAAGCCTCGGCCACGCTGGGCCGCCGCACGATCTATCTGAGCTGGGCCGAAGCCGGCGAAGCCGACACGCGCGGGGCTGTGGTCGGCAAGGGAACGCTGGTGTGCAGCGCAACCACCACCTGCGCCATCGAAGGCCTGAACGTGATCTGGCGCCAGACCCCCAAGGTCACCGGGCGCGGGCATTATTCGCACCGCATCACCTTTTCGCCGGACGGCAAGTATCTCTACGTCGCCAGCGGCGAGCGGCAGAAGATGCAGCCTGCGCAGGATACCACCAACACGCTCGGCACGATCGTGCGCCTCAACCTGGATGGGACGCCCGCCGCCGGTAACCCGATGGCGGACAAGGGCGGGGTCACCGCCGAAATCTGGTCCTATGGCCATCGCAACATCCTTGGCATGGACTGGGACGCTGAGGGACGCCTGTGGGAAGTAGAGCATGGCCCGGCCGGCGGCGACGAGCTCAATCTGGTCAAACCCGCTGCCAATTATGGCTGGCCGGTCCGGTCCAATGGCGACCATTATAATGGCGACCCGATCCCCGATCACGCCGCCGATGATGGCTTTGCCCAGCCCGCGACCAGCTGGAACCCGGTGATCGCGCCCGGTGACATGCTGATCTACAGCGGCGACATGTTCCCGACCTGGAAAGGCCATGCGCTGATGGCAGGGCTCGCCAGTCAGGCCATCGTCGATGTCGCAATCGACGGCGAAACAGCGCGCGAAGTCACCCGCCACGAATTCGACCGGCGCCTGCGCT
This sequence comes from Porphyrobacter sp. TH134, assembly GCF_002855495.1. Lineage (GTDB taxonomy): Bacteria > Pseudomonadota > Alphaproteobacteria > Sphingomonadales > Sphingomonadaceae > Erythrobacter. The sequence continues at coordinate 13,280 of NZ_PKRO01000023.1, forward strand.
CGATCGCGCAGGGCCCTGACGGCGCGCTGTGGGTAGCCGAGGACGGCGAAGACGCCAATCTGCTGAAACTCACTGCCCGCTGATGGCCAGCACCACTGCCACGCTGATCCCGCTCGAAGCGGTCGATCCTGCTATGGTCGAAGCGGTGCTGGACCGGGCTTTCGGCCCCGACCGCCACGCGCGCACGGCCTACCGGATCCGGGAAGGCATGCCGTGGCTGCCGGGCCTCAGCCTTGCTGCGCTCGACGAGGATGACATGCTGGTCGGCACGATCCAGTGCTGGCCGATCGGCTTGCAGACCAAGCAGGGTCAGGTGCCGCTCGTAATGGTCGGGCCGGTCGCGGTCGTGCCCGAACGGCAGGGCGAAGGCTTTGGCGTCGGCCTGATGAGCGCGATGATTGCGGAGGATGCGCGGCTCGCGGCTTCGGGCGGGCGGGCGCTGCCCCAGGTGTTGATCGGCGATGCGGAATATTACGGACGCTGGGGCTTTTCCGCGGCGCTGACAGGCGGCTGGCGCTGCCCCGGCCCCTATGAACAGCATCGCCTGCTGGCGCGCGGCACCGCCCTTGCCGCGATGCCCGCCGAGGGGATGCTGGGGCCGTGGCTTGTTGCGTGATCACGCGCCGTAAGGCCGCGTGATCTCCTCGCTCCCGCGGCCTCACGGCCGCATCGCTGCGGGCGGCCGGTCGGCCTTGCGATTTGCCTGCGGCAAACCGAACCGGCGCTTAAGCTCTTCACCTTCCCTCCCGCATCTGGCATCCCGTTGAAACCATGCCCTACGAACCGCCCCCATACCTTGCCAGCCTGACCCTTGCCGAAATCGCGGCGCTGGTGGCTGACCGCAAGCTCCCCCCGGTGGAAGGCTGGGCTCCGCAGATCATCGGCGAAAGTCACATGGTGATCGCCGCCGACGGCACATGGTTTCACGAAGGCGGCGTGATCCGGCGCGAGGCGATGGTGCGGGCCTTTGCGGGCCTGCTGACGCGGGACGATGCAGGCCATCACTGGCTTGTCACCCCGTTCGAGAAACTCGCCATCGAAGTGGAAGACGCAGCCTTTATCGCCACCGATTGCGTTCGCGCCGATGATGCGCTGGTGTTCCGGCTCAACACCGATGACATCGTGATCGCCGGGCCAGACCACGCGCTACGCGCTGCTGGCACCGCCGAAGAGCCTGCCGCCTACCTCCATGTCCGGCGCGGGTGCGAGGCGCGATTGAACCGGTCGACCTGGGCGCAGCTCGCTGACATCGCGCTGGCCGAAGGGGCCGAGGCCAACGGCTGGCAGATCACCAGTCAGGGCAAGGCTTTTCGCCTGCTGCCATGAGCCTTTACGACCACCTCGCCGCTGCCTTTGCGCAAGGCCATGCGCGCGATATTCCCGATCTGCTGAGCGACGCGCATTTCGCCCGCGATGGCCGCGCCACGCCTGCCGCGGTGCTGATCGCGATCACCGATGTGCCGCATGATCCGCAAGTCATCCTGACCCAGCGCCCCCGCGCGATGCGCGATCATCCGGGGCAAGTCGCCTTTCCCGGCGGCAAGATCGATCCGGGCGAAGACGCCATCACGGCCGCCTTGCGCGAGGCGGAAGAGGAACTGGCCCTGCCCCGCAGCGCGGTCCGCGTGATCGGCACCAGCGATGTCTACCATACCGGCACCGGCTTTCTGGTGACCCCGGTGATCGGCGTTGTCCCACAGGGGTTGCCACTGGTTCCCAGCCCGACCGAAGTGGAAGCATGGTTTGAAGCGCCGCTCCACCTGCTGCTCGATCCGGCCAGCTGGACCACCAACGAGGTGTTCTGGCGCGGGGCGAACCGGCGCTATCTCGAACTCGAATGGCAGGGGTTCCGCATCTGGGGCGTGACGGCTGCGATCATCGCCAACCTGTCGCGCCGCATCACGCTGGAAGGATTGCGCGATGCTGCGTGATCTGGCCGGTGCCGAATGGCCGCGCCGTGCGGGGCTGGCCGCGCTGGCAGCGGCGCTGGGGGCCGAGAATATCCGCTGGGTCGGCGGGGCCGTGCGTGACGGGCTGCTGGGCGTTGCCGCCCATGATGTCGATTGCGCCACCACGCTGCGGCCCGAAGACGTGATCGCCGCCTGCAAGCGCGCCGGGCTCCGCACCGCGCCGACCGGGATCGAGCACGGCACGGTGACCGTCATCCTCAAGGACGGCCCGGTCGAAGTCACCACCCTGCGCCGCGATGTCGCCACCGATGGCAGGCGCGCCACCATCGCCTTTGCCAGCGACTGGAGCGAGGATGCCGCCCGGCGCGACTTCACTATCAACGCGCTCTATGCCCATCCTGAAACGCTGGCGATTGCCGACTATTTCGGCGGTCTTGATGATCTTCGCGAAGGCCGGGTGCGCTTCATCGGGGACGCACGCCAGCGGATCGCCGAAGACCACCTGCGCATCCTGCGCTACTACCGCTTCCAGACCCGGTTCGGCGCCGCGCTGGACGAGGCAGCGGAAACCGCCTGCGCTGACCTTGCCCACACCTTGAAGGGCCTGAGCCGTGAGCGGATCGCGGCGGAATTGCTGGCGCTGTTGGCGCTGCCAGATCCGCACCCCACCATCGCCCGGATGCGGGAGCGGGGCGTGCTCGGCGTGATCCTGCCCGAAGCCTGCCCCGCGCAGGTGGCAGCGCTCGCCCGGTTGATTGCCGCCGAAAGCGCGCAGGGCTTTGCACCTGATCCGATCCGGCGGCTGGCCGCGCTGCTGCCGCCCTCGCCCGATGTCGCCGAAACTGTCGCGGCGCGCCTGCGCCTGTCCAAAGCCCAGCGCACCCGGCTGGTGAATGCGGCCGAACGGACAGCCCATGATTCCGCCAACGCCAAGGCGCTGGCCTATCGCCTGACCCCCCCGCTGGCGATCGACCGCCTGCTGCTGGAGGGCGCCGATGCCCGTGGGCTGGACCGCTGGGCGGTTCCCCAGTTCCCGCTGAAAGGCGGCGCCATTGTCGCGCGCGGAGTGACCGCCGGGCCATCCGTCGCACGTCTGCTGCAAGCCGTCGAAGCGCGCTGGGTTGGCGAGGGCTTTCCGCAAGGCGAACGAATCGAAGCGCTGCTGGCCGAAGAATTGGCTAAACGGCCCCAGCCTTAACTGCGGCGGGGCAAACAGGGCCAAAACCGCGACGGACGGGCCATTTGCGCTATCTCCAGCGGTTGTCCGCGCTGCCGAACGCGGGTTACATTTCCTGACGCGGGCAGGTCGGATGTGGTCTTCACAGGCGCTCCGGCCACCCTCGTCAAGGCCTCTGGGCCTATCGCTGCGACACGATGTTGGTCGCCCTCGCCCGCGTGTCCCCTGCCGGGCGTGCCGCAGCTTCGGCACGGCCCGACGATATGGAATGGGAGTTTGATGATGACGAAACTCAAGCTGGCGCTGCTGGCCGGTGCCCTTGCTATGACGCCCGCGGCAGCTTTCGCGCAGGATGTCGGCGCCACCATTTACGGCAATGATGGCAATGCCGTGGGCACCGTTACGGAAGTCAACGATCAGGTGGTCGTGATCGATACCGGCAAGCACAAAGCACCGGTTCCGGTCGGCATGGTGTTTGATGGCGAGAAAGGCAAAAGCGTCAACGCCACGCAAGCGCAGGTCAACACCATGATGGACGAGCGCACAGCGGAAGCCAACGCCAAGCGTGATGCCGCGCTGGTGCAAGGTGCATCGGTGGTGTCTGCTGGCGGAAGCGATGTCGGCACGCTGGCGGCTGTGGATCTGACCGCCGATGCCATCATGCTGCAAACCCCCGAGGGGCCGCTCAAGCTGAAGAAGGAGCATTTTGCGGTGAACCCGCAAGGCAAGCTGACCGTGCTCTACAGCAGCGAGCAAATCGCCAGTGCAGCTTCGGGCGGCAAGGCGCAAACCGCAACAGGCGGCGCGCGTTAAGCCAAGTTACCCGGCATGGGTGGGAATTGGGCTGCGCAAGGCAAGGCTTTGCGCAGCCCTTTTTTCCGGGCCTTAGTCAAACCGCCCTGATTTCGGGAAGCCCTGCGGCGGCATCCGTCCGGAAGCGCCGCGCGCGACCTTCCACATGCGGATTTCGGTTTCGGTGCGGGTGCGCTCGCCCGAGCCGCCCATCTTCCAGCTCAGCCCTTCGGCCAGCACGAAGGTGATCGCGTCCGACATCCCGCCATCGCGGTAACGCTGCAACTGCACACCCTGCCCGCGCGTCATCACCGGCAGTTCTTCCAGATTGAACACCACCAGCTTGCGATTGTCGCCGACACAGGCGACGTGATCGTGGGCATCGCCGATCTGTCGGATCACCTGAAGCCTTGCGCCGTCTTTCAGGTTGACCACCTGCCGCCCCTTGCGGGTTTCGGCCAGCAGCTCGTTCATTTCCGCGACGAAGCCTTTGCCGTGACTGGACGCAAGCAGCAGCTTGCCGCCGGGACGATGCACCATCATCGCGCTGACACTGGCATCGCTTTCCAGATCGAGCATCGTGCGCACCGGCTCCCCAAACCCGCGCGCGCCCGGCAGCTTGTCGCAGCCCAGCGTGTAGAACCGCCCGTCACTCGCCGCCAGCAGCAGCTTGTCGGTGGTCTGCGCGTGGAGGATAAAGGCCAGCCCATCGCCCTCCTTGTATTTGAACTCCTGATCCAATGGCACATGGCCGCTCGCCGCGCGGATCCAGCCCTTCTGGCTGAGGATCACCGTCACGGGTGCTTTCTCGATCATCGCGTCCATGCTGAACACCGCTGTCGGCGCAGCTTCGGCGATCAGCGTGCGGCGGCGACCCAGCGGCGTGTCCTCGGCGTAATCCTTGCGAAGGGCGCGCAGATCACGCTTCAGCCGGGTGCGCTGCTTGGCCGGGCTTTCGAGCAGGGCCTGCAAGTCGGCTTCCTCGGCGAGCAATTCGTCCTGCTCCTTGCGCAGCTGCATTTCTTCCAGCTTGCGCAAAGACCGCAGCCGCATGTTGAGGATGGCCTCGGCCTGCCGGTCGGTGAGGTCAAACTCGGCGATCATCACCGGCTTGGGTTCATCCTCGGTGCGGATGATTTCGATCACCCGGTCAAGATTGAGGAACGCGATGATGTAACCGCGCACCAGTTCCAGCCGGTTCGCGATCTGATCCAGCCGGTGCTGCGCCCGGCGCTGGAGGATATCGATCTGGGCCCGGGTCCAGCTGTCGAGCAGTTCCTTCAGCCCCATCACCATCGGGGTCCGGCCAAAGCCCGGCTGCGTGTCGAGCACGTTGAGGTTGAGGCTGAAGCGGGTTTCCAGATCCGTCAGCTTGAACAGGCTTTCCTTGAGTAACTCGGGATCGACATTGCGGCTTTTGGGCACGATCACGATGCGGATCGCAGTGTCGCTTTCGTCGCGCACGTCTTCGAGGATCGGCAGCTTGCGATCAGCGATAGCCTGCGCGATCTGTTCGATCAGCTTGCCCTTGGGCACCTGATAAGGGATTTCGCTGATGACCAGCTGCCATTGCCCGGCGCCCAGCCGCTCAATCCCGGCGGCGATATCATCGGGGTCCTTGGCTTCGGGCGCCAGGAACCGCCCCCGCAGCCGGAAGGCGCCGCGCCCGGTGCGATAGGCTTCAGTTATCGCGGCCGGACTGTCGATCACCTGTCCGCCGGTGGCAAAATCGGGGCCGCGAAACACCTCCATCAGCCGTTCATGCGTGACGCCGGGGTTGTCGATCAGCTCCAGTGTGGCGTCGATGATTTCCGCGACATTGTGGCTGGGGATGCTGGTCGCCATGCCCACCGCAATCCCGCTCGACCCGTTGGCGAGCAGATTGGGGAACAGGCCGGGGAAGATCTCGGGCTCGACCTCCTCGCCATTATAGGTGGGGATGAAATCGACCGTGCCTTCATCCAGCCCCGCCATCAGCGCCAGCGCGGTCTTGGTCAGGCGCGCTTCGGTGTAGCGGTAGGCGGCGGCATTATCGCCATCGACATTGCCGAAATTGCCCTGCCCTTCGACCAGCGGATAACGCAGGCTGAAATCCTGGGCGAGGCGCACCATCGCGTCATAAACGCTCGCATCGCCGTGCGGGTGATACTTGCCGATGACATCGCCGACCACGCGGGCGGATTTCTTGAAGGCATCGGTCGGGTTGAGCTTCAACTGGCGCATCGCCCACAGCAGGCGGCGGTGGACAGGCTTCAACCCGTCGCGCAGATCGGGCAGGCTGCGCGCGGTAATGGTGGACAGCGCATAGACCAGATACCGCTCAGACAGGGCGGCATCGAAAGGCGCATCGACGATGGCGTCGAACGGGTCTGAATCGGTGGTAACAGGATCGGCCATGACCCCCTGTCTAGCAACCCGCCGCGGCCGCCGGGAGAGGGGTTTCCACAGGGTTCGGCCCTGATGCCGCCCCGCCCCGGCCTGCCCTGTCCCGCCCCGCCCTGCCCCGGCCCCACCACGCACCACCGCGCCGGGCGGAACATCGCGGCCGCCGCGCCCCTTGGCCCATGCAATGTCACACACAGGAGACACAGCATGAAACCGATCCTCATCATCGCCACCGACGGGTTTGAACAGTCCGAACTGATGGAGCCCCAGCGCCTGCTGGAAGAAGCCGGTGCCCAGACGGTCGTCGCGAGCCTTCAGGCTGGCTCGATCAAGGGTTGGAACGACAAGGACTGGGGCGATAGCGTCACGGTTGATCGGCTGATTGCCGACGTGGCAGCGGATGATTACGCCGCGCTGCTGCTTCCCGGCGGGCAGATGAACCCCGATATCCTGCGGATGGACAAGGACGTGATCCGGCTGGTGCGCGACTTTGCCGCCGCGGCCAAGCCGATCGCGGCGATCTGCCACGCGCCCTGGCTGCTGATCGAAGCCGATATCGTCAAAGGCAAGGTGGTCACCGCATGGCCCTCGGTCCGTACCGATCTCGCCAATGCGGGCGCCACGGTGGTGGACCAGCAAGTCGCGGTCGATGGCAACCTCATCACCAGCCGCAAGCCCGATGACATCCCGGCCTTTACCGCCGCGCTGATCGACGCGGTTGGCCTCGGTAACGAAGGCGGCGCGGCCGAGCGCAAGCGCGCCTGACGCACTACATCCGCCGCGCGTCGCTGGCTTCGCCCGGCACGCTGACGGTGAGCCCGTCCATCTCGCCCGTCAGTTCGATCTGGCATGACAGGCGCGAGGTGCGGCGGGCTCCCGCAGCAAAATCGAGCATGTCTTCCTCCTCTTCCGAGGCAGGCGGCAGGCGGCCAAACCATTCGGGCGCGACAATCACATGGCAGGTCGAACACGCCATCTGCCCCTCGCAGGTGCCCTCCAGCGGCAAGCCTGCCGCCTGGCCTGCGCGCAGCAGATTGTCGCCCACCTCGCAGGCGGCGATCACCGGCTTGCCGTGCGGATCGACGAAAGTGACAGTGATGCTCACAGGCCTTGCTCCTTGGCAGCGGCGTTGATCAGGGCGGCAGCGGTTTCGATGTCTTCAGGCTTCGTATAGCGCCCGAAACCGAGGCGGATAGAGGACTTTGCTTCGCCGTCCGTCAGCCCGATCGCGCGCAGGACATGGCTGGGCCGCCCCGATCCGCTGGCGCAGGCACTGCCGGCGGAAAACATCACAGTCCGGCAGTCGCTCATCAATCGGCCCACATCAAGGCCATCCTTGCGGATGTTGAGATTGCCCTTCCAGCGATCAACCGCGCTGCCGTTCAGCGCCCAATCCGCAAACGCCTCTCGCGCAATGTTCCACAAATGTTCCACGTGAAACATTTGGTCGGAAAATCCCTCCTGCGCCGCCTGCGCCGCTGCGCCAAAGCCTGCGCAAAGGGCGGGCGACAAGGTGCCTGACCTAAAGCTAGCCTCCTGTCCGCCGCCCCACAGCAGGGGCTGGGGCGCGGCTGCATCCGGCCCGATCCACAGCGCGCCGATGCCCTTGGGCCCGTGGCACTTGTGAGCCGAGATCGCGATGTAATCCGCCGCCACCTCGACCGGGACCTTGCCATAGGCCTGGACGGCATCGACCAGCACTCTGGCCCCCACCTGGCGCGCGATGGCGACCACCGGGGCCAGCGGGTTGCGCACGCCGATTTCATTGTTGATCGCCATGACAGCGATGAGGCCGGTTGCAGGCGTGATCGCGGCTTGCAGCGCATCCAGATCGGCCCGGCCATCGGGGGTGACGGGCAGGATGGTGAAGCGCCGCCCCAGCGCTTCGACCACGCGCTGGCAATCGAGCACGGCGGCGTGTTCGGTGGCGAAGGTGATGACATCGCCCGGCGTGCCTTGCAGCACCATATTGATTGCCTCGGTCGCGCCGGAGGTGAAGATCAGCTTGCCGCCTGCAGGAAGCAGCGCCGCCACCCGTTCGCGCGCGGTCTCCACCGCGGCGGCGGCCATGCGGCCCATGCGGTGGGGCGAATGCGGGTTGCCGAAAGTGTCGCTGTCCGGCCCGCCCAGCCACCTGAGCATGGCTTCACGTGCTTCGGGGCACAGGGGCGTGGTGGATTGGTAATCGAGGTAGATCATCGGTTTCCCTATGCCTGACCTAACCCCTTTCGTCATCCCGGGCTTGACCCGGGACAAGGCTACCTTTCTTGTTCGCCGCAAGAAGCCTAGCCCCGGATCAAGTCCGGGGTGACGATGGGGGTTAAATGAGCGACCCCCAAGCCTCGGCAAACCGCTCTAGTTCCTCGGGCGTGGTCGACCACCCCAGGCTCACCCGGATCGTGCGCGCCGCGACATCATCGGGCACGCCAAAAGCATCGAGCACCCGGCTTTTCTTGAGTGTGCCCGAAGAACACGCGCTGCCCGCCGAGACGGCAAAGCCCATGGCGTCGAGGCGGATCAGCAGGGCTTGGGCACTGATGGTGGGGTGGGCGACGGCGAAGATGTGGGAGCATTGTGGCCCCATTACGATCCCCTCGCCCGCTGCCCAAATAGTCTGGCCGAAATCGAGCCGCTCGCTTTCGCTCGTCGCCCAGCTGTCCAGCCCGCCAGCCTCCAGTGCTGCTGCCATGCCCATCGCACCCGGCAGATTTTCGGTGCCTTGGCGATAACCGCGCTCGTGCCCGCCGCCCGGTTCAAGCAGGGAAAAATCACGCACCAGCAAAGCGCCGATACCAATCGGCCCGCCGAACTTGTGCGCACTGACCACGATCATGTCAGCATCAGGCAGCGGCCGCTTGCCCGCGCTCTGCGAGCAATCGGCAAGCAGCAACCCACTTGCTGCGCGCACCTGCCGCGCGAGGTCTTGGCTATGCTCAGAGCCCACATCGAGCATCCGTGTGCCGGTCTCGGAGTTGAGTGATTGGAGCGCGAAGATTGCTTTGCCCCGCCCCAGTGCTTCGCCAAGCGCCTCACGGTCAGGCTCCGCGCCAAAGGGCGGGATCGGAATAACCTCAGCATCCGGCGCCGCCCTGAACACCGCGTCATGCTCCACCGCGCTGACGATCCGGCGCTTCGCCTTTGCGCGGCCCAGCGCAATCCACAAAGCCTCGCTCGCGCCGCTGGTGAAGATCAGCTCCCCGTCCCACCCCAACGACCGCTTGATCCGCTCGCGCGCATCCTCCAGCGCGGCGCGCGCCTTGCGCCCCTCTGCATGGGGCGAAGATGGGTTGGCCCACAGCCGGAACCCCTCTTCCATCCCGGCCCGCGCTTCAGGGCGCAGGGGGCTGGTGGCGGCGTGATCGAGGTAGACCCGGTCGGGAATGGCGCGCATCCTGAGAAAAAATTGCGATTTCGGCGAGGCTGCCTATATAGGCCCGGCATTTTCCAGCGCCAGCCGGTGCCGCTTCTCGTTCATAAGGTTTACCGATGCCCTCAGTCATCTTCCCCGGCCCCGAAGGCCGTCTCGAAGGCCGTTTCTCGCCCCCGCCGCGCCCGCGCGCGCCCGTGGCGATGATCCTGCACCCGCACCCCGAAGGCGGCGGGACGATGAATGACCGGATCGTGCAACGGCTCTACAAGACCTTCGCCGACCGCGGCTTTGCCACCCTGCGCTTCAATTTCCGCGGCGTGGGCCGCAGCCAGGGCAGCTTTGATTCCGGCGTGGGCGAACTCAGCGATGCGGCCAGCGCGCTGGACTGGGTGCAATCGATCCACCCCGAAGCGCAAAGCACCTGGATCGCCGGTTACAGCTTCGGCGCGCTGATCGGGATGCAATTGCTGATGCGCCGCCCGGAAGTGCGCGGCTTCATCTCGGTTGCGCCGCCCGCCAACATGTATGATTTCAGCTTCCTAGCCCCCTGCCCCGCCAGCGGTATCTTCGTGCAGGGCGCGGCCGATACGGTGGTGCAGCCGGGCGCGGTGGTCAAACTGGTCGACAAGCTGCGCACCCAGAAGCACATCACCATCCACCACGAAGAAATCCCGCGCGCCAACCACTTCTTTGAGAACGAGCTGGACGAGATGATGCGCGCGGTCGACAATTACCTCGACTTCCGCCTCTCGCCGGACTGCCCGATCAAGTAGGTATTTCTGTGGGCGTGCCCGCCTCCTCGGGCACGCCTGCAAAAGTTACGAATGGTTTTCAGTCGCAACTCGAAACCATTTCGCCCCTAGCAAAATTCATAGTACTTTCGTGAGTGAGCGGGGCCGGAGGGTTCGTGCTCGCTGCGTTGGTGTCATCTGCACTCCGGCCACTGCTCCCACGATGATGGAGAGAGGAGCCCCTGCATGACATACGCTTCTGCCAATAGACGCCCCAACGCCGCCGCGCTTGCCGGAGCGCTGGGAATACCCGGTGCCTTCGGCGCTTTGCTGGTCGCCGGTCTTGCGGTGACCGTGGTGACCGTGCCCGACAAGCCCCGGCTTACGGGCGAAACCATCACGCAGGCCCCCCTGCCCCCACCGCCGCCCACGCCTGACAAGCCGCAGCCCGACCAGAAAGCCGCCGACAGCGCCCCGCGCCCCGCAGGGACGACGACAATCGCGCCGACCAACACCCTCATCATCGACCCCATCGGGCCGTTGTACGGTTCTGGCGAGCTGCCCGGCCTGCCGATCGGCACCGGCGATCTGGTCATCCCGCAACCCGTACCCAGCGCGTCCCCCTTCGACCCCGTCGGCGCGCGGCCCACAGGCAATCAGGGCAAGTGGGTGACCAATCAGGATTATCGCCCGCGCTGGATCATGGAGGAAATGTCGGGCCGGGCCGCCTTCACCCTCGCCATCGATGCGCGCGGACGGGTGACAGGTTGCACCATTACCCGCTCGACCGGGCACGCGCCGCTGGATGCGGCGACCTGTGATCTGGTGACCAAGCGCGCGCGCTTCGATGCGGCGCGTGACAGCAGCGGAAAGCCGGTCGCCGGAAGCTACAGCGGATCGGTGACCTGGCAGATACCGTGATGGGGGCTGGCGCGCCGGTTGCGGCGCGCCATTCCTCGCTCAGGAGGCTACCCCCCTAGTTTTCGCCGGCGGTCTTGATCTGTTCAATCGGTGCCTGGCCGCTGTCGCTGGGCACCGTCCAGATCAGCACATTGGCCACCGCGATCACCGCCAGCAGCACCATCAGCGCGGGGTTCTTGACCTCGCCGGTGCGCCGCCACAGGAAAAACGCGCCTGCCACCAGCGCCAAGGCCGCCAGCATTACGATCGAAAGCACAATATCGGTCATGCCCGCGGCCATAGCGCGCAGCGGCGGGCGGGCGCAATTGACTTGGGCGCAGCGGCTCGCCACACCTTGCGGCCATGAGAGAGAGAACCGCTGACGTCACCCGCCGCCAGACCCTTGTGGGGCTGGCCGGCACCTCCGCCCTTGCCATGCTGCCTGCCTGCGCAGCAAGGCAGCCCGCTGTCGCAAGGCCCGCCCTGCCGCCGCCGCTGCCCACTGCCGAAGCGAAGCTGGACGACATTGCCTACCGGATGCTCGCGCATGAGCCGAGCCGCGCCACCGGCCTTGGGGTCGACACCGGCGACAATGCCGCCTGGCGGTCCACCTTCGGCACACCGGGCGCGGCAGGGCGCAGCGAATATGCCGCGACCCTGAAGGAACTGGTCACCGATGTGCGGGCCTATCCCAAGGAGGGCCTGCCCGATGACCAGCAGATCGGGTTTGAGGTGGTGGAAACCGCCTTCACCCGCGCGCTGGAAGGCATGGCGTTTTCCTTCGGCGATGTCGCGGTCGGCAGCTGGCGCAATGCGCCCTATGTCGTGATCCAGAATGTCGGCGGCTATATCGATCTGCCGCGCTTCTTCAGCTCAACCCAGCCGCTCACCGCGCCCGGCGATATCGGCCCCTATATGGACCGGCTGGCGGAGGTTCCGGCGATCCTCGATGGCGAGCTTGACCGCATTCGCGACGCGCGCGGGGCCGGCTTGGTGCCGCCCGCCTTCCTGCTCGACAAGGCGATTGCGCAGCTGGAAGCCAGCATCGGCGCAGCGGGAGACAGCTACGCCGGGCCGCTTGCCGCAGCAGGCATCGACGGGGCCGACCGCGCGGCCGATCAGGCGATGCGGATCGCGGCCCGCGGGATTGTCCCCGCGCTTGAACGGCAGCTGGCGGAACTGAAAGTCCAGCGCGCCGCCGCCAGAGATGCGGCCGGCATGTGGGCACAGCCGCAGGGCGAGGAATATTACGACTGGGCAATCCGCGCCTCGACCACCACCAGCCTGTCGCCGGACGAAATCCACCGTCAGGGCCTTGATGAATTGCGCGATCTGCATGGCCGGATGGACCCGATCCTGCGCGAAATCGGCTACACCCAAGGTAGCGTGGGTGAACGGATGCGGGCGCTCAGCGCCGATCCGCGCTACCAGTTTGCGCAAGGCGATCCGGGCCGCGCGGAAATCTTCGCCTTCATCAATGACCGGGTATCGTGGATCAAATCGCAGATGCCGCGCGCCTTCAACCGGCTGGTCGACCCGCCGCTGGAAGTGCGCCGCCTGCCGCTGGCCGAGGAACCCGGCGCGCCGGGGGCTTACGGCGGGGCGGGCAGCAAGGATGGCAGCATTCCGGGCCGCTTCTGGATCAACCTGCGCACCACCGATCTGCACCGCAAATATGATCTGGCCGACCTCACCTTCCATGAAAGCATTCCCGGCCACGTGTGGGAGGGGGAGTTCAGCAACCGCCTGCCGCTGATCCGCTCGATCCTCGCCTTCAACGCTTTCAGCGAAGGCTGGGCGCTCTATGCCGAACAGCTGGCAGATGAACTGGGCGCTTATGACGAATTCAAGGTCGGGCGGCTGGGCTATCTGCAATCGCTCGCCTTCCGCGCCTGCCGGCTGGTGGTGGACACCGGGATGCATTCCAAGCGCTGGACGCGCGAACAGGGGCGGCAGTTCTTTGTCGAAGAAAACGGGTCCAAGGTCGAAGAGGTCGCATCAGAAGTCGATCGCTATTGCAGCTGGCCGGGGCAGGCCTGCGGCTACAAGATCGGGCACAGCGAAATCGTGCGCCAGCGCGCGCGGGCGCAGGCTGAGCTGGGCGCGGCTTACGATTTCAAGGCCTTCAACACCGCCGTGGTTCTGGGCGGCAATGCCCCGCTGTCGGTGATGGCGAACACCGTCAGCCGCTACATCGACGCGGCCAAGGGGTAGGACAGGCCGCTAATTGCAAAGTCCCGCCCCTGACCCCATGTTGCAACCCGCGCATGGCAGGAGGGCAGCATGGAAACACTGGGACAGGACCTTGAAACCATGCGCCGGGTGCCGCTGGCGCCCGACCATGTCGCGGCGATTGGCGAAATCGGCGGCGAAAAGCTCTACCGCGCGGGCGAGATCGTGATGGACATCGGTGAGGCGATGGATCGTTTCGTCTATGTCGTCGATGGCGAGATCGAGGTCGTCGATCCCCACACCGGCGAACGCCTGCTGCCCTCGGGCCTCGGGCCGACGCAGTTCATGGGGGAGATCGGGTTTCTCAACGGCGGCACCAATATCATGCGGATGCGCGCGGCGGTCGATACCAGGGTGATCGAGGCCCCGCGTGAGGCAATGCTGGCGCTGATGGGGCGGGTGCCGGAATTGTCCGACCATCTCATCACCGTCTTCGCCGCGCGGCGGCGCAAGCAGTTCGAGACGCGCAACGACACGATCAAGGTGATCGGCGCGGACCGCGATCCACAAGTGCAGGCGGTCGAACGCTTCCTGTCGAGGAACCGCATTCCCTTCCAAAGCTATGACATGGACGCATCCGACCGCGAGGTGACGGCGCTGTGCGATCTCACCGGCCATCAGCCCGGCGTGATCGTTGGGGCGGACACACGGATGGATCAGCCCACCCCGCGCAAGGTGGCGCAATATCTCGGCCTTGATCTCGGCATCTGTTCGCAGCGGACCTACGATCTGCTGATCGTTGGCGGCGGGCCTGCGGGCGTGGCGGCGGCGGTCTATGCGGGCAGCGAAGGCATCGGGGCGCTGGTGATCGAGGATACCGCCGTGGGCGGGCAGGCGGGCACATCCAGCCGGATCGAAAATTACATGGGCTTTCCCACCGGCATCAGCGGCACCGATCTGACCTTTCGGGGGCAGGTGCAGGCGATGAAGTTCGGCACGCGCTTCGTCATGCCGCGCCGGGTTGAGGGCGTGTCGCGGCGCGAGGACGGGGCCTATTGCGCCACATTGGATGACGGCGACGAGATTTGCGCCCGCGCGCTGCTGGTCGCCACCGGAGTCCAATACCGGCGCCTGCCGCTCGATCGGCTGGAGGAGCTGGAGGGCGCGGGCATCTTCTATTCCGCGACCGAAATGGAAGCGCGCTTCTGTGCCCGCACCGAAGCGGTGGTGATCGGCGGCGGCAATTCGGCGGGGCAGGCCGCGATGTATCTCAGCCGCGCGGCCGCCCATGTGCATCTGGTGGTGCGCGGCAGCAGCCTGGCGGCGTCGATGTCGAGCTATCTCTCGCAGCGGTTGGAGGCCGATCCGCGCGTCACCATCCATTACCACAGCGAAGTGACCGCACTGCACGGTGACACCTGGCTGGACGGCATCACCCTCAAGACCAAGGACACCGAGCAGCGCATCAATGCCCGCGCGCTGTTCATCATGATCGGCGCTGCGCCCAACACCGGCTGGCTTTCAGGCCTTGCCGCCACGGACGACAAAGGCTTCGTCCTGACCGGAGCGGCCGCAGGGCAAGGCGACGATTACGCCACCACCGCGCCGGGCATCTTTGCCGTGGGTGACGTGCGCTCAGGCTCCGTCAAGCGCGTGGCCAGCGCGGTGGGCGAAGGATCGGTGGTGGTCAGCCGCATCTGGCAGTATCTGGAAGACACCCGCCCGGCTGAGTAACAGAGCTACAAGCCTCTGGCATTGCTGCAAATATGCGATATGCTGCACCGCGTTATCCGGCATTCGCAGAGCCGGAGACGAGGGGACGCCTGCCATGATCCTTGCGCTTTTTCGCCTCACTTGCGCCGCCGCAATGGCCGTCGCCGCAATGGCCGCAGCGGCCACGCCCGCCGCAGCGGAATGGTACGAGGCTTCGTCCGAACACTTCGTCATCTACGCCGATGATCGGCCCGCCGACATCAAGACCTTCGCCGCCAATCTCGAACGTTACCACAGCGCAATGGTGTGGGTCACCGGGCGCGAGGCCGAGGCGCCGAGCCCCTCGAACCGCGTCGTCATCTACGTCGTGGGCGGCGACAGGGCGATGCGGTCGCTTTCGGGCAGCAGCAGGATCGGCGGTTTCTATATCCCGCGCGCAGGCGGCAGCCGGGCTTTCGTGCAGGATATTCGTAACGAAAAAGGCTATCCCGATTTCTCGACCATCATCCTGCTGCACGAATATGCCCACCACTTCCTGATGTCGTCCTCGCGCTTTGCCAAGCCGCGCTGGTTCAACGAGGGCGCGGCCGAGTTCTATGCTGCGGCGACCTTCGAGGCCGATGGCGGGGTCTGGCTTGGCCGCCCCGCAATGCACCGCGCGGGCGATTTCGCATTTGCCGACCCGGTCCACGTGCGCGAGCTGCTCGACCCGGCTGTCTATGAGGAAAAGAAGGTCAAGGGTCATGACGCCTTCTACGCCAAGAGTTGGCTGCTCTATCACTATCTGACCTTCGATGAGGTGCGCAAAGGACAGCTGAACGCTTATCTGGCGAACCTGTTCAATGGTATGGAGCAGAAGGCAGCCGGCGAAGCGGCATTCGGCGATCTCGACAAGCTGGAGCGCGACCTCAAGGCCTATGCCCGCAAGCCCAAGATGCTGTCGCTGGACATTCCGCCGACCAAGCTCAAGTCCGGCACCATTACCCTGCGTTCGCTGACCGAGGGGGAGGCGGCGATGATGCCGCTCCAGATCCGCTCGCAGCGCGGCGTGGATGCCGAAGAAGCCGCAGTGCTGCTGGGCGAAGCGCGGCTGGTGGCGGCCAGGTTCCCCGATGATCCGGGCGTACTGACCGCCTTAGCCGAGGCGGAGTTCGACGCGGGCAACGATGTCGCCGCCATTGCCGCCGCCGACGCGGCGATTGCCCGCGATCCCGCGCGGGCCAATGCCTATGTGCAGAAAGGCTATGCCCTGTTCCGCCAGGCAGCCGAGGCCGATGGGGGCGCGCGCAAGGCGGCCTATGTCGCCGCGATCAAGCCCTTCGTCGCGCTCAACAAGCTGGAGGCGGACCATCCGCTGCCGCTGATCTATTTCTTCCGCGCGCAGGTTGAGCGCGGGCTTCCGCCTAACGAGACTGCGCGCGCCGCACTGGAGCGCGCGGCGGTGCTCGCGCCTTTCGATCATGACTTGCAGATCAATGCCGGGATAATGCTGGCGGGCGAAGGCAAGATCACCATCGCCCGCGGCTTCATTGCGCCGGTTGCGGCCAATCCCCACGGCGGCGTGGCAGCGACGCGCGCCAAGCAATTGATCGCGGCGATGGCCGATGCGCCCGATGACGTGCCGCTCGACCTCACCACCTTGCCCGAGCCTGTCGAGGTCCCCGAAGTGGCGGTTGCCGAAGGCTGAGCGCGCGCCTTTCAGCTTTTGCCGAAGAGACCCTTGGCCATACCCAAGATGTCATTGATCGGGCTGCCATCGCCATCCCGGTCGAGCATAGAGGCGAAATGGCTGAGCGATCCTTCGCCGCCAATCGCCGTAACGACCTGATTGAGGATGTCGGGCGAAATGCCGGTCTTTTCCGCTGCCAGCGTCACGGTGTCGCCGTCCATCGTGTGCGTCTTGCCCAGCGCGGCAATCGCCTGTTCGGCCATCGCCGGGTCAATCCCCAGCTTGGTCGCAAGGTTCACCACATCATCCGGCGCGCCGCCGATGTTCTTCAGAATACCGTCGAGAATGCTCATGTCGTTTTCCTCCGAGTCGTTCTTTTGACGAGTGTGGGCCAAACGCGGGACTATTCAAAGAAAAAGCCCCGCACCGATCTTACGCCGGGCGGGGCTCCCCTCTCCAACTTGTAATGCGCGCTCAGGCGGCGACGGGTGCCGGCGCGGCTTGCAGCACGCCTTCATCGACATGGGCTTCGAACTGGGCGAAGTTGTCGATGAACAGCTGCACCAGCTTCTTGGCGGTCGCGTCATATTCGGCCGCGTCAGCCCAGGTGCTGCGCGGGTCGAGGATGGTCTGATCGATCCCGGCTGCGGCCAGCACCGGCACATGCACCGGCACGTCAAAGCCGAAGTTCGGGTCCTTGCGGAACTCCACTGCGTCCATCTTGCCATCGAGCACGGCGTTCAGCAGCGCGCGGGTCGCCTTGATCGGCATGCGGCTGCCGGTGCCATACTTGCCGCCGGTCCAGCCGGTGTTGACCAGCCAGCATTCCGCGCCGCCCTTGCCGATCCGCTCCTTAAGGAGGTTGCCATAGACGCTGGGGTGGCGCGGCATGAAAGCAGCACCGAAGCAGGTCGAGAAGGTGGCTTCCGGCTCGGTCACGCCGATTTCGGTGCCGGCGACCTTGGCGGTGTAGCCGCTGAGGAAGTAATACATCGCCTGATCTGCGGTCAGCCGCGCGATCGGAGGCAGGACGCCGAAGGCATCGGCGGTCAGCATGATGACGTTCGACGGCGCCAGGCCGAGGTTCTTTTCCGACGTGTTCGGAATGAACTCGATGGGGTAAGCGCCGCGGGTGTTTTCCGTCTTGCTGCTATCGGTAAAATCGAGCTCGCGGGTCGTCTCGTCCATCGCCACGTTTTCGAGGATCGTGCCGAACATCTTGGTGGTGGCGTAGATCTCCGGCTCGCCCTCGGCAGACAGGTTGATCATCTTGGCGTAGCAGCCGCCTTCGAAGTTGAAGACTGCGGTGTCCGACCAGCCATGCTCGTCATCGCCGATCAGCGTGCGGCTGGCGTCAGCCGAAAGCGTGGTCTTGCCGGTGCCCGAGAGGCCGAAGAAGATCGCGCTCTTGCCGTCCGCGCCGATATTGGCCGAACAGTGCATCGGCATCACGCCCTGCGCGGGCAGGAGGTAGTTCAAAAGGCCGAACACGCCCTTCTTCATTTCGCCCGAATATTCGGTGTTGCCGATCAGGATCAGCTTTTCGGTGAAGCTGACCGCGATCACCGTGTCGCTGCGGCAGCCGTGACGTTCGGGGTTCGCCTTGAAGCTCGGCAGGTTGATGATGGTGTATTCGGGGACGAAATCCGCCAGTTCTTCCGCGGTGGGGCGCACCAGCAGCGTCCGGATGAACAGGTTGTGCCACGCCATCTGGTTGATGACGCGGACGTTGACGCGGTATTCGGGCTGCGAGCCGCCGAACAGATCGGCGACATAGAGTTCCTCTTGCCCTTCCAGCTCTTTGAGGAAGTCTGCCTTCAGCGCGGCAAAGTGCGCCTCGCTCATCGGCTGGTTGATCGTGCCCCAGTTGATCGTGCTTTCGGTTTCGGCATCGCGGACGATATACTTGTCCTTGACGCTGCGCCCGGTGAAGCGGCCGGTATCGACCAGCAGCGCGCCGTGCTTGGTCAGCTTGCCCTCGCCCTTGGCCAGCGCATGTTCGACCAGCGCAGCCGTGCCGAGATTGGCATAGAGGCGCGCGCTGGTGTGGAGGTTCTGGGCGGCCAGCGGGGTTGCGAGCGAGGTCAACATACGTCTCCTGGGCGAAGGCAGCTAAGAAAAGGTCGGTCCAATGATGATCGACAGGTCGTGATGGTCAAAAGGTCACAATCCGCCCGAAGCGCGCGAATCTCCGACCCCTTGCCCGCATCCCGTAGCATCTGCGCATACGTATGCAACCGTGGGCGGATTTCGCTTCGCCAAGCTGCCTGATCCCTGCGGCAGCTTTTACGTGGCAAGGCCATTTGCGTCAAACGCTGCGGCGCATAGCAATAATGCGGGGCCGGCAATTTCCGCTTCGCCGACCGTGATCCGGCGTCAGGCCATGCTGGGCAGTGCCATTGCGATCACCGCCGCTTGGCGCTAACCACACCCAATGCAAGCGCAGGGGCAAAGAGGATAGCGGCCATGTCCGAAGGCACCACCGAACCTGCTGCCCAACCCGGCGCAGCCGAGCACCCCGGCGCAGACGCCCGCAAGCTTCAGATCGCGCTGGTCGATGATGATCGCAACATCCTTACCACGGTGTCGATCGCGTTGCAGGCCGAAGGCTTTGCCACCCGGCTGTATTCCGACGGTGAAACCGCATTGAAGGCGCTGCTCGACAACCCGCCTGACCTCGCCGTGTTTGATATCAAGATGCCCAAGATGGACGGCATGGAATTGTTGCAACGCCTGCGCAGCCAATCGGCGCTGCCGGTGATTTTCCTCACCAGCAAGGATGATGAAAGCGACGAGGAAGCCGGGCTGCAATTGGGCGCGGATGATTACATCGCCAAGCCGTTCAGCCTGCGCCTGCTGATCGCCCGCATTCGCGCGATCCTGCGCCGCGCAGAACCGCTGGCGGCCGGCGCCAATCCGGCCACTCAGCCCGAACCTGCCCCGGCCACGTTGACGCGCGGGCGCTTGTTCATGGACCCGGCCCGGCATCAGGTGACGTGGGACGGTGAACCTGTCAGCCTGACGGTCACCGAATTCCTGATCCTTGAAGCGCTCGCCATCCGGCCCGGCGTCATCAAAAGCCGCAACCAGTTGATGGACGCCGCCTATCCTGACGATGTGTTCGTCGATGACCGGACGGTTGACAGCCACATCAAACGGATGCGGCGCAAGTTCAAGGGCGTCGATCAGGCCTTCGACGCGATCGATACCTTGTATGGCGCCGGCTACAGCTTCACCGATGGCTGACCAGCAGCAGCGCGCCGACGCGCGCGCCGTTGAACAGGCGAGCGCCGGCAGATCGTCGTCCAGCGGCACCGGGCGCTTCCCACTGACGGGCCGCATCCTTGCGGTCAACATCCTGCCGCTGTTGATCCTGGGCGGCGGGCTGTTCTATCTCGACAGCTACCGCACGCAGCTCATCAATGAACGCTTCAAGCTGGCGCGGATCGAAGCCCAGATCACCGCCGAAGCATTGGCGGGCGCCACGCGGGAGCGGCAGGAGGCGCTGCTGGTGCAGATCGGCAAGGAACAGCGCATGCGCCTGCGCCTGTTCGATACCAAGGGCAAGCTGACCGCCGACAGCTTTGCCCTGGCCGAACCTGCGTTCAGTTTCAACGACATCCGCGATGATGACTGGGAGCAGCGCTTTGCGCGCTGGCTGGATCGCACCGTCGATACCATTGTCAGCGCCGAGGCGGTGCAGGACTATACCGAGCCCGATTCGCAAGACGCCGACGCCTGGCCTGAACTGGCCCGGGCGCGCGAGCTGGGCCTCAGCCAGGTGCGGCTGTACGACTGGAGCGACGGCACCCCCGTCATCACCGCCGCTGTGCCCGTCGGCTTGCAGGGTGCAACGCTGCTGACAGTGCGCAACGCGGTCGACATTACCGAAAGCGTGCGCGCGGCGCGCACCACCCTGTTTCTGGCGATGCTGCTGGTGATGGCGGCATCGGCGCTGCTGTCGCTGTTTCTGGCGCGCACCATCGTCACCCCCTTGCGGCTGCTGGCGCGCGCGGCGGTGCGGGTGCGGCAAGGGCGTGACCGCGAGGTCGAGGTGCCGCGCCTGCCCCAGCGCAGCGACGAGATCGGGCTGCTGGCCCGCGCGGTATCGGACATGACAGCGGCGCTGCGCCAGCGGATCGACGCGGTTGACACCTTTGCCGCGGATGTGGCGCACGAAATCAAGAACCCGCTGGCGTCCCTGCGCAGCGCGATCGACACCCTGCCCCGCGTCGAAGACCCGGACCTGCGCGCCCAGCTGATCCAGATCGCAACCCATGACGTGCGCCGGATCGACCGGCTCGTCACCGAAATCGCCGCCGCCAGCCGGGTCGATGCCGAAATCAGCCGCGCGAAGCTGGAACGCGTCGATCTGGCCGAATTGTTCGAAAACATCATCCGCAGCCGCGATGATCGCGGCATGAACGGGGGCCGGCGGCTGGTCATGCTGGACACGCCCGGCGCGCCCGGCACCCCTTCTGCGTCGTGTGTCATGGGCGTGCCGACCCAGCTGGAGCGGGTGGCCGAAAACCTGATCGACAATGCGGTGTCCTTTTCTCCCCCCGCAGGCGTGGTCAGCGTGGCGATCCGCCGGGCCGGCAGCAAGATCATCACCGAAGTCTGCGATGAAGGCCCCGGGATCATTCCCGAGCGGCGCGAAGACATCTTCCGGCGGTTCCATTCCGACCGGCCCGATGGCGAGAGTTTCGGCAATCACTCCGGCTTGGGTCTGGCGATTGGCCGGGCCATTGCCGAAGCGCACGATGGCACGCTGGCGGCCGATTCCCGCGCCGATGGCGCACCCGGCGCCTGCCTGCGCCTGACGCTACCGGCTGCGCTATGAGCGGGCCGGACAGCCCCGGTTTCGAGCCAGGCATCGTATTTCCGGCCAGCGCGGTCGCCATTGCTGGCCGTGCGCTGCTGATCGAAGGCCCGCCGGGCAGCGGGAAATCGAGCCTTGCGCTGGCGCTGATCGATCGGGGGGCCGTGCTGATCGGTGATGATGCCGTAACGCTGACGGCGGCTGGCAATCGCCTGCTCGCCAGCCAGCCGCCCCGCATCGCCGGGTTGATCGAAGTGCGCGGGGTGGGCCTTGTCAGCCTGCCCACGGCCCCGCCCACGCCTGCGGCGCTGCTGCTGTCGCTGGGCGGCGGCGCGCCCGAACGCCTGCCCGAAACGCCCCTGGCCTGCCGGATGGTCTGCGGGATTGCCGTGCCGGTGCTCGCCTTTGATCCGGGTGCCCTTGCCCCGGCCCTGCGCGCCGAATGGGCGCTGCGGCATCATGGTCTGGTGGTCGAACCGGCTTCCCTTTGCGCCGCGAACACGCCAGATGACAACGCATGAGCGAACCCGCCGCCTCCCTTCCTGCAACCCGCCCGCTCTTGCTTGTCACCGGGCTGGCGGGGGCCGGCAAGTCGACGACGCTGGCTGTGCTGGAGGATCTGGGCTGGGAGACCATCGACAATTTCCCGGTCCGCATGCTCAAGCGTCTTGTCTCGGGGCCGGATGATGCGCGCGGGCCGCTGGCGATCGGGTTCGATTCGCGCACCCGCGGTTTTGTCCCTGCCGACATCATAGCACTGGTCAAAGACCTGGCAGCCCGGCCCGATATTGCGCTCTCGTTCCTGTTCCTCGACTGCGCTGGGGGCGAGCTGGAACGGCGCTTCAACGAAACCCGCCGCCGTCACCCGATGGCCGATGGCCGCCCCGTCATGGAGGGGATCGCGGCCGAGCGCGAATTGCTGGAACCGCTGCGCCGCTGGGCCGAAGTGATGATCGATACCACCGCGATGACCAGCAATGATCTGCAAGGCAAGATCCGCGAGCTGTTCGCCCCGGCCACCAGCGGGACGCCGCTGACGCTCACCCTGTCGAGCTTCGGCTTTGCGCGGGGCATGCCGCCGCTGGCCGATCTGGTGTTCGATATGCGGTTTCTCGACAATCCGCACTGGGTGCCGCATTTGCGCCACCAGACCGGGCAGGACGCCGCAGTGGGCGAACATATCACCCGCGATCCGGCCTTTGCCGACGCCTTCGCACGGATCCGCGACCTGCTGCTATTGCTGCTGCCGCGCTATGCTGCACAGGGCAAACCCTATGTCCACGTCGCCTTCGGGTGTACCGGCGGGAGACACCGTTCGGTCTTCGCCGCCGAGCAGATGGCGCAGGCCTTGCGCAGCGCGGGATTTTCGCCCACTGTCCGGCACCGCAATCTCGGCTCCCGCGCGGCTGACGCGATCGAACGTGATCGGCGCTAGGCGTGGCCGCAAATTCGCTGCTTCAATGCACCCCGCGCATTGTCCGGCATGGTATTAACGCGTAAGGCAGCCCCTCGGGCGGGCAGTTAACGGACCCCTATTCACACATGATCGGCTTGATCCTGGTAACTCATGGCCGCCTCGCGGACCAATTTGTCGAGGCTATGGAGCACGTTGTCGGCCCGCAAGACGGGATCGTCACGGTCTGCATCGGCCCCAATGATGACATGGAGCAGCGCCGCGCCGACATCGCCGAGGCCATCGCCACGGTCGATCAGGGCAGCGGCGTCATCATCCTCACCGACCTGTTCGGCGGCACGCCATCGAACCTGGCGATCTCGTTGCTGAATGCCGGGCATGTCGAAGTGATTGCGGGCATCAATCTGCCGATGCTGATCCGCCTCGCCGGAGCGCGCAAGGCGATGGATGTGACTGCTGCCGTGCTGGCCGCGCAGACCGCCGGGCGCAATTACATCACCATCGCCAGCGAATTGCTGGGGCAGGACACAGCGCCTGCACGCGCGAAAACCTGAGGACAATCGCGGTGGGGGAAGCCAGACAGAGCGTAACGATCGTCAACCGCCGGGGTCTGCACGCCCGGGCGAGCGCGAAGTTCGTCGGCGCGGTCGCCGCCTTGCCTGATGGGGTGAAGGTGACCGTCACCAAAGCGCCGCACAGCGCGGCCGGCGGGTCGATCCTGGGCTTGATGATGCTGGGGGCGGCCAAGGGCGATACGGTCGAAGTGATGGTCGAAGGTGACAACGCCGAAGCCGTGCTGTCCGATCTGATCGCGCTGGTCACAGGCGGCTTCGGCGAGGATTGACGCAGGGGCTTTCTGCCGCCAGCGGTTCTGCCATGCGCAAGCACATCACCGGCTTTTCCAATCCGACCGTCAAATATCTGCGGTCCTTGCGCGACAAGAAGCATCGCAAACGCAGCGGCCAGTTTCTGGTCGAGGGTCTGCGGCTGCTGGAAGATGCGCGCGCTTCAGGCCGGGTGCCGCAGACGCTGGTCATGGCCGAGGGCCGCCAGCATGCCTTGCTGGCCGCGCTTGAGGCCGATGTTATCGCAGCGGGCGGCGAGGTGATCGAAACCAGCCCTGACATCCTTTCCAAGATCACCGGCAAGGATAACGCCCAGTCGGTGACCGGGGTGTTTGATGAATGGGACACCGCGCTCGGCCTGCTGGACCGCAGCCGGGCGCCGATCTGGCTGGTCGCGCAGGCCTTGCGCGATCCGGGCAACCTGGGGACCATGCTGCGAACCTGCGATGCGGTCGGCGCGGGCGGGCTGATCCTGATCGACGATTGCGCCGATCCGTTCAGCGCCGAAGCCGTGCGCGCGAGCATGGGCGCGCTGTTCACCGTGGGGCTGGCGCAGGCGCGGTGGGAGGAGTTTGTGCCGTGGCTGCGCAGCGGAGCCGGCCAGTTGGTGGCAGCAAGCTTGCGCGATGCCGTGCCCTATCGCGGCGCGCCTTACGCTGCGCCGTGCTTCATTCTGGTGGGCAACGAATCGCAGGGGCTGCCCGAGGAATACGAGGCGGCGTGTGACCTGAGGGTGACGATGCCGATGCGAGGCCGGGCAGATTCGCTGAACGCTGCTGTGGCAGGCGCGGTGCTGGCTTACGAAGTGCTGGCGGGGCTGGAGGGGTAGCGCAGCTGCTCCGCTGCGTCCTTGCGCGGTTGCAGCGCCGGATATTCGGCCGCGACCGCATCGCCATCGGCTGCATTGTAACGCGGGGCGCTTTCCACCAGCGGCACGGCTTCAATTTCGCGCTTCCCGATTTCGACGCCCTTCTCCGCCAGACGCCGCCCTGACGAGAGCACGTTGCGTTCAAAGCTACCGACGAACTTGTTGTAATTGTTGACGGCGCTTTCCAGGCCCCCGCCCACACGCTTCAGGTGCTCGGCAGCCGTGGCGAGGCGGTCATACAATTCCGCGCCCATCCGCCCGATTTCTGCGGCCTCGGACGCCATCTTGTCCTGCCGCCACACCTGCGCGACTGTGCGGGCAATCGCCACGAGGTTGGTCGGGGTTGCCAGCAGCACCTTGTTGCGGAAGGCGAAGTCCCACAATTCGGGATCATGTTCGAGCGCGGCGGCAACGAAGTGTTCACCCGGCACAAACATCACCACATAATCGGGCGCGTCGTCGAACTGGCTCTGGTAGCTTTTGGAACCCAGCGTCTGCACATGCCCGCGCATCGATTTGGCGTGCAGATCGAGGTGGCGCTTGCGTTCACCCTCGTCATCCGCTTCGAACGCGGCCTGATAGGCGTTCAGTGATACCTTGGCGTCGATCACCAGCTTCTTCTGGCCCGGCACATTGACAATCGCATCGGGCCGCAACCGGCCTTCTTCCGTCTCGAGCGATTGTTCGAGGTGAAAATCGGTATGTTCGGCAAGGCCGCATTGTTCGAGCACGTTCTGAAGCGCGCGCTCCCCCCAGCGTCCGCGCGCTTTGGGCGCGTTGGTGAGAGAATTGCCGAGCCGCCGGGCTTCCTTGCGGATTTCTTCCTGCCCTTCGCGCATCGACTGGATGACGCCCGTGAGCTGCCCGAAAGCATCGGTCCGCTTGGCCTCCAGTTCGGCGACCTGCTTTTCGTAACTCGCCAGCCGTTCACCCACCGGAGACAGCAGCGCCTTGAGCTTGGCTTCGCCCGCTTCTTCCGACTGACGAAAACGCGCGTCGGCGCGTTCGAGGAAAGCCTTCTGGGCCTGTTCGAGCACCCGGCTGCCAGCGTTTTCGAATTCCTTGCGCAAGGATTCTTGCGCGGCGATCAGCCCGGCCTTCTGTTCAGCGAACGCCTTTTCACGCTCGGCCGCAGCGCTTTCCAGCGCGGCCAGCCGCTGCGCCAGCAGCGTCCGGTCGGCCTGCACAGCATCAAGCCGGGTCAGCAAGCCATCGGCCTGCCCGGCGCGCTCTTTCAGCCCGGCCACCTCGATCCGCGCTTCGCCCAATTCGGCGATGGCGCGGGCAAACCGCGCCTCCCCCTCAGCCCCCGCCGCTTCCGCCGCTGCCAGCCGTGCACGCAGGTCAGCAAGCGGGCGCGCAGCGAAAAACCAGCCGAGCGCAGCGCCGATAACGAGGGCGAGAATCGAGAGTATCGCAAGGTCCATGCGACGAGCCTACATGGAACGTATAGTGAACGCCAGGCCCGCGTCGCGCTTTCCAACAAGAAAAAAGCCGAGCCCCGGATCAAGTCCGGGGTGACGTGGAGGTGAGAATAGCGCTCACATCGGCGCAAGGCGCTGCAAGGCCAACCGGCCGCCCGCAGCTGCTCGTGCACAGCACGAAACGCAGCGAGGACGAAGGCGCGCAGGCGCCTTCGCAAATCAGTTACGCCGCGCGGCGGATCTTTTCCAGCTTCTTCAGCGCCATCGCCTTCTTCAGCCGCGACAGGTGGTCGATGAACAGGATGCCTTCCAGATGGTCCATCTCGTGCTGGAGGCACGTCGCCATCAGCCCTTCGAGCGCCTCTTCATGGGTGTTGCCGTCCAGATCCTGATACCGCACGCGGCAGGTCGCCGGGCGTTCGACATCGGCGTAGATCTCGGGGACGGAAAGGCACCCTTCCTGATAGGACGACAGCTCGGTTGCGGGATCGAGGATTTCCGGGTTGATGAACACCCGCGGTTCCTTCTTGGTGGCAGGATGCGTGTGCTTGTGTCCGCCATGCGATGAACATTCGACCGGCTCGGCATCCGGATCGTCGGGTTGCAGGTCGATCACCAGCACGCGCTTGGGCACGCCGACCTGGATCGCGGCCAGGCCAATGCCGGGGGCATCGTACATCGTTTCGAACATGTCTTCGACCAGCGTGCGCAGGTCGTCGCCGAACTCGTGCGGTTCAACCGGAACAGAGATGGTCTTCAGCCGGGGGTCCGGCACTTCAAGGATTTCGCGGATAGCCATGCCGCGCTACTTAGGCGAGGGATGCGCGGATTTCAACGCGCCGCGTGCTATCCCACCGGCCGCCGGGCCCGCAGGGCTTGCGCCAGTGTGCCTTCATCGAGGTAATCGAGCTCTCCGCCAACAGGCAATCCGTGGGCAAGCTGAGTGACACGCACCGGGAAGGCTTCGAGCCGCTCGGCGACGTAGTGCGCGGTGGTCTGCCCTTCCAGCGTGGCATTCATCGCCAGCACGACTTCATCGATCCCGCCGGCTTCCACCCGGGTGAGCAGGCTGGCGATGTTGAGATTGTCGGGCGCAATCCCGTCTAGCGCCGACAGCCGGCCGCCCAGCACGTGGTAGCGCCCCGGAAACAGCCGGGCCCGGTCCAATGCCCAGACGTCGGAAACCTCCTCGACCACGCACAGCGCGCGGGCATCGCGGCGCGGATCGGCGCAAATGCCGCAAGGGTCGCGGGTGTCGACATTGCCGCAGGTCTGGCATTCGACCAGCGTCTCGGCCACCCCCGCCAAGGCTTCGAGCAGAGCCGGCAAGGCCGTTTCGCGGTGCTTGACCAGCCACAGCACCGCACGGCGCGCCGAACGCGGGCCCAGACCGGGCAGGCGGGCCAGTGCGGAACTCAGCGCTTCGATCTCTTGCGATGCCATGCTCCGGCTATACTCCGTTCGGCCTGAGCTTGTCGAAGGCCTGTCTTTCTTTTGTCCGCGATAGAAGTAAGGACAGCCCTTCGACAAGCTTAGGGCGAACGGGACTGGTGACGTGCGTGTAGTTTTTATGGGAACGCCCGATTTCGCGGTGCCGGCCTTGCGCGCTTTGCACGAAGCGGGGCACGAGATCGCCTGCGTCTACACCCAGCCGCCGCGGCCAGCGGGACGGGGCAAGCAGCTCAGCCCCTCGCCCGTGCAAGTGGCGGCGGAGGGTTTGGGCGTGCCGGTGCGTGTCCCAGCATCGCTCAGGAACCCGCAAGCGCAGGCGGAATTCGCGGCGCTGCATGCCGATGTGGCGGTGGTCGCGGCTTACGGGTTGATCCTGCCACAGGCGGTGCTGGGTGCGCCGGTGCATGGCTGCCTCAACATCCACGCCAGCCTGCTGCCGCGCTGGCGCGGGGCGGCGCCGATCCACCGCGCGGTGATGGCGGGCGACGTGGAGACGGGCGTGACGATCATGCAGATGGAAGCGGGGCTGGATACCGGGCCGATGCTCCACAAGGTCGCCGTGCCGGTGGGGCGCAAGACGACGGGCGAGCTGTTCGGCGAACTGGGCACGCTGGGCGCAGCGGCGATGGTGGAGGTGCTGGCCGATCTCGGCGCCTTCCCGCCCGAGGTACAGGACGACACGGCAGCGATCTACGCGCCCAAGATCGACAAGGCGGAAGGCAAGATCGACTGGGCCGAAAGTGCCGAGGTGATCGAACGCAAGGTGCGCGGGCTGGCGCCGTTTCCGGGTGCTTGGTTTGAGCTGGCGGGCGAACGCGTGAAGCTGTTGCTCGCCGAGGTGGCAGACGCCAGCGGTGCGCCCAGAACGGTGCTGGACGACGACTTCACCATCGCCTGCGGGATGGGCGCGATCCGGCCCCTGCGGCTTCAGCGCGCGGGCAAACCGGTGCTGGAGCGCAGCGATTTCCTGCGCGGTCGGCCGGTGGCGGCGAAGACGGTGCTTTCGTGAAAACCCACCCTTTCTCGTCACCCCAGCGAAAGCTGGGGCCTAGTGCGGCGAGCACTGCGCATTCGGCCCTAGGCCCCAGCTTTCGCTGGGGTGACGGATTGGCGCAATGACCCGCTTCGCCCTCACCTTGGAATTCGACGGCACGCCCTTCTTCGGGCTGCAACGCCAGTCCCACGGGCCGAGCGTGCAGCAGTCCGTTGAGGACGCGCTGCACCGGATCACCGGCGAGACTGTCACCTTGCACTCCGCCGGGCGCACGGATGCGGGCGTTCACGCGCTGGCGATGCGCAGCCATGTCGATATCGAAAAGCCCTTCGACCCCTTTCGCCTGATGGCCGCAATCAACGCGCAGGTGCGGCCCGATCCCATCGCGGTGACCGCCTGCGAGGTGGTGCCGGATGATTGGCATGCGCGCTTTTCCTGCACCAGCCGGCGTTACCTGTACCGGATCGCCGCCCGCCGCGCGCCGTTGACCCTTCAGCGCGACCGGGCGTGGCATGTCGCCCAGCCGCTCGACGCGGACGCGATGCACCGCGCGGCGCAGGCGCTGGTGGGGCGGCACGATTTCACCACCTTCCGGTCAGTCCATTGTCAGGCGGCCGATCCGGTGAAGTCGCTCGATCAGCTGGACGTGGAGCGGGTGGGCGAGGAAATCCACATCCACGCCGCTGCGCGCAGCTTCCTTCACCATCAGGTGCGCTCGATGGTGGGCTGCCTCAAGCTGGTGGGTGCGGGCACATGGCCGGAACGCCGCATGGCCGAGGCGCTGGCGGCGCGCGACCGGGGCGCGCTGGGGCTGAACGCCCCGCCGCACGGGCTCTATTTCGTCGCGGCGACCTATCCCGAAATAGTGACGTAACGTCACCCTAGCCATCTCGTCATTGCGAGCGTAGCGAAGCAATCCAGTTCCGGAGCTGGATCGCCGCGTCGCCTTCGGCTCCTCGCAATGACGAAAAATGGACGGGAGAACATCGCCATGACCACCGGAAAGCAGCTTTTCACCACCCTCACCGCCGACGGCAAGCTGACGCTGGAAGTGGCGGAAAGCCAGTTCCCCGCGCCCACCGGCAATCAGGTGCTGGTCAAGATGGAGGCCGCGCCGATCAATCCTTCGGATCTCGCGATCCTGACCAGCGCGGCTGATTTCGAGACCGCCGAATACACTCCCGGCAAGGTCGTTGCCACGATGCCCGAGCCCTTCCTTTCGGGGAACAAGGCCCGCCACGGCCAGCGGCTTCCCGCCGGCAACGAAGGCGCCGGCACGGTAATCGCGACGGGTGACAGCGACATGGCCAAGGCCCTGATGGGCCAGCGCGTTGCCTGCGTGCCCGGCAACGCCTTCTCGCAATACGCCATCGCCGACGCGATGATGTGCCTGCCGCTGGGCGAGCATTCGCCCGAAACCGGCGCCTCCAGCTTCGTCAACCCGATGACTGCGCTGGGCTTTGTCGAGACTGCAAAGATGGAGGGCCACTCGGCCATCGTCCACCTGGCCGCCGCCTCGAACCTGGGCCAGATGCTCAACCGCATCTGCATCGATGACGGGATGAAGCTGGTGAACATCGTCCGCAAGCCGGAACACGTGGCGATGCTCAAGGCGCAGGGCGCGACTTACGTGGTCGATAGCTCCGCCCCCACCTACATGGCCGACCTGCGCGCCGCGATTGCCGAGACGGGCGCGTTCCTCGGCTTCGATCCGATCGGCGGCGGTCAGGCGTCTGACGGCGTGCTGAAGGCGATGGAGCAGGTCGCGGTCAGCCAGATGAGCGAGTTCTCGCGCTATGGCTCGAACCAGCAGAAGAAGATGTATATCTACGGACGGCTCGATCTCCAGAACCCGACCATCCTGACGCCGTCCTATGGCCTGCAATGGAGCATCGCCGGGTGGCTGCTGACGCCGTTCCTCGCGCGCGCCGGGATGGAGACCGTGGTGCGGATGCGGGCCCGCGTCCAGGCGAACCTCACCACCACCTTTGCCAGTCATTACAAGGCGAAGGTGACACTCGAAGGGATGCTCGAAAAGCCCGCGATCTGCGATTACCGCCAGATGAAGACCGGCGAGAAATATCTGGTCACACCCTGGGGCTAAGCCGCGCACCGGGCGGGCCGCTGCTGCGTGCCCGCCCTTGCTGCGCCCGGCCGATCAGATATTGCCCTGCTCTTCCTCGGGCACATCATCGTCGGGGCGATAATACAGCGCGGCACATTCGTCTTTCAGGCACCCGCCCTCAAGGCTCAGATCATCGCGGTAAGCATCGCGGATGAAATCGACCGTATCGAGATTACGGTCCTCGAAATACATCTTGTGAACATCATCGCGCCCGGCACCGTAAACGATCCGGCCGACCTTGGCCCAGATGCTCGCCATGGTGCACATCCCGCACGGCTGGAGCGTCGAATAGAGCGTCGCCCCGCGCAGTTCCATATCGCCCACTTTGGCCCCGCCCGCCCGAAACGCGCAGATTTCCGCATGGGCTGTGGCGTCGTTGTCTTCGGCGGTGCGGTTGGTTTCGGCGGCGATGATCGCCCCATCGCGCACGATGATCGCGGCAATCGGCGTATCGGCAGGGGTGCTGCCCTTGGTCCGTGCCAGCGCAATCGCCTCGCGCATCCATGTTTCATCGTCGGGCGTCATGGGGTCCTCATGGTTTGCATGGGGTGATAAGGCCACTATCCCCCGTTAAGGTCCATGCTGAATGCGGGCGGGAGGCCTTACCCCCTGTCAAACGCCGCCTGCACTTCGTCCGCGTCCGTGATCCCGCTGGCCACCAGCACCATCAGCAGCATCCGCGCCTTGGCCGGGCCGAGCGCCCGTGCTGCGACCAGCCCCAAGGCATCGTCATCGACCTCGACATTGCGGTCGACCAGCCCTTCATCGACGCGGCTGGCGCGGACCACCGGGACGCCGCTCGCCGCCGCACGGGACAGGGCTTCCAGCACGCTCGCCGGGGCATTGCCCTGCCCCATGCCCGCCAGCACGATCCCGCGCGCGCCGATGCCGAGCAGGGCTTCGACCGGCTTTGCATCCATCCCCGCGCCCGCCGTGAGGATCGCGACCCGCGGCAGCTCTGCCGGGAACGGATAGCGCGCCGGCTCTCCCAACCGGTGGGGCGGGCCGAACCAGTCGAGGCTTGAGGGGGTCACGCGCGCCAGCGGGCCGCGCGGGAAGGTGCGGAAGGCGTCGATGGCGCTGGTCGCGGCCTTCCGCGCATCGCGCGCGGGCAGCACCGCATCGCCCATCACCAGCATGACGCCGCGCCCGGCCGCCGCTGCGTCGCTCGCCACCTTCACCGCATTGGCGAAGTTGCGCATCCCGTCCGTGCCCACCGCATCGGCGGGCCGCATCGCCCCGACAAGGATCACCGGCTTGGCGGTGGGCAGCGTCAGATCCAGCAGGAAGCCGGTTTCCTCTGCCGTATCCGTGCCGTGGGTGATGATCACCGCGTCCACCGCCGGATCGGCCAGTGCGCCCATGCACGCCGCGTGGAGCGCGCGCCATTCCGCCATGCCGATATCCTGCGAGCCGATCCGCGCCACATCCTGCGGCACCAGCTGCGCTGCAAGGCCCAGCGCATCGAGGTGCGCAATCAGGGTTTCGAGCGCGAGGCCGCCGGGCCGGTACGCTGCGCCCGTGGCGCTGCTGCCCGCACCGGCAATCGTGCCGCCGGTGCCCAATACGAGAATGCGAGGGGGTATCATCCCCCCGCCCTAGAGGCTGTCACAGCCCGTTGGAAGCGCCGAACTGATCGAAGACCGCCGCCAGCCCCGGCACATCGCTTTCCGCCCTGAGCGCTGACAGCGCCTCGGCAATGTCGATCTCCAGCTGCGAGACGCCGGCATCAAACCCCTTCCCTTCCGCCCCGAGCGAGCGGACCAGCGTCAGCGCCGGGCGGTTTTCGGGCAGGATGTTGACCGACAGCCGCGCCAACCCTTCGCGCTGGCAATCGAGCAGCAGCACCGCTGTCAGCAGACGCGCAAGGCCGCGGCCATGATAGGCATCCACCACCGCGACCGAAAACTCCGCGGCGCCCGGATCATCAGCTTCGCGGAAGGCATGGACCACGCCCAGCGCTGGCACTTCGGGCAAATCCGAGCGCAGCGCGCCCCACGCGATGTGATCGTGCCCATCGACCGTGACCAGCGCGCGGATCACCTGCGGCGGCGCCTCGCGCATGCCGGAAAAGAACCGCAGATAGCGCGACTGGGGCGAAAGCTGCGCGATTCCATCCTTGATGCGCTGTTCATCATCCTTGCGCACCCGGCGAATGCAGACGGGCGTTCCATCATTCAGCTGCGTCTCAATGATCATGCCGCTTCATAACCGTGTTCGCGCTGCGTCCCAAGGCGGGATCGCTGCCCGAGGATATCCCAGGTCTGGCGAATATGCGATGCTAGCAGGCACCACTGCCTCTGGACCGTTGGCGCTGGACGGGTTGCGGCCCTCTGGGCCGGCTCGGCTGTTAAACAAGCCTTCCGCGTTAAGCCCCGACCCTCGCCTTCATGATCTGGAAGCGATCAGCCAGCCAGTCCGTGTATCGCAACGCGGGTTCCTCGATGAATTTCCAAGAGGCGATCGCAATGATGAGTACAAGAGGAAATGACCAGGCCATATTTTCATACGGACCAAAATCAGCGTTATTCATCGCTACAAGCTGCTGGATTGGAAAAGCATAGATGTAGATCCCGTAAGAGAAATCACCAATGCTGTTGTATCGCATAAGCACGCCTCTCGGCACGAAGGCGAAAATTGACACAGAGTATGCAAGCGCACTGACGACGAAGAAGGGCGCATAAGCAGAATACAGCATCGGGATGCATAGTAGCCAGAGCAAGCCGCCGATCTTCCAGTTGAGCGACAAGCGGTCCCGCCACAGGTAGGCAGCCATCCCAAGCACAAATGGGTAACCCACCTGAATGAGCAGATCGACCCTGCGAAGTGCTGGATGCGTTGGGCTCCAGTCCAGCGCGATAATGAAGA
The DNA here is from genome assembly GCF_002855495.1 of Porphyrobacter sp. TH134. Taxonomy (GTDB): domain Bacteria; phylum Pseudomonadota; class Alphaproteobacteria; order Sphingomonadales; family Sphingomonadaceae; genus Erythrobacter. Next base: position 46,911 of record NZ_PKRO01000023.1, read on the forward strand.
AGACTGCAACCACGCCGGTGAAAGCCAGAAAGAGCATCCGGTGCCTAAACAATCCAGCGAGCCCCAGCACAACCACACCACCATAACAGAGCACTTCGTAGAACAGAGTCCACAAACTGCCATTGATCGCAGCTGGATAGGGGTTAAGCGCGAAGACACCCGGTAGAGTAAACTAGACCTGTTGCGAAAGCCGGGCCAGTTTGATTTTTCTGGGACATCGAGTGAGGACAGGGGGGTGTCTTTTGATGCAAGGGATCAGAAGCCGGCCTC